>NZ_CP150214.1:4143080-4779010 GCF_037969835.1 Oceanobacillus sp. FSL W7-1281 | reverse complement strand
AGTTACTTTCACTCCTTTCAATCTGAGTTAGGAAATAGGCTTAACAGCTGACAGCAATAAAAAAGAATCAACCAGCGCATTCCATTAATGTTCATCATAGAAATTCATATTTAAGGACGCTTCCGCCCTGTGCGAGCTGTTTCTCGACCAAAATGGAGAGAAGGCAGCGCATAGTTCCTTTTTCCGAACTTCTATTCAGAAGAAAAAAGCCTCTCTCAATCTATTTCATGTATTAGATGGAAAGGCAGACGTATTAAAATAAAAAAAAGCGCTGTGGATAAACAAAAAAGAAATCATATATACGGTTAAATACGAATATAAAAGGTAATTACATTATACTATTAAAGCTAATTCCAAATAAAATATGACATATATAAACGCTATCCACAACTTTGTAGAAAACTTTATCAAAAATCAGTGGAAAGAATATCCACATCTTATCCACAATCTGTGAATAAGATTTATTTGCGAAATGATTTCCACAAACTAAAACATAAATATAATACCAAATAAAACCGAATAAATCAATGGCTTTTAAATAGTTATCCACATATTCTATCTGTTGTGTGTTTTGCTTATAAACAACACTGTATTTTGTGATTATCCTGTTTATTTTTTGTGTGGATAGAAAAAAAGAAAGGAAATATATCCGATAAAAGATGTGGATAATAAGAGTGATTTCTAAAATAGAAATTCCATGCTGGCTGTATTAATTTCTGTACTATTTTTGGAGGACACTAAAATCAATGATTAAGCTGACTTGATGTTAAAGCAAGGTGATTAGTGGAAGAAGTAAAATTAGAAGGAATAAAGAGGATTTTATATGGAAAGGAATATATCAGCATGGTAATAATGAAAATGTGTGGAAGAGGATATGATTAATCTTTACACGATTGCTTGTCGCAGCGAACGCGAAATGATAAAATTTTATTTCAACTTTATATAGCAGTTAAAATGTCCACCGAAAAATGTGTGAGGAATAAAGATCGTTAGAATTTTATTAAATACCCGGTTGACAAAATCAATCATTTTTTCGTATAATATCAAGGACTGTCTAAAGGATAAGTTATAAGCTATTTTAGTTTAAATATGAACTTGGAGATTCCAAGGAGGTGCACACTCATGAAAAGAACGTTTCAACCAAATAACCGCAAACGTAAAAAAGTTCACGGCTTTCGCACGCGTATGAGCACAAAAAATGGTCGTCATATCTTGGCTCGTCGTCGTCGCAAAGGACGTAAAGTTTTATCTGCATAAGCCACTGACAACTATCAGTGGTTTTTTTTCTGTATTTTAGAGGATATGCTTATTCACATAAGGATTACATATTTTATGCTGATAAAAATGGACAAGTTAGCTGAAACAAGATGAATAGAAGATGTATGCGGGTTAAATTAAAAGGTGATGACGGTGAAAAAACAATTTCGGATAAAAAAAAATGAAGAATTTCAGGCAACATTTAAACATGGGAATTCTTTCGCAAATAGGCAGCTGGTTATTTATTATAAAAAGAAAGATAATCAGGATCATTTTCGGATAGGTCTGTCTGTCGGGAAAAAAATAGGAAATGCCG
The DNA here is from genome assembly GCF_037969835.1 of Oceanobacillus sp. FSL W7-1281. Classification (GTDB taxonomy): domain Bacteria; phylum Bacillota; class Bacilli; order Bacillales; family Amphibacillaceae; genus Oceanobacillus; species Oceanobacillus oncorhynchi. The sequence continues at coordinate 4,777,437 of NZ_CP150214.1, read as the reverse complement.
TTGTCAGGAATCGGATTAAAAGGTTGTTGCGAGCGTCTTTTCAAGAGTTAGAGCAAGATATAAAACCTTGTTATGATATTGTAATCATTGCCAGAAACCCAACGAAAACAATGAGTTACGAGATGATGAAAAAAAGTCTTTCGCATTTACTATATAAAGAAAAATTATTTAAGCATTTCAAGTAAGAACAAGTTTAGGATAGAATTCGCAATGTAAATAAGCTAAAATAGCAATTATAAGCGTTGGTAATATTAAGGAGGAAATGTTTTGCGTAGAAAATACGGGATATTAGTCACATTTCTCGTGTTAGCGGTTTTTTTAGCTGGGTGTACCCAAATCGATGAACCGATTACACCTGAAAGTGAAGGAATATGGAATACAATCTTTGTTTACCCATTATCATGGTTTATAACAATGATTGCAGAATTTTTAAATGAAAACTATGGACTGGCAATTATTTTGGTAACAGTAGTTATCCGTTTACTCTTAGTACCATTAAATGTAAAACAGATCAAAAGCACGAGGGCAATGCAGGAAGTGCAGCCGCAATTACAGGAACTTCAGAAAAAGTATGCGTCTAAGGATGCGAATACACAGCAGAAATTACAGCAGGAAACGATGCAATTATTCCAAAAGAATGGGGTTAATCCTTTAGCAGGTTGTTTACCGATTCTTGTACAGATGCCAATATTTATTGCAATGTATCATGCAATCAGACGTACGACAGAAATTGCTACACATGATTTTCTCTGGTTCCAGCTTGGAACACCAGATTTTGTTTTACCGATTCTGACAGCGCTGTTTACGTTCTTACAGCAGAAATTAATGATGTCTACGAACTCCGCAGCAAACAGTAATCCGCAAATGCGTTTACAGCTGCAGATTATGCTTTATGTCATGCCGATCATGATTGGTGTTATGGCATTCTTCTTCCCGGCAGCATTGGCGTTGTACTGGGTAACAGGTAACATATTTATGGTATTCCAGACACTTCTTATTAATAAGCCGATGATGTCAAAAAAATAATTTTTAAAATGGGGGAAGAAATTCCCCCATTATTTATAAGAAAAATAGTTAAATATTTTGCATTTTTAAAAAATCTATATGAATTCATCAAAAGTCCTGGCTACAGTACTTAATCAGAAGATATAGCAGCCGTTTTCCCTCACAAAAGCATATATCATTTTTTGCCAAGTAAGGGAAATTACGGATAATCATGCTGTGATTAATGGAGGGGAAGCGATTGAGAGAAGTAACTGCAAGTGGTCAAACCGTTGAAGAAGCGATTCAATCAGCTCTGGAGCAATTGGGAGTGGAAGAGAATCAAGTAGATGTTGAGGTCATTGATGAAGGCAAAAGAGGAATGTTTGGTATATTTGGGTCCAAGCGTGCTTATGTAAAAGTAACGGTCGCAAAGGATCCAGTTGAAGAAACAGCTCAATTTATCAAAGAAGTTACTAGCAACATGAATCTCTCAGTAAAAGTAGAAACCGAAATAAAGGGAAACCATGTAACGTATACGATGCATCATGAAAATATTGCGAAGCTTATCGGAAAACGGGGCCAGACTTTAAATGCGCTGCAATATTTAGTTCATTTAGTCATCAATAAACAGAATGATACGTACTATACGGTAACCTTAGATGCAGAGGGCTACCGCGCGAGAAGAAAAGAAACATTAGAATCACTCGCTTTAAAAATGGGAGATAAAGCACAGAAAACGAAGAAAAAAGTGGTACTGGAGCCGATGCCGGCATTTGAACGTAAAATTATTCATAGTGTCCTGCAGGATAAGCAGGTTTCTACTTATTCTGACGGCGTCGAGCCGCATCGTCATATTGTTATAAAACCATAGATAAAAGGAAAGCCAGGGAGATTAAAATCTTTCTGGCTTTTCATTTGTATTTTAATCAACTTTCGCACCTAATAATAAGTATATATATCTTGCTATCCTGGCAGGAAGAGAATGATTAAATAGTGTTATGCACATGTGGATAACAAGGGGTTGAAAAATAAACAAAACTATTTTTGTGGATAAGTTTCTTTTTTTCTAAATCTATGTTATTCTTGATTGTTAGTGATAATAAAAATTAACGAATTAATTATAGATATAGAATGAAGGGAAGGCAGGTGAATAAGTATGGATACAGATACAATAGCAGCGATATCCACTCCAGTAGGTGAAGGGGCGATTGCAATTGTGCGTCTAAGCGGACCGGAAGCAATTCCGTTAGCCTCAGATGTGTTTGAAGGAAAGAGCCTGAAAGAGGCAGATTCCCATACGATTCATTATGGGAAAGTGATTGATCCGGAAACAAAGGAATTAGCAGAAGAGGTTATGGTTTCCGTGATGCGTGCTCCGAAAACCTTCACCCGTGAAGATATTGTTGAGATTAATTGTCATGGCGGATTGGTTTCCGTGAATCGTGTGTTAGAGATTATGCTGGCAAAAGGAGCACGTCTGGCCGAGCCGGGCGAGTTCACTAAACGTGCCTTTTTAAATGGCCGCATTGATTTATCACAAGCGGAAGCAGTGATGGACTTAATCCGTGCGAAGACAGATAAAGCAATGAATGTAGCATTAAAACAAATGGATGGCCGCCTGTCGAAGCTTATTCAGACGTTAAGGCAAGAATTACTGGAAACCGTTGCCCATGTAGAGGTAAATATCGATTATCCAGAGTATGATGATGTTGAGGAAATGTCGCACACCTTGATGGAGGAAAAGACCAAAGAGGTGGGAAAAGAAATAGAGAAGCTGCTGGAAGTTGCATCGCAAGGTAAAATTTTGCGTGAGGGCTTAGCAACGGCTATTATTGGACGTCCAAATGTCGGCAAGTCTTCCTTAATGAATACCTTGGTGCAGGAAAATAAAGCCATTGTTACAGAAGTTCCAGGGACAACGCGTGATATTATTGAAGAATACGTGAATGTCCGCGGAGTGCCTTTACGTTTAGTAGATACAGCTGGAATCCGGGAAACAGAGGATATAGTAGAGCGTATCGGTGTGGATCGTTCCAGACAGGTATTGAAGGAATCTGATTTAATTTTATTTGTATTAAATTATAACGAAGCTTTGAGCGAGGAAGATAAAAAATTATTTGAAGCTGTGCAAGGTTTAGAGTATATTGTCATCATCAACAAGACAGACTTAGAGCAGAAGTTAGATTTAGAAGAAGTACGGAAATTTGCAGAAGGGAAGCCTGTCGTGACAACTTCCTTAATTGAAGAGCAGGGTGTTGATCAGCTGGAGCAGGCAATTGCCAATACCTTCTTCTCCGGTGAAGTAGATACAGGCGATTTAACGTATGTATCCAATGTACGTCATATTCAGCTGTTAAAACAGGCAAAACAGGCTTTGGATGATGCTCGCGAGGCAATTGAGCTTGGCATGCCGATGGATATTGTGCAAATTGATGTAACACGTTCATGGGAGTTTATGGGAGAAATTATTGGCGATACAGCAAGTGACAGCTTGATTGATCAGTTATTCTCTCAGTTCTGCTTAGGAAAATAACGGATATGTTTATCGCAGTGTAACTGGCTGTAAGACTCCCACTTCAAAAAATGAAGGAAAATGGTTATTTCTAAGTGGGAGATCCAACAGCCAGTAACGGCCCGATTCGTTCAACTAACAATCAGTGGGGGATGAAAAGAAAACCCCCACTGATTGAAGTTTCACTTTATATAAAGGAAAGGAAGAAAAAAATGACTTACAACGCAGGAAATTATGATGTCATTGTTGTTGGAGCCGGTCATGCTGGAATAGAAGCAGCACATGCTTCTGCCCGTATGGGGGCAAAAACATTAATGCTGACATTGAACTTAGATATGATTGCATTTATGCCCTGTAACCCATCTATTGGCGGTCCTGCCAAAGGTATTGTCGTACGGGAAATTGATGCACTTGGCGGAATTATGGGGAAAATCATTGATAAAAGCTATATCCAAATGCGGATGCTGAATACTGGTAAGGGACCGGCTGTACAAGCATTACGTGCGCAGGCTGATAAACCAGTATATATGCAGGAAGTGAAGAATCTGGTTGAAAATGAAGAGAACTTAACGGTTCGCCAAGGGATGGTAAACTCGCTTATTGTAGAGGACGGCATCTGTAAGGGAGTTATTACAGAAACAAAAGCAGCTTATTATGCTGAATCGGTTATTGTAACTACCGGAACATTTATGCGCGGGAAAGTGCTGATGGGCGATTTAGAATATGAAAGTGGCCCAAATAATCAGCGTGTATCCATTAAGTTATCAGAGAATCTGGAGGAATTAGGTTTTAACTTAACACGTTTTAAAACAGGCACACCTCCACGTGTAAACAGCCATACAATTGATTATTCTCAAACAGAAATTCAGCCTGGGGATGAGAATCCCAAAAGCTTCTCTTATGAAACAACAGAAGTGATTGAAGATCAAATTCCTTGCTGGTTAACGTATACGAATGAATTTACACATGAAGTAATTAATGAAAATCTGACGTTATCTGCCATGTATTCTGGCATGAAGCGGGGAACCGGACCAAGATATTGTCCGTCAATTGAGGATAAAATCGTTCGTTTTAATGATAAGCCCCGACATCAAATTTTCTTAGAACCAGAAGGCAGAAATACAGAAGAGGTTTATGTACAAGGGCTATCAACTTCCTTGCCGGAGTCTGTTCAGCATGAAATGGTAAAATCCGTTCCAGGTCTGGAAAATGCAGAAATTATGCGTGCCGGCTATGCGATTGAATACGATGCGGTAGTTCCGACACAGCTGTGGCCGACATTGGAAACCAAACGCTTGCCTGGATTATTCACTGCCGGTCAAATTAACGGAACTTCAGGTTATGAGGAAGCAGCTGGTCAAGGCTTAATGGCCGGTATGAACGCAGCAGCAAAAGTAACTGGTAAAGAACCGATTATCTTAGATCGTTCCCAAGCGTATATCGGCGTGATGATTGATGATCTCGTAACGAAAGGAACAAATGAACCTTATCGCTTACTGACATCACGTGCAGAATACCGCTTATTGCTTCGTCATGATAATGCAGATCTACGTCTTACCGATATTGGCTACGGCTATGGGTTAATTTCTGAGGAAAGATATGCTGCTTTCACAGCGAAGAAAGAGCAGGTGGAAGCAGAAAAGAAACGTTTAAATAAAATCGTGGTCAAGCCAACGGAAGAAATACAAAACGTGATGAAATCCGCAGGTGCTGCACCGATGAAAGAAGCAGTTAAAGCATATGATTTATTAAAACGTCCCGAATTAACGTATGAATATGTCGAGCAAATGATTGAAATTGACGAGAATATCAGTGATGATGTAAAAGAACAGGTAGCGATTCAAATTAAATATGAAGGCTATATTAAAAAAGCAAAAGAGCAAGTAGCGAGAATGCTGAAAATGGAAGACAAGAAAATACCAGCAGATATCGATTATAATGCAATCAATGGTATTGCTACAGAAGCGATTGAAAAATTAAAAAAGGTACGACCGCTTTCTGTTGGTCAAGCATCCAGAATTTCCGGAGTAAACCCGGCAGATATCTCTATTTTGCTCGTTTATATTGAACAAGGAAATATTGCCCGAATTGCAAATTAAAATAAGAAAATAGCGGCGTTATCCATACGTCGCTATTTTTCTAAATAATATACAGCGCTTTCTATTTTGATGTATCGATAATATTGATGCAGCAGGGGAGGGGAGTCACCCCTGGATGAATAAAAAAAAGAATACATAAGACTCTCGAGTGATTGATATAAGTTGAAATCTTTATTTCAACTTATATATAAAGATAAATGATGCTTGATATCGAATTTATTTTTAACAATCAGATGACCAAATACGAATGAAAGAAAAGGAGACTATAATGAAGCCAGAACAATTTGTCCAAGCATTGGGAGAAAAAGGAATAACATTAAATGAATCACAGCAACAAGCATTTCATCTTTATTTTCAGGAGCTTGTCGAATGGAATGAAAAAATAAATTTAACAGCAATTACAGAGGAAGAAGAAGTATATGAAAAGCATTTTTATGACTGTATTACTGCCGCTTTTCATACAGATATGACACAGAAGCTGTCTATTTGTGATATTGGTGCAGGTGCGGGCTTTCCAAGTATTCCACTGAAGATATGCTTTCCACACTTAAAGGTAACTATTATTGATTCATTGAAAAAACGAATTACATTTTTAAATCATTTAGCCAATACACTGGAATTGACTGACGTTGCTTTTTATCACGACCGTGCTGAAAATGCAGGGAAAAATGATACATTCCGCGAACAATATGATTTAGTAACGGCAAGAGCAGTAGCCAGAATGTCGGTGTTGAGTGAATTATGTCTTCCATTTGTGAAAAAAGGCGGCTATTTTGTTGCGATGAAAGGATCACAAGCAAAAGAAGAGCTGGAAACAGGAAAAGCAGCGATTGAATTGCTTGGGGGAGAAGTAGAATCGATTGATACGTTCACACTTTCCCCTGATGCAGGAGAACGCTCTATTGTTAAAATCGCAAAGAAACGGAAGACACCAAAAAAATATCCTAGAAAAGCAGGAGTGCCAAATAAAGAACCAATTGAATAGCTGCTTTTTAATCTAAAAAAAGATTCACAAACTCACAAAAAGATACGCTTTCGATTATTTAAATTCATTTTATATTTTTTCAGCAGTAGGTATGGTAAAATAGAAACTGTACATATGGACTGTTCGTTGTTGTATTTATAAAAGGATAGATGCTATTATATGAATGTTGTACAGGTGAATAAACCATCTATATAATAGTAGATGAATTCACTAAGTAATTTGGAAAGATTAATAATGTTTCACGTGAAACATTATCTTTTAATTAAGAAGTATAAATAGGAATGTTAACATAATGAAAAAGGAACTTCTGCTAAAAAATTGTCCGTTTTGGCGTGACAAGAGATGCAAAAGTTACCTCAAATGTTTTCGGTGGGACGCGTAATCACGAAATCTCTTCGATGGGGCGGTTGATTACAGCCCCGAATTAAATCTAAGTCCCGTTCTGTGAAAGCTCGTACAGCTTCGGGCTTTTATTTTTAATAGATTTGATAATGAATAGTTTGTTAATTTTAGAAGGTGGTGTCAGCAAGTGGTGAGTCCTTTTAATCGGATATTTGGAAAAAGCGATAAGGATCCAATTGATACGGAGAAGGTTTCCTATTCTTCAGATGAAGTGATTCAAATCGATATCGATAAAATTCAGGCCAATCGCTACCAGCCACGAACGATTTTTCAGGAAGAAAAGATAAAAGAATTAGCACAAACCATACACACACATGGAATGATTCAGCCAATTGTCGTTCGTAAACTAGATGAAGATTCCTTTGAGTTAATTGCAGGGGAAAGAAGATGGAGAGCAGTTCAGCATTTAGGCTGGAAACAAGTATCCGCAATTATTCGTGAAATGAGTGATACGGAAACAGCTTCTGTTGCACTTATTGAAAATCTGCAACGGGAAGAACTGACAGTAATAGAAGAAGCTATAGCATACAATAAACTGCTTGAGCTGCATGATTTGACGCAGGAAGCATTAGCGCAGCGTCTTGGTAAAAACCAGTCTACAATCGCTAATAAACTGCGATTATTAAAGCTTCCGAAAGAAGTGCAGGATGCTTTATTGGAAAAATTAATTACAGAAAGACATGCACGTGCTTTAATTAAGTTAAAGGACGAAGAACAGCAGCTTTTCTTGTTAAAAGAAATTCTTGAGAAAGAATTGAATGTGAAGCAAACAGAAGAGCGAATCTCTAAAATCAATGAGCCAAAAGAGGAAAAAAAGAAGCCAAAACCAAAATTCAAAGGTATTAATAAAGATGTCCGGATTGCAATGAATACAATCCGACAGTCTCTTAATATGGTGTCAGATACGGGTGTTGATGTGGAATCAGATGAACAAGAGCTCGATGATTATTATCAAATAACCATTAAAATACCTAAGCAAAAATAGCAGCAGAATGAATTAGCATACCGGCTTTTCTTTGCCCATCTTAAGATTAGATGGGTATTTTATTTTGAACACACATGATACATTTTCTCCGGTAGTATTTTGGATTGTTCTATATTAAAATTAAATTAAAAAAATGCTAGAAAGCATCGTAATTTTAAAATAAATGCTATGATAGTGAATAGAGAAGTGATTGCTCAAATTTTTTGACGAAAAGAATGAAATTTCATTTTATCTGGAAAAATTTGAACAACCTCCAAGTAAGGTAGGTGTCAACATGGGAAAAATTATATCCATCGCAAATCAAAAAGGAGGCGTTGGAAAGACAACCTCATCTGTGAATGTCAGTGCTTGCTTAGCTTCATTGGGGAATAAGGTATTACTCGTTGATACAGATCCCCAAGGAAATGCAACAAGCGGGGTAGGCGTGAATAAAGCAGATGTCAGTCAATGTATCTACAATGTACTAGTAGAAGATACTCCAGCAGCAGATGTCATTGTTTCCTCAAATTTAGAGAACTTAGATATTATACCTGCAACGATTCAACTGGCAGGATCAGAAATTGAACTTGTTCCCATTATATCAAGAGAAATTCGTTTAAAAACTGCATTGAGCGAGATAAAAGACCAGTATGATTACATTATTATTGATTGTCCGCCTTCATTGGGCTTATTGACGATTAATGCATTAACTGCATCCGATACCGTTATGATTCCAGTACAATGTGAGTATTATGCATTGGAAGGCTTGAGTCAGTTATTAAATACAATACGATTAGTGCAAAAGCATTTGAATACAGAATTAATGATAGAAGGGGTTCTTTTAACGATGCTGGATGCACGTACTAATCTCGGTCTTCAAGTGATTGAAGAAGTGAAGAAGTATTTCCAAGATAAAGTATTTGAAACCATTATTCCAAGAAATGTTCGTTTAGGGGAAGCACCGAGTCATGGCCAGCCAATTATTTCTTATGATTCCAAATCTCGTGGTGCAGAGGTATATCTTGATTTAGCGAAGGAAGTGATGACAAATGCAGAGAGGGTTAGGTAAAGGAATTAACGCGTTGTTTCCAGAAGCTGAGAAAGACAGTAAAGATAATGTGCAGGAAATTGAATTATCTCATTGTCGTCCCAATCCTTATCAGCCAAGGAAGAGCTTTCAGGCAGATTCTATTGAAGAGCTAAAAGACTCGATTAAAGAGTACGGTGTTATTCAGCCGATTATTGTACGGAAAAGTCTTAAAGGTTTTGAAATTGTTGTTGGGGAAAGAAGATGCCGGGCAGCAAAAGAAGCTGGACTAGAGACAATTCCTGCTATTGTCCGTGAATTGACAGATGAACGCATGATGGAAATTGCGTTACTAGAAAACTTGCAACGTGAGAACCTGACTCCAATTGAAGAAGCACAAGCCTACGCTAATTTAGTAGACAGGCTGAATATTACGCAGCACGTCCTGGCTGAAAGATTAGGGAAAAGCCGTTCCCATATTGCAAATATGATTCGTTTATTATCCTTGCCCGAGGAAGTAATTGCTCATATTAATAATGGCGAGTTATCCATGGGACACGGACGGGCATTACTTGGGTTAAAAGAACAGGAAGCGATGCTTGCTGTAGCCAATAAAATACGCAATGAGAAGTTAAATGTGCGGCAGGCAGAGAAGCTTATTATCGCTATGAACGAAAAACAAGTGAAACAACAGAAGAAGAAGCCGAAAAAGGATGTATTTATCCAGGAAAGAGAAACGGTGCTTCGTGATACGCTTGGCACAGCCGTTCATATTCATAAAGGAAAGAAAAAAGGTAAAATTGAAATTGAATTTTACAATGACGATGATTTAAATCGCATTTTGGAATATCTGGAAAAATAGGAAATAGCCGATACACTGCAAATAAGCAGTATATCGGCTATTTTTTGTTATTGTCGTAAACAAGTTAGGTGGAGATGGAATAAAAGAAGTCATTTTGACAAAAAATGAAACGGACTTATTTTATATGCTGGGAATATATAGTAAATAAAATTTCTGATGCTTAGGAAAGTTAGCTTTAGCCTGATAAGCTAGGCCTCAATATTTACGTATCCTGCTCAAAATGTAATTGCAGAGACTGTAAATTCGATTTACTGTTTGCATATACGGATGAACGAATACAAGTTAAAAAATTTTTACATGAAAAAATATGTATTTAGATAGCTTGATTATTCTGATAAAAGTCTTTTAAATTAACTATGTGAGCGCTAACTGGTATTTAATGTATCAAATGTTTCCTGAGGGAAAAATAGTAGACTAGCTAAAATTTACTTGACAAAACGAAATACAGTGCATAAAGTAGGGGATAGATAATAAAGTTTGCCTTATGCAAAAAACAAGGGAGGAAGAAAGATGAAGAAAGCTTGGAAGAAAATACTGGGCTTTGCTATACTAATGGGAGTATTCGTTTTAGCAGCTTGCAGCTCAGACAGTGAGGAAGAAAACGGAAGCGAAGGCGCGTCAGGTGACGACCCAATTGAAATTGTCACAACAATTGCGCAAATCGGGGAGCCGATATCCCAGATTGGCGGGGATCTGGTAAATGTAGAGACGTTAATGGGGCCTTCTGTAGATCCGCATTTATATGATCCAACACAAGGGGATATAGCTACGTTATCAGAAGCGGATGTCGTCTTTTATTCTGGATTACATTTAGAAGCGAATATGGAAGAACCATTAGAATCAATCAGCTCCGAAAAACCAGTGTTAGCAATTGGGGAAACATTGCCTGAGGATGTTCTTTTAGAAGATGAAGAAGAGCCGGGAGCTCCAGACCCACACATATGGTTTGATTATAATCTGTGGCAGGACGCATTAGATGCTGCGGTAGAAGAATTAAAAGAGTATGCTCCTGAGCATGCAGATGAACTGGAAGAGGGAAAACAGGAATATTTTGCACAGCTAGAAGAATTAGATGAAGAAGCAGCAAAATTACAAGATATCCCTGATGAGCAGCGCGTGCTTGTAACGGCACATGATGCATTTAATTATTTTGGTCAGCTGCACGATATGGAAGTAGTTGGTCTGCAGGGGATCAGTACAGAAAGTGAAGCCGGTGTTTCCGATGTGAATAATACCATTTCTATTATTGAAGAACATGAAGTTCCAGCCATATTTGTAGAAAGCAGCGTGAATCAGGACACGATTAATGCAGTTATTGAAGGAGCTTCCAATAATGGGATGGAAGTAGAAATCGGCGGAGAACTATATTCTGATGCAATGGGCGAAGAAGGAACAGACGAAGGCACATACATTGGAATGTATAAGCATAATATAAATACAATCTATGAAGCATTATCTGGAGGAGATGAGTAAGGTGACATCATCTGTAATACGCGTAGATGATTTATCAGCTTCTTACCAAAAAAATAAAGTATTGAATGATGTAAGTTTTGAAGTGAAAGAAGGAACGATTACAGCGATTGTCGGTCCTAACGGTGCCGGTAAATCGACATTAATCAAGACCATGTTAGGACTTCACCCCAAGCTGACAGGAAATGTCAGATTTTGGGGCAGTCCTTTTAAAACTGCAAAGAAGAAAATTGGTTATGTCCCTCAACGCGGATCGGTTGACTGGGATTTTCCAACGGATGCATTGGATGTAGTAACCATGGGACTGTATGGAAAGATTGGCTGGTTTCGTCTTCCTTCTAAAAAAGATAAAGAAAAAGCAATGAATGCCTTGAAGAAAATGGGTATGGAAGCTTATGCACATCGTCAAATCAGTCAGTTATCAGGAGGGCAGCAGCAGCGTGTATTCTTAGCACGTGCACTCGCTCAGGATGCTGAGCTATACTTTATGGATGAACCTTTGGCAGGAGTAGATGCGTCTACGGAAAAAGCGATTATGACTATTTTGAAAGAATTAAAGAGCAATGGCAAGACCGTGTTGGTTGTCCATCATGATCTGCAAACCGTCCCAGAATATTTTGACCATGTCTTATTTTTAAATAAAACCGTATATGCTCATGGGAAAACTGAAGAAGTGTTCACAACGGATAATATAGCGACAACGTATGGTGGAGATATGCAATGGGTTGGAAAGGGAGATCAATATGTTATCCAATCTTCTTCACATTAATACGCTATGGGTGATGGCAAGTACCATGATTTTGGGTATCGCTGCAGGGGGAATCGGATGCTTAGCTTATTGGAAAAGACAAAATCTGATGAGTGACGCCTTGTCCCACGCAGCATTACCCGGTGTTGTAGTAGCTTTCTTGATCATCCAGGAAAAAAATTTATTATTACTTGTTATCGGTGCAGCACTCAGTGCGCTTTTAGGAGCCTTTTTTATTCAATGGTTTTCGAGCGCGACAAGAATTACGGAAGACACTGCTATGGGAATGACGTTATCCGTCTTTTACGGAGTGGGTATCATGCTTTTGGCGATTGCCAACCGTTCTCCCGGCGGGAACCAGAGCGGATTAAATAACTTTATCTACGGGCAGGCAGCGGCAATGGTTCGTTCCGATGTCATCACAATGATTGCACTGGCATCGATTGTTATTTTGATTATATTCCTTGCTTTCAAGGAATGGAAATTATTTTTATTCGATGCTAACTTTGCTAAAGGTGTCGGAATGTCCATACGCGGCATGAACGTGCTGTATACTATCGTGCTGGTAACAACCATTGTTATTGGCATCCAGGCGGTTGGTGTTATTTTAATGGCTGCGATGCTGATTATCCCGGCTGTGAGTGCGAGATATTGGACGCATTCCTTTAAAATGATGATTTTACTTTCTTCTGCAATAGGGGGCTTAGCTGGTGCGTTTGGTACATGGGTAAGCTCCACAGGAAGCGGATTACCGACGGGACCCTTTATCGTCCTCACTTCCTCCGCTGTTTTTATCATTTCCTTATTGTTTGGAAAGGAAAAAGGGATTATTATCAATTTCATCCAATTTAAAATGCAGCAGCGGGCATCTCAAAAAAAGCATCCATTAGCAGCTGAAAAAGGAGGATCACAATGACTTATACGATGTGGATTATTTTAACAGCATCTCTTGTGGGTCTTTCCTGCGGCTTAATCGGTGTATATCTCATTCTGAAAAAACAGGCGATGATGGCAGATGCAATTAGCCATACGGTGCTGCTTGGGATTGTATTAGCTTATATGGTAACACAGCAGTTATCAGGAACCGCAATGCTTGTAGGCGGTATTTTTGCCGGCATTCTTACTGCATTCCTTGTGCAGTCCCTTAATAACTTGAAGGTACAGCACGACGCCTCCTTGGGAATTGTATTTACAACCTTGTTTGCCATTGGCGTTATTTTGATTTCCACCTCGGTGGGGAATGTGCATTTAGATGTGCAGCACGCATTGATGGGAGAAATTACGTTTGTTCCATTTACAACGATGGATATTCCGTTGATCGGATCAGTACCTAAAGCTACTGCAATTCTTGCGCTTGTGTTAATTGTTGTGATTTTCTTTATTATTGCCTTTTATAAGGAATGGAAAATTACTTCTTTTGACCCGGCGCTGGCAGCAAGCATAGGTATACCAGTGATTTTCTTTCACTACTTATTTATGACACTTGTGTCGGTAACCACCGTTGCTTCTTTTGATGCAGTCGGTGCCATCCTTGTGGTTGCGATGCTGATTACTCCAGCAGCTGCTGCTTACTTATGGACAGATAAATTAATCTTGATGTTATTTCTAAGCGGCGGATTTGGCATTATATCTGCTGTTGCAGGATATTGGGTAGCTACGTGGCTGAATACATCTATTTCCGGATCCATGGCGCTTATGACAGGCTGTATCTTTTTTATAACCTTCCTGCTCTCGCCAAAGCATGGTCTGATTTCGAGATGGGTCCGGCCGGCAGAAGTCAGGGAAGAGGCGTAAAAGTTTTTTGTAAAGGAATTTCGTATCTGAAAGAGGATATGGAATTCCTTTTTCTATTTGCTGGATAACATGGGACGTCGATTAAGTATTTTTTAGAAATCTGTAAAATGAGTCAGGTACCTGTAAGTACACTTAATCAATTCTCAAATGTATCTAAATATGGTACCTTATCAACTTATTAGCGGAAGAAAAGGGATTGCAAATGAAACAAAATTTGATTATAATGCTTTTTAACTCTTTGTTTGAAATGAATAGCTGAAAAGAGAACATTTAATCTAGCAGGAATGAAGAAAGAATACATCCCTTTTTATTATATATTTTAAAAGATAAAACATAGCTAGATTATGATGATACCCCTTTAAATCAATACATATAGTGCTTTTAGGAAGAATGTTTCACGTGGAACATTATCTACATAAGAGGGGCCCTGTAAAACATTATCTATTGTGGTTTTACAGCCATATGAGAAGGTTTATTTGTCTCATTAAAAAACTCATAAAAATAGGAGGCAGGAAGTGGCTTTATTCGGAACAATTATTAATTTCGCATTTATTATTATTGGAAGCATCATCGGTTTATTTTTTACAAAAATTCCGGAACGGTTTAAAGAGACGGTGATGAACGGGATAGGACTTGCTATTGTTTTAATTGGTCTGCAGATGGCATTACAGACGGAACAGATTATTGTGGTCTTATTAAGTTTATTATCTGGAGCAATCATTGGAGAAGGGTTAAAGATTGAAGAAGGCTTAAATCGTTTTGGAAAGTGGATTGGCTATCGTTTTGCCGCGAATGAGAATGATACAAGCATCTCGCAAGGGTTTGTAACAGCTTCTCTTATCTTCTGTGTTGGAGCAATGGCGATTATCGGTGCTTTAGACAGCGGCATTCGCGGAGATCATGGTATTTTGATTACCAAAGGAATCATTGATGGATTTACAGCACTTGTGTTAACGACGACTTTAGGCATTGGTGTTATCTTATCAGCCATTCCAGTTGTGCTTTATCAGGGGACGATAACGCTTTTGGCAACACAAATTGACAAGTGGGTATCGGCTGCTTTCTTAGATGGATTAATTGTCGAGTTGACTGCAGTCGGCGGTCTGCTTATCCTGGCAATTGGCTTCAATTTATTAAATATCACCAAGATTCGCATCGGAAATTTATTACCAAGTATTTTGACAGTAGTGCTTGTTTACTATCTTTTTACTTTATTCTAGAACGAAAAAAATCGGGCAGAGAGCCCGTTTTTTTATGCTTAAATCATATTTTTAACTGTATTTATATGCCGGGAATAGGTTAATTGTCTGTCCACCTGTTTGAGTATGCCTGCTACTTCCAAAGCCATATCCATGACGAGTGACAGGCGGGTATTTTGTAAAACGGTTTGTTCCATAAATCCGCTGACATTGACAACCCCTGTAATGTTCATATTGCCAACCTGAGGGAGCTGTTTGTTTAATGCCAGACCAGGCTTTAAAGGCTTGTTTTCAGCAATTATACTTCCAACAGAGCTGCTTTTGCCCAGGCATGCATCAATGGCAATCAGATAAGGTTTCTCGTGATTTTTATAAATGCTTAAGAGGGATTCTTTCAGGTTAACCGCATGAACCGGCTCATGAATCGTTCCATAAACATGTAAATTTCTGGGGCGCATTTCCTCGAAGTACGTACCGGCGAGCGGGCCTAATGCGTCTCCTGTAGAACGATCAGTACCAATGAAGACAGCGATATAATCAGCAGCTTTCAAAGGAAACCAGGGCATGATTTGATTAGATAATGTTTTGGCTATGTCGGGTTCTTGATAATTTGCTCTAAAATGGTTTGATTGTATGCGTAAGCTTGTTTTTAGATTCATAGCAGTTCCTCCAAAATCATATTGTTACAGTATACGGTAATTTATGAAGAACTATACGTATGAATTGGAGGAAATACCATGTGGAGAAGAGGCCTGCAATGGACAGCATTAATCCTTGGTGCAACGATTGGTGCCGGATATGTATCAGGAAGAGAACTGTGGCAATTTTTTGGGCATGAAAGCGGACTGGCTATTGTGTTATTTTCTTTTCTATTTTCATTCTGCTGTTATGTGATTATGGCAATCAGCTACCAAATGAAAAGTGAAAATTATTTACCTGTTTTAGAAATAATTGCTGGAAAAAAGCTGACGAAGGCATTTGACGGATTAATCCTTCTGTATCTGTTCACCACGACGATGATTATGATCGCGGGAAGCGGGGCAACGGGACAGGTATTTCATTTACCATACCCGGTCGGCATCGGAATTACTGGAATTGTACTTGTATTGTTATTTATTAAGGGAATAAACGGGTTATTGACTTTTAATGAACTTATATTGCCTATTTTGATTGGCGGGCTTTTGTATGTGTTAGCAATGTATGTTTCCAATCAAAATTTACAGCTGTTTGCATATTGGCACGAGCAGCGAAATTGGTTTTCCGCCTTTCCCTTTACAGCATTAAATATTCTTCCGCTGATTGCAATTTTAGGAGCTATTGGAAATAAGGTGAAGGGAAGAGGAGAAATTATTATTTGCTGTATTGGGACAGGGGTGTGCTTAGGAATTGTTTCGTATATTTACAATAGCAGCTTGATTCAAATTGCGGATGAAATTATTCTTTATGAGATTCCCTTATTCGCTATTTTAAAAGAATTTCCATTAGGGATGATTCTATTTATGTCTATCCTTCTTTGGCTGGCAATTTTTACAACTGCCGCTGCAGGGATGCTGGGCATCGCCACCAGAGTGCAGTCATTTTTAAAAGAAGAAAAGCCGATGTATCTGATTGTCCTTGTTTCGGTATTGCTGATGCTGCCATTAACAGGATTTGGTTTTGCTAATTTGGTAAACTTCCTCTATCCGCTGTACGGTATACTTAATTTATATATTTTAGCCAGACTGTTAACCTATCCGTTATGGAAAAAAACAAAATAATATTTCGTTGGTGACGAACATGCATATAACTTCTAAATAAAGGACTGTTAAAAAAATGGAGGTATCGGAGAATAGTATTATTTCGATACCATCCCATCTATAAATAAAAAAACTTGCAAAATATAAGATTTATATGTTTATATTTTTTCAGATGGGAAAAACATTATGGTAGTATTTTTTAACATCCAATAGAAAAACTGTTTATAAGAAAGTGAAAGGAGTTATATACGCATGAACTTGAATTTTATAAGTCATCAATTTGACAGGGTATGGGATTATTTCAGCAATCCTGAACTGTGGCTGGCTATTTTAGGAGGAGCCATCCGGATTGTTCTGATTCTTCTTATTTCGTGGCTGGTTGTTGGCATTGTGCGAAAAATAGTAGATAAATTATTTGTACAAAGACAGCATGGGCCGATAAAGATTCCTAAACGCCGGGAAGACACATTGAAGAAATTGATAAAGAGTGTCGTTGCGTATGTTGTTTACTTTATGGCACTTGTTATGATATTGGAAGTGTTTAACTTTGAAATTGGACCGCTCTTAGCCGGTGCTGGAGTTGCAGGTCTGGCAATTGGTTTTGGGGCACAGAACCTTGTGCGTGATATCATTACTGGCTTCTTTATTATTTTTGAAGATCAATTTTCAGTAGGTGATTATGTGTTAGCTGCTGGAATAGAAGGGACGGTGGAAGAAATTGGATTACGCACGTCAAAAATTGTTTCCTGGACAGGAGAACTAAACATTGTCCCTAACGGAAATATTGATCAGGTAATCAATTATTCATCTCGAAACGGCCTTTCTGTTGTCGATGTAAATGTGCCGTATGAAAGTGATATCGCACATGTGGAACAAATTATTCATGAAGTAGCAGAAACACTGCCGGAAAAATATGACTTTATTTTAGGCGTTCCAGAGATTATCGGTGTTCAAAACCTGGATGTCTCTCACTTTGTTGTTCGTATTATTGCAGAAACAGAGCCGGTCTTCCAATGGGCGGGGGAACGGAATATCCGTAAAGAGATCCAGGACAAGCTATATAAATCCGGGGTTAAAATTCCTTCTCCTCGTATTGTTGCTTATTCCGAGCAGGAAATGGACCAATTAACTCAGGAACGTCAAGAACGTCGGCAAAATTGAGGATAAACCTCCTTTAAATTTGCTATAATGTAATGTAAGAAAAGCGCTGAGTTTCCGTTAAAAAGGTTCTTGAAGCCAGACAGCATTATTTCAAAAAAAGGAGCAGGAGTTATGGATAAAGAATTTGGTTTGCGTGACGTTGTCCAAATGAAAAAGCCGCATCCATGCGGGGAGAATCGCTGGCAAATTATCCGGATGGGAATGGATATCCGGATTAAATGTCTTGGCTGCGGGCATAGTGTGCTTATCCCGAGAAGAAATTTTACGAAGAAGATGAAAAAAGTTCTAGAAAAACACGAAGAATAGTAAAAAATGATTTTGTTGATGAAAAGACAAGAGAAAAATAAAAAATTCTTTAGAAGAAAACTCAAAATGGGGTCAGAGAACAGCCCTGTTTTGAGTTTTTTCATGCTTGTCTTTTTGCAGCGGACTATCTATAATTGGAGTTACGAAAATGTTCATGAACGAATTAAGTCCTTAAGGAGTTGGAAAAAGTAATATGGCATTAACAGCAGGAATTGTCGGCCTTCCAAATGTAGGAAAATCTACCTTATTTAATGCAATCACGCAGGCAGGGGCGGAAGCAGCAAACTACCCCTTTGCTACAATTGATCCGAATGTAGGGATTGTGGAGGTTCCGGACGAACGTTTAAATAAATTAACAGAGCTTGTAAAACCAAAGAAAACGGTCCCGACTGCATTTGAATTCACGGATATTGCCGGAATTGTGAAGGGTGCAAGCAAGGGGGAAGGTTTAGGAAACCAATTTTTATCTCATATCAGACAGGTAGATGCAATTTGTCAGGTTGTACGCTGCTTTGAAGATGAGAATATTACACATGTTTCCGGAAAGGTCGATCCGATTGATGATATTGAAATCATTAATTTGGAGTTGATTTTAGCAGACTTGGAATCGGTCAATAAACGATTTCAGCGTGTAGAAAAACTGGCGCGTCAAAAGGATAAAGAAGCACTGGCAGAGTATGAGATTTTAAACAAAGTAAAAGAAGGCTTGGAGAACGATCAGCCGGCACGTGCTTTAGAGTTTACAGAGGAGCAGGAGAAAATAGTTAAAGGACTGCATCTGTTAACGAGTAAACCTACCTTATATGTGGCCAATGTAAGCGAAGAAGAGGTAGCAGACCCGGATTCGAATGAAAATGTTCAAAGAGTAAAAGAATATGCAGCAAATGAGAATGCGGAAGTAATTGTGGTCTGTGCACGTATTGAGGAAGAAATAGCTGAATTAGAACCGGAAGAGAAAGAAGAATTCCTGGAGGATTTAGGTATTTCTGAATCTGGTTTAGATCAATTAATTAAAGCATCTTATAATTTACTTGGACTGGCTACGTATTTTACAGCCGGTGAACAAGAAGTGCGTGCCTGGACTTTCCGTCAGGGAATCAAAGCACCTCAGGCTGCAGGGATTATCCATACTGATTTTGAACGAGGATTTATTCGTGCAGAGACCGTATCCTATGATGCTTTAGTAGATGCAGGCAATATGGCGACAGCAAGAGAAAGAGGTCAAGTAAGACTGGAAGGAAAAGAATATATTGTTCAAGACGGTGACGTTATTCATTTCCGATTTAATGTGTAAGTCCATTTTCTAATTATAAGCTGGATAATAGTAAATATTTAAAAATAAACGTAATCAGGTTCTCTCGAAGGCTTGTCATAACATAATTTATTTGGTATAATGTCCAAATGTGAGTAATTAAAAAATTATTCCTTGCTCTTATATCTGCGATTCAGACGGAATTGCAGAGAACAGAGCCGCTAAGACCAAAAGGAGGTGTAACGGATGAGAAAATACGAAATTATGTACATCATCCGCCCAGATATCGAGGAGGAAGCACAAACTGCTTTAATCGAGCGTTTTAACAAAATCCTTACTGATAATGGTGCGGAAATCGAAAAAGTTGATGAAAAAGGCAAGAAGCGTCTTGCATATGAAATCAATGACTATCGTGATGGCTATTATGTTGTTATCAATTTCCAAGGTGATGAAAATGCAGTAAATGAATTTGACCGCCTAGCGAAATTCAACGATGATATTATTCGCCATATGGCAATTCGAGATGAAAAATAATAAGGAGTGGTTCTGATGTTAAATCGTGTCGTATTAGTTGGCAGATTAACGAGGGATCCTGATTTACGCTATACACCAAGCGGTGTGGCAGTAGCTAATTTTAATATTGCTGTGAACAGACCTTTTTCAAATCAACAGGGAGATCGCGAAGCAGATTTTATTAACTGTGTCGTTTGGCGCAGACCTGCGGAGAACCTGGCGAATTATATGAAAAAAGGAAGTTTGATTGGTGTAGATGGCCGTGTACAGACACGTAATTTTGAAGGCCAGGATGGCAAACGGGTTTATGTAACAGAGATTGTTGCAGATAGTGTCCAATTCTTAGAGACGAAAGGTTCCCAAGGGGGCGGACAGTTTCAATCGGATGGATACCAGAACAACCAAAATAATCAGAACCAATATCAGCAAAATCCATTTTCATCAAATCAAAATCAAGGATTTAATCAAAACCAAAATCAAAATACAAGTCAGGAAGATCCATTTAAAAACAATGGAGAACCAATTGACATATCAGATGATGATTTACCGTTCTAAATGATTATCTAACAAATTAAACAAAAAGGAGTGTTTCACATGGCAGCTCGTCGCGGACGCGCAAAACGTCGTAAGGTGTGTTATTTCACAGCAAACGGAATTACACACATTGACTATAAAGATGTAGATTTGCTAAGACGTTTCGTTTCTGAACGTGGAAAAATTCTTCCTCGTCGTGTAACTGGAACTTCTGCAAAATATCAACGTAAATTGACTATTGCAATTAAACGTGCTCGTCAAATGGCTTTATTGCCTTACGTAACAGATTGATTAAAAAACCCTCAAGTTTTAATGAACTTGAGGGTTTTTTATGTCTTTATTGAATTGTAGTCCCCTAAGGAATTTATTATTGTGTAGGCAACACAGCGGTCATTACCTCCTGTAAAAGCTTCATTTAGTAACAAAAAAATTATTCTGATACAGGAGAGTATACAGAGAATAAACATAAAACGATATACAACATTCCTGTATGATTCCGCCTCCCCTATCTATCATTATAAAAAAAATCTCTCCAAGTACAGGCAAATACTTTGCTGTACTTGGAGAGATTATATGAATCTACTAATCAAATTTTAGAGAGTGACAACGCCAATCAATATTGCACATCCTAATAAGACAATACTGAATCCCCATAACCAGAAGAAGGAGTATTTGATATGTTTCCCCATATTGGCTGAGGCAAGTCCGATTCCCAACCATAGCGCAGGAGAGAAAGGACTTACAAATGTTCCGATAATGTTACCAATCATCATAGCGTATGCTGTGGATACAGAAGCAATCCCTTGAGTGCTGGCAATCTGATCAACAATAGGCAGCAATGCAAAATAATATGCATCTGTACTAGTTAATAAGTCTAAAGGAACCCCGAATATACCAACAATGATGTGTATAACTGGAACAACAAATGCTGGCATGATAGTAATCGCAGCAAGTGCAATTTGTTCAAGCATACCTGATTCATTCAGGACACCGAGGAATACCCCGGCTGCTAAAATAACTGCGGCCATCATTAAGGCATTAGGAGCATGCTCTTTAACACGGTTCATTTGATTATCGACGCCTTTGTAGTTCAATGGAAGAGCGATAGCAACCCCTATCATAAATGCATATTGTGGTGCCAGTAATCCAGCCATCATAGTTCCTAATACCAGTACAGTAAGAACAAGATTGGCCGCGTTTCTCCATGAAATATCTCGTGGCTGTTCTTTCGCTTGCGCCATTTCTTCATTTTGTTTTTTTGTGAAATTGTCAGCAATTGCTACAATATTTACGTTTTCACTTAATGTAATTTCACCAGCTGCCGCTTTTTTACTGATTTTCTTTTTTTCCCGAAGTCCGAGAAGAGCAGCCAGTAATAAAATAAGTACAGCTCCAATTACCTGTACAGGAATAAGTGGTAAGTAAAAGTCAATTAAATCCATATCGATCACGGTTGCCGCACGTGCAGACGGTCCGCCCCAGGGGATCATATTGATAACACTTGCACTTAGAGCAACTAATAATAATAATAAGTAACGACTCATATGTAGTTCCTTATACAGAGGAAGCAATGCCGGGATACAGAGAAGGAAAGTAGAAGCTCCAGCTCCATCAAGCTGTGCAATCATCCCAATAATCGCTGTTGCCATAGCTACGATGATTACATTTCCTTTTGTTACTAGAATCATAAAGCGTATGAAGGGATTAAATAAACCACTATCCTGCATAATACCAAAATAGACAATGGCAAAAATAAACATAATCACGACGCCCATTACTTGCTCTGAGCCAGAAGCTAAAAATTCAGAAAGCTCCTCAAAATTAAATCCCGCTATAAATGCTCCTATTATTGGAATAACTGTCATCCCGACAATAGGACTAATTTTATTTGAGATAAGTAATCCTACAATTGAAAAGATAATAAGCAGCCCAACAATTGTAAGCCAAATAGAAATATCTTCCATAATAAACCCCTTTTCTTTGGAAACGCTTCACAAACTTTTAAAAAAATGCATAATAACACTATAAAACGTTTACAAGTGAAATTCAACCGTTTCTTTGTTTAAATATGTAGAAAAATGTAATTTAACGGACTCTTTTTTGTGGATATAAGAATATCATTCGTATCAGCAGCACTACTGGATAAATAAAAAAGATAAATAAAAACCAATCTGGAATAGACCAAATAAACGAAAGTAAGGTAAAAACCAGCATAGGGAGAGTCAGAGAACAAGCAGTTAATTTCCATAGTGTGCCATAATAGAGTTTCCGGTTTGCCAGACGAACAATCCCCCTCCCGAGATAAGCGATAAATGAAATAACGCCTAGCAGCAGAATAGCTAGAATTAAGTAATAAAACATAAAGAAATAAATAAGTTGAAAGATAATATTCATTTCTCCTCCTAAACCACTCCAGCTTGTTAATCGCACTATTAGTTCAGGCAGGGATGTCACCATAAATAAAATGAAAAGATAAATCATAATTTGATCCATTCCGATTCGATTAATCTGAAACATGGCCTTTTTTTGTGGGAGTAAAAGACTTTCTTTGAGTATTTTTATGAATTTCATTTTTATCATCCTTTATTTCGAAATAGAGAAAAGTCTTTTCCTTATGAATTATATAAAAACAAGGTGCTTTATGCTGGGCCAAAATAAAAATATATACAGCCAGAAATCGATGAAAAAAGATATGATTTAATCTACTTTTAGTTGGCAACACTATTATTATATAGGAATTAGCTTTTATTTGGCTAAGAATACAGCTTTATTCGACAAATTTCCCGGGAAATAATATGAAACTTAATTTTCAGAGCAACCTATCCTCATTTAATTGCATACATAAAGCGGTGATACTGTCTGAACATAGTGAAGCACCACTGTTACGCCTTCTTTTGAACAAGGTACTATACAAGCCTTTCTGCTAAATTCATGTTATCATAATAGAGTATGTGTTGAATTATCATATTGCCATTTGAACCTATAAAAATGGATGTGAATAAACAGGAAAGGATATAGCTATATAAATTGAAGTAAGAAATTATACTTTTTTCTTATAAAAGTGACGAAATAATAATTGAAAACAGTAACTGGCGAACGCTTTTTGATGGGACGAGTAATCGCAGACCCAGACCCAATTTTAGCTTTGTCTGCGTCTTTCGGCTTGCCAATCGCTAAGTCTTCTTTTCACCCTCGGGGCATAAGTGCGACTTTAGCTCTGTCTACGCCTGTCGGTTTGCCAATCGCTAAGTCTTCTTTAGAGGAGACGAGCCCGGGGTACACGGAAAGCGTAGTGTCTTTCTGGGGCCTAAGATTACTCACCCCGTGAAACCTGTTGTAGCGGTAGCTATTAATATTAATTTCAATTTATATAATTAGATAAATTTTGGTGTATTTTTTATAGAGGAGAGGAATTTAAAATATCCTTTACTATTACTTATTTTTGTTAGAATGAGGTGCAGTATATGAACCAATCGAGAAAAGTTACCGAAGGAGCATTAATGATTGCCATTGTTATGGTTTTGTTGGTGGCTTCTTTCTTACCGATACTTAGTTTAATCAGCATGTTTGTACTGCCTGTTCCTTTTATATTCTATGTGAAACGGCATGGAGTGAAGGCAGGTCTTATAATGACACTGGCTGTTGCGGTTATATCTACATTGCTGATGTCTATGATGATACTGCCAGGTGTGCTTATTGCTGCAGCAGGCGGTATTTTTATCGGCTATGCCATGTATAAAAGGAATACAGCATATGAAACACTGGCCCAAGGAACATTCGGCTTTATTGTTGGTATGCTTTTGGCTTTTGTTTTTATTCAAATACTGTTGGATGTTAATATTGTATCTGAATACGAAAACATTGTGGAAGACTCTGTCAGTATGAGTGCATCCATGATAGAAAGTGTCAATCCTTCGCTGAACGAAGAAGATATCACCGCATTGCAAGAGACACAAATTAGCTTACTGAAGCAATTAATTCCTACCTTTATGGTTGTATTTGCTTTAGCTACGGCATTTATTACGCAATGGATCAGTTATAAGTTATTAAATCGGATAGAGAAAGAGAAATTTTCTTTTCCGCCATTCCGTGAATTACAATTTCCGGGTGCAATTATTTGGATTTATCTGTTAGCATTAATTTTATCTGTTATCGGTTTTGAAGAAGGAAGCACCATGGAATTTGGAGCGCAGAATTTATTGATGATTGTCGGGATTGCTTTGATGCTGCAAGGATTTTCATTTATTTTTTACTTTGCACATATCAAACGTATAGCCAAAGCAGTTCCTATTTTGATTGTTATTGCAACGATTCTTTTTCCAGGAATTCTTCTTTATTTCATCCGAATCTTAGGTATAATTGATATAGGTTTCCGGTTAAGAGGGCGGTTAAAATAAAAAAGAAGCAGACTTATAGAGCAACCCGAGATTCCCGCACCGAAAGCCATAAAATAATTGTTCGGTCTAAGAATAAGTACAGGAAAAAAACAGAAAGACTGTTGGACTTTGAAGGAGCTGAATGCCGTGCCAGATTTACAGAATAGACCAACATTAAGCAAGCATGTATGGATGATTTATATCTTTACATTTCTATTGCTTTTATATGTTTGGTACTATCAATGGATAGTTGGCTTAATAATGACAGTTGTCTACGCTGCTTCATTTTACTATAGTATTCGAACGGAAAGAGTGCTTCTGGATGAAGCGGAAGAATATATATCGACGATTTCTCATCGTGTGAAAAAAGTTGGTTCGGAAGCTTTATTAGAGATGCCATTTGGAATTGTTCTATACAATGATAACTTTCAAATAGAGTGGTCAAACCCATTCATGAATCAGTTTAAAGCAAGCAAGGATACCATTATTGGTGAATCTCTTAATCAGTTATCGGAAGACTTAATCCCGATGATTATAGAGAACAGAGATGAAATATGGGTGGAAATTGGAGATTACACCTTTCTGTGTGTGATTAAAAAGGAAGAAAAACTGCTCTATTTCCTTGATCGTACAGAGCATCAAAAACTGAAGGACCGTTACTATAATGAGCAAACCGTACTTGCTATTATCTTCTTAGATAATTATGAAGAAATCACACAAAATATGGATGATACAGCCAAGAGTCAATTGAACTCACAGGTGACGGCTGTTTTGAATAACTGGTCAAGTCATTATGGACTTTACTTGAAACGAACGTCCCAGGAACGATTTTTAGCTGTTGGGAATCTGGAAATTCTCGAGGAGCTGGAAAAAGTTAAATTCTCTATTTTAGACGAAGTCCGGGAAATGAAAGGTTCCGAAAGCAATCCAGTCACATTGAGCATCGGGGTCGGCGCTGGAAATATGACGCTGCCGGAAATTGGTGAAGTAGCCCAGTCCAGTTTAGATTTAGCCTTAGGCCGGGGCGGTGATCAGGTGGCTATTAAGGATGAGAATGGAAAAGTACGTTTTTACGGCGGAAAGACCAATCCGATGGAAAAACGTACCCGTGTACGGGCACGAGTGATATCTCATGCGTTAAAAGAGTTGGTTCGTGCCAGTGATAATGTTATTATTATGGGACATAAATCACCTGATATGGATGCCATTGGTGCAGCTATCGGTGTATTAAATATTGCTAAAACAAATGATGTACCCGGTTATATTGTGTTTGATGAGAATGATGTCGAGACAGGTGTTTCCAGGCTGATAGACCGTATTCGTGAGGATGGAGAGCTTTGGGATCAATTCATCTCACCGGAAGAAGCAGAGGATCTCATGATTGATCAGCAGAGTTTATTGATCATTGTGGATACCCACAAACCGAGTATGGTTGCAGTAGAAAGTTTATTGAACTATACCGATTATAAAATTGTTATCGACCATCATCGCCGGGCAGAGGAATTTGTTGATAATCCTACGCTTGTCTACATGGAGCCTTATGCATCCTCCACAGCAGAGCTTGTGACGGAGCTTCTGGAATATCAGCCAAAAGGAGTGAAGCTGAAAGTACTGGAAGCTACAGCGCTTTTAGCTGGAATTATCGTTGATACGAAAAGTTTCACGCTGCGTACAGGCTCAAGAACATTTGATGCGGCTTCGTATTTAAGGTCACAAGGCGCTGATACGGTATTAGTCCAGCATTTACTCAAAGATGATTTAGAGGTATTTATCGAACGCAGTAATATTATTGAAAGAACACAAATTTATAATGACTATATTGCGATTGCGACAGCGCCTAGCGGAAGAGCATATAACCCTGTGCTGATTGCGCAAGCAGCGGATACCTTACTGTCTATGGTAGGTATCACGGCTTCCTTTGTTATTTCAGAAAGAGCAGATGGCAGGATTGGAGTCAGTGCACGCTCGCTGGGGGATGTCAATGTACAGGTCATCATGGAACAAATGAATGGCGGCGGGCATTTAACCAATGCAGCAACGCAAATAGAGGATAAAACCATTGATGAAGTCAAAGAAATGCTTGTTGAGATTATTGATGAGCTGGAGTACAAAAAAGGGAGAGATTCAGAATGAAAGTTATTTTCTTAAAAGATGTCAAAGGGAAAGCAAAAAAAGGTGAAGTGAAAAATGTTCCTGACGGCTATGCCCGCAACTACCTATTCAAAAATAAACTGGCAGAAGAAGCTACTTCCGGGAATCTAAAAGCACTTGATGCGAAAAAGAAAAAACAAGATCAATTAGAAATAGAAGAAAAAGAAAATGCCATTCAATTAAAAGACAAACTTGCTGATTTAACGGTTGAGCTGGAAGCAAAATCTGGAGAAAATGGACGTTTATTCGGTTCCATTACCAGTAAACAGATTTCAGAAGGCTTAAATAAACAGCATGGTTATAAAATTGATAAGCGCAAGTTAGAATTAGATGAGCCAATCCGTGCGTTGGGTTACACAAACGTTCCCGTTAAATTACATCCGGAAGTATCTGGCTCTGTAAAGGTTCATGTAAAAGAAAAATAAATAGGATGACATTTGGAAATAAACAGAGGAAAAAGAAATTGGCAGGAAAACAGTGTGCCGATTTCTTTTTTCACTTAACTAGAATACGGAGGAGAGGTAATGAGTGCGTCTTTGAATGATCGTACACCACCGCATAATTTAGAAGCAGAGCAATCTGTTTTAGGCGCTGTTTTTTTAGAGCCGACCGCCTTTGTACAGGCTTCCGAAATTTTGATTCCGGAAGATTTCTACCGTGCGAGCCATCAGCTTATTTTTACAGCGATGATGACCTTGTCTGAGCGCGGGGAACCAATTGATGTTGTGACAGTTACCACGTTTTTAAATGACCGGAAACAGCTGGAGGAAGCAGGTGGTGTATCCTACTTAACAGAATTGGCAGAAAGTGTGCCGACTGCAGCTAACGTAGAGTATTACAGCAGAATTGTAGAAGAAAAATCAACCCTGCGCAGCTTGATTCGAAAAGCGACAGACATTGTGACGGCCTCTTTTGAAAAAGAAGATGAGGTTGAAGATGTTTTAAATGATGCAGAAAAAAGTATCCTGGAGGTTTCTGGACGAAAAAATTCAGGAGCTTTCAAAAATATAAAAGATGTCTTGATTGATGTATATGATAATATTGAACAGCTCCACCAGCAAAAAGGTGATGTAACAGGTGTTCCAACGGGATTCTTGGACTTAGACCGCATTACATCAGGCTTTCAGCGGAACGATTTGATCATTATTGCGGCGCGTCCTTCCGTGGGGAAAACAGCCTTTGCATTAAACGTAGCACAAAACGTTGCCGTAAAAACAGATGAAAATGTAGCTATTTTCAGTTTGGAGATGGGCGCGGATCAGCTCGTTCAGCGTATGCTTTGTGCGGAAGGAAATATTGATGCGCAGCGTTTAAGAAATGGACAGCTGCAAGCAGATGACTGGAGTAAGCTGACGATGTCGATGGGTTCTCTGTCAAATGCAGGGATTTATATCGATGATACGCCAGGAGTGCGTGTCAATGAAATTCGTTCCAAGTGCCGGCGACTGAAGCAGGAGCATGGACTCGGGATGATTTTGATTGATTACCTGCAGCTTATCCAGGGAAGCGGCAGCTCGAAGGAAAACCGTCAGCAGGAGGTTTCCGAGATTTCCCGTGCGTTAAAGGCATTGGCACGGGAGCTGGAAGTGCCATTGATTGCTTTATCTCAGCTCTCTCGTGGTGTAGAGTCCAGGCAGGACAAGCGCCCAATGATGTCGGACATCCGTGAATCAGGAAGTATTGAGCAGGACGCGGATATTGTAGGTTTCTTATATCGTGATGATTATTATGATAAAGAGACAGAGAAAGAGAATATTATTGAGATTATTATTGCGAAGCAGCGTAATGGTCCAACAGGAACCGTAGAGCTAGCCTTTGTAAAAGAATATAATAAATTCGTGGACTTAGATCATCGTTATGGAGAGGGAGATATTCCGCCAGCGATGTAGATAATAGAAGTATTATTGATTTTCTATATGAGAAAGTCTATCTTGGTTAGGCGAGAGGACTCCCAACCTTATTGAATGTGCAGGGTGAACCCCAATGAGTAGGTGGGAGGTGAATCGCCTCTTCTTATTTGCGAACATCAGTTTGTATGGTATAATGTTCTTGAAAGACGTTCTTTGAAAACTGAACATATTAGGTTGTGGCGAGAATAGTTGCTTTGCCACGTAAAATGTTCAAGCCAAACATGTCAGCCAAGGCACACAAACGTGTGAACCTCAGATAAGCTGAAAAGTAGTCCCAAAGGCAGGACCAATGGGATAGCGGGGTTGGGTGTTTTTAGCACACCGATGTGTCAACTCCACTGGCGGTTAATCGTCATCTTGAAAGTCGACACCCCAGAAACCCCCACTTCAAAATTAAGTGGCGGGAGTATTCATTTCTGTGTCACTTAGATGATACTGTTGAAATGTGACGATATAATAATAAATACCAGCATGAGAAGAGATGTCTTGTAAGTGATATAAGAAGGGCATCTCTTTTCTGTTTTATGAAAGGAAAATAGTAGTGCTTTCAGATGAATCGACAAAATAAGACAATGGAACTAGATGATTTTACAAGAAGTTAACAAATTAAAAAGAATATAATGAGTGATTCGATGTTCTATGTAAAGCTATAAAAGACTGATATAGAGGGGAACAGACAGGTATTTCTTTTCTGCTGGTAAATAGAGTGTAAGTGCTGGGATACAAATAGATTACAGTTATATTAAGATATTTCAAAATTTTAGTAAATTAATACTATTATTGAATTTATCTAGGAGATAGATTAGAATAGAGTAGTAAGACAAATATATTCTAATTTGAGGGGAGTACGAATATGAAATTGTCAAAAAAGTCTTTATTATTGCTAATTTTCGGTCTTTTACTTAGCGTTGTTTTGGTAGCGTGTGCAAGCGAACCAGATGAAGGCGGTAACAGCGATTCGGATGGAGATGGAGAAGGCACTTCCGAAGAAGCTGCTGAGGGCGGCGAGCTTATCATTGCTAACCAGTCTGATCCCGTATCGATGGACCCAGCCGGTTCAAATGATACACCGTCCAGTAACGTACAGGCAAATGTCTTTGAAACACTTGTAACTTTAGATGGAGATATGGAATTACAACCTTTACTTGCTACAGAATGGGAGCAGGTAGAAGATAATGTATGGGAATTTACACTGCGTGATGATGTAACTTTCCATGATGGCTCTGAATTTAATGCAGAGGTGGTAAAAGCAAATATCGATCGTATTCTAGATCCAGATGTAGCTTCTCCACGTTTGTTCCTTTATGAAATGGTAGAAGAAGTAGAAGTAGTCGACGATTATACAGTACGTTTTGTAACAGAGTATCCATTTGCACCATTCCCAGCACATATTGCACATAATGGTGGAGGAATGGCATCATTAGAAGTGATTGAGGCTGATTATGAAGCGATGGAAGATGGAGAGGATCCGGGAAGCTATATTAGCCAAAATCCAATTGGTACGGGCTTCTTTAAATTTGATTCATGGGATACTGGAGATCAAATTCGTTTAGTGAAAAACGAAGATTATTGGGGAGAGCCGGCTCACCTTGATTCCGTTGTGTTTAAGGAAGTAAGTGAAGCAAATACGCGTGTAGCTGAGCTTGAAACTGGAACATCACATATTATTGATCCTCTTGGTCCAAGTAATATGGCACAAGTTGAAAACTCTGAAGGAATCCATGTTGCACCACAAGAAAGCGTAAGTGTCTCTTACATTGGATTTAACGTAGAAAAAGAGCCATTTGATGATCCAGACGTACGTAAAGCAATCAATATGGCTATTGATAAAAGCCAAATTATTGATGGTATTTACGAAGGGGTTGGAATTCCAGCAGTAGGTCCATTAGCACCTGCAGTATATGGTTATGACGAGAATGCACCTGGTTTAGAATATGATTTAGAAGAAGCGAAGCAATTATTAGCAGATGCAGGCTATGAAGATGGATTTTCGACAACAATCTGGACAAATGATACACAAGAACGTGTGGATGCTGCCACAAATGTCCAAGCTCAATTACAAGAATTGAATATTGATGTTGACGTAGAAGTTATGGAATGGGGTACGTATTTAGAAAGAACAGCCCAAGGAGATCATGATATGTTTGTTCTTGGATGGTCTACTGTAACTGGGGATGCTGATTATGGATTATATCCACTATTCCACTCTGATAACATCGGGGATCCTGGTAACCGTTCTTTCCTTCAAGATGAGGAATTGGATGAAATGCTTGAAGCTGCACGCCGTGAAGGTGATGAAGAAGCTCGTCTGCAACTATACAGCGACATTCAAGCAGAACTTTCAGAGCTTGCTCCAATGCTTTATTTACACCATCAAGAATTTTTGCTTGGTGTAAGTGATGATGTAGAAGGATTAACACAGTTACCAACTGGAATACTGCAATTGCATGATGTATCTTTAAATCAATAATAATTAAAAAGCTGCTTTTCCTTTCATGGAGAAGTAGCTTTTTTAAGAAAAGAGATTTAATTCTTACTTTGTTGGAAGGAAGAAGTTTGTTTTTGCAGAAATGGTAAAAAAAGCCTGCGAATAAATGCCGTTATACACAGGCTTGAAATTTGAGGTTAATAAAAGTGTTTTAATCAAATCAATCAATGGTGGAAAAATTTACAAAGTATATGAACCATGAGGGACTATGAATATAATCTCAAGTTTGTTATGAAGATTTGTATTAATAAAAGTGTGTTTATTCTGAAGTGTTAACTATTATTTTAATATTGATTTGAAAAAAATCTATTATAATCTTAAATGGTGTTAATTAATTCTGTATAAATAATCTACTGTTTCTGTAAAAGGAAATATGCCGCATACCATTTCATAACTTGATTGGAATCTCACATTATGAAAATCGACAACATTTAATCTTGAATAATTTATTGTTTTTAAATCACATCCTTGATCAGTTGGGGTAATTTGGGTAGCTGGCGCAGCTTCTACAATAGCACCATTTCTCAATTTAATATGACCAGTTATAGTTACGTTTTCATCTCTATAAGTTATTTCTCTCCAAATTGTAGCCACTCCAACATCAGACATCGCTTCATAACTACCATATACAGCTTCATGGGCCTCTGCTTCTGTATAATCAGATACTTCCATAAGA
This sequence comes from Oceanobacillus sp. FSL W7-1281, assembly GCF_037969835.1. GTDB lineage: Bacteria > Bacillota > Bacilli > Bacillales > Amphibacillaceae > Oceanobacillus > Oceanobacillus oncorhynchi. The sequence continues at coordinate 4,745,288 of NZ_CP150214.1, read as the reverse complement.
CTTTCGTAGGCTTCTTGATTTGAGATCGTTCTTGAAGTAATATTTTCATCTTCTTCTGCGAGAACTAAACCTACCCCAAAGACAGTCATCATTAAGCCAAATGCAAATGTAACAATTAAAGATTTTCTTAACATTGATACCCCTTCCTTTCATATTATTTGTAATTCTTTAAATTTCACCACCTTTTTAATTGGTATATATATAGATTTCTATATTTTCTTTGAAAATCCTTCTTTTTTACCAAAAAAGTTAAAAATATATAATTTTATACTAAATTTAAGGTTAAATGTGTCTAATTATGCGAAAAGTAGTTTATTGAATTCATCGTGATGTATAGTGCAAAATAAAAGCGCAGAGTATTGCAAAGGATTTTGGCGTTGCAATCTTGTGTATTTTTGTTTTATAAAATATATGTGGGCAATCGTTATATTTATAGGTGAGATTTGATAGTGAAATTTTATCTATAAATTTTTTTTAATAACTAAAAAAGGTCACATGATTTTTCATCTCATATGACCTTTTTATAGTTATATTATTATGCTTTTACCGTCGGCTGATGTTCACCAGAACGGATAGCTTCCATATGGTGGCAAGCTGCACGATGTCCGTCTTTCATACCTTCTGTGTTACGCAGTTCAGGCACCTTTGTACGACAGATATCCGTTGCAAATGGACAGCGTGTGTGGAAGCGGCAGCCTTCAGGAGGATCAATTGGAGAAGGTACATCTCCTTTAAGCGTAATACGTTCTTTTTTGGCTTCCAAATCCGTACTAGGGATAGCAGAAAGAAGTGCTTTCGTGTATGGATGCATGTTATTGGTAAATAATGATTTTTTATCAGCTATTTCAACCACTTTTCCTAAATACATTACTATAATACGGTCGGAAATGTGACGTACAACGCCTAAATCATGCGAAATGAAAAGATAAGTCAGTTTAAATTCACGCTGCAGCTTTTTCAACAGGTTGATAACCTGCGCCTGAATAGATACATCAAGAGCTGACACAGCCTCATCAGCAATAATTAATTTCGGATCAACAGACAGTGCTCGGGCAATCCCGATACGCTGTCGCTGCCCGCCGCTGAACTCGTGTGGATGCCGGTCAATCTGGTGAGCTCCAAGACCTACTGTCTCCATCAACTCTTTCACACGATCATTTCTTTCATGTTTAGGAACCGCATTTTGAATTTCCATTGCTTCGGTTAAAATTTGCCGGACAGTGTGGCGGGGATTAATCGATGCATATGGATCCTGAAAGATAATTTGCATATCTTTACGGAACTTATTCATTTCTTTTTTGTTCAGTTCAAGAATATTGGTACCGTCAAATTCTACCTTCCCATCAGTAGGTTCATCTAATCGGAGAACAGCTCGTCCGGTTGTCGATTTTCCGCAGCCAGATTCGCCTACGATACTTAGTGTTTCTCCTTCATATACTTCAAAGGAGATATCGTCTACTGCCTTTACGTGATTGACGGTGCGTCCCAAAATTCCGCCTTTAATCGGGAAATATTGTTTTAAATCATCTACTTTAAGAAGTACTTTCTGGTTGTTCATGAATGTTCACCTCCGGATCTCCGTCCCATTCGTCAGAATAAATCCAGCAACGAATTTGATTACCATCTTTATCGGTTTCTAAGTCTGGTAATTTATTTCGGCATAAATCGGTAGCAAATGGACATCTTGGTGCAAAACGACAGCCCTGCGGCATATCAGCGGGGCTTGGAACAGATCCTCTAATTACCGCTAAATCGCCATCCACATCCTGGTCGTGTTGTGGAACAGATTGCATTAAGCCGACAGTATACGGGTGTTTTGGTTCCGTAAATAATGTCTTCTTATCTGTAAATTCGACCACTTTTCCGCAATACATAACAGCAACATAATCACATGTTTCTGCCACAACGCCGAGGTCATGGGTAATTAATAAAATTCCCATATCTAACCTTTCTTGCAATTCTTTCATTAAATCTAAAATCTGTGCCTGGATTGTTACATCCAATGCTGTTGTTGGTTCATCAGCAATCAATAGGTCTGGATTACAGGCAAGCGCAATGGCGATCATTACACGCTGGCGCATTCCTCCAGATAGCTCAAAGGGATACTGATCGATACGTTTTTCTGGGGAAGGAATTCCTACCAGCTTTAACATCTCAATGGATTTCTTTTTTGCTTCTTTTTTGCCAAGACCTTCATGAATCTGGAATGATTCACTGATTTGCTGTCCAACCGTAAAGGTCGGGTTCAGAGAAGTCATTGGTTCCTGGAAAATCATAGATATTTCATTACCTCGAATTTTACGCATCTGTGCTTCGCTTTTATCTAAGAGGTTTTCTCCTTTGAAGAGAATTTCTCCACCTTTAATCTTACCTGGTTCTTCGATAAGACGGAGAACAGATAAGGAAGTAATACTTTTTCCGGAACCAGACTCTCCAACGACACCAAGTACTTTTCCTTTTGGAATATTAAAGGAAACACCATCTACAGCCTTTACTTCTAAATCTTTTGTAAAGAAAGAAGTCTGTAAATTTTTAATTTCTAATATATTGTCATATGAAGTGTTCGGTGCACTTGTCATAGTAAGCAGCTCCTTTCAAAAATCTCATAATGCAAGAATACTAATCTAAATCAATTCGTTTGTTCAAAAATCTGTAAGCAACATCGACAATTAAGTTTACTAGAATGAAAAGAAGGGAAGCGACTAAAACAGTTCCTTGAACAACTGGAAAGTCACGAGCCTGGATAGAGTCGATAATCAATTTTCCCATTCCATTAACGGCGAATACAGACTCCGTTAATACAGATCCGCCTAGAAGTCCTCCAAATTGCAGTCCAACTACGGTAACAATAGGAATCAATGCATTTTTTAATGCGTGACGATAGATAACGATTCGTTCTTTTACTCCTTTTGCACGTGCAGTCCGGATATAGTCTTGTCCGATAACATCGAGCATGCTGGAACGTGTCATACGTGCGATAATGGCAGCGCTGCTTGTACCTAAAGTAATAACAGGCAGGACGATTTGACTGAAGCTCCCCCAGCCGGAAGGGCTGAACCAGGATGTGTTATTGAAGAAAGGTACCCAGGATGGCAAGTCGACCCCGATCGCAAACCATTGAATCAACATTAAACCAAGCCAGAAGTTCGGCATCGATAAACCAAATAAAGCGATTACCATAAGTGTTGTATCAAGTGCAGAATATTTACGCGTTGCAGAAATAATTCCAATAATCAGGCCGACAAATACAGCCAGGACGGTACTGTAAAATGCCAGTTCAACCGTTACCCAAAACCTGGCGCCAATCTCAGAAGAAACATCTCGTCCGCTTTTCATGGATGTTCCTAAATCTCCCTGAACTGCGCCGCTTACATAATTCCAATACTGTGTCGGCAATGGATCATTTAAACCCAGCCGCTCTCTGATATTCTCAATTTGTTCCTGTGGAGCACCTTCACCGGCAATAACCTGCGCTGTGTCTCCGGGAACCAAATGCATCATGCTAAATACGATAATCGATACACCGATTAAGACAGGTATCGTTTGTATAAGACGTCGAATGATAAATTGAATCAAAGTGGTTCACCTCTTTCTATTCTCTCGTTTTTGGATCAAATGCATCACGTAATCCATCTCCAAGTAAGTTAAATGCTAATACAGCTACGACAATTGCAAGCCCCGGGAATAATGCTAAATGGGGTGCATTGTATAAGTAGTTTCGTCCATCACTCAGCATGGCTCCCCATTCTGGTGTAGGCGGCTGTGCGCCTAGTCCTAAGAAGGAAAGTCCGGCAGCTGATAGAATCGCTGTAGCAATACTTAACGTAGCCTGAACGATGATTGGAGAGGTGATATTAGGTAAAATATGTTTGAAAATAATTCTGGAATCACTGGCACCTAATGCTCTCATCGCGTCAATATACTCCAGCTTTTTCACAGATAAAGTAGATCCACGAACAATTCTGGCAAATATCGGTATAGATGAAACAGCTACCGCGATAATCACATTAACCATGCTTCCGCCTAAAACCGTAACGATTGTTAATGCTAATAGAATACTAGGAAATGCTAATAATACATCCATGAAACGCATGATAATACTATCTGTCCGCTTACCGTAATACCCGGCGATAATACCCAGGAATACACCGACAGTTGCTCCTAGTAAGATAGAGAAAAAACCTATCTGCAATGTTAAGCCAGTACCTTGGATTACCCTGCTGAATATGTCTCTTCCAAAGTTATCTGTCCCAAACCAATGATCAGAGGAAGGAGTAGCTAATTTATTGGTAATATCCTGATCATATAGAGGGTCGTAGGGGGTTAAGTATGGCCCGATAAGAGCGATAATGATAAGTAAAATGATTAAAACACCGCCGACAACAGCCGACTTATTTTTCTTCAGTTTATTAAAGACGCTTTTCCAGCTTTTAAGACGAGGATTGGGCTGCTTGACAGCTATCTCCGGCTTTTCAATATGTTCGTTTGAACGACTCATCGATTTTTTTCATCCTTTCTCTCGTGTTATAGGTCAGTCTCGATTATATCATGAAACGACTTGGAGAAATATAAGTCATTTGAAAATCCTTAGAAAATGCATGGTTTTGCAAACTATCAAAAAACGGGAACCGTTGATATAAAAGGGTTTACACAATTGGATAAAAAAGGAAACTACTTAAATTCGTAAAAATAGATTTAATATGAAAATTGTCATTAGTTAAAAAATGAAAGCGCTATCTAAAGTTCAATGAAGCAATTTTAAGATTGTTAGGAAGAATTGCAGGAAATCTTGTATAATGATACTAATTTAAATTTAGATGTCATTATAAAGAGGTGGAAAATCATGAAGAAGAAATTTATTTGGAATCCTGCTAGATTTTTCTTTCATTATATAGGAACAGAAAAATTAGAAGCTCTTGCAAAGGAAGGCTGGGTAGTAGAAAGATTACGATTAGGCGGTCTACTCTTTCAATTAGCAGAAGATAAACCGAAAGAAGTACAATATCATCTGGCATTTCAGCCTATTCAAGAGGTAGGGGAAGATACGTCGCAATTAGATGAAGGGTGGGAACTGATTGATGCTGTAGATTACACTCAAGTTTACCAAGGCTCGCCGGAAGCGCTGTCGATAGAAGCATCCTATGAACCGCTGCTGGGACAGCTGAACCAGGAAGGGCGTTCCCTCGGGAAATATACAATTATCTCAAGTCTGTTTTTAGTTTTTTTCTTTATTTTACATATGAGAACGGACTGGGCTTTGATACAAATGATTTTGTTTGGCGGGATAATGATGCTGTCCATCACGGTTATTTTGATGCTGACTTTGTATATTGTAAATAAGTATCGACAGTATAATTTAAAAAATCTGTAATATTGTAGTTGCAATTGCAATAAAATGGTAATTTTTCAGAAATAAATGTTACCAATTGTAAAATAAGTGAAGCATTTAAAAGTATACAGAAGGAAAAGGCAGAAAACGTCGATTTATATGGAATAGAAGCAATATATTGCTTAAAACTATTAGAATACAGTAATATAAGCGGTTTGAGGTTTAACAGGAACTTAACTATAATTAGTATTGTTGCCTTGAAACAGGTAAATACATCTATGTGGATGCCGTAAAATAAATGAGTCAATTGTTGGTTCATTTATTTTTAATTTCAGCATAAATGGTTCGGGAGTACCAAAGGTTATTTTAATTTTAGATGTACTACAAATCAAAATAAAATAGAGAGGTGATTATATGGCAGTAGTAGAAGCAAAAAACCTGTCTAAAATCTTTGGTAAAAATATCGGCCAATCTATCAAAATGTTAGATGAAGGTATGTCCAAAGAAGAGATACTGAAAAAAACAGGTAATACTGTCGGGGTCAATCGTGCCAGCTTTTCAGTTGAAGAAGGCGAAATATTCGTAATAATGGGGCTTTCCGGAAGCGGTAAGTCAACCCTGGTTCGATTAATAAATCGATTAATAGAGCCGAGCGAAGGATCTATTCTAATTGATGGAAAAGAATTAGCAACATTAGATAAAAAAGCATTAAGACAAGTGCGTCGTGAAAAATTAGGAATGGTATTCCAGCAATTCGCACTTTTCCCGCACCGCACGATTTTACAGAACGCAGCGTTTGGTTTAGAGGTACAAGGTGTTGATAAATCGGAACGGGATAAAAAAGCGGAGGAATCCTTAAAGCTTGTTGGACTAGGTGATTATATGCATCAGAAGCCGGGCCAGCTATCGGGAGGGATGCAGCAGCGTGTGGGACTTGCTCGTGCGCTAGCGAATGATCCAAAAGTGTTATTAATGGATGAAGCTTTCTCTGCGCTTGATCCGCTTATTCGTAAAGAAATGCAGGATGAGCTGATTGATTTGCAATCCTCCATGAAGAAAACTATTGTTTTTATCACGCATGACCTGGATGAAGCGCTTCGTTTAGGGGATCGTATTGCGTTAATGAAAGATGGGACTATCGTCCAGATTGGATCACCGGAAGAAATTCTGATGAATCCTGCGAATGATTACGTTGAGAAATTCGTAGAGGATGTGGATCGCTCGAAGATACTTACAGCAAGTCATATCATGAAGCGGCCGGAAACGATTAACATAGCCAAGCATGGTCCGCGCGCAGCATTAGAAAGAATGCGTAAAGAAGGTATTTCCAGCATTCTCGTAGTGGATGAAAACCGTCGCTTACAGGGCTATGTGACAGCAGATAACGCTTCTGAGGCACGTAAAAAAGAAATAACAGATATTAAAGAAATTTTACAAACAGATATTTTAAGAGTATCACCAGATACGCCGATGCAAGATATTTTCTCCATGATCTATGACACTCCCGTTCCCATTGCAGTTGTGGAAGATAACGGGCGGTTAAATGGAATTATTGTTCGCGGTGCTGTATTAGCCGCGCTTGCAAATGATGGTGAGGTGAACTTAAATGCTTGATTTTATTGATCAAATACCTTTATCCGAATGGACAGAGACTGCGACAGATTGGATTCAAGATACATTTGCCTTTCTTTTTGAACCAATTAAAGATCATTTTGGCAACTTTATGGACTTTGTATCTGGAGATTTATTGCCAGGCATCCCGCCTATTCTATTTATCTTGATTGTTGCCGTGATTGCATTCTTTGTATCTGGCAAAAAGCTTGGATTGGCAGTGTTTTCTATCATCGGTCTATGGTTTGTTTACAATCAGGGATTATGGGATGCGTTAATGTCCACGGTGACATTGGTTATTTTAGCAAGTTTATTATCTGTCATTATTGGTGTGCCAGTGGGAATATTAATGGCCAAAAGTAAAATTGCTAATACAATTTTCACTCCAATTCTGGACTTTATGCAGACCATGCCAGCATTCGTATATTTAATTCCGGCAGTAGCATTCTTCGGAATCGGGATGGTTCCTGGTGTATTCGCATCCCTAATTTTTGCGACACCGCCGACGGTCCGTTTTACAAACTTAGGGATTCGTCAGGTTTCTAAGGATTTAATTGAAGCATCTGATGCATTCGGTACGACCGGATCACAGAAACTATTTAAGGTAGAATTGCCTATGGCCAAAGGAACTATCATGGCTGGAATTAACCAAACAGTTATGCTTGCACTGTCTATGGTTGTTATTGCGTCAATGATTGGTGCACCGGGGCTTGGAAGCCAAGTGCTTTCTTCTCTTCAACGTGCATCTGTCGGTACCGGGTTTGTAGCTGGTGTCGGAATTGTTATTCTAGCGATTATTATTGACCGTATTACACAAAATATGAATAAAGCTAAAGACTAAATTTGTATGACAATCTTTTCATAAGAGAGGTTTTCCCTCTCATGAAAAGTGTCTATATAGAAAACTAAAAATAAGAAAAGGGGCGTTTTAATTATGTCAAAATGGAGTCTTAAGCGTGCTGGACTGATCGGTTCATTAGCACTTGGACTAGTTGTTGCCGGCTGTGGAAGTGATGACAGCAGTGATAATGGTGATGGAGACGGTGGAGATGGCTCACGAGGCGATCTTGAAATTGCCTATGTAGAGTGGGATTCAGAAGTAGCTTCTACACATGTTATCGCTCAAGTACTTGAAGACGAAGGATACGATGTAACATTAACTGCGCTTGATAATGCGGTTATGTGGGAAGCAGTAGCAAATGGAGAAGCGGATGGAATGGTATCTGCTTGGCTGCCATTAACACATGAAGGACAGTATGAAGCATATGCTGATCAAGTAGTAGAACTTGGACCTAACTTAGAAGGTGCAAAAATTGGTCTTGTTGTACCTGAATATATGGATGTAGATTCCATTGAAGATCTTTCTGATGAAGCTGGTCAAAACATTACAGGTATTGAGCCTGGTGCCGGTGTTGTAAACGCAGCCGAAAATGCTGTAGAAGAATACGACAACCTTGAAGATTGGACTGTACAAACTTCTTCCAGTGGTGCGATGGCAACAGAATTAGGTTCAGCTTATGATAGTGAAGATGAGATTGTAGTAACTGGTTGGACGCCACATTGGAAGTTCCAAGCATATGATTTAAAATATCTGGAGGATCCGGATGGTGTGTTTGGTGAAGCTGAAACCATTGATACAATGGTTCGTGAAGGGCTAGAAGAAGATTCTCCAGAAGCATATCAAATTTTAGATAACTTCTATTGGACACCTGAAGATATGGAAGAAGTTATGTTAGATATTAATGAAGGTGCTTCTCCAGAAGACGCAGCAGCTGACTGGGTAGAAGCTAATCAGGATAAGGTAGATGAGTGGACAGAAGGTATTGAATAATCACTGAGGTCCAATCTTAAAAGAGCTGTCAGCAAATGCATAATATGCATTTTGCGTCAGCTTCTTTTTTTGTATATACACAAAAAAGCTGTTATACAATCAATTACCTGATTGTGCAACAGCCCCTTTTCTTAATGAAGTAATAAAATAACGAATTTAAAAGGTGCAGTAAAGAGCAAAGGAACCATATATTAAGTTAAACAACAACTAGGTTATAGTATATAGAATAAAGGCTTAATTTAAATTATAGCTTTGATTCAGGAGATAATATCGTAGAATTAATTTTAAATAATCATATTCATTTTTGGAGGCTTTCAACTATCTTAATTGAAAGTCTTTTTAGATTAGCTTGAAATAACTTGCATTGACGATATACGGAAGTTATTGATACACTAAAAATAGAAAGGTCGTTCTATATAAAAATAAATTTATATAACAATCTTTTTATTATGGAGAACTGCCTTATACGTGAGAGATTCACCTTTTAATTTTTGATAAGAAGTAGGAGTGTTTATAGTTATGTCAAAAAGCAAAGTTAAATATGCTGGGCTTGCTCTATCCTTGGCATTTGGACTAATTATTGCCGGGTGTGGAAGTGATGGCCGTGGGGAAGGAAATGGCTCACAAGACGAGCTTGAAATAGCTTATGTAGAACGGGATTCAGAAGTAGCATCTACATATGTTATTAGTCAAGTGCTTGAGGACGAGGGGTATGATGTAACCGTAACTTCCATTGATAATGCTTTAATGTGGGAGGCAGTAGCAAATGGCGAAGCAGACGGCATGGTATCTGCATGGCTGCCATTGACAATGGGAGAGCAATACGAGGCATACGCTGATCAGGTTGTGGAACTTGGTCATAATTTAGAGGGTGCAAAAATTGGATTGGTTGTCCCTGAATATATGGAAGCAGATTCAATTGAAGACCTTTCTGATGAAGCTAGTCAAACCATTACAGGGATTGATGCAGGCGCCGGTGTTGTAGAGTCAGCTGAAAGTGCTGTAGAAGAATACGGAAATTTAAAAGGATGGACAGTACAGACATCTTCTCCCGGGGCGATGGTGACAGAATTAAGAAGAGCTTATGATAACAGAGAGGAAATAGTTGTAACTGGCTGGTCGCCACATTGGAAATTCCAAGAATATGACTTAAAATATCTGGATGATCCAGATGGTGTATTTGGTGAAGCGGAAACAATAGATACCATCGTGCGCGAGGGCCTCGAGGAAGATGCTCCAGAAGCGTATCAGATATTAGAGAATTTTTACTGGGAGCCGGAAGATATAGAAGAAGTGATGCTGGCTATTGATAATGGTGCTTTTCCAGAAGATGCGGCAGTTGACTGGGTAAAAGAAAATCAAGATAAAGTAGAAGAATGGACAGAAGATATTGAATAAATAAAGCTTTGCATTTGAAAAGGGGACTTCCACAATTATGCTGGATTCCCCTTTTTATTTATGAGGTTTTTAAACAAAAAAGAAATTGTTTAAAAGGCGTGATAGGGCGTAAAACAGAGTAAAAAGAACGAATGCTGCGATTTTAATACATTTCTTAACAGAAGTGTTATATTAAGAGGTTTTATCCGCATATTTGCTTGATGACAGCGTTTGAAAGGGATTTCATTTTAATTTATAATTTTATACTAATCATGATTATCATACATTCAGGTTTTCAAGTGTTCGCTTTATTTGGGTACCTGAAAATGGAGTACATATCATGAACTGGAAAACCAGAGAAGGGGGCAATAAAGTTGAGGGATAAAAAAGCTAGCAAAATTATTTTCGGAATTTTCTTTATATTATTATTGACAGCTTGCGGAGACTCAGATGATAATTCTTCAGAAGACAATGGAGAAGTTGATTATGGAGAAGAGGTCAATTATACTATTACTGGGATTGAGCCTGGGGCGGGAATTTCTGTGACAACAGAGAGAGCATTGGAGGAATATGATAATTTAGAAGGCTGGGAAGTAGAATTATCTTCTACAGGAGCGATGATGGCTGAGTGAGGAACTGCCATTCAGAATGAAGACCCAATTATTATTACAGGCTGGAACCCACATTGGATGTTTGCGCTATACCCAGATATGAAGTATTTAGAAGATCCTCAGGAGATTTATGGGGGAGAAGAAACCATTAATTCCTTAGCAAGACTTGATTTAGAGGAGGACAATTCGGATGCCTATAAGTTTATCGAACAGTTTGAGTGGGATGTAGAGGATATGGAAGAAATCATGCTTGAAGCGGAAGAAACTGGTGGAGATATAGGTGACATTTCAGCACAGTGGGTGGAAGATAATCAGGATAAAGTGGCCGCATGGTCAGAGGGCGTCGCAGAAGGCAATGGCGCAGAAATCGAAATTGCCTCTACACCGTGGGATTCCGAACGTGCATCTTCCGGGGTATTAAAAGCCGCAATGGAGGAACATGGATTTAATGTAACGGTCACTGATGTCGATGTAGCGGTTGTTTTTGAATCTGTTGCTTCCGGGGATGTAGATGCTACAGTGGCTGCCTGGTTGCCGATAACGCATAAGGATTTCTATGAAAACCATGAGGATAACTTGATTGATTTAGGTCCGAATTTAGAAGGAGCTAAGATAGGCATCGTGGTTCCTGAATATATGGATATTGATTCAATTGAAGATTTACAGCCAAATTAATAGAACTATTTAAACAACGTTTGTTAAGAAGAAGTCTTTTACAAATTGGTTTAGGGCAAGTACATGCTTCTAATTATCCATGGTAAAAGACTTTTTTTGTTCTTTGCAAGCATTGAAATATTGACGATTTAATCATGAGACTGTTACACTTAATTTGGAAAGGTCGTTCTATATATAAAATAAAACTCATTCAGCAGGAGTTTATTCATCTCCAATGGAATGGATTTGTAATAAAAGGAAGTGAGACAATGGGCCGTTCAACAAAAAAGGAAGCATTACTTCGGGTGGCTGAAGAGCTATTTTATGAGTATGGGTTCCGCGGAGTAGGTTTGAAGCAAATTATTAAGGAAGCTAACGTAGCTACGATGACGCTTTATAATCATTTTCCTTCTAAAGATAATCTTGTGGAAGAGGTATTGAAACAACGCGAAGCGCGTTATTGGTCTTATTTAGACGCTTATGTAGAAAAAGATTCAGAGTCCCCTTTTATTTTAGCTGTTGAAGCGCATGGTCTTTGGTTAAAAGAACAATCCTATCAAGGGGATTTATTCTTAAGAGCGATAGAGGACTATGCAGGAACTGATAATGAGATTGAGAATATTGCCAGAAGTCATAAAGCGAAACTGCTAAGGTACTTTCAAGAACTTGCTAAAAGAAAAGGCAAAGAAAATGAACAGGATTTAGCGAATCAATTTACATTGCTGCTAGAAGGCGCGACTTCCATGACAACATTAATTGGGGCAGAAAAAGCAACGGAATATTCTATTGCGATGGCGAGGACATTAGTCCAACACGCATCGTAATTTTTTTATTTTAAATTAGAAAGGTCGTTCTATATATTTTGTGTTAGGAGGGTTATAGGATGAAGTTTTCAAAATTAGTTTTGCCAGGGATTACAATGATTGCAGTGACGTATGGACTGGCGAGGTTTAGTTTTGGTTTGCTTTTGCCGGCTATCAACCAATCATTGGAGATGACGGATTCTACTTCAGGAGTCGTTTCTTCTTTATTTTATGTTGCCTATTGTATAACGATTGTTCTCTCGACTGTTATTACCACCAAAGAAGGGCCAAGAAGAATGATTATCTTAGCCGGATTATCTGCCTTTTTCGGTTTGCTGCTGATGGCGATTGCTCCCAATGTAGGGATGCTCGCATTAGGAGTTCTGCTTGCTGGCGGAAGTACCGGCCTGGCATCTCCTCCTTATGGAGCTGCTGTGTCCATCTGGATGAAAGCAGAAAACCAGGGAAAAGCAAATACATGGATTAATTCAGGAACTGGTTTTGGTATAGCGATTTCCGGGTTAGGGGCCATTTTATTAATGCCACATTGGAGACTTACCTATGTTATTTATGCTGCTTTGGCATTATCCATCCTGCTCTGGAATTACAAGGTGATTCCACAAGTGAATACTGGCGCTGGATCAAAGCTGATGCTTAAAAAAGGAAACTTTTCGGTACGAGGAGTGAAAGGAGCAAACCGTTTGGTTATCGCTTCTCTTCTATTAGGTTTTTCAACTGCGGCTTTCTGGACATTTTCCAGGTCCTTCATTGAAGCAGCGGGTGGTTATAGCAGCTGGCAGCTCTCTGGGTTTTGGGTCATGATTGGCCTTTTTGGCGTTTTAGGCGGGTTTTCAGGTTCTTTGATTGAAAAAGTTGGTCTGCAGTCAGCTTATAGATTTGGAAGCTTTGCTATTGCCGGCGCCTCTATTATTCTTGCTGCAGCACCGGAAAATTTCCTGACTGCATATCTATCAGCGGGTCTGTTTGGCTGTGCTTATATTTTTCTGACAGGGGTGCTTCTCGTTTGGGGAATTCGTGTTTTTATTAAGAATGCATCTTTAGGAATTGGCGTACCTTTTTTACTGTTAGCGGTTGGGCAAGTACTTGGTTCTTTATTTGCAGGGGTGTTTATAGAATCATGGGGTTATTCTGCTTCTTTTATTCTTTATGGTCTCATGGGGGTTGCAGCCGCCTTCTTAGCACCTGAAAAAAGGTAAAAGCAGTTTTTTAATATAAGGATTGAAAACCGAACTTTTCTTTGCCTTTTACATTATTAAGTTCATTTTTCTTTAACAAAAACGATAAAAAAGACGAATGAAGCGAATGATAAAGTTAAAATGAAAATTAATGTTCGTGTTTTACATTGACGTGTCTTTTTATTACTGATAAAATACTACATGGTAAGTGAAAAGCAAATGTTGATAAGTAATTGTGCTGTTATGATGAATAAAAAATTCATGCAGGGCAAGAATCTTCATATATAAAACCAATTTTGGAGGTGCACGATGTCCTCAGTAGTAGTTGTAGGTACGCAATGGGGAGATGAAGGGAAAGGTAAAATTACTGATTTCTTATCTCAAAATGCAGAAGTAGTTGCTCGTTATCAAGGCGGAAATAACGCTGGTCATACGATAAAATTTGATGATGTAACATACAAGTTACATTTGATTCCATCTGGGATTTTCTTTAGCGAGAAGACATGTGTTCTTGGAAACGGAATGGTTATTGATCCAAAAGCATTTGTAGAGGAAGTTGCTTATTTACATGAGCGCAATGTTTCTACAGAAAACCTTCGTATCAGTAATCGTGCGCATGTGATTCTTCCTTATCACTTGAAGCTGGATATTCTTCAAGAGGAAGAAAAAGGCGAAAATAAAATCGGTACGACGAAAAAAGGAATCGGCCCTGCTTATATGGATAAAGCGGCACGTGTCGGTATCCGCATTGCTGATTTAATGGACAAAGAAGTATTCCACGGGAAATTAGTGCAGAACTTAAAAGAAAAGAATCGTTTATTCGAAAAAGTATATGAGTCTGATCCCATGCTGGTAGAAGATATTCTCGATGAATATTTTGAATATGGACAGCAAATGGCTCCTTATGTTGTAGATACATCGGTTGTGTTAAACGATGCAATTGATGAAGGAAAACGTGTCCTGTTCGAAGGCGCACAAGGGGTTATGCTTGATATTGACCAAGGTACGTATCCGTTTGTAACATCTTCTAACCCGATTGCCGGCGGTGTAACTATCGGTTCTGGTGTAGGTCCTTCCAAAATCAATCATGTCGTAGGTGTATCAAAAGCATATACAACGCGCGTTGGTGATGGTCCTTTCCCAACAGAATTACATGATGAAATAGGAAATCAAATTCGTGAAATTGGCCGTGAGTATGGTACAACAACAGGCCGTCCGCGCCGTGTGGGCTGGTTTGACAGTGTCGTTGTACGCCATGCCCGCCGTGTGAGCGGAATTACAGATTTATCTCTCAACTCGATTGATGTATTAACAGGTATTGAAACATTGAAAATCTGTATTGCCTATCGCTACAGAGGGGAAATCATCAAAGAATTTCCGGCAAGCTTAAAAGCATTGGCAGAATGTGAACCGGTATATGAAGAAATGCCAGGCTGGACAGAGGATATTACCGGAGTGAAGACATTGGATGAACTTCCAGCCAATGCGCGTCACTACTTGGAGCGGATTTCTCAGCTGACAGAAATTCCATTATCCATCTTCTCTGTAGGCCCAGATCGTTCGCAGACAAATGTCGTAAGAAGCGTGTACCGTCCATAAATAGTGAATAGATTATTGAAAAGAGGCTACTTCAAATGTTAGCCTCTTTTTGTGCGAAATGGCTTTTATTAAATGTTTTCCTCTAATATATTCTACCCTTTTCTACACAGCTTTTTCTCCTCTCAATAGTTATTATTTGTATTGGTAGTAAAAACCTTTTTCTGCGGACAAGACATAAAAGCAGTTTTACGTTAAAATGAAGAAGAGAAACAACCCAATATCAAGATAGTTTAGTTAATTTTATAATATGAATAATCCATAATTAGACACTGTAACCAGCGTAGTGTTTTTCCGCAGCGGTCATATTAACCTGATAACAAAGTTGCAATTACTCATACCATTAAAGCCTATCGAAAAAGTTACAGAAAACAACTTAAATTTAGTTTTCAACCATAAATATTGTCAAAAATATAGAAGATAAAATTTTATTTCAACTTATCCAACAACGTTTTTATAAATTATATAACTAAAAAAGGATGTGCAAGCAATGAGTCAAAAAATATTAGTTGTCGATGATGAACAGCCAATTGCTGATATATTACAATTTAATTTAGAAAAAGAAGGATACCAGGTAGTGGTAGCGAATGATGGCGATACTGCAATTGAACTTGCAGAAACAGAGCGTCCTAATCTTATTCTATTGGATATCATGCTGCCTGGAAAAGACGGGAATGAAGTATTGCGTGAGGTACGTAAAACACAAAGCGTCCCTGTAATTATGCTGACTGCAAAAGATGCTGAAATCGATAAGGTACTCGGGTTAGAGCTGGGCGCAGATGATTATGTGACCAAGCCATTCAGCAACCGTGAATTAATCGCACGTGTGAAAGCAAATCTGCGCCGTGAAAATGTCCCGGCAGAGGAGACATCGAAAACAACAAAGGATATTGTGATTGGCGATTTAGTCGTCCATCCGGATGCATATGTTGTTTCCCGCAAAGGCGTAGAGATTGAATTAACACACCGTGAATTTGAATTATTACATTATTTAGCACGTCATATTGGACAAGTTATGACACGTGAACACTTGTTGGAAACAGTATGGGGCTATGATTATTTTGGTGATGTGCGCACTGTTGATGTGACGGTTCGCCGTCTGCGTGAAAAAATTGAAGAAAATCCTAGTAACCCATTATGGATTGTCACAAGAAGAGGTGTCGGCTATTATCTGCGCAGTCCTGAACAGGAGTAAGGCATGATGAATAAAGTTGGGTTTTTTAGATCAATCCAGTTAAAGTTTATTATTATTTACATCCTGCTGTTGATTTTAGCTGTGCAAGTCATCGGATCTTTTTTTACGCAACGGCTGGAACAAGATTTAACGGATACGTTTAAGGCATCAATTACCGAGCGTGTGGAGATGCTGAGCTATAATTTGGAACAAGCTTTTGCGAGAGAGCGTTCGGAAGACGAGCCGAGTTTAGAACAGGAAATTCAAGCAATCATTGATGATGTAAATACAGAAAATGTAGCGACAACCATTTATGTTTATGATCGTCAAGGCCGGATTTTAGGGACAAACCAGATTGATGAGCAGGGAGAGGTTGGCAAGAAATCTACAGATATTGATGTACAGAATACGATCTTTTTTGAACAGTCCCAGCGAAGTACGTACTTTGACCGGCAAACCGACAGCAGAGTACATGTCCATGTGGAGCCGCTAATTGGAAATGGAGAAGCAGTTGGAGCAGTGCAGTTCACTGCTTCTTTGGAAGAGGTCTATGCCCAGATCGAAGGAATCAATAATATCTTCCTGCAGGGGTCTGTTTTGGCGATAAGTATTTCTGCCATCCTTGGGGTGCTCGTAGCACGTACAATTACCAAGCCAATCAAGGAAATGCGTGAACAAGCACTGATTATGTCGAATGGAGACTTCACACAAAAACTGGATGTCTATGGACGGGATGAAATTGGACAGCTTGCCGAAACCTTTAATGATTTAAACAGCAGGCTGAAGCATTCTTACGCTACGATTGAAGAAGAGCGAAGGAAGCTGAGCTCTGTGCTTTCGTATATGAGTGACGGGGTCATTGCAACCGACCAGACGGGAGCAGTCACATTGATGAATGATGCTGCGGCCAGAATGATTGGCTCCAATCCGGATGATATGATTGGAGATGATCTCATCGATGTGCTTAACCTGGAAGAAAAAATCGTTGATATTAGCAAGCTGTCCGACAGCGGTTCGATGATTATTGATTTCAGTGATGAAGAAACACCTTTTATCATACGTGCAAACTTTTCGACAGTAGTGGATGAGGAAGAAGAAGTGACAGGGTTTATTACTGTTATCAGCGATGTTACGGAGCAGGAGAAAATGGAACAAGAGCGGAGAGACTTTGTATCGAATGTATCCCATGAACTCCGCACACCGCTGACGACCATGAAAAGCTACTTAGAAGCATTGTCTGACGGTGCTTGGGAAAATAAAGAAATTGCGCCGCGCTTTTTAGAGGTTACACAGAAGGAAACGGACCGGATGATCCGGATGGTAAATGACCTGCTGCAGCTGTCTAAAATGGATTCAGATGAATTGCCGATGCATAAGGAAAGAACGGAATTCATGGGTTATGTGCATCAGGTTCTCGATCGTTATGAAATGAATTTACCGGAAACAATTACGCTGGAGCGCCAGATACCAAAAGGAAAATCGTTCGTATGGATGGACCGGGATAAGGTAACACAGGTATTTGATAATATTATTACCAATGCTTTTAAATACTCGCCAGAAGGTGGAAAAGTGCGTGTGAATCTGGATGTAAGACGTCATATGGTCATTGTCAGTATCCAGGATGAAGGAATGGGGATTCCATATGACAAGCTCGATAAAATATTTGATCGCTTCTACCGTGCGGACCGTGCCAGAACAAGAAAATTTGGCGGAACCGGTCTTGGTTTAGCAATTACAAAAGAACTTGTCGAAGCCCATCATGGAAAGATTTGGGCCCAAAGTAAAGAAGGACGCGGTACGACAATTCTATTTACCTTGCCACTCATGGGCTCGAAGCGGGGGAGAGGCAGATGAAATTAGAGACTGCAAAATCATTATTGCTGATTATTTTAATAGGAACGAGTCTGATTCTCACATTCGGAATGTGGAATTATCAAGCGGAATACAGGCCATTAAACGACGTAGAATCGATTGAAGAAGCAAATCTGGGCGGTGAAGCACAGGAGGTAAATGACCTTGTAAAGCCCAATGATGTGGTTTTTAAAATGAATGGTGAATTCTTCAGCTATAAGGAACCAGAGGAGAGCATGCAGTTTTTTGAGGATATCCAGCAATGGGAATTGACGGATATACAAAGGAATGATTTAGAAGAAGAGAGTGAATCTGGTGCAGAAGTAGAAATTATTTTCCCGACGGAGGTACCATTATCTTTGTTTGATACAATCTTAAATGTGGACAGCACATTGACGAATAATACGAATTTCTATGTAGATCGGTTTTCTATCGAATTGCAGGAAGACGAAGAGGTATTACACGTTGAGTTTATTTCGACAGACAGGGATGAAGTTGTAGAAGGCACTATCTACTCCTCAACGAATTATGACAGGCTGCTGTCGATATTTGGGGGACTGACGGAAGAGGAATATGAGGAAAAACAGTTAATTACCGATGCAGCCAGAGATATTTATATTCCAAAAGAAAAGAAAACATTAACGTCTTATACGTATACCTTCGAGTCTATTGAAGCCGTTGATATTCGAAATATTATGTTCAGCAATCCGAATGTAGTGAGTGTATCGGAAACGGCTCCTGGATCGATTATGTATCGGACAGATAATAGACAATTAAATATCGCCGGCTACGGGATGCGGTTTATTGATGTTGCGGAAAGAAATACGGAACCGGTGGATAACAGTGTTTTACAGCAAAGCTTAGATGATATTAACGAGCATGGAGGCTTTACAGGAGATTATCGCTTAGAAAGCTTTACAGAAGATAGTATTGCTTACCGGATGTATCAATTTCAATACCCCGTTGTGAGCAATTCATATATGGATTTATCCATCATCTATCAGGAATGGCAGAATGATCAATTAAGTAAATATAATCGTTCTCTGGTATCGCTCAATACTGTGGTCAATACCTCGGAAAAAGAGTTGAGAAGCGGCGAGGAGATTATGAACAGTATTCAGCAAAATGAAAATGCAGCAGAAATCCAAGATATTCAGATCGCCTATCGCTTAACGATTGAAACTGACGATAATGGGGATTATGTGCGATTAGAGCCCAATTGGTATCAGCGTGTGAATAACAATTGGTCCACGGTACCAGAGCCGAATGCAGATACACAGCAAAGCTTAGAAGGAGGAAGTTGAGAATGCAATGGTCACATATTAAAACGCTGTTTATTCTCAGTTTCCTTATCTTAAATGTTTATTTGTTATTTCAATTTATTGGCAAACAGCAGGATATGGATATTCCGGAGCTGGAGGTTAATGATTTGAATCTGGATGAGGAGCTGGATCAAGAAAATATAACTGTTTCTGCAGACACTGATTTTGAAGTTCCTGAATTGAGCTATATTTCATCCTCACAAAAGGAATTTACCCGATCAGAAATCAGAGAATTAAATGATATAGATGATGATATCGATGCAGTAAGGAGTTTGGATAATAAATTATTGACCGTGGAATTTTCTTCACCATTGGAGATTCCGGAAGATTTGGAGCGGGGCGAGCTGTCTGATTTGGTCAGCCCATATGTTTTAAATGCTTCTGAATTCAGTTTTGGCACATGGAATCATGATTTAAATATTATCGTCTTCTATCAAAATAAAGAAGGACATCCAATTTATTTAAATCAGCATGCGATGCTCATTTTCTATGTGAATGATGACAGAGAGATTACGCATTATACGCAAACGATGGTCGGTGACGCAAGTACACAGGGCAGCACCAGTTTGAATACTCCTAAGATTGCCATTGGTACGCTCCTTCATAATCGCTTTTTAAATGCCGAAGAAGACGTGACAGAGGTCACGTATGGGTATTATTCCAGAATTGAAGATGAAGGTGAAGGAACCCAGGTGTTTGCTCCCACTTACAAAATCACAGTAGCTGAAGAAGATGAAGAAAATGATTATTTTGTCAATGCTGCAGAGTCCTTTACGTATCCGGGAAATTATACGGACTACCTTTCCTCCAAGCTTGAGGAAAATTATTTACAAAAACTTTATTCAATGTCAGAGGATGATGAGGAAATAGCAGATGACCTGATTTCCATTATAGAGGATAAGATTGAGCCTTACAGGAGTGAGTCAGAATGAGTTTACGTTTTAGTGTGCTTGCCTCAGGCAGTACAGGCAACGCCTTTTATATCGAAACAGAACAACAGCGTTTATTAGTAGACGCTGGATTAAGCGGAAAAAAGATGGATGGGCTGTTTAAGGGAATTGATGTCGATCCGTCACGTCTTGACGGGATTCTGGTAACACATGAGCATAGTGACCACATTAAGGGCTTGGGGATTTTTGCTCGAAAGTATCAGCTGCCTATCTATGCAAATGAAAAAACATGGCAGGCAATGAATCATTCTCTGGGAAAACTAACAATTGACCAAAAATTTCAGTTTGATATGGGATCCGTCCGAAGCTTCGGGGATATCGAGGTCGAATCATTCGGTGTGTCTCATGATGCGGCAGAGCCAATGTTTTACACCTTCCGCAATAACGGACAGAAAGTAGCGCTTGTGACGGATTTAGGTTACGTATCCGAACGTATTAAAAAAACGATTGAGGATGCAGATGCTTATATATTTGAAGCAAATCATGATGTAGAGATGCTGCGGATGGGACGTTATCCATGGAACGTAAAACGCCGCATCTTAGGTGATTCCGGACATATTTCCAATGAAGATTCCGGTCTTGCTTTAACCGATGTTATTTCTAACCGTACGAAGCGGATTTACCTGGCTCACCTGAGTCTGGATAATAATATGAAAGACCTGGCGCGTATGTCTGTCAATCAGGTTCTGACCGAGCGCGGAATCGATGTAGAGCTGCATGACACCGATCCGGAAGCGCCAACGCCATTATATGATGTCGGCGCTGTAACCGAGCGTGTATAAAGAAAATAAAGTAATGATAAAAGATACAGAGGTCTGTAATGGGATAAAAATTTCATTTGTGCATAAACTGAAATTAATTCCCTCTTGCAGACCTCTGTTTTGAATTATGGAGGATGCTCTTAAAAAATTTTTATAATTAGGAGTTCCGATCCAAGTCTGTTGTTAAGATTAATAAATAGCAATTTTGTGTTAGTAATAAATGTATTTAGGGAATACGTAGGTAGATGAATCGATAAGGAGAAGGATATATGGAATATAATGACCAGCCGAATCAGCCGCAGCCAGGACCAGATAAAAAGAATAAAGGAAAATGGCTTATCCCCTTACTGCTAGGTATTATTATTGGCGGAATTATCGTGTTGCTTATAAATCCTGATTTTCTTCATAATGAGAATACAGCGCAAATCAGCCCTGCTGGTGAAGAAGAAAATAATGAGAACGCTGACAGTAATGGGGTCCTGGAAGACCAGCCGATGCAGGTAGATGTTTCTACTCAGCTGACAGAGATTATTGAACAAGTAACGCCCACTGTAGTCGGTATAACCAATATTCAGCAGAATGTCTCGTGGGGAGCCGATGCGGATGGTATTGAGGCCGGAACAGGATCAGGTGTCATTTATAAGGTAGAAGACGGGGAAACTTATATTGTGACGAACCACCATGTAATTGAAAATGCGGACAGCGTGGAAGTGATTTTGCATGATGAGACACATATGGAGGCAGAAATCATCGGAAGTGATTTGTTTACAGATTTAGCAGTACTTAAAATGGATAA
Source organism: Oceanobacillus sp. FSL W7-1281 (assembly GCF_037969835.1). Taxonomy (GTDB): domain Bacteria; phylum Bacillota; class Bacilli; order Bacillales; family Amphibacillaceae; genus Oceanobacillus; species Oceanobacillus oncorhynchi. The sequence goes on along the minus strand of NZ_CP150214.1, from coordinate 4,723,426 downwards.
TGAGAATGAAGATACGCCAATGGAAATCGGAACCTCCGAGAGTTTGAAGGTAGGCGAACCGGCCATTGCTATTGGTAATCCGTTAGGCGCATACTTATCAAGCACTGTTACGCAGGGCGTTATCAGCGGGATGGAGCGCACGATTCCAATGGATTTTAACTTTGACGGGCAGCCGGATTGGCAGGCGGAGGTTATCCAGACCGACGCAGCTATTAATCCTGGGAATAGCGGCGGAGCATTGATAAATTTATACGGGCAATTAATCGGTATTAATTCCATGAAAATCAACGAGGAAGCGGTAGAAGGAATTGGTTTTGCCATTCCAATCGACAGTGCCATTCCTGTGATTCAAGAATTAGAGGAGAATGGAGAAGTCGTCCGTCCATTCTTAGGTGTTGAAATTTATTCGATTGAGGAGCTGCCTCAATATGAATGGAGAAACACATTGCAGCTGCCGGTGGAAGTCGAGGGCGGTGTGTATGTATGGAGCGTAGAAAACTTATCCCCAGCTGATGAAGCAGGTATTGAACAATATGATGTCATTGTTGCATTGGATGGTGTGCCTGTGCATAACACGATTGACCTGCGGAAAATCCTTTATGAAGAGAAAGAGGTTGGAGAAGTCGTAACCATTGATTATTACAGGGATGGCGAGTTAATGCAGACAGAGTTGGAATTAGAAATTCAATAAAAGCTAGAAAAGAATGGATGAAAGGGCATCCATTCTTTTTTAAGTTTTTATCCACAGAAATATAGAATTATGCACAAACGGTGGATAAAAAAAGAAAGAGATTCTATATTTGGTGTGGAAAATATGTTCCTATACTATATAACTGCGAACGTTTGTGCATATGTGGATATAATTGTGGATAAATAGAGTTTGTCCATAAGCTATAAACAGGATTTTTGAATTACACAGATGTTGTCCACAATTTGGGTGTGGGAAAGTTACGTGAAGGCCTCTTTTTCATTTCGCTGTGTCCAAAGAAAGATGAGCAGTATAAGTAAAGTTAAATCTAATCGTGAAGCAAAAAGAAATGCGAATATCCCGTCCCCTGTCAGAATAGGAAGTTTGGTGAAAAAAAGCGCGCCAAGCATAATAAAAATTAGTGGAATAAGACTTATGTGGATAAATATTCTGCCGATTAATAACATCCCCGCCATCACTTCAAACAGAGCTACAAAGAAATAAACAAAATTGGATAAAGGCACGCCCATTTGTTCAAAACTGCTGACCATCGAAAGGTCCACAAATTTCATCAGCCCGGAAACTAGAAATACAAATCCCACTACATAGCAAATAAGCTTCATTGGTTTCATGTGAAACATCCCCCTTTTTTAAATGGTATGCAGGGGAAAGGACAAACTTTCCCAAGAATCTGGAGAAAAGCATATTGTTTTCATAAGCGATTAACTATATAATTCATTCATATGCGCTTTAGCTTTTTAAAAAAAGAAGAGGAGGATATGTATGCTGCGTCAATTTTTTTCATACTATAAACCGCATAAGCGGTTATTTATTATAGATTTTTCAGCTGCAGTGATTGTGGCGCTGATGGAATTAGCCTTTCCGGTAGCGGTTCAGTGGTTTATCGATCAATTATTACCTGGCCAAGACTGGAATGCCATTGTTGTTATATCGATTTTACTGTTGATTGTGTATATTATCAGTACGTATTTGCAATATGTTGTTTCCTATTTAGGGCATAAATTGGGAATCAATATCGAAACAGACATGCGCCGTGATTTATTTTATCAGGTTCAGAGACAATCCTTTCATTTCTTTGATAATACGAAAACAGGCCATATCATGAGCCGTATTACCAATGATTTATTTGATCTGGGAGAGCTTGCCCACCACGGTCCAGAGGATTTCTTTATTTCGATCATGACCTTTTTAGGTGCTTTCTTTATTATGTTCACCATTAATCCAGTTTTAGCACTGATTGTTCTTATTACCGTACCTATCCTGATATTCCTTATTACATTTGGAAATATTCGTATGAATAAGGCGTGGAGAAAAATGTATGCAAATATTGCAGGAGTCAATGCAAGAATAGAGGATGCTGTTTCGGGTGTGCGTGTCGTACAATCCTTTACAAATGAAGAATTCGAGAAGCAGCGTTTTCAGGAGAATAATGAAAAGTTTCGCCTTGTAAAGGTTGGAGCATATAAAGTAATGGGTATCGTCCATTCGAATATTTTTCTGCTGATGCGTTTAATGACACTGCTTGTACTTGTTGTAGGGGCCTGGTTTACTTATACAGATCGCCTCAGCTATGGGGAATTAGTCAGCTTTATCTTATTCGTGAATGTATTAACGACACCAATCAATAAAATCACAGCACTTTTAGAGCTATATCCCAAAGGAATGGCCGGCTTTAAACGTTTCTCAGATATGATGGCAATCAATCCGGATGTCGAGGACAAACCAGATGCCGCAGCAGTCAGTGAATTAAAAGGAGATATCCGTTTTGATCATGTCGGTTTCAGCTATGATAAAACGAAAAAATCGGTGCTGAACGATATCAGCTTTGATATTCATCGTGGAGAGACGGTTGCTTTTGTCGGACCGTCTGGAGCAGGAAAAACAACGATTTCTGCATTGATTCCAAGATTTTATGATGTGACAGATGGAGCGATCACGATTGATGGAATGGATATTCGTGACATGACGAAGGAATCTCTTCGCAGTAAAATCGGTGTTGTACAGCAGGATGTATTCCTGTTTACAGGAACCCTGCGGGAAAATATTGCGTATGGAAACCTGGAAGCAACTGATGAAGAAATCGAGCTTGCTGCAAAACGTGCACATATGGAGGATTTTATTAAGGAGCTTCCAGATGGCTACGAGACACAGGTTGGAGAAAGAGGCTTAAAGCTGTCAGGAGGACAAAAGCAGCGGATTGCAATAGCGCGGATGTTCTTAAAAAATCCGCCAATCCTTATTCTGGATGAAGCAACCTCGGCGCTGGATACAGAGACAGAAATGATTATTCAGAAAGCACTGAACGAGCTGGCGGCCAACCGCACGACGATTGTTATCGCCCATCGTCTTGCTACGATTAAAGAAGCAGACCGTATTATGGTGGTAACGAAAAATGGAATTGAAGAGGAAGGAACGCACGAAGAACTCCTGCAGAAAAAAGGTATCTTTGCTCATCTGCACGGTGTTCAAATGAAATAGCAGAACAGGCTGTGCCAAGCGCAGCCTGTTTTTTAGCGAACTGTTCTCATTTCCCGGGAAATAAATACATCTGTCTTCTGATTAGCATAAAAACAAAAAAATAACACAAGCTAAGGCTAATTAGGAGGTGGCATGATGAATCGAATATATCGCGCCCTTATCTTCGCCGGCATTATTATCATTCCATTATTAATTGGAACATGGGTGAATGCAGAGGAACCGGAATATGCCGAATGGGGTCAGATTGCCATGAAAGAAGTGAAAGCCAAGTACCCTCAAGAAAAAATTGTAGATTATTTACATGTAGGCAGACAAACAGAAGCTGAGAATACAGTCGAAACCTTTAAGCTATGGTTAGTGGGAAAAGAAAAGGAATTTGGCGTTATTATTGATATTTATTTTAAAACCGATACAAAAGAAATTGTCGAAATAAAAATGAGGGAAACAAAGAACTAGCACAATGAGCTGTGATTCTTCGTTAATACGTCCATTCTCGTGCTAACAGTCCGTATACAACTAAATCTTCATAATGATCATATAGCCATTCTCCCTGCCTGATAATACCTTCTTTTTGAAAACGGAGCCGTTCTGGAATGGCTCTGCTTTTTTTATTATGGGTTGCAGCACGGATTTCAACCCGGTTTAACCGCAATGTGTAAAAGGCATAATCAATCATCACTTGAACTGCTGTGGTCATGACGCCCTTCCCTTGATAAGCCGGATCTAACCAGTAGCCAATCGATGTGCTGCCATTTTTCCAGTCAATAAAATTATAATTGACACAGCCAATCAGCCTATCCCGATCAAAGATCCCGATATTCAGCGACTGTCTGTGTCGGGCTCCTTGCAGGCATAAATCAATAAAAGCTAAACAATCGGCCGGTTTTTGTGTCGTTTCAATCCAGGGAAGCCATTCACGCAGATCTTCTCTGGAGCTTTCTACCGTCCTGAACAGCGCATTTGCATCATTCATCTGCAGCTGACGCAAGGTCAGACGGTCATCTATTTTATAGTGAAACATAGGTTAACCCCCATATTCATACTTCCTTTATTATCATCTTCCTATATCATACGTTATTTGTGCGTAGATGTTTAATTAATTGGTGAAAATGTATTACAATAGGATATACAAGTTTAAAAAAAGGAATTCCGTGTTGAATAATATAATGGAAGGAAGAAGGATGGTACATGAGTGAGGAGAACATCACAAGACTCCATTTGAATGGAAAAGAATATATACTAATCGGAACAGCCCATGTTTCTAAAAATAGTGCCGAACAGGTCAAGGAAGTCATTGAAAGGGAACAGCCTGATGCAGTGTGTATCGAGCTGGATGCACAGCGTTTTCAATCGGTGAAGGATAATAATAAATGGAAAAACACTGATATTTTTCAAGTTATCCGTGATAAAAAAGCAGTCATGCTATTAATGAACCTGGCAGTTTCTTCCTTTCAAAAGCGGATGGCTAAGCAGTTTGGCATTCGTCCGGGAGAAGAGATGATACAAGGAATTGAATCTGCGGAAGAAACAGGAGCCGAGCTTGTTTTAGCGGATCGGGATATTCAAATTACCTTTGCCCGAATTTGGGGGAATATGGGTTTAAAAGGGAAATCAATGCTGCTCATGCAAGTATTTGGAAGTATCTTCAGCAGAGAGGAAATTTCCGAAGAAGAATTAGAAAAAATGAAGCAGCAGGATACGATTAATGCAATGCTTCAAGAGTTTACCGCCTATTTTCCAGACTTGAAGAAACCATTGATTGATGAACGGGATCAATATTTATCCCAAAAGATTAAAGATGCTCCTGGTGATAAAGTTGTTGCCATACTTGGGGCAGCACATGTGCCCGGCATAACCAAAGAAATTGAAAAAGAGCAGGATTTGGAACAACTAAACACACGTCCTCCTAAATCAAAATGGCCGAAAGTCATTGGATGGGCGATACCTATTTTCATTATTGGCATCATTGCCTACACATTTATGACAAATCCAGCAGCCGGCTGGCAGCAAACGATAAGCTGGGTGCTCTGGAACGGTTCTCTCTCAGCTATTGGCGCCCTTGTTGCCTTCGCACACCCATTAGCTGCCCTGACTGCGTTTATCGCAGCGCCATTCACTTCGCTGAATCCATTACTTGCGGCCGGCTGGTTTGCAGGGTTTGCTCAGGCTTATATTAAGCGCCCAAATGTGGGCGATTTTGATTCACTTGCAGATGATGTGCATTCTGTAAAAGGTTTTTGGAATAATAAAGTAACACGTATCTTGCTTGTGATTGTGTTTGCTAATATCGGAAGCTCTTTAGGAACGCTTATTGGCGGAGCAGATGTTATCCGTGTATTTATCCAGAACTTATTGTAAATAAATGTTTTAAAAATATTTTAACGTGTATATTGTTTGGAGAAGATAGTTTTCAAATGAAGGAGAGCTATCTTTTCTGCTCTATATAGTAATGGAGCATATCAAACGAAAATGTCATTTTAGGAGGAATTTACCCGTGATCATTGCGATCATTTTTTTACTATTTGTTTCTTTTTTCTTCTCAGGAAGCGAAACAGCCTTGACAGCAACCAATAAGGTAAAGCTGCAAGCGAAGGCCAATGATGGAGATAAAAAATCAGAAAAACTGCTTCAGCTTGTTTCTGCGCCGAGTGAATTTATAACAGCTATCTTAATCGGAAATAATGTGGCAAATATCTTGCTGCCTACGCTGGTTACCATGATGGCAATAGACTATGGTTTAAATGTAGGTATTGCATCAGCTATACTGACAGTCACGATTATTGTCTTTTCTGAAGTGATACCAAAATCCGTTGCAGCCAGCTTTCCGGACCGTATTGCTGCTTTGGTATTCCCGATTATTCGTGCTGTTATATTTCTCCTTAAGCCAATCACCTTTTTATTAAATGGATTGACAGGAATGATTACCAGAGCACTTTCAAAAGGAGAAATTCAGGCAGAGTCTGTTTCCAAAGAAGAACTGCGGGCAATTGTAGATATTGCTGATTCAGAAGGAGCTTTTCAAAAGGAAGAGTCCTCACGAATCCGCGGTGTATTTGATTTTTATCATTTGAATGTAAAAGATGTTCTAAAAACACCGCGTGTTGAAATTGTCGGGTTAGAGCATGAAGCAAGTTACCAAGAGGTGAAAGAATTGGCGCTATCCAGTCCATTTACAAGGTATCCTATTTATGGAGAAGACGTGGATGATATTATCGGCATTTTTCACTCTAAGTATTTAATAGCATGGAGCGATGAAAAAGAAAAAACACTTGCAGATTATAGCGATATGGAACCGCTGCGTGTGTATGAATTTAATAATATCGAATGGGTATTCCATAAAATGCTGGAGGAAAAGAAGCATATGGCTATCGTATTGGATGAATATGGCGGCACAGAAGGAATCGTCACCCAAGAAGATATTATCGAAGTAATGATTGGACAAGAGATAGAAGATGAAACGGATATAGAAGAGGATGCGCTGATAGAAAAGCAGACAGAAACCGAAATTATCTGTGATGGAAAAATCACGCTGCATCAGCTGAATAATACCTTTGATACGGACATTCCAGAGGAAGATGATGTACTCGCAGCATATATTTTGAGAAACTTTACTACCTTCCCTGTAGAGGGAGATACCTTGGAAAAGGAAAATTTAACATTCCACATCTTAGAAATAGACGGCCGATATATTAAAAGGGTTCAAATTATTAAATAGAAATAATGAAAAGGCGCTATGTTTTGCACATTTCTCCAGTTCCTTTTTCAAATAGTTACAGGTTAATGTGACAAATTAGTGAAATAGCGATTTCTCATACATGATTCTGTCTCTTTGCGGCATAATTCGTTATAATGTAGGGAAAAGGACAGGACGGAGAGGAGCGTGGTGCTTTGAAATCTATCAGTGTGAAGCAATTAGTGCAGGAATTTAAATTGGAAGTACTGGCTGGGGGCGATGAATTAGATCGGACGATCAAAAAAGCCCGGACGCATCGGCCCGGCTTAGAATTCATTGGTTACTTTGACTTTTTCCCAATGGAACGTGTGCAGATTTTAGGAAAAAAAGAAATTAACTTTTTGAAGCAGCAGAATATCGAAGAACGTAAGGAACGGATAGACCATGTGGTAAGTTATCATCCTCCATGCTTTATTGTTACATCTAATCAAGAGGGACTTACGTACTTAACAAAATTCTGTCAGGAAGAAAATATCCCGCTTCTGCGTACAGCGGATACGGCTGTTGATTTTATCGCCAAGGTGGATAATTATTTAACCCGCAAGCTTGCAACAGAAATTGCAGTTCATGGGGTCTGCCTGAATGTCTCCGGAATTGGCGTTTTAATTCGCGGAGAGTCTGGCGTAGGGAAAAGTGAGCTGGCACATACCTTGATTGGACGCGGACATCGGCTTGTTTCGGATGACATTGTTATTTTGAAAAAGGTGAGCCATAAGACGATTCTTGGTACACATAACGATATCAATCGTGAATTCCTTGCTCTCCGCAGTGTCGGACTTTTAAATGTTGTCCGGATGTATGGCAGAAAGGCGTTCCAGGATGAATCACGTATTTCCTTGGATATTGAGCTGACAAAGTGGGAGAAGGATGCACTCAATAATGATCTGGAGCCGAAAACCGATTATGAAGAGTATATGGGTGTCCAGGTTCCAAGAATCGAGATTCAGCTCCAGCCAGGGCGGGATGTAGCTGGATTAGTAGAAGCGGCTGCGAATAATTGGTACCTGCAGCAGCAGGGCTATAAGGCTTCTACGGAATTTATGGAACGTGTTCAGTGGGAAGAAGGAGACGATTGATGGTTTCCTTTTACATAAAGGGAGAGGAGAATGTTGGATTCTTCCCTCCTTTTTTTGTTAAAATCAGCGGTGTTTAGAATTTTTTTATAAAGAATGGTAGAAGTCATGCGGCGACTAAAAATAGTGTATGGATATGAAATAAAATTATTTTAACGAAGGAGTGTTATCATTGTCGAAAATATATATTTTACATGAAAACGATGATTGGACAGTACACTTAACCGATCGTCTGGAAGAATTGAATTTGCCTTATGAAACCTGGTATTTAGATAAGGGGATGGTTGATTTAACAGCAGAACCGCCTGAAGGGGTATTTTATAATCGGATGAGTGCTTCCTCACACACACGAGATCACCGCTTTGCACCCGAATTAGCTGGAGGCATTCTATCCTGGTTAGAGATGCATAATCGAACGGTCTTTAATGGTTCACAGGCGCTTCAGCTGGAAATTAGCAAAATTAATCAATATACCGCACTTGAAAAAAACGGAATAAAAACACCAAAGACAATTGGAGCCGTTGGTCGCGACCAGATAATAGAAGCTGCCAAAAAAATGGGTGAATCTTCTTTCATTACAAAGCATAACAGGGCAGGCAAAGGGCTGGGAGTACAGCTTTTCCATTCCATCGATGCTCTTAAAGCGTATGTAAATAGCCCGGAATTTGAAGAACCTGTTGATGGTATCACATTGATCCAGCAATATATTCAATCACCTGAACCTTTTATTACACGAGCAGAATTTGTCGGTGGAAAATTGATTTATTTAGTGAAGGTAGATACTTCAGAAGGCTTTGAGTTGTGCCCTGCAGATGCATGCCGGATTGGCGATGCATTTTGTCCAGTAGGAGAGGAAGAAGAGACTCCGCCGATGTTTGAGATTATGGAAGAAGGAATGGACACGGAGCAAATTGCACGTTATGAGAATTTCTTGAAAAATAGCGGGATTGATGTTGCTGGTATTGAATTTATTCGTGATATTGATGGTGAGATTTACACGTATGATGTAAATACGAATACAAACTACAATTCGGAAGCGGAAGAAAAAGCTGATAAATATGGGATGTTGGAATTAGCTCGATTTTTAGGGGATGCTTTAGAAAAAGAACGTTTATCATAGGATAATAGATTGATAAAATGAAGAATTCATCAAGAGTTTAAGGGAAATCCATAAAAAAGAAGGAGTGCTTCGAAAAGAAACACTCCTTCTAAACGTCTGCTTACATCCGCTTTAACCCCTTGCGAATCGGCGGAAGCTCCAGCTTTCCTTTTTCAAATAATTTTTTAATGGTCTGCTTGGTGTAGCTGGTCACCTGATCATAAGAAAGCTTGCCTGGAATTGGCGGCTCATCCTCAATACAGACATCGATAATCGCGGGCTGATTAAACGACGCTGCAGCCTGCAGAGAAGGTCCAAGGTCTTCAAACTTTTCTACACGATACCCTTTACCGCCGCAGTTATCCGCAAATTGAGCAAAGTTAAAGCTTTCTAAGCCAGTTTTATAATCCAGGTGCCCGCCAGCCTCCTGTTCATATTTAATCATGCCGATGCGTTCATTATTAAAGATAACAACAATCATTGGCAGGTTATATTTCACAGCAGTTAAAAAATCCTGCATGTTCATGGAAAAACCGCCATCGCCGGCAAGGCTGATTACCTGCCGCTCAGGGAAAGCTATTTTACTTGCAATCGCTCCAGGAAGACTGCATCCCATCGTGCCAAGCCAGCTGGAAATCAGGAAATTCTGCGTTGTTTTCATCCGGAAATGCCGCGTCGCCCATACAGTCACATTGCCGACATCGACAGACAGGATAGCATCATCCGCTGCGATTTTCTGCACTTCATGAATGACCTGCTGCGGCTTAATTGGTGTAGAGGTTTGCTCTTCATCGTTCTTCATTTCCTCCCACCAGCTGGTCATTTTCTCCTGATATTTTTCTAAGAAATCACGTTTCTTCGAGCGAGGCAGCTGTTCATTGAACCACGTGAGCACCTTTTTCGCATCCCCGGCAACGCCAATATCCACGGGATACCTTTTGCCGATTTGTAAAGGATTCCTATCGATTTGGATGCAGGTAACATCCTCTGGCAGAAACTCGGTATAAGGGTAAGAGGTTCCAAGCAGAATCAGCAGGTCTGTATCCTCCATTGCTTCATAGGCCGGCTTGGTGCCGATCATGCCAAGATTGCCGAGGAAATTTGGATGTTCATCCGCCATCACTCCTTTAGCAGGTAAGGAAATAACGACAGGAGCAGCAATGGTATCCGAAAATACCGCCAGCTCTTCCTTCGCTTTCTTTACACCAGTTCCCGCTAAAATAAGTGGTTTCTTCGCTTTTTCTATTGCAGCTGCAGCCTCCTGCATCGCAGTTACATCTGGAGTAAGTGCTGGTGACTCATACATCACTGCATTTTTTTGCACCTTATTTTTAATTTTTTCAGTTGGAATATCATCCGGCAAGGTTAACACAGCAACCCCTTTTTCCGCATAAGCTGTTCGAATAGCCTGATTGACCATGGATGGGAGCTGTTCCTCTGAGCTAACCTCTTTATTATAAACAGCAACATCATCAAAAATGCGTTCCATGTTGATCTCTTGAAAGCTGTCTGTCCCAATCTGATCTGTTGGAACCTGCCCGGCAAGAACAAGAACAGGAGCGCTGTCCTCCTTCGCATCATACAATCCATTTAGTAAATGTATCGCGCCTGGCCCTGCAATGGATAAACAAACGCCGAGCTTTCCAGTTAATTTTGCGTAAGAAGCGGCAGCTAATGCGCCGGCCTCTTCATGACGAACTTGCACAAATTTTATTTTATCCTCTGCTTTTCGCAGTTCTTCCATTAAATTGTTGATGGAGTCCCCAGGCATTCCATAAATATGGTTTACACCCCAGTCCTCCAGTAAATCCACAAGTACTTTTCCTGCACGATCATCAAACATGCGGCATGTCTCCTTTTCGTGAGTAGTTTTAGCATTCCTATTTTATCTCTATCCATCAGACAGCTGATAAACAGCTTCATGTTCTTCTTTTTATGCCTACTTTGTCTATTCCACAATACGGGAAACATGAAACCAGGAGGCATAGGAAAAAATGGAAATGAAAATAATTCGGAAAAAGGCATAAAGCCTAGCTTTTCATCTCATTATCTTTTAGAATAGGGATACATTAACTCCAGCAGGATATGTGAGGGGGATAAAAAAATGACGAAAAGACCCGTTGTATTTTTTGATTTAGACGGAACATTATTGACAAGTAATAATAAAGTAGCAAAAAGCAGTATTGAGGCAATTGAGAAACTAATTGAAAATGATGGAATACCTGTGCTTGCAACAGGCAGGCCCCCATTTGAAACAAAGAAATTACGAGCAGAAACAGGAATCGGATCTGCTGTGTTGATGAATGGACAATTTATTGTACATGAAGGAGAAGTCGTTTACCGGAATCGAATCAACCCGGTCCAATTAAAAAAATTGGGAGACTATGCAACACAAAGAGGGGTCACTCTTTCATTCCACACTGCCGAGCAAATTTTTACAACGAACAATCAATGTGAGCTGTTAAAGAAGGACTGCCTGGAATGTGACAGAGAGATTCCGGAAGTGGATGATGATATTTATATGAACAAGCCGGTCTATCAGGTAGAAATATACCTGGAAGATGGGGAAGAAGAATATCAGGAAAAATTCCCAGAGCTTCACTTTGTCCGCAACTCTCCCTATAACTGTGATGTCTTCCCAAAAGACGTCTCCAAAGCAACAGGTATTAAGAAATTCTTAGAAGTCACCGGACTTTCTAAAGAGAATACATATGCTTTCGGCGATGGATTAAACGACCTGGAGATGTTTGGGTTTGTGAAAACATCGGTGGCGATGGAGAACTCTGTGGAGGAGATTAAGGAAGTGGCGACGTATATTACGAAGTCAGCGGATGATGATGGAATTGCTGATGGGTTGAAGATGTGCGGGTTGATTGATCAGGAAGAGAGCGAAGAAGCTCAATAAGGATGTTTGGAAAAAAACCGAGGTTTCTGTATGGCATATGCAGAGAATCTCGGTTTTTGTATATAGATATTAGAATATTTTTAAAGTAAGAGTAACTCCAGGTAGAGAAACATGGTAAAATAAAGGAAGAATATGTACAGAATCGAAAAAATGAAATAATAAAGGAAGATTTTAATGAACATAACCCTTGTTACCGTCGGAAAATTAAAGGAAAAATACTTAAAGCAGGGTATTGATGAATATAAAAAACGCTTAGGTGCGTATGCCAAAGTGAATATTGTCGAAGTAGCGGATGAAAAAGCGCCGGAGACGATGAGTGAAGCGGAAATGGAAGAAGTGAAGCGTAAAGAAGGAGAGCGTATTCTTGCACAGGTTCATCCAGATGCGTTTGTGATTACGCTGGAGATTGATGGGAAGATGCTGAGTTCAGAGCAGCTTGCGAAAAAGCTGGATGAGCTGGCGACTTATGGGAAGAGCAAGATTGTGTTTGTGATTGGCGGTTCACTTGGGATTAGTGAGGATGTGCGGAAGCGGAGTGATTTAGGGCTTTCGTTTTCTAAGATGACGTTCCCTCATCAGTTGATGCGGCTGGTGTTGTTGGAGCAGGTTTATCGGAGTTTTCGGATTATGAGGGGGGAACCATACCATAAGTAACGGTAAACTAATACCCTCAAATATAGATAAAGAGAGTAAGTTTTATCTATTTTATGCATATATACATTGTTCCGCAATAAAATTACTTCAATAAATATCCATTGCTTAGATATTGATGTAGGCAATAAATATTTGTCATATTAGAAGTTTAATGAATAATAATACTGTTGCCGGTTTTCATGTACTCAGAACTGAAAATGGAAATTTGAAATTAAATACAAATAAAATGTATCACTGGCATATTCATAAAAGATTAAGAGATACGCCGATTGCGCAGAGGGATATAGTATTAGTTAAAGAGGTCGTATCATAGCATTTTGCTGGAATTTAGGACAATATGTCAAAATGGTTTAAACTACTTTGACATATTGTCTTCCGTAAAAGCTAGAACCTCCCTTGCTGTTTCAATGAAAGATAATATAATTGGTGAAAGCCACTTATCTTTATGCCATGCCATATGTGTATATACATCCAAGTTTGGAAACGGGCAAGGAAGAGCAACAAGTTCGCCACGTTCAACTTCGACTTCAGTTACTATTTTAGGAAGAAAGGCAATACCGATTCCTGAAATTGCACATTGTTTAATGGCTTCTGCACTTTGGAACTCTAAAGATGAAATACTGTCAATGTCTCCTTTTTTAAATGTTTGGTCAAACATTGTTCGATAGGGGCAGCCTTTTTCATTAATAAGGAACACCTCTCCGTAAAAATCTTCAAGCTGTATTGCAGTTTGTTTAGCCAGTGGATGATCTGGAGCAACGAACAAGCGAAAATTTTCTTCTGTCAATGCTTCCACTGCAAGTCCCGTTGATTGAATGGGTTCGTCAAGTATAAAGGCGACATCTGAGGTACCCTCAAAGAGCGTTTGTTTAAGTTGTTGATTTGAAACAGAGCGAAAGATAAGGCGAACTCCCGGGTACCGAAAACGGAAAAGTTTAAAGACCTCTGGAAGTCGATAGGCACAAACAACCTCGTTGGCACTAATCGTTAGAGTACCACTAAGAATTTCATTGTCATGAACGGAGCTGCGTGCTTCGTCTAATTTGTTTAGAATGTCTTGGACATGAGTTAAAAAACGCTTACCCGCAGTTGTGAGAACGAGCTGCTTTCCCAAGCGGTCAAAAAGACGAACATTAAGCTCTTCCTCCAATGCTTTTATTTGCATCGTGACGTTTGAAGGGACATAGTTTAGTGCTTCAGCAGCTCGACTGAAATTTAAAGTTGTTGCAACCGTATGGAATGTATTCAGTTGGCGTAATTCCATCATAATTCTCCCTCTAGCTTTCAATATTTTTGAATGCTGATATTAATTTTGTTCACTTTTATTGAATGTAACACAGCTTTATACTTAATAACAAGAAATACATTTTTAATGTTGTGTTTCATTTAGAAAGGAGTGACAATTCATGGAGGATTTTGAGATTTATAATTTAGGTGATGTAACATTGCAGTCTGGAGTGACATTACCAAATGCTTTTCTTGCTTACAAGACTTATGGAACATTAAATGAAAGGAAAGATAACGTTATCGTTTATCCAACGGCTTTTGGTGACCAGCATGTTAATAATGAATGGTTAATTGGAAACGGGATGGCACTGGATCCTGAGAAATATTTTATTATTGTTCCAAATCTATTAGGGAACGGGTTATCTTCGTCTCCAAGTAATACGCCAGCACCGTTCGATAAGGCTAATTTTCCACAGGTAACAATCTATGACAATATTCAATTACAGTATCGACTAGTGACCGAAAAATTTGGCATTCAGAAGATTGCTCTTGTAGTTGGGTGGTCAATGGGAGGTCTTCAGTCATTTCAATGGGGGGCAATTTATCCTGGTATGGTAGAACGAATTGCCTCATTCTGTGGAAATGCAAAGACTTGGCCGCAAACGTATGTGGTCCTCGATGGACTTAAGGCTGCGCTTATGGCCTCAATTGGTTCAAATTCTACTAAGTTAAATCAATTGACCTCTGAAGACATGCGTGCAGTAGGACGTGTCTATGCAGGATGGGGATTATCACAGACTTTCTATAAAGAAGAACTTTTCCGGGAAATGGGATTTGACTCCTTGGAAGATTTTGCAGTAGGAGTTTGGGAAAATAGTTTTATGAGTATGGATCCACACAATGTACTAGCCATGTTATGGACAGGACAACATGCAGATATTAGTGCTAACTCCATGTATAACGGAGAGTTTGATGAAGCACTAAAAAGCATAGAAGCGATTACTTATATCATGCCGGGAAGTACAGATCTTTTCTGCACTGCAGATAATAATGAATATGAGGCTAATCTAGTATCTAATTCTGAATATCATCCTATTGAATCAGTATGGGGCCATTTTGCTGGTCGTGGAATTAACAGTACTGATAATACATTTATTGATGACAATTTAAAGCGGTTATTGGGACTTCGAAAAAACAGATAAATTGTTTTTGTTATACCATCATTAAGAGACGGTTACCCTAGTAATCGTCTCTTTCATTTCCCGCTTCTTATCAAAATGCGTATTCAAATAAGGGGCTGAGGAGAGCCGAGATTGGCTAGGTCCCCCTCATCCCAGGACTTTCAAAACAATTAAATGAAACTTTGTGAATGATAATAGTTGCCAAACACTTGGGTCAGCCGCCTGTTAACTTGCTCGGAATTCAACTTTCTTTCTCTTTGGCTTTCTGCCCAAACCTTCATTTCGTCATATCTTGGATCATTTTCATTTGCCATGACTTCCATATATTCTTTATAGCCAAATAAGCCACCCACATCTTCAGGTGGTCTTTCCCCATTTCCGTCTAAGATGGCTGCTTTAAGTTCATTAGACCGTTTTGTCTTTTCAAATGTTATAACATGGTTCCATGAATCACCAAAGTCATATTCATACATAACTTTGGTGTATTTTGAAAAAATATCCTCTAATGAAACAAACCGTTCCTGTCGAATATCAAATTCCTCATAATCTAAAAATTCCAGTGTTTCTGGATGATCGTCCATTATTATTTTAATAGGCTTATTTTCTACCGTTTCCACCGTAAATTCATGTAAATGGTAGTTTTGCCAATCAAAGACTGTTTGAATTATATTATGAAGATGTCTAAATGAAAATGTGGATGGCACGGAAACCCTCCTCCAAACGTCATAACCATCTAAATTAATTTGTATTTTAAGCTGATAGAGTTCGATATCCAATGCATGAATCTCTTTATCATCACCTAATTCACAAAGCAAACCAAAACAATTTAGCATTTTTTCTATAGGATAGCCATATTCATCTGCATTTCCGAATTTTTGAATAGTTCTGCCTGCTAAGAGACTTATATATTTTTGAATTTTAGTATCCTTATCTAAAAACTCACCCATATATCCAACTTCTCTTACAGTATTATTCATCTGTGCTACCATTGCTCTGTTAGCAGTTTTAGAAAAATACATGTCACCTGCTGTAGCAATATAAGCCTCAATGAGATTTTGATGGATACCTTCGATACGTAAAGCCTCAGCAATTACTTCGATAATTAAATCTTTTAAATTAGAAAAATCCTTTTTAATCGGTCGATAAATGACGACTGGGTACCTCGTTTCATTATATCTACACCAGCCACTCCATAAAAAAGGACAAAGGAGCCCGCTCCTTTGTCCTATAATTTTTTATCAATTTTCCCATCAACACTTATTTCGTATAATTATCAAAATACCCCTGAATAAAAACAATCGGCGTCCCTTTATCCCCACTGCCTGAAGTTAAATCAGACAGCGACCCGATAAGGTCCGTCAGTCTCCGAGGAGTAGTTCCTTGCGCTTCCATTGCTCCAACCAAGTCATCCTGCTTCTCATTAATGTGTTTAGAGATAGCCTCTTTTAGCTCTTCTCCTTTTAAGTCAGCAAACTGGTTATCAGCCAGGTATTTTAATTTAATTTCATTTGGTGTTCCTTCTAATCCAGTTGTGTAAGCGGGGGAAACAACCGGATCTGCCAGTTCCCATATCTTTCCTACAGGATCTTTGAATGCGCCATCCCCATAAATCATGACCTCAACCGTTTTACCTGTCTTTTCTTTCAGGATTTCTTGAATGGTATCAACAACAGGCTGGCAATTGTGCGGGAATAACTTTACGCTATCCTCTGTTGCTTTATTAGAGCCCAGTAAGCCGTAAGCTTCGTTAAAGCCGCTTCCGTCAATGGATTCAGAAAGAATATTATCAAGGCTGTAAATTTTTTCGCCGCCATTTGCCTTTAAAATTCGCTTCGTTCTTTCCCGTGAATGAATATCACAGCAAAGTACGCTTTTTGTGTGTTCCAAAATTGTCTTTGGATCATTTGAAAAGATGACTTCGCACTCGATTCCATATTCTTCAACCAGGGATTTGTAATAATCGATATAATCTACGCCTGTGAAGGTATGTTTGTTGTAGCCAAAATGCTCCCGAAATTGCTTTTCAGTGAGAACGTCTGTCCAAGGGTTTATTCCTTTTTCATCCAGTGTATCTAAATCCACTAAATGGTTGCCTACTTCATCGGAAGGATAGCTTAGCATTAACACGATTTTCTTCGCGCCTTTTGCGATTCCGGTGAGACAAGTAGAAAATCGGTTACGGCTAAGGATTGGGAAAATCACACCGATGGTATCCTCTCCAAATTTAGTTTGAACATCGTTGGCAATATGGTCAATCGTAGCGTAGTTGCCTTGTGCACGTGCCACAACGGATTCCGTAACGGTGACAACATCTTTATTCTGAATGGTAAAGCCTTCAACCTCTGCTGCTTTTAATACACTATCTGCAACAATTTCTTCAATGTTATCTCCCGTATTGATGATGGGACAACGCAGTCCTCTGGCGATAGTTCCTACAACTCTTTCCACAATCATTCGCTCCTTCTTGGTAATGTTGCTATATTTTATAAAATATTCACTTGTTAAAAAGTATTTTACTAATACACTAACAATCTAAACAGTCTCCTCTTGTAATATACGGCTTTTCGTGATATAAGTAAAGTCAATATATCTAATATGGGGTATAAGGGTGGGTTATATGACAGGCAAATTGGATTTATATTATCTTTTTTATACGGTTGGTAAAAATAAAAGCTTTTCGAAAGCGGCTAAAGAGCTGTATATGTCCCAGCCGGCAATAAGCCAATCCATGGCACAATTAGAAAAGGAATTAGATACAAGGCTGTTTAATCGGCTGTCTAAAGGTGTAACGCTAACGGATGAAGGAAATTTATTGTTTGAATATGTCAGTTCAGCACTTCAATTTATACAAGCTGGGGAAGAAAAGCTTTTAGAATTTAAAAATTTAATCATTGGGGAGTTTAAAATAGGGGTCAGCGATACCATTTCACGATTTTTTCTGCTTCCCTATTTAGAGACATTTCATAATCGGTATCCAAATCTCAAATTCAAAATAGTCAATGGAACCACGTGGGAAATCATAGCTGCCTTGAAAGCAGGGGAAGTAAACATCGCTATCTGTAATCTCCCCGTTGACGACAAGTTCTTAGAAGTGAAGCCTTTATTGGAAATTCAGGATACCTTTGTATATGGTGAAAAATATCGTGAAGTATTATCTAAGCCAATAAAACCAGAAGAATTGATTAAATTTCCGCTTATTTTATTGGACAATTCCAATTCCCGGAGATATGTCGAAGAATTTTTTCTTACAAAAGGAATTAAAATTCAGCCTGAATTTGAGTTAGGCTCCCATGAACTGCTGTTAGAATTTGCAAAGATTAATCTTGGTATTGCTTGCGTTACCAAAGAATTCTCTGAAGAGTTTTTGAGAAAAGGCCTGCTTCATGAAGTGACCTTAACAGAGCCTATACCTAAAAGAAGTATAGGCATATGTTATTTAAAAAATGTTCCTTTAAATCGAGCTGCGGAAAGGTTTGTGGACATTATGGAAGAAAATAAGAGGAATTTCTAATAGCAATAAGTGTACCATTCGTTTAGTTCATATGAGAAAATGTATGTAGCACAAAAATAAGGTGATTTTTAATATTTGATAGCCTATGAAACAACCGTAACCGTAGGAGGTAAGTAAATGAGTGATCATTTTATTGTAATGGCAAAAAGGGGCAGGATGGTCATGCTGACTATTTTTTCGCTCGTGTTTGTTGCGCTGGGCATAATCATTTTATTAGTCCCGTTTAATGAACCAGTGTTACCCACAGTGATAGGGATTCTGGCCATTTTAGTATTTGGCTTTTGTTTCCTGTATTATGTTAAAGCACTTGCCAAAAGGGAACCAGCCGTCATGATTACAAATGAAGGAATCATCGATAATTCCAGTTACATTCGAGCGGGGCTCGTCAAATGGGAGGAAATTGAAGCAATTGATTTTTTAAACTTTTCAGGTCAGGTATTTCTTGGTATTTTTACATATGATCCTGAATTGATTATCAACCGGTCAAGCGGAATAAAGAGAGTATTTAATCGATTAAACAAAGGGCTGTTGCCATCTCAAGTGAACATTCCTTTTAAGAATTTGGATTGCTCTGCGGAGGAGCTGATGAATGCTATTGGCGAACGTTGGGATACAGCGTTGAAGGAAGAAAGCAAAAAAGAATGAGGCCAAAAAGCTGTCAGCAGAAATGATTGGAAAATACATGGAAAGAAGAGGAATGTTACATCAAAACTCGATGTGACATTCCTCTTCTTTATTTTAGGCTGATTAAGTCCCGGCTCTCTACATATGTTACGATTTCCGAGCTTTTAATTTTACATTCCGTTTCTCCTCCGATTTATCAATCAGGACTGCTGCGGCGGCATCGCCGGTAATGTTCATGGTCGTATAAGCCATATCCAGTAATCGATAGATAGCTGCGATAAGGCCCATCAATTCAATCGGCAGATTAAGAAGCGTCAGGAAGGATGCCCCGAGCACAATTCCACCGCCTGGGATACCGGGCGCCGCCATATTTAAAATTGTTGCAATCATGACGAGATAAATAATTTGGCCGACACCGAGCGGGATATCGTAAAAGTCAGATACAAAGACAGCAAGAAGGCTAAACGAGACTGCTCCGCCGGCCATATTAATGGTCGTCCCCAATGGTACAACAAAGTTCGTAATGGATTCGGAAACTTTAAAATCATTTCTGGTTACCCGCATGGTTGTCGGCATCGTTACAGCAGAGCTTGTAGTGGATAGCGATACCAGCCACACCTTATAAATGCCTTTAATAAAATCAATCGGATTGAATTTACTATATAACCAGACCGGAATCAACATCACCAGGATAAATACGACAATACATGCGAAATATGCTGTGAAAATATATAATCCAAGTGCAGAGAAAATGCCGGCACCATATTCAGCAATGGCGTAGGCCATCAGAAAAATAATTCCAATCGGTGTGAGCTCCATGATGAAATCAAGAATTTTAAAGATGACTTTGGACAGGCTGTTGATAAACGTTTTGACTGGATCCGCCTCTTTCCCAACGATAACAATGGCTACCGAGAAAATAACGGTGAATAAAATAGTCGCAAAAATATCACCCTCAGAAATCGCCTGAAATAGATTGCTTGGTACGATATTCATAAAGAAATCTGCGACACTTGGTTCGGTAATTTCCCCGTCATATCCGACGCCGGCATCCATATTAATTCGCTGACCAGGACGAATCAAGTAGGAAATGACTAAGCTGATGGCGGCGGTGGTGATAAACATGGCAACAAAGACAACAATACTTTTAAAGCCAATTCGGCCGAGATCACTGGAACTGCCAATATTAATAATCCCAGTGGAGACGGCTACAAAAATAATGGGAATAATCATCATCTGAATTAAATTTAAGTAAATATCGCCGATAAATTTTGCTTGAATCGAGAATTCGGGTAAAAGGATACCGAATAGGATTCCGAGCCCGAACCCAATCGCAATTCGGGTGAATAAGTGTTTTTTAGCGGTTAACAAGTTTTTCATGCTGTAAGGCTCCTTTGTATGCTGCGATTTTACCTTTACGGTAATTACCTAAAATATTTATATAGGTGCAGCTATCTTCTAACTCCTTTAATGCCATATGGAGTTCCTTATGACTGGCACCGTTATCGATATCGATAAAGAATCCATATGCGAACGGTTCCGATTGAACGGGACGGGGCATCAAGTAGAGTACATCAATCGCATGCTTTTTAAAAATGTGTAACATATCGCTTAGTAAGCTGGTGCTGTGATTGGCTTCGACATACATTGATGTTTTATCCTGTATTTGATTCACTAGCTCCTTTTTCTTTTTAAAAAATAAGAAACGCGTCGTATTGAATGGATTGTCATTAATATTTTCCTGCATCACGGTCATGCCGTACAATGCTGCAGCATGGCTGCCTGCGATGCTGGCGATGGTATGATCCGCTGCATGCTTCACCATTTCCACCGCACCAGCTGTATCCATATAGTCAATGACCTCGATATGCGGGTACTGGCTTAAATAGGTATCGCATTGTTTAAGTGCTTCCGGATGTGAATACACTTTTGTGATTTCCGAAAGCTCTATGGGATGCTTTGTAATGAGTGCATGATCAATTTTTACATAGATTTCATCCGTAGCGGTGACATCTACATACTTCAATAAATCAATCGTTCTAGTAATCGGACCGCTTGTTGCGTTTTCTACTGGCAGCGCAATATAGTCAACCTCCTCATAGAGCAATGCATCCACTAATAATGGAAAAGTAAGATACCCCTTCGTCTGATAATTATTTCCTTCACTAAACTTTTGGCATGCAATCGTACTGTAGCTTCCTTCCACGCCTTGATAACCAATTAACAATCTATTCACTCCTCTATTGATGATAAAAAAAGACCATTTATGCTTCTGCCGCTGGAATAGGAGAAACGTAAATGGTCTACAAAATATAAAAAACCAGCCACTTCGATTTCTCCTGTGACTGGTTAAACATGTTTACATGCTAATCAGCCATCTTAGATATAGGTCGTCTATATCCGTGATGGCATATAGACGCTATCTAAAATAGCTAAAAAAGAAACGATTTAATTGTTGGGATGGATGCTTTAACATAGGAATCACTCGAATCTTTTAATTGTTAAATAGATTCTAACGATTTGTTGGTGTGTTGTCAATACGAACAGTCAGGAATTTTGGCTGAAGGATAGGGAGTCATTGCATAGGCGTTCTGCAAAGAGCAAAAAACCAATGATATTTCTCTGCAGCTAGGGTTATAATCTAATTATAGTGACTTAATCTAAAGCGTGCATGAGAATGTAAGTAAATTGTATATCGAAAACAAGGAATGGATATGCTGCTCCTCGATCTGATGCTGCCGGGAATGGCAGGGGAGCAGATCCTTACAAAGGAAGGTCATGCCGTTGAACGAAGCAAGGCTTGTTTGCTCTTGTTATAAAAACTTGATAAACTATTAATGGCATGATTGCCAGTTTTTATTCAGAGGAGAGCCTTTCCATGATTATTCAATTCATTCGTTATAGATAATAAAAGGTATAGACTGCATGCAAACCCAGTTCATTTTTTTAAAAATAAAACGAGGGTTTATTTGTCTATGCCTTTTTCATTTATCTATAAAAACGAATGAATGAGGTGTCTGCTTTGTCTAAAATGACGAAAAAAGTAAAAAGCGCAACATATGTAAGCAAATTTGAATCCATTTTCAAATGTCCTATTTGTTAAGCATCGATGAAAGTATTTGAATTAAAAAGTTTCATTTGCTCCAACAACCATACGTTTGATTTCACGAAACAAGGATATATTAACTTAACGACACACCCAATGAAAACGAAGTACAGCAAAGAGCTTTTTGAGGCACGAAGGAAGCTTATTGCAGAGGATAAATTCTTTGAGCCGCTTATTCAAGCAATTGCCGAAATGATAGGAAGGCAAGCTGATAAAGATAAAGAACCATTATTCATACTTGATACAGGATGCGGTGAAGGTTCCCATCTAGCTAATGTATGCGATAAAGTGAGTTCGGCCTTTGGGAAAACCGTAACAGCAGTAGGGATTGATATTTCTAAAGAAGGTGTATTAGCAGCTTCGAAGAACTACACTAATCAGATTTGGACGGTAGCAGATCTTGCCAATATGCCGTTTAAGGATAAACAGTTTGATGTGCTTCTTAATATCTTATCACCCTCCAATTATGCAGAATTTAATAGACTATTGAGAGCGGATGGGTTAGTGATTAAAGTTGTTCCACGAAGCGGCTATCTAAAAGAAATAAGAGAGGTTTTATTTGATAAACCGGTAAAGCAGGATTATTCCAATACAGAGACGGTTGACCGTTTTAACGAAAACTTTCGCATCATGGATAGTTTCAGGGTGTATTATACTAGGAAACTTAACAATCCATCTATTCAATCGTTGATGCAAATGTCTCCTTTAACGTGGTCAGCCAAGGAGGAACGAATAAAATTATTTGCAGAAAAAGAAATAGCTGAAATAACCGTTGATTTAGAAATATTAATTGGCAGGAAAACAAATTAAATCACATAATATATTGGCTGCGTCAGCTAAATAGACGAGAGATGTTTGGTCTCTCGTCTAATTTTTATATTTTAGTCTGAGCATTTCTAATCTCCGTACAAGAATGGAAAACCTGAGCCGGGTAACAGATCCGATATACATCGCAAAAATAGGTTATTTTAAATGACGAAACGTCATTTGAATAAAAAAATGTTATATTAGATATATAAACTTTCCAGAAAAAATAATAAATCGAACCATATGTGTTTAAACTCGTGTATGAAAGAGGACCTTTTGAAAGTAAAGGTCGCGTTTATTGGTTGATTAGATGGAAGAGGTGATGAACGTTGAAAAAACCTAAAAAGAATGTGCGTGTTACATTACAAGAGGTTGCAGATCATGCTGGCGTATCGACGACGACCGCGTCTTTAGTCGTTAGAAATAATCCAAGAATATCAGAAGCTACCCGAAATAAAGTATTAGCATCTATGGAAGAATTGGGGTACGTTTATGACAGAGTAGCTGCCAATATGCGATCTCAGAATTCCAATATCATTGGGGTCATCGTTACGGATATCGCAAATAAATTTATTTCAGAATTTTTGATAGGTGTACAAAATACGCTGGAGGGCTTCGGTTATACGGTATTGCTTGGTACAACCTTTGATTCCGTTGAAAAACAACAAAAATTAATATCGACGATGGTAGAGCACAGAGTAGATGGGCTGATTCTTAACCCTGCCTCGAGAAGTGTTGGTAAAACAGCAAAACAGTTAAATAATTTGAAAATACCTTTGGTGCTTGCTAATCGGGAATTAACCGATGTGCATGCAGATTATGTAGGGATTGATTATCCAGAAGGAACGTATAAAGCAATAAGTCATTTAATCAGCAAAGGACATGAAAAAATAGCCTTTTTAGGCGGGGTGAAAAATTCTTCCACATGGACAGAAAGAATGGAAGGCTACCGGATGGCGCATGAAAATGCTAATCTGACGCTTGATGAATCACTTGTCATTGACAGTGAACCAACCGATAAAGGTGGCGAAGAAGCAGCTTTAAAGATGCTGGATTTACCGGAGATCCCTACTGCTATTTTTTGTTTTAGTGATTTAATCGCTTTTGGCGTGATGAAGGTGTTAACTCAAAAAGGGATCGTGATTGGACGTGACATCGATATTGTAGGATTTGATAATATTCCCGAAGCAGAAATATATCATCCGCCATTAACGACAGTTTCTTCCTATCCTAAATCTATTGGCAATCAAGCGGCAAAACTTCTACATAGTAAAGTAAAACGTGAGAGTGAAGAAATGCATCGCGTGATACTTAAGCCACAGCTCGTTATCAGAGAAACATCTAAATAATCGATAAATAAAGAGAGGACTTTCCTGTTCGTATAGGAAGGTTCTCTCTATTTTTGAGAAGGAAAATAGAGAGTATTTGAGAAGAAGCAAGTGAAAGATGTCACAATGTTGACACAAAAAAACTGCAGGAGTATAGTGGATTTCGTTGTTTAAGTATATCGTTATACCAAAAACACCTAAATATATTATTATATTAGGTTTATTTTATTTTAATTTTTAGTATATCGATATACTAACGAGTTTATAAATTATCGTACCAACTATATAGGAGGGTGAGAGGAACTTTCTATAAGAAAGCACATTGCAAAGGAGAAACGTCATGAAACATCCATACTTAAATATGGGAGTAGGGATTTATCTAAGTTATTTGCTTTTGGGAATGGTCAATATCGTATTGGCATCAAATATGAGCTTTTTATCAGAACGTTTGGATGTTTTCCGGACAGACATCAGCTTACTGATCTCTGTTGTCGGGATTGGTCACTTGCTTAGTATCAATATTGCAGGTAAGCTGTCGGATCGCTACGGAAGAAAACCATTACTCATATCGGCTGCCATACTTTATGCTGTATTCCTTATAGGGGTGCCGACAACCACTCATTTCACATTGGCTATGTTTTTCGCTTTGTTTGCAGGTATAAGTAACTCATTACTAGACGCTGCTTCCTATCCAGCGCTTAATGAAGGGTTTAAAGAGGCAGCGGGCACAGCAACGGTTTTGATCAAAGCATTTATGTCCATAGGAGCTGCACTTCTTCCTGTATTCATCGCATTTTTGATATCCCAAGACATGTTTTTCGGATATGCATTCTTCCTGCCGGCGATCGTATTTATTGGCCTGGGATTTTACTTCATCCCCGTCCGGTTTCCGGCTGTTAATGGGGAGAAGCGTAAGGAAGAGATGGCCAAGGAGAACGTCGAAAAGCAAGCTTCCAATCCGCATAGCTGGAAGGAAGGCACAGCTATCGTATTGATTGGATTTTTTTCCGTTTCCATGACCATTGTCATTCAGACCTGGCTGCCTACGTTTGGCCAAGAAATGATTCAGCTGAATGAAAATAATGCAGTAAGATTGCTCAGCTTTTACAGTGTTGGCGGGCTTATTTCTGTTTTACTGCTTGCCTGGTTATTGAAAAGAATCATCAAGCCGATCACAGCAATGATGTTCGCACCGAGTGTTGCTGCCATCTTTGTTTTTGCGCTGCTGTTTGCTCATGACTCCTCACTCGTACCGTTCATTGCGTTCTTTCTGGGGTTATCTACCTCCGGGATTTACCAGTTGGCAATGACGGTGATGATTCAAATGTTTCCAAATAACAAAGGAGTCAGTGTTTCCTATGTTAGTGCTGCTGCGAGTGTTGCCTTCATGGTTATCCCTTATATCACGGGATTGCTGACAAAGCATATCGGGATATCCTCGGTATTCTATCTAGAATTAGTCATAACCATTGTGAGTACAGCTTTAGCAGTCTATCTATCCAGAAAGATCAAGCTGTTCTCGAAAAGTTACCAAAGAGATATAAATAATAAATTTAAATATCTGCAAAAATTTTAGAGGTGAGAAAAAATGAAAAATCCATACATTAAAACGTCGTTTGGAATGTACTTGAATTACTTCATGTTAGGAATGATCAATATTATCATCGCTTCCAACATGGGTAACTTATCAGCAAACTATGATCAACCAGTCGAACGCATCAGTTTGCTGGTATCTGCCATTGGTATTGGGAAGCTGGTTGCCTTATTCTTTGCCGGCCGGCTCTCCGATAAGTTAGGGCGAAAGCCGATTATTATTACCGGGAGCTTTTTATACCTGCTGTTCTTAATCGGCATACCATTGCTGTCAAGCTACCCGGTGGCTTTCGCCTTAGCAATAACCGCAGGGATTGCGAATTCCTTATTAGACTCAGGAACTTATCCGGCTCTAATCGAATCATTTCCAAAGCAATCAAGTTCAGCAACGGTCCTGGTTAAAGCAATGGTATCCATTGGCGCAACCCTATTACCAGTTATCCTGGCGTTTCTAGCATCTCATGATCTTTCATGGGGCTGGTCATTCTACTTATTAGCAGTCTTATTCTTAATAAGTGGTATGTATTTAATCTTTATGCCATTCCCGGCAGTCCATACGAATGACAAAAATGAGAAAACAAGCGAAGCCCAAGATAATTGTTTTAAAGAGAAACCAAAGTTTTGGGGAGAAGGACTGGCAATCATCCTTATCGGGTTTACGTCTACGGCCTTGTTTGTCGTTTGGCAGACATGGCTTCCGGAGCTGGGTACAGGTTTCATGGACTTAAGTGAAAACGTCGCTGTACAGCTTTTAAGTTATTTCAGTATAGGTGCATTGGTATCTGTTCTCCTGTTAGCTGTCGTATTGGACAAATTTATTAAGCCGATAACGATCATGATCATCTACCCGGCAGTTGCTTTTGTATCCATGCTAATGCTTTTCTTTGTTCATTCTTATCCGGTTGTTATCATATCTACATTTATCCTTGGACTATCAACTTCTGGTATTTTCCAATTGGCAATCAGTGTGATGACAGACTTCTTTGTAGAGAACAAAGGAACAACCACATCTTACGTAAATATAGCAGGAAGCGTCGCTTTCATACTCGTCCCAATCATCACAAGCTCTTTGGTTGGAGGAATTGGTATTTCCATGACATTAGTATTTGACATGGTCATCGCGGTATTAAGTATTTTACTTGCTGTATTTGTACTTTATCGAGGCAGGAAAGTACTCAATTAATAAAATAAAATTTAAAGGAGATAGAAACATGATGAATAATGATAAAAACCTTGCAAAAATTAACGGTAAAACAAAACTTGTAGGATTGCTGGCTACCCCAATCGGGCACAGCATTTCGCCTGAAATGCATAATTTGGGATACACCATTGGCGGTTTGAATTATGCATACTTAGGCTTTGAAGTAGGGACAGAAAACCTTAAAACAGCGGTAGAAGGCATGAAAGCAATCGAAGCAGCAGGATTCAATGTATCCATGCCAAATAAAATGGAGGTCATCCAGTATCTAGATGAAGTGGATGACAGTGCGAAATATGCACATGCCAGCAATACCGTCGTAAACAGAGACGGCAAGCTGATCGGGTATAATACAGATGGGTTAGGATATGTGAAAAACCTGGAAGAACATGGTGTGAAATTGGAAGGCCAAAAAATCACCCTGGTCGGTTCCGGCGGTGTTGCAACACCAATAGCTATTCAATTAGTACAATCCGGTATTAAAGAAATTAGTATCTTTGCCAGAGACGACAAGTTCTTCCCGCAAGCAGAAGAAAATGTATCCTATATCAACAACGAGATGGCTCATTTCGGAGTCAAAGCAAACATTTTTCCTTTAGAGGATAAAGAAACTTTCCGTAAAGAAATAGCTGAAAGTGCTGTTCTGGCAAATGCTACAAGCTTAGGGATGAAACCGCTGGATGAAATGAGTATTCTGGATGATCTTACAGATGTACTGCGCGAGGATTTAGTTGTAACAGATGTGGTATATAACCCGCAAAAAACAAAATTGTTAGCACAAGCTGAAGAGGCTGGAGCTACAGCAATTAATGGCCTTGGAATGGTTTTATGGCAAGGCGCCTTGGCTTATAAACTGTTTACTGGGAAAGATATGGCGATTGAGGAAGTTAAAAAAGAATTGTTTGATGAAATTTTATAGTTGTATGAGAGTTACTGGAAATAAAGAAAAAGCTGTCGATCGAGGGTATCGGCAGCTTTTTGTTTGTTTTGGTGTTTTGATTTGAACTTGTATTCGAATACTTTTCTTGTTAGGAGGGTATTGTATGTTATAGTCGACAACCTTATCAATTTACTGCTTTCCGCTTTAGATTTGAACCAGTATATATCAACGAAAGGGGAATCATACATTGAATAAAGAAGAACGTATTAAAGTATTACGAGATATCATAAAAATAAAATCGGTAAACGACAATGAATCTGAAGTAGCGGATTACTTCGCAAATCTATTCCGAAAACATGGGATAGAATCTGAGAAAGTAAAATATAGTGAAGGACGTGAAAGCCTGGTAGCCACTTACAAAAAAGGTAACGGTAAAGTATTAGGTATCAGCGGACATGAAGATGTGGTAGCGGCTGGTGATGAAAGTGAATGGAAATACCCGCCGTTTTCAGCTGAAATCGATGGGGATAAATTATACGGACGGGGTTCAACGGATATGAAATCTGGTTTGGCGGCTTTAGCAATCGCTATGATCGAAATCAAAGAAGAAAACACAGATATCAACGGTACATTGAAATTCATGGCAACGGTTGGCGAAGAAGTCGGTGAATTGGGAGCGGAACAATTAACGAAGGAAGGTTATGCAGATGATCTGGATGGGTTGATTATTAGCGAACCAACCGGCCCAGCATTGATTTACACGCATAAAGGCTCCATGAACTATACCATTGTTTCACGTGGGAAATCGGCACATAGTTCCATGCCTAAAGAAGGTATTAACTCTATCGCAAATATGAATGAATTTGTGACGCGTGCTAATGCAGAGATGCAAGAAGTTACTGACAAGTTTTTTTGAAGTTTGTTCTAATTATTTAAATAGATGTTATATTATTTACGATTTTCAGCTCCATAATCAGTGATTCAAAAATACTATAAGCAGTCAGATCACCCACAATATTCAAGATATTTTGGTTGTCTTTTAGTGTTGTAAGTTACTAGCTTTCTTTTATATCGAAAAGGTTTTTGAATATTTCTGTAATCATATTAACATCACTTGCGTTTTCCGCGTGTCTATATTTATCAGTTTCACTAAGTTCTTCCCAATAAGGAATTTCAGATGCATCAAGCCCCTTAAACTTTAGCAATTCTTCCGGTGTTAACTCCTGGATATTAATATCAATGTTTCTAATTTTAGCATCAAGATTAATTTCAAAAGGATTTGTAAAATTATTACTTACTAACCTTAAAATTAAATTAAATTTTGGAAATCATCTCATAAAACTTTATACAGGTTTCATTCTCTGTTAATGGATATAGAATTTCTTTATTTTCTTCAATAAAGATTAAATTGTACTTTGATAGGTTGGCGTGTGCTAAGAGATTTCGAAGTTTTCTAATACTATTGTTACGATCATTAAGAAAGCTATATTCTATTTGAGTAATGAACTCTTGATTTTTAAGTTCGTTCATTACAACTTTATTTCATATCTTCACAATAACTAAGTAAATTTCCATGATATCGTGAATGTTGCCATACGTAACCGATAACTTCTTGTTTTGAAAAATAAACTTGCTTCATCCCAGGTATTCTCTTTCCATAAAGTTCTTTTTTAACAATATTTTCTAATTTCGACTATGACTGTATAGCCTTTATGTTATTCCTTCATGATCTTCGGTAAGATTATCAGTTATATGAATACCTTCGTGCAATAAATATTTTCCATTATTATCAATTATAGACTATAGGAATTATTCTTTAAATTTATTCTATCTTTTTTCCAATTTGTTTTGAATAGAAAATATATTTTTAGTACAATTGAATTATATATTTTAAAAATTAATGCAATATTATTTTAAAAATCTTATATTATACATAAATTTGTTTCTTAGGGAAGAATCAATGTTGAGGATCAAGGGTTTAAAAGTATAGCTAAGTTTACGAGATTAAAATAACAAATTCAAATAAGAGGTGTATTTAATGGAAATAGCAGAATTAAAAAAAACGAGAATCATAGCTCAATTAGAAATGCTTTTTAATAAAGAAGTTGCTAAAGGGAAAGTTGATTGGAGCAATATTAAATATTTAAATACCACCACAAAAGAAGAATTACAAAATCGTCTGGATTTGCTTGTTGATATAGGAACACTTGAAGAGGGTACAACTGCAGATGAATATCTTGACGTTTACGAAGATTATAAATTACAAAATGAACAAAGAGCTGCGGCATGGGAGTCTAAAGAAATCAATGGAATTACAAATGATGACTTATCAATAAATGACTTAACAATACAAAGAAACAAAGGTTCTAATTGGTATAAATATAGGTTGCACTTAAAAAAAGATAAAGGATGGTCGGAAAAATCTGTTTTGAATTTGGAAAAATCGACAGATTGGATTTTGAAAAGACTTAATACGAAGAGGAATTCCTATGAAGATATAAGAAAAGGACTAGTAGTAGGTAACGTCCAATCTGGTAAAACAGCAAGCATGGCAGGACTTATGGCCGCAGCAAGTGATCATGGTTTTAATTTTTTTATTATCATAAGTGGAATGATAACTAACTTGAAAGCACAGACTGAAGAAAGGCTTCTTAGTGATTTAAATAGTAATAAAAATGTGGATGGGTCTCCGTGGGAAAGGGTTTCCAATATTTATAATATAAATAGAAGTCATGAACTGGCAACATTAAAATTAAATGATCATCTCAGACAAAACAAGTATTTTACAGTACTTCTGAAAAATAAAAATCATTTAGAAGGTCTTATAAAATGGCTTAAAAAAGATAAAGAAAAATTAAAAAAGATGAGTGTATTAATTATTGATGATGAATCTGACCAGGCTGGAATTAATACTAAATCAATGGACTTTTCATCAAATGAAGAATATGACAGGTCAGCTATAAACAAAAAGTTAATAGATATTGTTAATTTTGAACATGAAGGTAAAAGTTTTAAAGCTATGAATTATATAGCATATACAGCTACGCCATATGCAAATATTTTAAACGAAAATGAGAATAAAAGTTTATTTCCAC
Source organism: Oceanobacillus sp. FSL W7-1281 (assembly GCF_037969835.1). Lineage (GTDB taxonomy): Bacteria > Bacillota > Bacilli > Bacillales > Amphibacillaceae > Oceanobacillus > Oceanobacillus oncorhynchi. Next base: position 4,692,225 of record NZ_CP150214.1, on the reverse strand, counting down.
ATCATTTTATTCACAGTTTAAAACCTGCTGCAATTTATATTGGTCCGAAACATATATATGGTAATCCTGTAAATACTGAGGAGTATAAGAGTTTAGACGTACTTAATCTTATAGAACGTGACGAAATAGAACAAATTAAAGAAATAAATGATTTGGTCTCTTTGCCTGCTTCTTTAGAAAGTTCTTTATTATGGTTTATGTTAGGTTTATCAATGATAAGGAGAAATAGCTTAAAAAAACCAGTTTCTATGTTGATTCATACTTCTCAGAAGACGTCAGATCATGCTGAAATTAAAAGGCTTATAGAAGGATGGTTCAATAACGTTTCGAAAGAACATTTTATAAAAAAATGTGAATCTGTATTTCAGAAGGAAAAACATAAGGTATCTAAAGCTAATTTTTTCGAGATACTTCCGGAGTATGAAATCGGTATAAAAATTGATGTACCTAACATAAACTTTAAAGATTTAGAAGAAGAGTTGGAATATATTTACGAGAATGCTTTAGACAGCATCAAACTTTTTGACGAAGATAAAGAGTTTTCTAAAGGTATTCATTTATGCGTGGATAACAGTAAAAACAATCAAGTGATAGATAATGAAAGCTTACGTCTTTCATATCCCAATCAAAGGCAGCTGCAGGAAATGGATAAAGCTCCTGGATTTATAGTTATCGGAGGGGCTACTTTATCACGGGGGTTGACCTTAGAAGGGTTAATCTCAACTTATTTTATACGGACAACTAAAATCGCAGATACCTTAATGCAAATGGGAAGATGGTTCGGTTATAGAATTGGATACGAGCTGATACCAAGAATATGGATGTCTAGTGATAGTTTAGAAAGATTCAGGTTCTTAGTCGAAGTAGATGAAGAATTAAGAAAAGTTATTGACAATTACAATAGTTTGAATAAAACACCAAAAGAATACGGAATGGAGGTTACAAATTCTCCTGATTATAATTTTATGTCGATCACGGGAAGGAACAGAGCTCAAGCGGCGCAAGAAATCGAAATTGATTTTACTGGGTATAAACCGCAGGATATTAATTTTACGAATGATCGGGAAATGTTGAGAAGTAATCAAGAATTGACTGAATCTTTCTTTGTCGACCTAGGGTCGTCCCAAGATAATTATGCAAATAATAGTGTTTTTTGGGAGAACATCTCTATAGATAATATATTTAAGTATTTAAGAGAATTTCAATTTAATTCAAGGACTGCTGCGTTTAACAATATTGCAGCAATAGAAAAGTGGTGTAAAGAAATAGGTCTTAAATCTTGGAATGTAGCTGCAGCAGGCACACAAAAAAATGAAAGCAGCGACAAAACCTGGACAGTTGACGGTAAGTATTTATTAAAAGCAAACCGTTCTGTGAAAGGGGATACTATTAAGACAGAAGATGGTAAAGAAATTATATCAATTGGAGTATTAAGAAACCCCAATGATTTTATAGCTGATTTTGATACTAAACCAGAATTCAGTAACCTATCCATGGAAGAAATAAGAAAGGTTTCAAAAAACAAGAACAAGCCATTATTGATAGTATATAGGCTAAATAAAAATTATGAACCTGAAACAACCAGTAATAATAGACAAGCACTTAATTTCTCAGAAGATATAACGGCCCTTTCTATTATTATTCCAGGATCTGGGGGCAATAAACCGAGAGGAAAAAAACTATCTATTACGCCGCAGAATTTTGATGAAGATTTAGAAGGAGAAGAAGATTAGAATGGAGATAGAAATCTTACAAAATGACAGGATGGCTCAAGATGGACACTCTATCTTGAGGTCTTTACAAAATGATGAAATACATCCTTTAGATTTGCTTGTCCGTGAATTTACTCAAAATAGTTTAGACGCTGCTTTAAGCAAGGAAGATGGTATAAAGTTGCTGATTGATACTGGAACATTTAGCAAAAGAAGCTTTTTGGAAGAAATTAATGGATTTAATTCTATCTTTTCGGATGTTTTTAATGGTGATGATTACAAATATTTATCTTTGACTGATATGAAAACGGAAGGGCTTACTGGAGAATTAATTTTTGAAAATATAGATACAGACAAGTTGGGGAACTTGACCAAACTGGTTTATTTATTAGGAGCTAATCAAGAAAAACAAGGAGCAGGTGGATCCTGGGGGTTGGGAAAAACTGTATACTTTCGAATAGGTGTAGGCTTGGTTATCTATTATACACGAATAAAAATTGCTGAAGGACGATATGAAGAACGATTGGTAGCAAATATGGTGGAAGACCAAAAAAAAAATAAAAACTTTTTGTTAGCTAAAGGCAGAGGTATAGCTTTTTGGGGAGAAAAATATCATGAAAATAAAACAAAACCCGTAACTGATGCTAATTACATTAAAAACTTTTTAAATATATTTGAATTAGAACCATTCCATGGTGAAGAAACAGGAACAAGGGTTATTATACCTTTTATTGATAAAGAGAAACTTATGAAAAATTTAGAAGGTAAAACAAACCTAATCTTTGATGATGGAGAGTTTAGTATCGAATATTATCTGGAGAACGCGTTTAAACGTTGGTATTTCGCTAAGCTCGATAACCATTATTCTAATGTTGAAAATCCAATTCAGCTGTTTATAAATTCTAAAGGAATTGAAATTGAGTCATTTGAGAACATATATAAAGTATTGCAGGATTTATACAACGCTGGTCGAAAAAGTTTTGCACTTAAAGATGACAAAACGAAGGGACAGCTTACTAAACTGGATATAAACATTAGAAGAATTGATATTAAGCCTAGAAACAAAAGACTGAGGGCAGGTAATCTTGCGTATACTATAATCTCTAAACATTTCATTGACAAACAATTTTCTAAACCTTTTAGAGAACTGTTGGGTTTTTACAATGATAATGAAACAGAAGAACAAAATATAGAGTCTAAGAATCTATTATTTACTTTTTTAAGGAATCCGGGGATGGTAATAAGATATGAAGACTTTGGAGAGTGGACAAAGAATATAGAACTCCCCAATTCAAATGAAAGGTTAATTGCTATCTTTATTCCTAATAGTAATGTTGCTTTGGAAGATGCGAGAAACGAGTTGGGGGTAGAAACAATAGAAGACTATTTAAGAAAATGTGAACGAGCTGATCATAGTGAATGGATGGATATTACTTTGGCAAGTACTCAATTAAATATTATAAAAAGAATAAAAAATCAAGTGAACTCATATTTGAAGAAAGAAATAAATAGTCAGACATTTAAAGGTTCAATTGCTAATTCAACAATAGGAAGAGTTATAGGAAGCAGAATTTTGCCGCCAATGGTACCGGGAAAAGCACCTCAAAGAAAAGACTCAAGGGGAAATAGCAACTCTCGAATATCTAAAACTTCCGCAAAATTGACATTTAAGGTAACACAACTAATTCAAGATGGCAATGATTTAATAGCGATGTTTAAATTGATTCCGAATACTGACAAAGAAACAATCTATAAAATAGATTTTTCTCTTACTATAGAATCTGAAGAAGGATCAGTTGGCTACCAAGTATGGGAGAATGAATTTGAGACTGTATTTCCTTTTGAAATGATTGATATTAACATTAATGGAAACTTTGGAGGAGAAAATTTATTTTCAGAGAAGTTTCGGACCGTATACGGATATCGAATAAACAAAGCAGCTATTACTGGCGAAATAACAGGTGAAATAAAAATAAGATACAGGGACAGAAATTTCATACCTGCTATTGAATTTAAAGGAAACAAGGTGAGCTAGTCTATGAGTGGTATGCTTGTTAAATGGTTAGATGATGATCTCTTTAAACAAATAGGATATTCTTTTGGAGAAAAAGAATTTTATTATTATTCTGAGTCAGAAAAGATATATTTAGAAAATAGTCAAGAAGAATTTAATGATGAAATAAATAGACAAGAATTCTTATTTAATGGTGACCCGCAATGGAATCCTGAGTACCATAATTTTATGCTAAACTACACTTTTGTCTTGAATAATCCGGATTTTTTGTTTGGAGTAGAAGGATTAACAGATGAACAAAACATATTAGGAGTGGCAATTGTTTGGAAAAGTCGAGATTCCAGCTATACTGACGTAAAAAAAATAGGACGCTTTAAAAAAAATGCTGTACAGCAGCAATTTGATATCAATCTTAATTTTGAACCTTCTTCACTTCGAGGAACTATAGAATTTAATATTGTTATTTATCTGGATGCAGCAGTTAATCGAACAAATTTAGTTCAAATAAATGAAGAGGGAGCAATTTTAGGTAAACTAGAGAATTTTCTGGTTCATCTCGATGGAAATGGAGCAGATTTTCCAATGCAGGAATTTGAGGATAGACAAGGGCCACTTTGGAAGACTGATATTTATATTGAAGATCCTTTTCTGGATTTATTTAATGTTGATCATTTTTGTTTATATATTAATAAGGCTCATAAAAGATATAAAGAGCTTAGTATAGGAAACAAAGTGAACTTTAACAGGTTGTTGATTGAAATAATCAGTAGTTCATTTGAACAGCTGGTTTATGTTTTAAAGTTTGAATTGGATACTTTAGATGCAATTTTAAATAGAGAAAGTGATGTTGGAACAATAGCAAGCGTGATTCAGTATTATTTTGAAACATACGAATGGGACTCTTCTAATATTACTAATCTATCAGAGAGTATCAGAGAATCATTTGAAAGTAGGTTATAATTATGGTTGCTCCTCTAAAAAATATAACTAAAATTAATGCAAAACGATTATTTGAGAATTTAGATGGAAACAAATTAATTCATTATAAGACACAGTCAGATAAATCTGAAATTGCTGAGGATCTTACTGTGATTTATGAGAAGATACTTGAGGAAATAGGAAGTATAAAAAACAATTATTATAAGTTTGATTTGCTCCTTGCCCTTGATTTATATGAATTATTAATAGAAAAATACAATGTTAGAATTAGACAGGCTTCAAATATGCAAATGTGGTACGCACTTCAATTGATTGAAGTACCGCATATTGTTTATGCAAGATGGGGGTTAAATGAAAGTAGGTTTGTAAAAACACCACGCAGGGTATATTTCTGGACGTTGTGGTGGTACATTCATATTTCGTGGCAGGGGAGCAAAGAAAAGACATATAAAATACTTAAACAAAATAACACTGATACTTTAGTGCAGATGGTAGAACGTATCGGGAGAAATGGATATAGGATAGAATTATATAGGAAAATAATGTATTACCATGATCAATTCCGTCAAAGATCAGAAGGTAGGGACTTGATAAGGAGAGTAATGAAATTAAATACAATTAAGTGTAAAGTAATTGAGCCAGAACTATATCATGGAGGAATAGACCAGTATGCAGCAGATTTATTCAAATATTTCAAGTGAAATAAAACTTCCTGAAGTAATTGATTTATTTTCAGGATGTGGGGGATTGGCTCTTGGCTTCCAAATGGCTGGTTTTCAAATAAGCAAAGGATTAGAATTGGATAGAGATGCTGCTGAAGTTGCTTCTTTTAATTTGCACTGGAGGAAAGGGAATAGAGAAAGTCATATAAACGACGATATAACTTTACTAAATGCAAATAATTTTTATAAAGGCATGGATAAAAGCAAGGGGTTAATGGTAGTCGGAGGACCTCCCTGTCAAGCATACTCTAAGATTGGAAGAGCAAAACTTAGGTCTTTAGGTGAGGACCGGTGGCAAGAGAACGATGTAAGGGGAAAACTGTATGAGAATTTTCTTGATTATGCTTTATATGCGGATGCAAACATAATAATAATGGAAAATGTCCCTGAAGCTGTGAATTATGATGGTGTTAATATTCCTGACAAAGTATGTGAAATACTTATTGAAAAAGGATATGATGCGATATGGACCATATTGAATTCAGCTGATTTTGGTGTACCGCAAACAAGAAAACGTTTATTTGTCATGGCCATAAAAAAAGATATTGGACATATTAAAAATATACCTGTACCAACCCACAGACCGATTAATGATGAGTGTGTAAAAAAAAATCTGCGTGATCGTCAGTTAAGGTCTAGACTAAGTAGCTCTAAATATTTTAAAAAACCGCTCATTCCGGAAAGCGGACTCCCTAAATGGGTAAATGTGAGCGACGCTTTAACAGACTTGCCAGATCTATTTTTGGATTACAAGCAAAAATATAAAAATTATAAGCCTATGATGCTGAAAGAGTATAAAACTTCCCCTCAAAATGAGTTTCAGAGATTGATGAGAATAGACAATAAAGTAGATAAAGTGACTGGCAATATGTTTAGAAATACAAAACGGGACTTTCCTATTTTCGCTAAGATGCTAGAAGGTGATAACTATCTTGATGCTCATAATATAGCAATATCAATTTTAACAAAAGAAATGAGAAAGTTAGGGATTACTAAAGAAAATACAGATGAATACCATTTGCTAAAAGAAAAAATTGTTCCGCCTTATTCGACTGAAAAATTTATTGGAAAGTGGAAAAAATTATCTTTGAATAAACCGTCACATACATTAGTGGCTCATTTAAGTACTGATACATATAGTCACCTACATCCAATAGAGCCCCGGGGAATATCTGTAAGAGAAGCTGCCAGATTACAAAGCTTTCCCGATGATTTTTTGTTTAACTGCAGTATGGGGTCAGCTTTTAGACAAATAGGAAATGCTGTTCCTCCTTTATTGGCAAAAGCAATTGCTGAAGCAATGAAAAAAAACATACAGGAGGCTTGTTTGTGAATTATGTCAAATTGTTAAGAGACCAATACAATTTATCCAATCTTCATGCAGGACCATATTTTAATTTAGAAGCTATTAATAATTCCAGTTTTCTTATAAAAAGGAAATGAATTTATTAAATCTTACTACACGTTCACAAGACTATCTTAATCAGTTTATAATGGTTGCTTCTGACTTTGTAGACTTAAATAAACGTAAACTTTTAAATAAGGAACGATTGGAGAGACCGTTAGGTAATACAATTGTAGAAAAACCTTTTACAGTGTGTTGGCAGAATTGTTAGTTTTAAATTATCTACAAAAATCAAATATTGTGAGTAACCTAAAATGGGTTGGTTACAAAGGAAGTACCTACGATATAAGTACGCAAAATAAAGAGATTGAAGTAAAAGCATCTCTTAATAAATTTGATAATTCAATTACTATTTCTAATCAATATCAGCTGTATGCAGGCTTAACTCATGAGATATATGTTTTAAGATTTGAAACTTCTCATAATGAGATTGGTATAGCTATAGATGATATTGTGAAAGAACTGAAAATGAACGGGTACCCGGAAAAAGAAATAGAGAATAGGTTGGATACGATAAATCTTTCAAAGAATTCAGCTATCCGCAGGCAAAAATTTATTTTATTGAACTGTAAAAAATATGACCTTAAAGATGTAACACCATTAACTGTCGAAAAGGCAATGAATAATTTTCTTGAATTGGACTTAGTTAAAAAAATTACCGTTGAGATTGATTTGGCTAATATTAAGAATGAAGAAATAGAACTTTGTTAAATTTAGTTTTAAATTATTCATAAAAACGAATAAAAGAGTGTACCAAAATGATATAAATTTCGTTTAATATGTATAAAAAGATTAAAAGACTGATCTACTTGTGAAAAGTCACCATTATATATAACTTGCGAACATACATTTGTAGTGGTAAATTTAATATAAATGTATAATTTTTATTCTTACGTAGTAAGATTTTATAATATAATGGAGAGAAAATTAATTATGGATAATTTAAATACTGTAAGTCTTTTTTCGGGAGTAGGCGGATTGGATTTAGGTTTTATAAAACATGGTTTTGAAATTATATGGGCTAATGATAATGATAAAGATGCTGTGAAATCATATCAGGCTAATATTAGTAATGATATAATCTATGGTGATATTAATGATTATTTAGAAGAAATTCCTAACCATAATGTTTTGATAGCCGGATTTCCTTGTCAACCATTTAGTATGATGGGGAACAAACAAGGGTTTGTAGATGAACGAGGCACATTATTTTTTACAATTGAACGTATTTTGGCTAAACATCGTCCTAAAATTATTGTTCTGGAGAACGTTCGAAACCTGCAAACCCATGATAATGGAAAAACCATAAAGAGAATGTTAAATATTCTTGAGGAAAAATTAAATTATAAAGTTCACTATAAGGTTTTAAATACTGCAGATTTTGGGGTTCCCCAAACACGCCGTCGGGTTTTTATAATTGGGTTTTTAAAAGACGAATTTGGAGATAAAGCAAATAAATTTGATTTTCCTCAACCCTGCGAATTAAATAAAAACGTTTTTGACTTATTAGATGAAGAAGTTGATAAAAAGTATTTTCTTTCTGAGAAAATATTGCCAACAATAATGTCTCATGGTACAAAAGGTTATTATTCTAAGTCTGAAATTAATTTATCAATTGCTAAACCCTTAACTGCAACAATGCATAAAATGCACCGTGCTAATCAAGACAATTATTATGAAGACTATAAGAACCGTATTAAATTCAAAGATTCTATAGAACGGCCGATATCATCTATACGAAGATTAACTCCAAATGAATGCCGTAAACTCCAAGGATTTCCGGACAATTGGAGTTTTGTGGTTTCTGATACTCAGTTGTATAGACAATTTGGCAATGCTGTCTCAGTGAATGTTTCTGAGAGTATTGCTAAAAGTATAAAAGATTTTTTAGGAGATTATTATGAACCAGGAAACAGCAACTTTTAAAAGATTTTCAAATAATGTGTTTGACAGAAACCTTTTGTCAAATAAAGAATATAAAGAAATGATCGATAATTTTATTACAACAGTTTCTTTATTAACAAAAGAAGAGAACCGTATCACTTGTAATGAACCTCAAATTATAAACTGTATGATAGAATTTGGTATTATAGATTCTGAAGAGGGTTTCTTAGAGATAAAAAAGCAATTAAGCAAGGAAATGTTTGAGAAACTCCAGGATTCAATTAGTATTGTTATTAACGATAATCTGTTAGAATATGATGAAATTGCTAAGTATAACAAAGCTTATCGTGTAAAGATAATTGAACAGGAAGATCAAAATAAACCAACGTTAGTGGATTTATTTTGTGGAGCCGGCGGATTGAGTTTAGGGTTGACCCAGATTGGGTTTCGGGTCATATTTGCTAATGATATAGAAAAATCAGCTCTAAGGACATACTCTTTTAACCACCCTGAAATTGATGGTAAGCGAATTACTATGGGCGGGATAGAAGATATTGCTTATAATGTAAATGATTATATAAATGAATCAGTGGACCTTATAGCTGGCGGACCGCCGTGCCAAGGGTTCTCTAGCGCTAATCGCCAACGAATTATTGATGATCCGAGAAATATACTGTATAAGTACTATGTTGAATGTGTAAAAAGATTAAACCCTAAATTTTTTATAATGGAAAATGTTAAAGGGATGAAGAATGTAGCGGATCAAGTCGTTGAAGATTTTAATACTAACTTACAGATTGGTTATGAGATTGATTATGAAATTTTAAATGCTAAGTACCTTGGTATTCCACAAAACCGTGAACGGCTAATTTATATAGGAGTACGGGAAGACGTTAAAAGAAAGCATAATATATGTGCAAATAAAATATTTCAATTACTGAAAAGGAGTTATAAAGAAAAGTTAAATATAATGGATGCAATTAATTCTTTAAAACCTTTAGAAGCTTCAAGAGCAAAAAACTCTACTGAACTGGGTGACGAAATCTCAGGAAATAAAATATCAAGTGTGAATACAAAATTTGAAAATGAATACGTGTCAAAAATTAATATGGATAAAAAAATGAATTTAACTTTTAATCATAAGGCAAGATATAATAATGATAGAGACATAGAGATATACAGTAGAATGTTACCGGGTGATAAGTCAGACAGCCCAAGGATTGCAGATATTATGCCGTATAAAAGCCGCAGTCATATGTTTAAAGATAAATACTATAAATTGATTCCAAATATACCATGTAAAACGATTACAGCACATATGAAATTCGACTGTAATATGTATATTCACCCGTATCAGGCTCGAGGATTGACTCCAAGAGAAGCGGCACGTATTCAATCTTATCCGGATGACTATTTTTTTCTTGGAGTTTATACTAAAACCTACCAGCAAATTGGTAATAGTGTACCTCCTCTTATGGCACGAGCATTAGGAGAAGAAATAATAAAATATCTACAAACTGAGACAAAATAAAGAGCTTTGTGATTTAGGGCTCTTCTTAGTTTTAAGCAGGCATAACAGGAATATAATTATTTAGATATAGAAGTAATTATATAGAGGGAGGAAAAAATGTTTGAACAAGAATTACAAAAGATTAAAGCGGCGCTGAAAGATACTTCAGATATCGAATTAAATAATGAATATGATGCTCTGCTGGTAAAGCCGCTTGCATCCAGTAATTTATTGCATGAAAACCGAAACTTTTCAAAAACAAAGCAGTCTCATATAGCTTTAAGCGGTAAAGCTAGTCAAGATTTCTTTCCTTACGTGGACATATATCATTATACAGATACGGAATTGAATGACCAATCAATGAAATCTTTTTATGTATTGCAAGTACCGGTAAGCTTAAATAAAAAAAATATTGATTACGCTAATGATGGAAATATGGACTTTAATTTTAACTTGGACGGTTTTGAAGAGGCGAAGGGTTCTGTTAAATTAAGTCGTCCGGGAGCTTCTCCGCAAATAGAGCTTGGTAATACTTCAACATCAGATGATATATTCCGCCGATTTCGTAAACTATTTTATGAGAATGATGTGTTACTGATTTTAAAAGAAAAGAAAAAGGTTAATTATGAAGCATATATAATTAAGTCAGAAGACGCTGCAGAATTTGAATTAAGTGACACAACAGAATTTGCACCAAACAGAAGCCAGTCCACAATAGTAGACTTAAATGCTATTACTCCTGAGAGTGATGGAAACAATGAAAAAAGCAGTATAATAGGAAGTAATATAATTTATTATGGCGCGCCAGGTACAGGAAAATCTTACGGTGTAACAAAAGAAATAAAAAAATACTATCCAAGTTTTGAAAATGAATCTAATTTAGAATCACGTTTTATTTTTCGTACCACTTTACATCCAGAGTACACATATAGTGATTTTGTTGGGCAAGTTATGCCAAAGGTACAAGGAGATTCAATAAAATATGTTTTTACGCCTGGAGTTTTTACAAGAGCACTCTCTAGAGCTATAGAGATGGAAGGAACTGATCAGCCTGTTTTTCTTGTACTGGAAGAGTTATCTCGTGCTAATGTTGCTGCAGTATTTGGAGATTTGTTTCAGTTATTGGACAGGAAAAAAGGTGAGTCGGAGTATTCAATTTCTAATTCTTTAATAGCTAAAGAAGTTTACAATCTTAGCCAAGAAGAAGCTGATAGTGATGATGGCAATAAGAAAATCTATTTGCCTAATAATTTGTTTATTTACGGTACTGTTAATACAAATGATCAGAATGTATTTGCTATGGATACAGCATTTAAACGTCGTTTTGATTGGAAATACATTTCAACAAAACCTGTAAAATCAGAAGATGGGATCGAATTGAATAATCCGGTTATTTCAATAGGCGGTCAAAAAGAAATTAGATGGTGGGACTTCTATCAACGATTAAATGAGCATATTACAAGCGTAATGCAGTTGGGTGAAGATAAACAAATAGGGCAGTTTTTTATTAAATTTAATGAGAATAAGAAAGAAAATAATTCAAAAGTTCAAAACAAACTTCTTCAATACTTATGGGATGATATTGAACAAGCTTCTTTTACGGAAGAGAAGCTTTTTGAAAATATTTTAAACTTCTCTGATTTATATGAAAAGTATGAGAATGATGAAGAGATTTTTCATTCAAAGTTCTTAAGTTCATTAAATTTGTATAGTAAAAGGGATATTGATGATGAATCGGATGATTTATCAAAATCTGTTCAAGATGTTGTTCCTAAGGAAGATTAAAATGAAGAGAATAGATAATCTTGTTTTTCAAATAGATGGAGAAGTAATTGACCCTAAAATAATAGAAAAGTTTAATTTAAGGGGCTTTTCCAGGAATTTACGTTTTTCTTATAAGCTAAATGCTGAAGTAATCAATTTTGTAGGATTTATTATTAAAAATAAAGAGATGTTAGTAGTGTTACCTAAACATTATGCTGGAAAAGGAGATTTATTGGATTATTCTGATGTAAAATTACTTTTTCAAATTTTATTAAAAGAGCAATCAAAAAATGTAAATAAATATATAGGATCTATTAAAGAATTTGAATCAAGTTTTCCTTTTAAGGCTTTCTACTCAATTTATAATTACTACCAGATGTATGGGCTTTATAAAGAAGATGAAAAGGTAATAAAACCCGGATATAATGGGAAAATTTCCTGGAAAGATACAATTAGACACTCAAATAATGTTATAAGTAATGGTAACTTGATTTATATTCCATTTTTTGTGCAAGAAACAAAAAATAGACAGGTATATCTTAGTGAATGTATGGCCTTTGCTATTAACTATACCCTTAGAACATATCCATATTTCGTAAAAGGAACTATTTTGAAAGGGCAATTTAGTAACTTTGATTTTTTGGGTAATCGTAAACATGTAATTGATAACCTAAAAAAAATATATTCTGATATGTTTAGTGACAAGAATAAACGATTAGTAAAAGATTTAATTGATTTTTACTCGAATCTTCCGCAAGGCGGCAATATCAAGATTGTGCATTATAACTTTGAGCTGGTTTGGGAATCAATGGTTGAAAAATATTTAAATGATTATTTTAATGATCTTGGAGAAAGTGGATTGCAATTTGAATATAAAAGATATGAAAACCAAACAAATCATTTTACCAAGAAAAAATTCAGAGTTGATGAGGCGCATCCAAATCATAGATTGGAACCCGATCATTATTTGTATACTAATAATATCCAATACATTTTTGATGCAAAATACTATTCCCATATTAATGAATTAAATTATAAACAAGTAGCTTATCATGCACTTCTTAAGAAAAAAGCAAAAAGAACATATAGTGCCTTATTATTACCCACGAGCGGGGAAAACCGATCAAGAATACATTTTGAATTAGCTAAAGAGTTTTATACAACCCCTGAAGGATCAATAGAAATCTTTGAGCATTATTTAAATATAAAAGAAGTTATGGAAAATTATTTGGATTGAAATAAAATTGTCAAATATAGTTTTAAAAACTTTATTTGACAATTTTATTTTGAATTAAGAATTCTTCTGCGCATAATTTATGAATGTTACTAAATCTCGTATAACTTTTTCTAAGTCATTTTTTATTTCATGTTCCCAAACTCTTTTTACGTGCCATTCTCTCTTTTCATAATGCTCGTTTACTTCTTTATCTCGTTCTTTGTTTCGTCGAAGTTTTTTCTCCCAAAATTCTGTGTTACTTTTTGGAATGTTGCCGTGTAAAGGACATTGATGCCAAAAACATGAGTCAATAAAGATTACTACTTTATATTTCTTTATTGAAATATCTGGTGAGCCAAATAAATCTTTAGAATTCTTTCTAAAGCGAAATCCTTTTTGCCACAACTCTTTTGAAACAATGGATTCTAATTTTGAAACAGATTTAATTGCTTTCATATTTTTTCTTCTTTGCTCTTTGGTCATCACATCGGTCATAATATTGTAACTCCTTTCATAATTTTTAATCATTGTGCCCCAACAAATTCAAGACACGGAAAACGAAATAATTCCCCCAATCTTATATAATGTTAGTTGACTACAAATCCACTATTGAAGGAAAGGATCAAAGGCTTCCTCTTACTTCTGATTTTTTCCAAACATTGGATGCTGGTTACGATTTCGAGCACAGATTCACCGCATGGGGGGAACAGTCTATCATTGCCTGTAATAAGCGAAATGAAGGTTAAGTTATCGGAGACGATAAACATTTTTCCCCAACCGGTTTACTAGAACATTCTTATCAATATGATAGCCTTGGTTCGAAATATGAAACATTAAAATATATTAGACCCTAAAGAATGCAGTGATTGTCTATCTGCGAACGAGGGTATCTGTAAAAAAGTGTATAAAGCTAAGGTATCATCGATTTAAGAAGGTATACTTTATCGGCACGAAGGTCAAAAGTATAGAAAAATATTTTAAACAACGGACAGTAGTAGAACGTGTCAATATTTATCTGAAAGAGTTTTATCAGCTAAACAATGTTCATTATCATACTGAGAAGCCTGCGAAAGTTCATTTAGGCGTGGTTGCTTTGGTTTATAATTGTTTCCAATTAATTGCGGATTACATTCAAGCTAAGCTTATTCAACAAAAAGCTTTATAATTTTTGTCTTCTTAGAAAATTAGGTTCATTTTGGTATTAAAATAGGAGATGTATTGATGAGAATTTTTGTATGTGAAGAACTAATTCATAATATTAAAGTAAATTTAAATGAAATAAAAAGTATTCAGGCCAATTTAGATCAAGTAAACTATAAGGCATATTATATTTATGCGTTTGCACTATTTGAAAGTTCAATATGTGAAGCTATAAGGCATATATTAGCATCATTCCCTGAAAAGATCCGTAAGAATCAGCAATTAAATAATTTTACAGAATTGGTTTATAATAATTTATACTCTCCTATTTCTATCTTAGCGGAAGTAATTAAAAAAGAGATAGAAAAAATTAATAAAGGTTCTGCTCAATCAATAGTTAATGAAGCAGAGAGAATATGTGATGTTAAATTAACATATGATAAAAATTATTTAAAAGAAATTTCTGATATTAGAAATAAAATAACTGATGAAAATACAACTTCCAAACAAGAGTATTTGTTTGGAAGTTCAAATTTTGTTGCAAAACAAAGATATAGTATGAAAAAACTTAAAGAACTGATCTCTTATTTAATAGTCATTTTAAAGCTTTTCTAATGCTATTAAAAAAAGTATGAAAAATATAGCAGGTATAGATTACTTAAAGAACTTTGGAACACTCTTTTGGAAACACCATTACTAAAATTTGAAGATTGTATTTTAATTAGAGAGAGTGCTGTATTCGAGAAAAAAACGTCAGTAGTTGGATTTAATTTTGAACATATTAAAAAAGTTTCAGCTTCTATTTCATCTAGTGAAAAGTTATATTTATCAATGCTGTTGCAACAGTATAATACAAGTATTAATAGCGATCTTTTTAATTCTAACGATATACCTATGTTGGTTTCAATTGCAAGTAATGAAAAAATACACTTATTTTTGCATGTAATGAGTATATATCCGCATCTATTTAACGGTATGATGTAACTGCTAAACTAAAGTAGACCATTATTGCTTGATAAGAATGAACACTTTTCTTGGGGGATAGGCATGTAACAGGCTGTTGCCCCGTAGGGGCGGCAGCCTGTTACATGCTCGCCGTTCCGTCAGGTACCAACTAATTATTGCAATCTTTCATTTACTGTATAATACATGTTTGTACGATACAGAAATGGGAGGAGTAAGAAAGGTGGAAACATGGAAAGTGTATATGGAAATCTATCAACTAAAACAAGAAGGATTTAAAATACGGAGAATAGCTAGAAAACTAGGTATATCAAGAACAACAGTATATAAATACCTTGAAAAGTCCCCTCAGGAAATGGCGGAGTGGGTAGCTTCCACACAGACAAGAAAGAAGAAATTAGATGCCTACGAATTACTTATTCATACTTGGCTAACAGAACATCCAGATCTTTCTAGTGCTCAAGTTCATGATTGGTTAAAAGAAAGGTTTCCAACTCTATGTGTTGGAGAAAGTACCGTTCGTAGTTATGTCAAAGCACTCCGGGAAAAATATCATATTCCAAAGACAGAAATGAAGCGTGTCTATCAAGCTATTCCAGATCCACCAATGGGGCAGCAAGCCCAAGTAGATTTTGGTCAGACAATACAGAAAACATCCCAGGGAAAGGAGAAGAAATTATATTTTATTAGTTTCGTGCTTTCGCACTCTCGTTATAAATACGTTGCGTGGCTCTCCCGTCCTTTTACAACAAAAGATATGATTCAAGCTCACGAAGATGCTTTTCAGTATTTTGGAGGAATTCCATATGAGTTAGCTTATGATCAAGATTCCCTTATCGTAGTAAGTGAAAATGAAGGTGATCTCATCCTTACCAGTGAATTTCAAGCATACAGGGAAGAAAGAAAATTAAAGCTCTTTGTATGTAGAAAAGCTGATCCAGAAAGTAAAGGGAAGATTGAAAATGTCGTAGGATTTGTGAAGAAGAATTTTGCGAAGAACCGCGTATTTCACCATATAGATAAATGGAATGAATCCTGTTTAGCATGGCTGATTCGAACGGGAAACGGAAAAGTGCATAATACAACAAAAAAAAGACCAGTCGAAGTGTTTGCCCTAGAAAAACAACACTTAAGACCAGTCAACAAAAAAATTTCAATTTCAAATATCGATAATAGTATAACAAGAAATGTTCGTAAGGACAATACTATTATCTATCAATCGAATCGGTATTCGGTACCACTTGGTACATATAAAAAAGATAAAGAAGTTTTTATTGAAATAAGCGATCAAAACGAATTAATAATACGTGAAGAATCGAATGGAGCAATCATTGCCAAACACACATTAAGTATAGAGAAAGGGAAATTGATTCAAGATTCTCAACATACCAGAGACCGTTCTAAAGGAATAGCTGCCTATATAGAAACGGTATCAACGTACTTTGATGATAAGGAAATGGCTTCTGATTTCCTTCAGGAAATTCACCAAAGATATCCTCGTTATATACGAGATCAATTATCTCTTATTTTAAAGGTATCTAAAACAGTAACAAGAGAACGAAGGAACCAAGCTTTAGAAGAATGTGTCACACGCAAAATATATAGTGCAACAGAGTTTAGAGATGTCGTAGAGTTTATCCAAAGACAAACGGATTCTCATCAAAGGCCTCCGCAAATAGAAGCTATCAAAACATTGCATGGTATGGATGATACGCTGCTTCAAATCAAGCCAAAAACAAGAGAATTGGATTCTTATATAGAGTTATTGAAAGGAGCAACGGTATGAGTCATTCAATAGAAGAAATACAACAACAGTTTCGATCGTTGAGACTCACAGAGACGGCAAATTATTTGCCATCTCTGATTCAACAAGCAGAGTCAGAAGATTGGACATATCAAGTACTTTTGAAACAATTGACTGGATATGAATTAAAACGTAGGGATGAAAAATTAATCGAAAAACGATTAAAATGGGCTGCATTCCCTTCCTATAAGACGTTGGACGAGTTTCATTTAGATGAGCAGCAATCACTCAGCAAAAGACAAGTATATCAATTAAAGGAGTTTACCTGGCTAGATCAACTCTATAATTTAATCGTTTTAGGACCGCCAGGTGTAGGTAAAACACATTTAGCTACAGGGCTGGGCATAGAAGCCATACAAAAAGGATATAAAGTCTCTTTTATTTCCATGGGGCAACTGATTCAAACATTAAAAACAGAAGAAGTTACTAGAAAATCACAAACGAGAATGAAACGAATTCGTTCCTCTCATTTAGTGATTATTGATGATTTAATGTTTATGGCAATGGATACACGTGAAGCGAATTTATTTTTCCATCTTATTAATGACCTTTATGATAAGGCTTCAATTATATTAACTTCTAATAAAGGACCAAATGAATGGGGAGAATTACTAGGTGATCCAGGGATTACAACGGCTATCCTAGATAGAATTTTACATCGAGCTGAAGTTATTCATTTTCATGATGATGATAGTTATCGAATGAAACACCGTTCTTCCATTTTTATGGAAGAAAGTGTCCAAATTTAATTAGCAAAAAGTGTTCATTTCTACTTGACGCTCACATATGAATATCGAGTGAGATTTCCAAATATGTAAATCGCTGCTAAAACAAAGAGGTGAACCCCATGGAACTAAAACAACTACTCTATTTCAAAGAAATAGCAAACCAAAAAAGTATCACAAAAGCCGCCGAACAAATCCATATCTCCCAGCCGGCCCTAAGCAAGTCCATTAAATCCCTAGAAGAAGAGCTAGGAACCCCGCTAATCATCCGGACAAACAAAACAATGGACTTAACCGATGCAGGTAAAACGGTATTGGAATACACACAAAAAATAACCAATCTAGTGGATGAAATGAAATTAACAGTAAGTGATTTAACAAATTTATCGGTAGGAGAGCTGAATATCGGTCTTCCACCATTTATCGGGAGTCTATTTTTCCCGGAAGTAATGAAAAATTTTCATCGCAGTTATCCGAATATCAAATTAGATATCACGGAATATGGCGGTGCCAGGGTTGTAAAAAGTGTGGAGGAGGGAGAGTTTGAGCTTGGTGTGGCGGTGCTTCCTTTAGATGAGCGTATTTTTAATGTTTATCCGATTGTGAAAGAGAAAATGAAGCTGATTGTTCAAAAGGAGCATCCGCTGGCTTCTTATTCTAAAGTGAATGTAAAGGATTTAAGGGATGAAGAATTTATTTTTTATCATGAGGATTTTGCTTTAAATCAAATTATCCGGAATCATTTCTTTACGATAGCGGGCTTTGAACCAAAAATTTTATTTAAGAGCATGCAATGGGATTTGATGTCGGAGCTGGTGGCCGCTGATTTAGGAGTAACGATCTTACCGGAGTCGATCTGTAATCGTCTGTTTACGAAGGATATACAAATTATTGATTTGGAACCGACGATTATGTGGAAGCTTGCGGTTATCACGAAAAAAGGGAAATATATTTCCAACGCAGGAAGGAAGTTTATTGATTTTATTTTAACGGATTAATTATAACTTTGATTCATGAAAATGATAATTAATATGTATTTTACGAATGGGGGAGAGGGGCGTAATATAGATAGCAGATGTTTTATATTACGTATAGAAGAAGGGAAAGCCTGTGAAAGTCTTAAAGGTTATTTTACAAATTTGTTTTTTACATGTCTTTCTGCTCTTAGGAGCAGTGTTAAAATATTTCATTCCATTGCCTATTCCAGCCTCTATGTTTGGACTATTCCTCTTGTTTGCGGCATTGTGCTGTGGTGTTATCAAGTTAGAGTGGGTCGACCAAGGTGCGAAATGGTTAATGGCAGAGCTGCTGCTGTTCTTTATTCCTTCTGCTGTGGGAATCATCAATTATGAAGAGATTTTCAGCATACAAGGGTTAGAGATTGTTGGCTTGATTGTTATTAGTACGATAATTGTTATGGGTCTGACTGCTTGGACGGCAGAAAAAGTATCTGCTGTGAAAAAGGGGGAATCGCATTGATTATTGTGCTGTTTACGGTGATAACGTATTTGGCTTATGTCCTTTCTAAAAGAATTTATAAAAAAATGAACCTTGCTCTTTTTCATCCGCTATTGTTAGCGCCAATCCTATTAATTGCGATTATTTCTATCATGCATGTGTCTGCCAATGATTATATGCAGGGCTCCAAATTTTTATCACATATGCTTGCACCGGCGACAGTGGCCTTTGCGGTGCCGATTTATAAGAACCTGCCGATTATAAAGAAATATATGAAAACCATTGTTATCAGTATTACGATGGGGACACTGATGGCCATGATTTCTACGTTTTTGTTATCTAAACTAATTCATCTCAGTGATGATTTTATTGTGTCGATTCTTCCCCGGTCAATCACTACTCCGATTGCCATGGAGGTATCCAAAGAAATTGGCGGCTTGCCGACATTGACGACGGTTTTTGTGATCATCACAGGGATCGTGGGAGGAATCGTAGGTCCCAATGTACTGAAATGGCTGTCTATCAAAACACCAATCGCTAAAGGGTTAGCCTTAGGGATGGGAGCGCATGGTGTCGGTACGAATAAAGCCTTGGAATATGGAAAACAGGAATCTGTCTTTTCCTCCTTAGCAATGATTTTTGCAGCTCTCTTTACACTCGTTTGGGGTTCTTTGTTAACGTCCTTTATTTAAACCTTGAAAGACGGCTCGTCATCCAAACTATTTTTACTTCCCCCTCCAAACCATGTATAATAATTCGTATAAAGAGATGAGGGGGAAATGAAATGGTCCAATCAATCAATACAAAAGTAGATTTAGTTATTGATGGAACCTCACATGTATTAGTTTCAGAATATGGTAAGATTATGATTGGCGATAAAGGATTTGAATTCTACAATAAACGGGATGCCCGTAAGTATATTCAAATTCCTTGGGAGGAAATAGATTATGTGATTGCTTCCGTCATGTTCAAAGGGAAATGGATCCCGCGTTATGCCATTCAAACGAAGAAGAATGGAACATTTTCATTCTCATCGAAAGAGCCTAAAAGGGTGTTTCGGGCAATTCGTGAATATGTTGACCCTGATCGTATGGTTCGATCCCTAGGTGCTTTTGAAGTCATTAAACGCAATTTCAAGCGTAAGAAATCAAAAAGTTAATCGTTTTGAGTCCAGCGTGGATAGAGGTCTCTCGTTTTCCGGGGGATATCGGGACAGGTTAACGAAGAAACAGTTACAGAAATGGCACAAGAAAAAATCCCTCTTGAAAGGGGAAAAACAGGGTGCTATAATAAGTGAAGAAGCTCATTAAAGTAATTGGAAAGCTTTTTATTTAGATAGATGGTTAAAACGCTTTCGAACATAATATAAATTAAATAAACACTGCAATTATATTTTACGTGTTACTGATTCGATCAGGCATGAGTGAAAGGTAGTTATTAAAACGAAGAGGAAGGACATCTCTGTCTTTTTATCTTCATTTAACCTGCTTTTTTCTCATGTCTTTTTTTATTGGTGTTGAAAGCGTTTTACAAAGCTTGCAAACATACTGCTTTAAGAGCTTGCCATATCTATTGAATCCTTAACAATCATAAAAAGGAGGTTAAAAAGATGGTAGGAATTATCATTGCCAGCCATGGTGAATTTGCGACAGGTATCTTGCAGTCTGGAGCGATGATCTTTGGAGAGCAAGAGAATGTCAAGGCTGTTACGTTGATGCCGAGTGAAGGACCGGATGACGTAAGAGCAAAAATGGAAGAGGCCATTGCTTCTTTCGACAATCAGGATGAAGTATTATTCTTAGTCGATCTTTGGGGCGGAACTCCCTTTAATCAGGCAAGCAGCTTGATGGAAGGACATGAAGATACATGGGCTATCGTTGCTGGATTAAACTTAGCAATGGTGATTGAATCGTATGCATCGCGCTTTTCTATGAACACAGCGCATGAAATAGCGGCTCATATTATTGATACGGCGAAGGATGCAGTGAAGGTAAAGCCGGAGGAATTAGAGCCGGAAGAAGCTGCTGAATCTGCTTCTGCATCTTCTGGAGCCAGTGCAGGAGCCCCCGGGTCATTTGACTACGTGTTAGCGCGGATTGACTCTCGTTTACTGCACGGACAGGTGGCAACGTCGTGGACAAGAAGTACATCGCCCACGCGTATCATCGTTGTATCGGACACAGTAGCAAAGGATGAATTGCGTAAAAAATTGATTCAACAGGCTGCACCGTCAGGTATCAAGGCACATACGGTTCCTATTCAGAAAATGGTGGAGCTCGCAAAGGATGATCAGCATTTTGGCGGACAGCGCGCATTGCTTCTTTTCGAAAATCCTCAGGATGTACTGAGAGCTATTGAAGGCGGTGTTCCGCTGGATACGATTAATGTTGGATCGATGTCCCATTCTACTGGGAAAGTGCAGCCCAATAAGGTGCTTGCCTTTGACCAGAATGATATCGATACGTTCAAAAAGCTGAAGGAATTAGGCGTGGATTTTGACGTTCGGAAGGTTCCAGCTGATTCATATGGGAATATGGATGAGATTTTGAGAAGAGCTCAAATCGAATTAGACAGACAGAAATAATCCTAAATTATTAAAGGAAAAGGAGGATTAATCATCATGGATTTAACTATGATTCAAATAATATTAATTATTATTATAGCATTTATAGCTGGTGTTGAAGGTATCCTGGACCAATTCCAGTTTCACCAGCCCATTGTTGCTTGTACGTTAATCGGCCTGGTTAGCGGAGAATTGACCGCTTGTCTTATCTTAGGCGGCTCCCTGCAGTTTATTGCTTTAGGCTGGGCAAATATTGGAGCGGCCGTAGCGCCGGATACAGCTTTGGCCTCTGTTGCTTCAGCCATTATTCTCGTTTTAGGCGGGCAGGGAGTCTCGGGCGTAGATTCTGCGATGGCGATTGCTATTCCATTAGCTGTTGCTGGTCTGTTATTAACAATCATCGTTCGGACGCTTGCCACAGGAATTGTCCATTTAATGGATGCGGCGGCCAAGGAAGGAAATATACGAAAAATAGAGATGTGGCATGTGATTGCTATCTGCATGCAGGGTTTACGTATTGCCATTCCGGCTGCGTTGGTAGTAGCTATTGGTGCAGGACCGGTTAGAGAGATGCTTCAAGCGATGCCTGACTGGTTAACTGAAGGCCTGGCAGTCGGCGGCGGTATGGTCGTAGCGGTTGGTTATGCCATGGTTATCAACATGATGGCAACCAAAGAAGTATGGCCATTTTTTGCCATTGGTTTCGTACTGGCTACGATTCCGGATATTACGCTTGTAGGTTTTGGCGGTATTGGTGTAGCACTTGCACTTATTTATATAGCACTTACGAAACAAGGGGGCTCCGGTGGCGGAGGTGGAAACACTGGTGATCCTTTAGGCGAAATTATTGATGACTATTAAAAAAAGGAGGACATGAAGATGGCACAAGAAGAACTCAAATTATCAAAAAGAAATCGTCTTTCTATTTGGTGGCGCTCGACTTTCCTTCAAGGTTCCTGGAACTATGAACGGATGCAGAATGGCGGCTGGGCATTTTCCATGATTCCCGCAATCAAAAGGTTATATCAGACAAAAGAAGACCGTGCTGCTGCACTGCAGCGTCATTTAGAATTCTTTAATACACACCCATATGTTGCTTCTCCAATTATTGGTGTAACGTTAGCGCTTGAAGAAGAACGCGCAAATGGTGCTCCGGTTGACAATAAAGCGATTCAAGGGGTTAAGGTCGGAATGATGGGGCCTTTAGCAGGTATCGGGGATCCAATTTTTTGGTTCACCCTCAGACCGATTCTCGGCTCATTGGCGGCTTCTCTTGCCGTGACTGGGAACATCCTTGGACCAATCATTTTTTTCGTAGCATGGAACTTGATCCGGATGGGATTCCTATGGTATACACAGGAGCTTGGTTACAAAGCAGGGGAAAAAATTACGGATGACTTATCCGGCGGATTGCTCCAGGATATTACCAAGGGTGCATCGATACTCGGTATGTTTATTCTCGGTGCACTGGTAAACCGTTGGGTAGATATAAGCTTTACCCCGACCGTCGCAGAAGTTCAGCTCGATGAAGGTGCTTATATTGAATGGGATAACTTGCCTGGAGGAGCGGAAGGGATTCAGTCCGCATTGTTACAACAGGAAGAGGGCAGGTCATTGACCCAAACAGATGTCACGACGCTGCAGGATAACTTAGACAGTTTGATTCCTGGTCTTGCCGGGCTGCTGCTGACACTCTTTTGTATGTGGCTGCTCCGGAAGAAAGTGTCACCAATTACAATGATTCTTGGATTGTTTGTAGTCGGTGTGGTATTCCATGCAATTAATCTGATGTAATAAATCTTTTTTAGATGATTTTTGGCGATTAGATGTGTTAATACAAAGGTGCCTCCTGGTATGATAAAACTATCAATTGAAGGAGGTACTTTTTTATTTACATGCGCAACCAGAAGAAGACGTTAACGACGTATATATAAAGACAAATCTATTTTAGGAGGCCGCTATGCTTACTATTGGCTATATTGGAAACGGGAAAAGCACGAACAGGTATCATCTGCCGTTCGTAATGCAAAGAGAACATATCAAGGTGAAAACCATTTACCGGAGAACCCCTGCGAACGATAGCTGGGATAAACATGCAGGAGTGCATTATACTTCGGATTTAGAGGAATTATTACGTGATGAGGACATTCAGCTCATTGTGATTTGTACAAAACATGACAGCCATTACGAATACGCAAAACAAGTATTGGAGCATAATAAGCACTGTTTAGTCGAAAAGCCTTTCATGGAAACCTCGGAGCAGGCAAAAGAAATTTTTGCATTGGCAAAGGAAAAAGGATTGATTGTCCAAGCCTATCAAAACAGACGATTTGATAGTGATTTTTTAACTGTTCAAAAAGTAATAGAAGAAGGAAAGCTCGGGGACTTGCTGGAAGTGGAGATGCATTATGACTATTATCGTCCCGAGGTGCCGGAGTCTGCCGAGACATTTGACCCTAATGCGTCATTTCTATATGGACATGGCTGCCATACCCTGGATCAGGTCATCAGCTATTTTGGAAAACCGGATAATATCCATTACGATGTGAAGCAATTATTAGGACAGGGAAGAATGAATGACTACTTTGATTTAGATTTATATTATGGCGGGTTAAAAGTATCGGTGAAATCCAGCTATTTCAGAGTGAAAGAAAGACCCAGCTTTGTGGTGCATGGTAAAAAAGGATGCTTTATCAAAGAAACAAAAGATCGTCAGGAAGAGCATCTCAAGTTATTCTATATGCCGGATAACGAGGACTTTGGCATCGATACACTGCGTCATTATGGCGTACTGACTTATGTGGATGAAGAAGGAACGGTACATGAGGAAACAGTGAAATCGGTAGATGGCGATTATGGACGTGTATATGACGATTTATATGAAGCGGTTATCAATGGGAAAGATAAAACGATTACGGATGAGCAGACGCTGCTGCAGATGGAAATGTTGGAAACGGGGATTCAACATTTAAGGTAGCTGATGCTTTTGCATAAGTGCATAGAACTTGGATGAACAAGCTGTCTTGTTTATCCAAGTTTTTTTGGTGTGGAGAGCAAATAGCAGTATTTTGTCTATACTAACCCCCAATAGTAATTGTTCCTCCTTTTGATTTACTCCATTAGTATTACCCTCTCTTCTGAATCATGTCTAAAAGATACCTTTGCTTTGTGAATAATTTGTATCAAATTTCACTACATCACTTATATACTACACTATTTTTATAAAATAATAATGATGCTTCTCTTATCTGTATTAGTACGACAAACATGACTATCAAGGAAGTGAATATTCTCTCAGAACGGGTTGGCCAGCAGCAAAGATTAACTGAAGATAGATGGCGGCCATTAAAAGAAGAAAGATTGGAGGTAAGTATTTGAACGAAGGATAGGAAAAAATGTCGAAGCTTTTGAGTTAATAGGTTTTGTATAGTTATAATTTTTTGCACTGCTACAGGGAACCAAGTTTGTCTGTATGGCATAGATTTATAAATCTATAATGAAAGCAGGGATGGAAAAGGGTGATAAGCATGTTAACAAATAGACAAAAAGAAATTGCATCTATGTTGTTGAATTGTGAAAAGCCGTTACTTTATCGAGAATTAGCTGATAAGTGTTCTGTATCACTTAGAACCATTAAATCAGATATGAAGGAAGTAAAGTATTGGTTTAAAAAGCACCAAGTAGATTTACAGTCACAACCGGTTAAAGGCCTTTGGATTACCAATTTAAATGAAAAAGAGAAAATGAAAATCTATCACAAACTCTTATTAGAGACAGTAGATGAAGAAATTTGGGGCGAAGAGGGACGCATACGCCGTATTGTCCTATTGCTAAGTTTACATCCCAGCAAGTATATTACGGCGGAATTCTTAGCTGATCAGTTACTTGTAAGCAAGCAAACGATTTATAAGGATATGAAAAAAGTTGAAAAACACTTGGCTGAGAATAATATAACGTTAAAGGTATTTCCAAGAAAAGGATATACTATTGCAGGAGAAGAAGTAGATATACGGCAGCACGCGGAATATTTACTAACATACAAAATTGTCATTGAGGAATCGTATAGACCAGAAATATATTTGAAATTTAAAGAAGAACTCACTTCCTTTTCACCAGATATGAAAAAGGTGGTTCTACTAATAGATGAAATACTGATGAAATCTATTAAACAATCATTGGTTGAATACCATCCTGCCTCTGTTAAGATTTTCACCCTATTTACAAGGTTAGTGATTTCGGTTTGCCGAGTAACGAAAGAAAATGCTATTCAATTAGGAAGAAATAATGATGAGATAGATATGTCCATGTCAACATTCGCAATGTTCGTCTATGCTGTTGCAAATGATGTTTTTGAACATTTCAGTCTAGAGATAACAAATGATGAATTCATTTATATTTACAGAAATGCCTTATTAAATAATCACAACGAAGACCTGATCGAAATGACGAATAATATTATTCATTATGTGAGCAGAAGACTTTCCATTCCTTTTTATAACGATAGTACGTTACAAACAAACTTATTGTCTCATTTCTCTAATAAATTCACTGAAGAAAATGCCATTTTATTAGAGAATAATCCATTTATGGAAGATCTTAAAACAAAGCATGATTATCTTTATCATCCTGTTAAAAAAGCATGTGAAAAGTATATTGAATCACATAATTTTACGTCTGAAATGATCAGTTCATTTGTTACATTGCATTTTCTTGTATCGATGGAAACGACTTTTGAAAACAAGAAACCTTTAAAAGCACTCTATGTTTGTGCGAGCGGCAGAGGAGTGGCACGTGTTATAAAAAATCGTGTGGAAAAAGAAGTGCCGCGGATTAGAATCATTCAATATTGTGGCTTAGATGATTTAGACGAGATTATGGAAAAGGATACGTTTGACATCATCATTAGTGTATTTCCAATTGAAACCGCTATACCAACGATATGGGTAGACCCGGTACCGAGCGAAAGTAATATTAAAGAGTTAAAGAGCAAAGTAAGTGAATTAACTGGTGATAACCAAGTAATTGCACAGCAGATAATCAACAAAGACGAAAGCAATATCGATGATCCAGAAGAATACTCCAGAGCAGTTATATTAGAAGCGATGGAATTATATTTGGGAATTAAACAAGCTTTTAAAGGCAGAATCAAGCATAAAATGGAGGACGCTTTTCTAATGCATGTTTTTCTCATGGTTCATCGTATTAAATTCAGAATGGAATATGATCACCTTGTAAATACATCTTTTATAGAGACAGAAGATTATCGGAAAGTAGATGAAGTTTTTAAAAAACAAGGGCTGCTGGCCAATGCAGATGAGAAAAAAGCGATCTTATTCTATATTGAAAAGGAGGAAGCAAGCTGTGGGAAAGGTTACCATTATTAAAAATGGAATTGTATTTAACGCTGTTAATAAAGCGTTTACTAAAAAAGATATCTATGTGAAAGATGATGAAATAATAGCTGAAGAAGATATTGAGGAAACGGATTTGCTGACAGAATGGGATGCAAAGGGAAGCTATGTTGCCCCGGGGTTTATAGATATGCATGTACACGTATTTGAAAATTTTGCTCAAATTGGGATAAATGCTGACAAAATCGGTATTAATCAGGGTGTTACAACAGTTGTTGATGCAGGAAGTACAGGGTATAAAGATTATGCTCAATTTAAGGATAAAATTATCAATCAACATACGACAGAAATATTATCGTTATTAAATGTATCCGCCACGGGCTTAGTAGAGGGATTGGATGAATTGTCTGCTCCTGAAAAATTAATGAGTGAACGTGTATGGGAAACGATAAAAGCTTCAGAACCGGCTATTGTTGGCTTAAAAGCCAGAATGAGTCAATCTGTTGTCGGAAATCAGGGTATTCGCCCTTTGGAACATGCCCGCAAATTAGCTGATCAGACGGATACGCCCATCATGGTGCATATTGGCTCACCTCCTCCGCCATTAAATGAAATTCTTCCTTTATTAAAAGATGGCGATATTGTAACGCATGCTTTTCATGGCAAAAAAGGCGGGATTCTTGATGAAGATGGAGCTTTAATACCTGAAGCACATGAGGCGCTAGAGCGGGGAGTTAAATTTGACGTTGGTCATGGAACATCAAGCTTTTCATATCAAACAATTAAACGATTTAAAGAGAATTACAGTTATCCATTTACGATCAGTACAGATGTTTATGAAAAAAATTTTGAACAGCCAGTTGGCAGTTTAATGGATACCATATCGAAATTATTAGCAGTAGGATATGACTTAGAAGATTTAATCGAATCCGTTACAATTCTTCCGGCTAAAACGCTGTCTTTAATGAATTATGGATCATTGGAACCTGGAAAGAAAGCAGATATTACGATGTTTCATATTGAGAAAAAGAATAGAGAATTAATCGATTCTCATGGTGAAGTGATGAAAGTAAATCAACGTTTAATTCCACAAACAACATGGAAAAACGGAAAGATTGTATATCAAAGGGGTTAAGAATGTGGAAAAAAAAGATTTAACTAACTATTTCATGAATAGTCAAGATCCAGATGTTTGTGAAAGTATTTACAATGATGCAGTGAACTATATAGATAGTAATGGATATGAAATAAAGGATGACCAAAGAGAAGCCTTGTTAAATCACATATCTGAAATGGTAAAAAGAAATCAAAGAAAAGAAGTAATGCAAGTGGAAGATAAAAAATTATTTGAGGAAGTTTCGCAAGAGTCCATCAAACAAGCCAGAGAATTAGTAAAACAATTAGAACATATTTCAGATGATGAAACGTATTTATTATCGATTCATTTTGAAGTAGTTAAATATAATTAATCAAAATAAGGAGTGAGTTAAATGGTAAAAGTAGTTATTGCAGATAGACTTGGAAAAGGACAAAACGTGGGAAAAGGTGTAGAGATTGCTGGAGGAGAAGCTATTGTGGTCCCGGGTATTGGAGCGGACATGAAGCTCGGCGATGAAATGAATAAAGTAGATGCGGACTTGGGAATTTCATTTTGCGGCAGTGGTGGAGCAGGAGCAATTACAGCACAAACGAAATATGGATATAAAGCAAGACACGGCATGCGTTCTATTGAAGAAGGAGTAACTGCCATTCGTGAAGGCTATAAAGTATTAGGGTTTGGGTTCATGGATGTAGAAGACTTAGGAAAACGTATCGTGGAAGAATACAAGAAAATACAAGGGGAATGAATCACATGATTGAAAACCAACATGTAACAATAACCGTTTCTGGCAAGGGAAGTACACAAGATGAGGCAGTTAGTCGTGCTTTAAGTAAAATTCAGAAACAGATATTTTCTGAGATCAATCAGCTTGTTATACGTGCCGAACCAGAAAACATAGAAGAAGTGGAGGCAACCATGGAAGAATATACAGAACGTTTTTTCTTCCTCTTTATGCCGCGTAAAAAATTGAATTGTCATGTGACGTTAAAAGTAGATGTAAACTTAAAAACAATCGATTCTGCCAAATTCAATTGGCAGAAAAAAGGTAGTCACCATCCATTAAGGAGGGGTATACGTGGGCGGAATCGTAGTTATTCTAATTAAATCATTAATTATTGGAGCAATCGTCGGTTTTGGAGTAGGGGCTGGAGCAGCAAGGATGTTCCATGCACCGAAGTCTCAATCAATGGGAGCATTCAGAACGATTGGCGAGATGAATGCCTGTGCAGGTGACCGTGCATCCCATTTCTCATTTGGATTGGGATTCTTCTTTAACGCTTGGGCATCAGCTGTTGGAGCTGGCGCACTTACGCAGGACGTGGATCACAGAATTATTCCCAATTGGTCTGTCGCTGTGCTTTTAAGAAAAGGAAAAACAATAGAAGAGACCATGCATAACCCTTTCAAAATGAGTATAGCAGGTGCGATTGTGGGTGCAATAGTTGTTGCTTTTTTAAGTACGACAACAGCATCTATTCCGGAGGGACTTAGAAATGTTGCGCTGGAAGTATTAGCTCCAGCTGCGGATTGGCTTATTAATATGGCTATGCCGGTTATATTTTGGTTAGCTGCATTAGATGCCGGTAAACGTTCTGGGTTTTGGGGAACGATATTTGGCGGACTAGCTCATATTATTATGGGTAATGCTGTTCCAGGTGTTGTACTAGGTATATTGGTAGGTAAGGGTGTGGATGATTCTGGATGGAATAACATCACGAAAATATTAATGACGGCTATTATTGTGCTGTTCATCTTAAGCGCCTTCTTTAGGGGAATTGATATAGAGCTGATAGAAAGTCTCAACCTTACTGTACCAAATTGGTTACAAGGACTTCATAATTTAATAAACCCTTAGTGAGGAGGAAATAAAATGACTGATGGTCAACTAAGTGATGCGATGTATAAAAAGAGTTTTTGGTTTGCAGATTGGTCGTTCCCAATTTTTGTAGCACTTCTGTCATCTGGTATTTTTGCAGGTACGCATATGTATTACGTTTATAAAGTAGGCGCCTTTAATGAAGTAGCCATTGTAGCTTTATTAGAAGCAGGTATACAAGGCTCTGGCTATGGTGCAGCTGCGGCATTTGGAGCCAGCTTCTTATTTGCACGTATACTTGAAGGCGGTTTAGTAGGAGTACTTGATATAGGTGGTTCGATACTTACTGGGGTAGGTATCGGAATACCAGCATTGCTGTTAGGTGCAGGAATTGTTTTGCCATTAGAAAACTTTTTTGTTTCTTTAATAACGGGCTTATTAATAGGTGTGGTAATCGGCTATGTTGTTATTGGCATTAAAAAATTTACGGTCGGAAAGGCTAATTCTACATTTGGCAGTGATGTGATGATGGGTGCAGGTAACTCGTCTGGTAGATTTTTAGGACCGCTAATTATTATTTCTGCTGCAACAGCATCCATCCCTGTAGGTTTAGGTTCTTTACTTGGAGGAGCATTCTTTTATTTGTGGAATAAACCTGTTGCGGGCGGAGCAATCTTAGGTGCTATAGCGATAGGAGCATTTTTCCCAATTTAAAATGAATAGCAGCAAAGTATTCCGGTAAATGTTCTATTTTATCGCAACCCCAATCAGTGGGGGATGAAAAGAAAATCCCCACTGATTGAAGTTTCACTTTATAGAAACCATGTTAGATATGTAATCATAACTGAAAGGTTGATTAATTATGGATAATTCACTACATGACAGATATGGGTTAAAGCGTGTCATAAATGCAAGTGGCAGAATGAGTATTCTTGGCGTCTCTGCACCATCTGATACAGTGATGGATGCAATGAAAACAGGCGGGCAAAATTATGTAGAAATTGCTGATTTAGTGGATAAGTCAGGTAAATATATTGCGGATATGCTAGATACGGAAGCTGCTCTTATTGTAAATTCAGCATCAAGTGGAATTGTTTTATCTGTCGCTGGATTGGTTACAAAAGGTAATAGAAGGTTGAGTGAAAAGATACATCAAGAAAAAATCACGAAAAATGAGATTATTATGTTGAAAGGGCATAATGTTCATTACGGTGCTCCAATTGAATCAATGATCTATCTTGGCGGCGGCCAGCTAGTGGAAGCAGGATATGCAAATGAAGGAAAACAAGAACATATCTCTGATGCCGTCTGCGAAAATACAGCGGCTATTTTGTATGTGAAATCTCATCATGCCGTACAAAAGAATATGATTTCTGTTGAAGAAGCTGCAGAGGTTGCTAAAGAAAAGAATATCCCGTTTATTGTTGACGCAGCAGCGGAAGAAGATTTGAAAAAATATGTGAAAATTGCTGACCTGGCAATTTACAGCGGATCTAAAGCTATTGAAGGGCCAACAACGGGTATTGTGGCAGGGAAAAAAGATTATGTAGAGTGGGTCAAAACACAGCTTCATTATATTGGAAGAAGTATGAAGGTAGGAAAGGAATCTACATTTGGCTTACTGCAGGCGTTGGATGAGTATTTTGTGAAAACAGATAATAGTGAAGCTGAAAAGGCGAGTTTAGAAGTACTGCAATCATTAAATACAATGGAAGGTGTCACCGCAACGATCGTTCAGGACGAAGCAGGACGCTCTATCTTCAGAGCACGAATCACCATTGATGAAGCTGTTACAGCTATATCAGCCAAGGAAGTAACGAATCAACTAAAACATGGCGAAATTGCTATTTATACTCGTGATTATGGTGTGAGACAAGGATTCTTTGATATTGATCCACGACCGTTACAAGAAAATGATAGTCAAGTTATATATAGTAGAATCGTTGACATTCTAGGAGGAAAAGAAGTATGAAGAAGATAGATAAATTTTTTTATAAGGACCGTGTTGCTTTGAACGTTCTGGCGAACAGTATTGAAAATGCAAAGGAAGTATATAAAGCTGGAGAGGGAAAGGTACTAATCGGCGTACTATCGAAGAATTATGATACGGTGGAAGAAGCAGTAACCGCAATGGAAAAATATGATGAAGCAATCCATGGGGCTGTATCCATTGGTTTAGGTGCAGGTGATAACAGACAGGCTGCAGTGGTTGAAAATATTGTGAAATCATATGAAGGAAGTCATATTAACCAAGTGTTCCCATCTGTCGGTGCAACCAGAGCTAATCTAGGAGAGAAAGAGAGCTGGATCAATGCTTTGGTATCTCCATCAGGAAAAGTTGGTTATGTAACTATTTCAACTGGCCCGTTAAGTTCCAATGTCGGAGAACAAGCTGTTGTTCCAATAGAATCAGCTATAGCGTTAGTGAAAGATATGGGAGGAAATGCACTAAAATTTTTCCCGATGAAGGGTCTTGCACACGAAGAAGAATTCCGAGCTGTTGCGAAGGCTTGTGCAGAAGCAGATTTCGCTTTAGAGCCGACAGGCGGCATCGATTTAACTAACTTTGAAGAGATTTTGTCGATTGCTCTGGAAGCTGGCGTACCAAAAGTCATTCCGCATGTTTATTCTTCTATTATTGATAAGGAAACTGGGAAAACAAAGGTAGAAGATGTGAAAGAGCTATTGGATATTACGAAACAGCTAGTAAGTAATAATGAATAGAGAAATATTACTTTAGATTATGGAAAACATTTAAGTATCTACTGTAGCCTGGTGCCTTTCATGGTCCCAGGCTATTCCTTTAGAAGCCCCAATCCGTATGTATGGTTTGTTACCCTGCTCTAATATTTAAAAGAGATTCATAAGCAAAATGCGAGAGTGCTTATCACAAATAAAATGGTTGTTCCGCTATAATACAATCATTGCCACTGCTATCCCTACAACACTCATCAAGATAGAGAACGGAAAATTGATTTTTGTAATATAAAAAGGTGACACACCAATGGTTTGGGAAGTAAGTGTAGCGTTAATGCCATACGGTGCAGATGCCGATGTTGCCAGCGCAGACATGATAAGAACGATTCCTATACTCATAGGATTGATAATATGGAACAATGGATTTAATACTTCTATCAAAATAGCAATCGTTGCAACGGGATGTACTCCGATGAGACCCATCACAAAATAGATAAATGTAATAAAAATAAAAATTAATAGCGCATATTCGGATACTTGCCCCAACAATTTCTGTAAGATATGAGGAATCGCTGTTTGTTTAAATCCTTCTGAGAATAATGCCAGAGAAAGGAACAACACGACAAAATTTTGCATGTTATTATTATAATTCTTCCAGCTTTTCCACCCATAGGTTAAAAATGTAGAGGCACGCCGCGTGAATACAGCCCAGATAAAAGTAAATGGAAAAATAACTAAAGAAACCGTCAGGATAAAATTCAAGGCGAATAAATGATTACTTATAAGGATGATGCTGAAAAATGTAAATAAAACAAAGAATAATTTTAGTAAGGCTTTCATTAATTCTTTATGATTTATATTTGCAGAAAGATTGATTTCCATTTCGGCAAATCTCTTCTTATTTAAGGATACATCAATGGTGATTAGCAGGAATGAACACAATAAAAGCCAAGGCAAGTAGGAGAAGAAGCTGATATTTGTAGCGTCGACGGTAATACCTACAATAATTTCCATCGGACTCCAGATAACAGCCAGAGAAAAAGCTTTTAGTGTTGTCCTGATAATAAAATCATTCCTAATCGATTCATCAATGCCTTTTAATTTATCGATGAGAACCTGCTGGACTAAATAGATAGCGGAGATATTAATAAAGATGAGCAAACTATATGTCGCAGCTAGTCCTTTCCCATACATATCCGCTAGTTGATTGTTCTTAGGGTTGATCATATCTTTCAAGATTTGATCATATTCGCCGATACTAAAAGCACTTGCCATCCAAGGGAGCATGCTTAAAAATACAAGCATGGGAAAATTATTCGTGAATTGTTGTGGAATCAGATACCATGAGACGCCAGAGGTAAGGCTCATGAAAATACCAGTTAATATAAACATCGTGCTCATCCATTTAAATAAATTGGCTGCCCGGCGCCAGGAAAGCAAAAATACACCCAGTGTGCCCCAGCTCACGATGAGATGAATCATAGAGGACTGGAAAAATAAATTAAGAATATATAATAAAAATAGTATCCCATAACATAAATAAAAAGGTAGATACTTCACGACTTTGTCCTCCTACTCAAAAATATAGGAGGTTAAGCAATATACTTAACCTCCGGCTGTATCTGATTATGCTTGTTTCAAGATGTTGATAAAATCTTGAATAAATCTTTCTGCATCCACATTTACGCATATGTTTACATTGGGCTCTTTTTCCCACAGGTTTCTAAAATCACAAATCGTTTGTCCATACCCAAGTGAACTTAAGGTTTCTACATCTACAAAGTATTTTTCCGTTTCGATATAGGAACGGTCAAGGAAATAGCCGATAGTTAATGGATCATGTAACGCACAACCATTTGTTCCATAACGCTTCTTGCTGAAACTTCGAAATACTTCTGTGCTGTTTAATACAAAATCATAATATTTGGTTCCCTTTAATTCTTCAATATGTTCTAGCTTCATGTAGGTCTGTAATGTCACATCAAGGCTGACCAAGGTTACTTCCAATCCTGAATGAAATACAATGGCCGCTGCTTCTGCATCTGCATAAATATTGAATTCAGAGTTAGGCAAGGAGTTTCCTTTACCAGCTTTTGATACCAGTCCGCCCATCACAATCACTTCTTTAATCCAACCAGCGATTTTCGGCTCTTTTCTCAAAGCAAGTGCCAGGTTAGTCAGTGGACCAACCATAATCAGCGTGAGTTCTCCTTTATACTTCTTAGCCTGTTCCACAATAAAATCTGGCGCAAATTGTTCCTCTTTTGCATGCTCTATTTCCATATCATCTAATGCATTTCCAATGCCATCGCTGCCATGAACTCGATATTCATATTCTGCTTCACGAAGTAGAGGCCTGTCTGCGCCGGGATAAACGTTGATATCCTCTCGGCCAATCAGTTTCAACACTTTTCGGGTATTTTTTTCTGTCATATCTAAAGGAACATTGCCGCTGACTGTGGTGATTCCCAGGAAGTCAATTTTTTTACTTTCTATTCCATAAATAATTGCCAGTGCATCATCTACACCTGTATCAACATCCAGTATTACTTTATTCATTCATATCTCAACCCTTCATATTTTTTATAGAAAGAACATACCTACGATAGCGCCATTCAGCAAGTTTGCAAGTGTGGCAACAATCAATGATTTCATGGCCATCCCTTGGATCTCATGTTTTCTTTTCGGGGCCACTCCCAGCATGATTCCTAGAATAATCCCGATAGAGCCTATATTAGCAAAGCCGGATAGAGCAAATGTCATAATGGCTGTAGATTTATCTGAGAATTGTCCAATAACTTCTGAGAAAGAAGTAAAAGCAACAAATTCATTTAAAATCAATTTTTCTCCTAGCAGACTGCCAGCCAAAAGTGCCTCATTCCATGGAATTCCCATGATTATAGCAAGTGGAGAAAAAAGGTAACCGAATATAAGGTTTAATGATAAATTATCCATTCCAAAAATGGATCCAATCCCTCCAAGAATGATATTCACTAAAGCAACGAGTCCGATAATAGAAATCAAAATCATTGCTGCGTTTACAGTAAGGTTAACGCCGTCACGGGAACCGTCAATGATTGCATCCATGAATGTTGATTTTTCCCCTGATTCAGAATCATTGAAATTATCAATTTCCTTCCATTCTGATTTACTAAGTTCCTCTGTCTCTGGAATAACCAGCTTGGCAAGCATCAATCCGGCAGGTGCTGTCATGATAGCTGCAGACAGTAGATAATCGACAGGGATTCCTAATGCGACTAGTCCAAAAAGCACTGCTCCGGATACCGATGCCAGACCTCCGACCATAATAGCAAAAATTTGCGAGCGTGAAATCTGACTGATATACGGTTTTACAGAAATAGCAGATTGTGTCATACCAAGGAACATATTGGTTACGGCATTAGTAGATTCTACATGGCCTGTTTTCATAATTTTGGAGATAAAGCCGCCAACGATGCGTACGAAAAATTGCATGATTTTAAAGTGATATAAAATGGCGATCAGTGCTGTTAAAAACACCATAATCGTTAATACATTAATAACAAATACAGAACCGACTGCTCCATCCGGGTTTGCTAATTCGCCAAACACAAACTGCAACCCTTCTCGGCCAGCATCCATGACACTGTCTACGCCATTCGATATGATTTGAATGAAGGCGATTCCGACTGGCCATTTAAATACAATGAAACCTAATACTACCTGTAATACAAAGCCGATGGTGATAGTTTTCCAATTAATTATCTTTTTATTTTCAGACATTAAAAAGGTTAGACTGACAATAATAGCACAACCTAGTAAGCCCCACGCGATAGATATCAACATATTCACCTCTTTTTCAGTTTTTGTTCTTCATTAAAAAGTCATCCACTTCCTTTTTACTTGGCATACCTCCTTGTGCTCCAATTTCACCGACAGAAATTGCTGCAGCTGCATTTGCAAAGGTAATTGCTTGACCTAAGGTATTTCCGCTTGCCAGTTCAACTGCAAGTGCTGCATTAAATGTGTCACCTGCCCCTGTCGTATCTTTTACAGGAACGGGATAAGCAGGAATGGTTATCATTTCACCAGAAGAGGCGAAAAAGGCTGATCCATGTTTGCCTTTGGTGATAATCATTTTATTCTTAATGAATTCAAACTCTGGTATTTTGCTCATGACAAATGCTTCTCCTTCATTTGGTGTAAACAAAGTTGTTTTTGTCAGTATATCTTCAGGTATTTCCTGGTATGGTGCAGGATTGATAATGACAGGGATTTGATGATCATAAGCAAGCTCTACGATATATCTTACTGTTTCCATTGCAATCTCAAATTGTAAAAGAATAATATCACTATGAAGAATCCTTTCACGGGATTTAGAGACAATTTCAGGTGTCACTTTAGCATTTGCACCTGATGAGACAATAATTCGATTGTCATTTTCTGATACAATCACTGTGGCAACACCGGTTGAAGTATTAGGAATTATTTTAATCCCTTCCCGGTTTATATTTTCTGACTCAAAGTGTTCTAGCAGGTCTTTCCCAAACGAATCATCTCCTACAGCACCAATCAGAGATACATTTGCTCCTAATCTTGCAGCCGAGACAGCCTGATTGGCTCCTTTTCCACCTGGATTCGTTTTAAATGTTCCTCCTAATATGGTTTCTCCCTGAGCAGGTATTTTATCGATGGAAGTGATCATATCCATGTTTATACTCCCTACAACACAGACATTTGGATTTTCTTTCAATATTTCATCTCCTTTCTTTTGTGGAGCTTCTTTGGATGAATGTAACCTGATATTCTTCGGATACAAGTTCCTTTTCCGGACTTTCTATTTTTTGTAATAACATTTCAGTTGCCCGCTTTCCGATGGTGTAAAGAGGCTGTTCCATTGTTGTTAATGCCGGGGAGGTTGTGCTCCCCATTTGGATACCATCAAATCCAATAATAGATAAATCATTGGGGACTAGAATTCCGAGATGTTCCGCTGCTTTAAGTGCACCGATTGCCATCATGTCATTTGCTGCAAATATACCATCTATATTAGGAAATCTAGTTAATAGATTTTTAGCGGCTTCAAACGCCTCTTCATACGTATAATTTCCTGAGTGAATAAAATCTTCTGAAAACCAGCTTTCTTCTTTAACGACAGCTAAATATCCTTTTGTTCTGTCTTTTGCGCTGCTTATATCTTGCGGACCGGAAATATGTCCAATATATTTACAGCCTGACTGTTTCAGATGTTGAACAGCTTGGATAGCTCCTTCCTGATTATTCACAGTGACAGATGGAATGTTTTCATTAGGCTTTCTATCAAGAGCAACAATAGGTACTTTTATATCTCTTAGTTGTTCGGCTGACATCGTATTAGAAACAATAACGATACCATCAATAGATTTTTGTAAAAGCGCATTTAAATAAGTAAGCTCTTTGACAGAATTATTATCTGTATTACAAAGAATAAAGGTGTAATTATGAGCATTGGCATTATCTTCAACAGCGCGTGCCAGTTCAGGGAAAAAGGGGTTCCTGATATCTGGAACAAACAAGGCAATCATTTTCGATTTCCCTTTAAAAAGACTTCGTGCTACATCATTAGGACGATAATTTAATTGTTCAATAGCTGCCAGCACCTTTTTCTTCGTTTCCTCTTTTACATAGCCATTATTATTGAGGACCCGTGAAACGGTTGCAACAGAAACATTCGCTATTTTAGAAACATCCTTTATAGTTGCCATCTTATTACTCACCACTGTCTATTTTGTATGTAACGGGTTACATATTATACAACATTTACCCCGTTACATGTTGCTGACATAAAAAAGAGGATTTCATGTAACCCGTTACATGAATAATAAAGCGTTTTCATTTGATTGTCAAGTTTATTTCTAAAAAGAATTTATTTTGTGAATAATTTTTTAATAATCTCGAAAGAGTAAGGAAATCTAATCTTACTGGTGATCATTTCCTAATTAAATTTATTGTCTATGCTTATATAATTCTAAAATATAGGTAATTTCTCTAAAAAGATAATATCCGTCCTTTCAGCAGCACTGCCTTCAGCCAAAAGAGCTGCCTTTGCTATTACATTTGCTCCTGCTCCTTCCACGAGAATCTTCTCCAGTGCATAAATTGATTCACCTGTGCTAATAACGTCATCAATAATAGCAACTTTTTTCCCGTTAAGTAGATGAGCATCTTTACCATCTAGGCAAAGTATCTGTTCCTTTTGTGTTGTAATGGACGTTACCTTTTTAACCAGCGGGTTTTGCATATAAGGTTTTATACTTTTTCTTGCGACAATGTATTTGTCCATTTTCAGCACCTTGGATATCTCATGGATAAGCGGAATTCCTTTTGCTTCAGCTGTTACGATATAATCTACTTTTGGAAGTTTTTCTGCCAATAATGGTGCGAGATACGTGACTAATTCTGTATCTCCTAAAATATCAAAGCTGGCAATTTTTAAATCCTCCGCTATAGTGACGATGGGCAATACTCTTTTTAAGCCTTTTATATCAATTTCAAATGTTTCCATCCTGTTCACCTCGTTATTAAATTTTAATAAATTACATAAGAACTATATTACCATATCTGTTATTAAGGTTTATACAGCGTTACACAGTTATTTAACACAACAAAAACAACTGCAATCATTGCACTTTTGATTGCTATGGCGAATTTTTTGGTTGAATGCTTTCATTTGAACAAATCCCACAAACAATTGCATCCTCCATGGCAAATATATCAATAGGACAACTAACTAAGTCTATTTTACCGTTTTTAGCAGTTACTTATATTGTACTTCTTATTCTTACTTACATTCCGGACCTTGTTTTGTGGCTGCCTTCTTTGATGGGAAATTGAACTGTTCAAGAGATTTAAAAAAGGTTATCATGCTTGATAGCCTTTTTTGATGGATTAGTTTTATTCTTTACGAATAAACGGGATTCTTTGCACTTTCTTCATTTCCTCCCTTTGCACCTACATATTAATATTGATTGAAATAGAGGATGATTAGACCACTGATTACAATATACTTTGTTCTAGAAAAAGCTAAATCCTACAGCTAAAACAAAAAAAGCCGCCTATAAAAATAGACGGCTAAATAACAAAAATCAAAAGTAAAAATAGCACATGCTCCTGTATACATACTTTTAGTTTTAAGAAACACGGGTAACCCCTCTTCGAAACCAAGCAATAATTGCTGCAATAATCAAAGCAAATCCTAAATACCCCATCGTTGAATATACTTTGCCGACAAGCGTTGTAAAACCGACTAAGCTAGCTGCAAAACCAAGTAACCCAATAATCACAACGGCAGGCTTATAGGCTCTGCTATCAGGTGCGATAAATCGTACCGTAAAGGAGTAGAACATACCAACTGCTGTATTATACATCATGCCAAGCAGTGCAATAGCCATCAGAATACCAATAAATGGATGGATTTGTTCTGCTAAGGCAAGTGTTGGCATGTCCATTCCTGCCACAACATCTACTTTCATGAACATCCCGATATGAATAAGAATAATCAATCCGCCAAGCATGATTCCTCCAAAAATACCTCCCCAGCCTGCAACTTTTCGGTCTTTCACGCCTCCGCTCATGACAATCAGTAATGCTGCTCCTGCTGCCAGATTATAAGATACATAGAGGAAGGCGCTTAACAACCAGTTAGGTGCGGCAGAAGCTTGTTCCTTGGCGATTGCATCTGCTTCAGCCAGAGATAAATCCGTGGTGAAAATGGAATAGACCAAGATGATAAAGATAATCGCAATCAAGTAAGGTGTAATTGCTGCAATGATTCCGATAATCTTTTGTGTATTTAATAGCAATGTCAGGATAGTTAAAGTTACCATAATAATGCTGCCTGCAATAGTATTGATGCCAAACATCTGCTCAAAAGTAGAGCCGGAGCCTGCAAACATTACGACGGCTACTCCGAAAAGGAAGAAGGTAATTAAAATATCCAATATCGCCCCGATATAACGTCCGCCGATATGGTAGATTACCCCTTTATGGGAAGCTGCCTGCAAGTCTGTTCCCAGCTGGGCAAAGGTGAATCCTAGAAAGATAAAGAGGAGGGTGGCGACAATCCCGCCAACTGTACCCCATATACCAAAGCTGGTGAAGTATTGCATGACTTCTTGTCCTGAAGCGAACCCGGCTCCAACAATAAGACCAACAAAAGCACTTCCTATTTGAAAACTCTTTTTCATCTGATTATCTCCCTTATTTATAATCTTTCTTAACCACGGTATAGGCTTCTACAGCTTTCCGATCCACTTCATAACCGATTCCAGCTTTTGTCGGGACGGTGATATATCCATTTTCTGCAACAACCTCCGGAGCAATGATATCTTTTTCCCAGTAGCGGCTGGAACCAGCGGTATCCCCCGGTAAAATAAAGTTTGGCAGTGTTGTTAAAGCGATATTGTGAGAACGGCCAATTCCTGATTCCAGCATACCGCCGCACCAGACTGGAATATCATTTGCTGCGCAATAGTCATGGATTTTCTTCGCTTCGGTTAAGCCGCCGACACGGCCGATTTTGATATTAATAATTTTTGTACTTCCCAGTTCAACTGCTTTTCGTGCATCTTCCAGTGAGTGGATGCTTTCGTCTAAGCAAATCGGTGTTTGGAGTTCCTTTTGTAATTTTGCATGATCGATAATATCGTCAGATGCCAAGGGCTGTTCAATCATGGTCAGGTCAAAGGAATCTAACTGTTTTAATAGTTCGGTATCCTCTAAACGGTAGGCGGAGTTAGCATCTGCCATAATTGCTGTGTCCGGGAATTTCTCGCGTAATGTACGGATCACATCGATGTCCCAGCCAGGCTTGATTTTTACTTTCATGCGTTTATAGCCTTCTTTGATATAGCCGTCTACTAAAGCGATAAGATCCTCAATGGATTTTTGGATGCCGATACTGATGCCGACTTCAATCTTTTCTTTTCTGCCACCCAGCGCTTCAGCAAGGGATTGGTTGGTTTGTTGTGAGTAAATATCCCAGATAGCTCCTTCGAGGGTAGACTTTGCCATGTTGTTTTTTCGGATAGCAGCAAAGATTTCATTAACTTCATCCGGGTGCTTTAATTCTTTATTTAGGATAAGCGGGATTAAAAAATCCTCCAGCATATGCCAGTTGGTCTGCAGGGTTTCTTCGTTATACCATGGGGCATGGAATGCGACGGATTCTCCCCAGCCGACGGTTCCATCCGCATCCTTTGCTTCCAGTAATAAAAAATCTCGATTTGTAAATGTGCCAAAGCTGGTGGTGAAAGGAGCTTTTAGTTTCATTTGTAAATGACGAACAGTGACTTCTGTGATTTTCATCGTTATTTTCCTCCAAGATCTAAAATATCTTTTTTTACAAAAATGTATTCCCCATAATTTTCATAGGGTGCTAACCGTATAGCTGCGTAACCTGCTTCAAAGAGATTTTGGAACAGCTCTCGTGTCTTTAGTCTCCAGTCCATGGCGAGCTCTTGACTTGCTGCTTTCAGTCCTTGAAAATCCTTTGGTACACGAACGGAATAGGAATATTCCGTCAATTCAAGCGGTTCCTTCTCTTTCGTGAAAACGGGCAAACCTTCCTGATTAAAGGTTAATGTGTTCAGAGTCGTTGCATTTTCTGTATTTACGGATTGCTGCTCCCCCACGTGTGGACTTTTCAAATGCCAATGGATTTCAAAGCGGTCTGAAGGGAGCCCTTTATTAAAACCATCCTGCATATTGCCGTAACAATTCTCAATATAGGTGTTACACATGCCGTTTAGTTTTGTTAGATTAAGATAGGCATTACGTGTCTCCAAAGGATCATATGTCCATTTCATCATGTCATAGCCTTTACGGATAGCAATCTCCCGCTGTTTTTGTTTCAGCATTTTTCCAATGCCTTGAGAACGGTATGCTTGATCCATACCAAGCATATGAGAGCATAGATAGCTTTTGCCGTTATCGAAGCCTGCAAACCCATAGCTGAAGCCGACTAATTGATCGTCAGCATAAGCACCGACCATGATGCCGCCATTTTTGACTGCTGTAAGCGTCTGATGGGTGGGAATGGTAGCCATTCCCCAAATCCTTCCCTCCAGCTCCTGCATTTGTTCCATCTCGGCCATTGTTTTTAGTTCTTTACATTGAATCATTTTGTATCGCTTCTTTCTGTTTGTTGTAGTGCTAGGAGAAGCGCCTGTGTGATAATTTCTGCTCCGGTTGGCAGGTGCTTTTGATTGAATGTCATTTCTGGATGGTGGAGCCCCGGTGTGACGCCGCATCCGAGACCAAGCATCGTTGTCTGCAGCTCAGGCTTGGAATACGTATAAAAATGAAAATCCTCTCCGCCTGGTGTCACCACGTCCGGCGCACAATTTTCTTCTCCAGCTACATTGATAATAGCTTGCTCCAAAATGGATTTTGCTGTATCACTTACTTGAGCTGCGACGATATGGGCATCTACATTGTAATCAATGGAAACATCGTATAGTGTACTTACCGCGCCTGCTGCTTTTTCAAATCCGGCAGTCAGAGCCTCCATGGTTTCGTTGGTTTGAGCACGGGCATCGATGCTAAAGGAAGCATTTCCTGGAATAATATTTGTTGAAGCACCGCCTCCCTGTATTTGAGTCATTTTAATGGAGGCTGATTCAGCAGGGCTGATCCAAATACGCTTGAGTCCATCAATCAGCGCAGCTGCAGCTTCAATCGCATTCGCTCCCTGTTCTG
Organism: Oceanobacillus sp. FSL W7-1281; assembly: GCF_037969835.1. Classification (GTDB taxonomy): domain Bacteria; phylum Bacillota; class Bacilli; order Bacillales; family Amphibacillaceae; genus Oceanobacillus; species Oceanobacillus oncorhynchi. Next base: position 4,648,724 of record NZ_CP150214.1, on the reverse strand, counting down.
GTCTTGCACCGTGCGCTTCAACGCCATGAATTTCTCCTGTGAAAAGCTTCGCTGCTCCATGATATAGTGCTGGTGCGTAGGTGCCGTCCTCTAATTCGATTAGTGGCCGGACATGTGCTCCAAATAGAAATTGGAGCGGATCCACAACACCTTGATCCACAAAAGCTTTTGCACCCTGTGCTTTTTCTTCTGCCGGCTGAAAAAGGATACGAACCGCTCCGGATAATGTTGGCTCCAGCTCTTTTAATAAAAGAACGACGCCGAGCGCTACAGTCATATGCCCATCATGGCCGCAGGAATGGTTTGCCTGGAATGCTCCATTAACTTTTTGCCATAGCGCATCTATATCTGTTCTGAAGCCAACTGCGGGAGTTCCTTTTCCAATGTCCACATATAACCCAGTCATGTTAGGAAACGTTTGCGGATTCAATCCCTCGCTGCGCAGAAAATCCACAAGATATGCTGTGGTCTCTGTTTCATTCCAGCTTATTTCAGGATTCCTATGCAAATGTTCAAAAATTGGCTGTAAACGTTCTGCTAATTGTTGATTTATCAATTTTCTCAACTCCATTTATCAGAAATAAAAGTATGATTAAAGTCATCATAATTGACGCGCTGCTTATCATAATAATCCGGGTCAAATGTCATCATTCCAGTTACTACTAAGTTAAGGAAGGAAATAAGTGATGGCATCAGATCAATGGTAGATTTCTCCGTTTGCTCCAATACAAAAGCATAGGAGCAATGTTTTTGAATCGGCGCCAGCTTAGAATCGGTTATGGCAAGCACTGTTATTCCACGCTTATGAAGCGCCTCCGCAATATGAATGGGTTCTTTAAAGTAACGGTGTAAGGAGATTGTGATGACGACATCATCTTCATCTATTTCCTGCATTGTCCGGATAAGCTCTGGCGTTTCCGTATGAATAATGGATACATTTGGCCGTAAAATATTTAAGGTGAAATGGAGCCACTGAGCAGGGAATTGCGATGCGCCAGCCCCGATAATATAGATGTTTTTTGCTTCATGTAATTGATGTGTTGCCTTATAAAATAATTCCTTATCTATTTGTTCAGCAATTCTGTCAATTTGAGCGATATCTTTTTGCATCGCCTTCTCAATGAGATGCTGATCATTAAACAGCTTCTTTTTTGCTGAGAAATAATTCCCAAGTGTGCTGACTGTATTTTGATTAAAAACAAATAAGGTAATCTTTTTTTGCAGTTCGGCATAGCCTTCGAGTCCAAGCGCATAGCAGAAGCGGATGACGGTTGTTTCACTTGTTTCAGCTTTCTTTCCAACTTCAGCTGCAGAATGTGTCCCGACAAAGGTTGGATTATTTAACACGAAGTTTGCTACCTTCTGTTGTTTCTTTGATAGAGCATTAAAATGAGCCTCGATTAACTCTTTAATTGGCTGGATACCTTCCAAAAAGAAGTCCCTCCTTCATTTTGAATAAAAAAGAAGTTTAAACTTTTTAAAACCATATCATAAATAAGAAAGGATAACAAGTAATTTTCAGAAAAAATAATATAGAGACATTATTATGACAGTATAGTTGCTTGGCAATGAAGCTGGAGAAAAAAGTGCAATACTTATCTAATAGGGAGAGAAACTGGTCTTTTCATGATTTTTAATACATCGTTCATACTTTTAAAAAGATGCATTTACTAAGAAATAATTCATACGTATTAACATCGTAGATAAAATCATAGAAGCATCCTGATCATCTTTATTGATAAATGGAGGGTTTAAACATTTCATTTTTCGGCTAAAAGTACATAGATATGCAAAAACAACAAAAAATAAATCGAGGTGAATCCAACTTGAGTGAAACAACAAGATATATCGGTCTAATAACTGCACCAGGTTATCCAAATGAAATAGGGGCAAGACTGCGAGAGGAATTACCGTCTTTATTGGAGTATTATGTAAAAGAAGAAATCGATTGGAAAATTGATTATATAGAAGATCCCTTGATTGGCGGTGGCGCCGAATCAAAGGAAATACTGGAAGCTACCAAGAAGAAGAAAGAAGAAAAGGAATGGGATTATGCTATTTGTTTAACTGACATTCCTTTGTTTATAGAAAAGCGCATGATTGTTGCAGAAGCAAATGAAGATGAAAATATTGCATTGATCAGCATGCCCAGCTTCGGTTCTACTTTAATGATCAGACGTTTGCGGGAATCCATCATGCAGCTGGTCAACGAAATGTATTATGGGAGCTCAGATGAGGCAAGAGAGCGTTCTGCAGAGCGGATTGAATCAAAGCGCAGCAAGCACAAGGATGTGGATGTAGATGACTCTAAAAACCTGATGACGAATAAATTTTTTGGTTGGCTATCCCCAATCAAGCGTGAAGCACCGGATGATAGGGAAGAAGATTATATGGATGTTCGTTTTATAGTAGGGCGTGGAGGCAGTATTTCTATCCGCTTAATGGGTGGAATGGTGCGCGCAAATCGTCCATGGAATATGTTTCCCGCATTTTTGAAAATCCTGACTATTGCTTTTGCCACGGGTTCTTATGCGTTGGTTTTTCCGACATTGTGGCTGTTAAGTGAGCATTATACGATTTTAAGGATGTGTCTGCTTACTATATTTTCTGTCATAGCGATGACGCTATGGATTATTTTGATTCACCGATTATGGGAGAGGAAGCGGGATCAGAGTAATGATTACACACGGAAGCTTTATAACGCAACAACGTTTTTAACGTTATTGATCACCGTTTGTATTTATTATGTCATGCTGTTCTGTTTATTCCTTGTCGGCGTATTTGTTTTTATTCCAATGGGAATGCTGGAGGAACAGCTTACGAGTGACCCTGGCTTAATTAATTACTTCTATATTGCTTGGATTGCTGCCAGTGTATCCACGGTAATTGGTGCGCTTGGTACAGCGTTAGAGGATGAGGATGTTGTGCTGAATGCGACGTATGGCTATCGTCAGCGGCAGCGCCATGAACAGCTGAAGAAGAAAAAAGAGAATGAAGAGGATGAAGATAAAGAGAAGGAATCTCTGTCTAAATGATATAAAAAAGAGACTGTTTTTTTTCAAAGCAGGTCTTCTGTTTGATAATCCCTATCCAAAACAGGAAAGAATGGTTATTATTTTTCTCCTGTGTATGAATAGGGATTTTATTTTAATATCTGATTTGTTGACATTACTGTCCTTAGGAAAAACAGATAGCTGTTGTAATTGCTTTCATATTTTGAAATAATAGTTTCGAATTGAGCTGGTTCATTACACTAGCTGGAAAAAAGTCTATAGAAATTCATTTTTTTAACTTTTATGTTCCACCTTAAAAATACGATGAGAATGAGAATCAAAAGGAGCGTGTATGTATGAAAGCTTTGTTGTTGAAAGAAAAAGAGGATATGTTCATTCAAGAAACTGAAAAACCAGTGATTCAACCGGAAGAAGTATTGATTGAAGTAAAATATTGCGGTATCTGTGGAACGGATGTACATATTTTTCATGGGGAACCAGGTTCTGCTGAAGTTACACCTCCGATTGTCTTAGGGCATGAATTTTCTGGAGAAGTTGTTGAAATAGGTGCATCCGTCTCCGGCTTAAAACTGGGAGACCATGTTGCTGTGGATCCCAATATTTATTGTGGTAAATGTACGTATTGCCGCCAAGGGAGGGTACAGCTATGCGAAGACCTCTCTGCTGTTGGGGTAACGCGAAATGGCGGGATGGAACAATTTTGTGCTGTTCCAGAGACTGCTTGTCATCTTTTAGATAAGGAGCTGCCTTTGGAAGTTGGCGCTTTGGCAGAACCATTAAGCTGTGTACTTCATGGATTTCATCAAATCAGCGAGATTCAGGCGCGTACGAAGGTATTGATTATTGGCGGAGGGTTTATTGGATCTTTATTTTTACAGACTGTCCAGCTAAAGAATCCAGCTAAAGTCGACGTCTGTGAAATTGATGTAAATAAACATGCGCAGCTGAGTGAGTTGGGTGCGGACCATCTATTTCAATCGACAGATGATGTAGCGGCAGAGTATGACCTCGTGATTGAATGTATCGGCAAAAAACAGACCATAGAGGCAGGTATCCATAAAACTGGAAAAGGGGGTGAGGTACTTCTTTTTGGAGTGCCATCACCAGAAACGCTTGTTGAATTCCCTGCTTTTGATGTGTTCAGCAAAGAGTTAAAAATGGCCGGTTCCTTTATCAATCCTTTTACAGTAGAAGAAGCTGTTTCCTTGTTAAATCAACAAAAAGTGCAGGTTACACCGCTGATTTCACATACGCTGCGTTTAGAGGAAGTACCAGCTGTTTTAGAGAATTATGGGGATTACGGGATTACGAAGGCTATTGTAAAGCTGTAATCTATTTATTACTCAACTTTCGCATATTAAAAAGTAACTTCATTTCTATAGAAACAGGAGTTGATTGTTCCTTTAATAACCCCCTTGACAAAGATATAGAAGGCGAAGTGTAAAGCGCCGCTGTGGCGGAAAGCGGAGTGGGTGGCCGGAGCGGAGCTATGTACCATCACCAATTCCCAAAAGGCCGGATATTTCACCAAAATGCAAGCATGGTAATGAAGAACATGTTCATTTTGGAATAGCAAGATATATATGTTTATTCTTAGGTGTTAAAGTTGAATTACTTTAAAAAACGGATCTCTATTTATGACAAAACCTTTCATTTACCTCTGAATTATTGAGGCAGATGAGAGGCTTTTCTTTGCGCTTTTTTAAATAAACGATTAGTCCTCTTGCTGCTCCATCTTCCACTCGCTAAATTTCCGGACAATAATATCAAAAACAATATGAAAGGGCAGGAAACTGGAGTTGTCTACCTTGTTATATAAATAAAACGGTGTGCTGTTTACATAGATATTAAACATGGCATTTTGTGCCAGGAAATTATTTCGCAATGTCGTTACGCTGATATATTTAATATTTCTTGTTTTGAACATATGGATGATTTCGTCCAGATTTTTCGATTCTCCAGATAAAGAAATAATAAATATAAGGTCCTCTTCCCCAAATTCATCAATGCCATCTGTTAAGTCTCGTTCACTTCGCAATATGAGAGACTTCTTATGGAGAGACCATAACTGTCTTTGTACGTTATTGGCTATATCCTGTTGAGCCGTCCCCGTACCATAAATATAGATAAAACTTGCTTCGTCAATCAACTTATTTAACTTGTGGAAATTTAACTGTTCCATATATTTCATGGTCTGTTGTATATCCTGGTTCAGCAATTCCATTAAATCCTGGGAAGTATCTTCAGTGTAAATATTTAATTTAATATAGGATTTCAAATCACTGTAACCATCTAGCCCAATCTTTCTAGCCAGCCGATGAATGGAAGAGATTGAGGTATGGGCATAATCTGCCAAGTCCTGAATTTTCATCGCTTTCATTTCATCAAGATGGTTGTGAATGGTATTAACGATATGTAGATCATTCTCATTCAAGTCTTCGTAGTATTCATTCACCAATTTATCCAGAATCATTTGATTCATCTCCTTGTAATGAAAATGTTTTCACTCTATGAAAATATAATCTAATGTTACTACGTTATTTCTGAATGCGTCAAATCTATTGGAATTTGAAAGCGCTCCCTATATATTGGAATTAGAGATTAAAACAAAGGAGTTTTTGTTTATGAATGCAATCAAGCGGTTTGGCAGTGCAATGATTGTTCCCGTTCTTTTATTTGCGTTCTTCGGTATTGTTGTTGGACTGGCAACGTTATTTAAAAATCCCGCTATTATGGGAGGCATCGCTGAAGAAGGAACAATGTGGTATAACATTTGGACCATTATTGAAAGTGGCGGGTGGACGATTTTTGATCACATGGAATTGGCTTTTGTGATTGGTTTGCCGATTTCACTTGCAAAGAAAGCGCAAGCACGTGCAACACTTGCGGCATTGATGGTTTATCTTGTTTTTAATAATTATATCAATGCGATTCTGACACTTTGGCCATCGACGTTTGGTGTTGATTTATCCCAGGGTGTTGAAAATTTAACAGGTGTGAAAGAGATTGCCGGCATTCCGACATTAGATACAAATATCATTGGAGCCATTGCCATATCTGGTATCGTGATTTGGATTCATAATCGTTTTTATGATAAGAAATTACCTGACATGCTGGGTATTTTCCAGGGGCTTGTATTCGTTACCATTATTGGATTTTTCGTTATGATTCCGTTTGCTTTCCTTATTGCATTTGTATGGCCATATGTTCAGCAGGGGATTGGTTCCTTACAGGGATTCATTACACAGGCAGGCTATATAGGTGTTTGGCTGTTTCATTTCCTGGAACGCGTTTTAATTCCAACAGGGCTGCATCACTTTATCTATACACCGTTTGAATATGGGCCGGCAGCTGTCAATGAAGGGTTAAAACCATATTGGATTAATCATTTAAATGAGTTTGCCAATTCAACTGCAGCATTAAAGGATCTTTATCCATATGGATTCTTAATGCAAGGGAATATTAAGATGTTTGGCTGTCTGGGTATTGCGCTGGCAATGTACTATTCTACACCGAAAGAGAATCGTAAGAAGGTTCTTGCGCTCGTATTGCCAGCAACGTTAACAGCCGTATTTGCAGGAATTACTGAACCGCTTGAATTTACATTCCTGTTTATCGCACCATACCTATTTGTGATTCATGCGCTTCTTGGAGCGACCATGGTTACGATTATGAACATGTTTGGTGTGGTTGGAATGATGGGTTCCGGATTTATTGAGATAGCTGCGTTGAACTGGATTCCGCTCTCTTCTAATCATGGAGGGATTTATATAGTCCAAGCGATTATCGGGTTTATCTTTGTAGCACTGTACTTTGTCCTGTTCAGGTGGATTATTGTGAAGTTCGATATTGCCTTGCCAGGTCGGAAAACAGATGAGGAGGCTAAATTGTACACAAAACAGGATTATCAAAATGCTAAAAAAGATGAAGGTGGTGCAGATCAAGAAATTGCAGCTGCAACATATGAGTCAGAATATGAGGAGAAGGCGGTCTATTATTTAGAAGGACTTGGCGGCAAAGAAAATATTAAGGATGTTACCAACTGTGCAACACGTCTGCGTGTCACAGTGAAGGACCCTGACTTGGTCAAAGGAAATGATTACTTTACCAAAAATCAGATGGCTCATGGAATAGCTCAAAGCGGCCAAAGTATACAGGTCATTGTAGGCCTGAGTGTACCGCAAGTGAGAGATTCCTTTGAAACAAAACTTTAAAAATATATCAGGAGGCGTTTTACAATGAAAAAATTTAACATTACGATTGCTGGAGGCGGAAGTACATTTACACCGGGGATTATTTTGATGCTGCTGGACTATCTGGATGAATTCCCAATCGATACGATTAAACTCTATGATAATGATGGAGATAGACAAAAAACAATTGCAGATGCATGTGAGATTTTATTAAAAGAACGTGCACCGGAAGTGAGTTTGCTGGCTAGTACCAATCCAGAAGAAGCATTTACTAATGTTGATTTTGTAATGGCACATATCCGGGTCGGCAAATATGCGATGCGTGAACAGGATGAGAAAATTCCATTGAAGCATGGAGTGGTAGGACAGGAAACGTGTGGCCCTGGCGGAATTGCTTATGGGATGCGTTCGATTCCAGGAGTATTGGAACTGGTCGATTATATGGAAAAGTACTCCCCAGATGCCTGGATGCTGAACTACTCTAATCCGGCTGCCATTGTTGCCGAAGCGACACGCAAATTAAGACCAAATTCTAAGATTTTAAATATTTGCGATATGCCGATTGGGATTGAAGAATTAATTGCTAAAAGCTTAGGGTTATCCTCTCGTAAAGAGATGGAAGTAAACTATTATGGCCTGAATCACTTTGGCTGGTGGACAGATATTCGTGATAAAGAAGGAAACAGCTTGATGCCTCAGGTGACAGAGCATGTCAGCAAGTATGGATATACCATGGGTGGACAGGATATCCCTGGAGAAGAAGCGAGCTGGAACAGTACATTTAAAAAGGCGAAAGATGTACAGGCATTAGACGCAGCAACAGTACCTAACACGTATTTAAAATATTATTTATACCCTGATTATGAAGTAGCACATTCCGATAAAAACCATACACGCGCAAATGAAGTGATGGAAGGCCGTGAGAAATTTGTATTCGGTGAATGTCAGGCAATTATTGATAAAGGAAGTGCAGCGGATACGAAGCTTGAAACGGATGACCATGCTTCTTACATCGTTGATCTGGCAAAAGCAATTGCGTTTAATACAAAAGAGCGTATGCTGATGATTGTAGAAAATAATGGAGCCATCGTTAACTTTGATCCGACTGCAATGGTAGAGGTTCCTTGTATCGTTGGCAGCAATGGTCCAGAAAAACTGGTTGTCGGTGAAATTCCGAGATTCCAAAAAAGCCTGATGGAGCAGCAGGTAGGCGTAGAAAAATTAGTAGTAGAAGCGTTTGAAGAGGGCTCTTACCAAAAATTATGGCAGGCGATCACCTTATCTAAAACGGTGCCAAGTGCCAAAGTAGCGAAGGATATTTTAGATGACTTGATTGAGGCGAATAAAGCGTTCTGGCCAGAGTTGAAATAGTTTCTGACATACAAGCAATAGGAGTGGAGACGCTCCTATTGCTTTTTTATGTAGTATTTTCGGGCTTTTAAATCTTTTCGCCTGTACGCATTTTCATCATTGAAAAGTTACGATACACCAAGAAGTTGCTACCCGAACGCATGTCTAGTTATGGTAAAATAAAAGGTATTATTAAATAAAGCAGAATATTCAATTCAAGCACAGTCAATATGTCATATGGGGAGAGAAAAAGTAATGCAGAAAAAATGTATTATTCTAGGGCTTGCTATACTTATTTTGGGGTTGATTGGATGCAACAGCAATAATAATCCTACCAGCAAGGAGACGCAGGAAGCTGCAGCGGATGATTCACGTGAAACAGTGACGGAAAAAGAAGAAATATCAGATGATGCAGATCAAAAAGCAGAAGAACTTGAGAGAAATAAAGCTGATGTTAAAAGTCAAGAAGCTGACGAAGAATTAAAGGAAGACAGGCCAGATGAGAATGAGCAAGAAACCGACATAGAGACGGGAACGGATGAAGCTGAAATAACTGGTGAAGAGCAGGATGATGCAGCATTTCTGTCACCAACATCGTCAGAATATGAAATCGAAAAGATAGAAAAAGCTGGAGAGTGGACTGAGATTTCTGCAGAATATCCAGTGTTTGGCATAAAAGAAGCAGATAAAGCGATTGAGATGGAAGCCATGAAGTATTTTGAAGAATTTGAGACGGAGTTTGAGGAAAATGAAAAAGAGCTTGCAGAAATTTCGTATGAAGGAGGAGAAAGTCTTTCTTTTGAAGAACCGACAGTAACAGACGAATATGTATCCCTTATGTTTATGCAGGTCATGGATTTTGGCGGACCGCATCCGTTCTTTTATCAGCATCCTTTTAACTATGACTTAAAGAATCATAAGGAATTAACTATTCAAGATTTCGTGAAGGATGAATCACAGCTGAGCAATCTTGGTGATTTAATATATAGTAAGCTGGAAAATGAGGGTCCGGAATTAGATATGCTGGAAGAAGCAACACAGCCGGAATGGGATAATTTTCAGCGTTTTGTACTAACGGAGGATTCAATTATCTTTCATTACGAGCACTATGAGCTTGGACCATATGCTTACGGGGTATTTGATGTAGAGGTAACGTTTGATGAGCTGAATGAACTTTGATGAAAAACTGGCATTCTATTTGTTGGGGAATGGAATGCCATATCGTTTTGGGGGAGAGCTGAATTTGTTTGGCTCTCTTTTTGTATATCTTTTAGGATAGCTCATTTTCAAAACAGACATACCTGTTATAACCCCAAGGCTTGTTGCATATATTCCACATTATAGAAGTCTTGACATACTAATCCATCATGCTATGATTCTCTTTAAAGAGGGATATTTAACCATGTGCTGCAAAGGGGGATTTATTAATTGGCAAAGAGAAAGAAAGCCTACGAAACATTATCTAAGAAAAAAAGATTCCGTAAAAAGAAAATATCAATTGGTATATTAGGATTTATTATTGTCCTGGGTCTTGCTGTTGCTTTTTTTGTAAACGGATACATAAACAAATCGCTGCCAACCACAGAGGGGACGATGGAGCTTTCCATCCTTGAGAATGAAGTCACGGTGATAACCGATGAAGACGGGGTTCCGCATATTCGAGCAGATAACGCCCGTGATTTGTATATTGCACAGGGCTATATTCAGGCAGATCGGCGAATGTTTCAAATGGAGCTCTCTCGAAGACAGGCATCCGGGACGTTGAGTGAAGTCGTTGGCGAGGATGCGGTCAATCAGGATAAGTATTTCCGAACGCTGGGATTAAGGAGAGCAGCGGAGGAATCGTATGAAGTGTATTCAGATGAGTCAATAGAAGTTCTGGAAGCCTTTGCCGAGGGGGTAAATGCGTATATGAAAGAAGCGAAGGCAAATAACAGTTTGCCGATTGAATTCACATTAATGGACTTTGAACCGGAAGAATGGACGCCGGTGGATTCGTTAACGATTGGAAAATTTATGGCGTTTGATCTTGGCGGACACTGGGAGCAGCAGGCTTTTAATTATTATTTGTTGAATAAATATGACAAGGAAAAGGCATATGAATTATTCCCCGCTTATCCAGAAAACAGGCCGACAATCATCCAAGAGGATGAACTGGATATTGCAGCAAGCTTTGAGCATGCGGTGATCCCTCATCCTTTTAACGGCAGTAATAATTGGGTGGTCAGCGGAGATAAAACAGCATCAGGTATGCCGTTATTGGCAGATGACCCACATCTTGGGCTTGCTACTCCGTCAATTTGGCTGCAAATGCATTTAGAATCTCATGACGGCTTGAATGTGGGCGGTGTTATTTTTGCCGGGGTACCGGGGATTATTCTTGGTCATAATGACCAGATAGCCTGGGGCGTGACCAATACAGGACCAGATGTACAGCAGTTATATATTGAAAAGCGCAACCCTGATAACCCAAATGAATTTTTATACGAGGATGAATGGGAAGAAGCAGTAATGATTGAAGAACCAATTAAAGTAAAAGACGCAGAAACCATTGATTATGAAGTCACCAAAACACGTCATGGTCCAATTGTTTCGGAATTTGCGGAAGATACCGGAGCGGATACAGTGCTTTCTTTAAGATGGACGGCGTTGGATCCAAGTACCGAATTAGAAGCAATCATGGAAATGAATCGCGCTGCCGATTGGGAGGAATTTGAAGAAGGGCTGGAGAAGTTCCTTGTTCCCGCACAGAATTTTGTGTTTGCGTCGAATGATGGCACGATTGCCTTTAAAGCAAATGGCAAAATCCCAATTTATGAAGATGGGAAAGATGCTTTACTGCCGCTGAATGGCTGGGAAGCGGAGAATGAGTGGCAGGACTTTATTCCATTCGATGAATTGCCTTCGGTTGTTAATCCGGAGAAGGGTTTTATTGCAACAGCTAATAATAAGGTTGCTCCAGATGATTATCCTTATCATATCAGTAACGTGTGGGCACAGCCTTATCGCTATGAGCGGATTGCGGAGGTACTGGAGTCGGGGGATGATTTCACCACAGAAGAAATGCAGGATTTGCAAATGGACCAGACAGACTTAAGAGCACGGGAATTTGTTCCTTTATTTCAAGACGTGCTCGCTGGTGAAGTATTGACAGAGCAAGAGCAGGATGCGGTCCAATTATTGGCTGATTGGGATTTTGTTATGGATAAGGATGCACCGCAGCCGCTCATTTTTGAACGCTGGATGCGGGAAATTCAAAATCGTATCTACCGTCAAGAAATACCAAGCACCATGCGAGGTTTATTTTCCACACAATCCCAAGCAACGGAAAATCTATTGCGCACAGCTTTTCATGGAGAGGATTCCATTTGGATAGAAGAAAATGGCGGATTGGAAGAGGTGTTGGCAAATTCTCTGAAAACAACTGTAGAAAAACTGACAGAAGAACATGGAGAAGATATGTCTGCCTGGACATGGGGTGATTATCATCAGGTGCAATTTAACCACCCATTATCAGGCATCAGCCCATTTTTAGCATTTTTCTTTAATCGTGAAGATGCTCTGCCCGTTGGAGGAAGCGGCGTGACGCCCATGGCTGCCAGCTATCATTCCGAAACAGGCGAGGTCGACCACGGTGCTTCCTGGCGGTTTGTAATAGATACGAACGATATGCATGCCGGGTATCATATTGTCGGTCCAGGTCAGGATGGTCATTTTAAGAGTGAATGGTATCAGGATCAAATGAGTGACTGGGTGGAAGGAAATTATCATGAGACGAGGCTGGATGAAACTTCGGGACTGGAGCTGAGGTTGACTCCAGAGGAATGAAATAGGATGAGCGATTAGGATGAAAAATAATGACTCTCTCTGCTTGCTGTTTTTACGCGGAGGAGTCATTATTTTTTAGTTGATGGAAATCATCAAAAATAGATACATTTCTGGGTTTATCCTCCTTGTTCTGTGTATTATTTGTGATTACAAAGGCTTTATTTATGAAAATAATGAAATAATTAACCTGTAATATAGTATAATTGTATTAGGTTAATCGATGCGAATTATAAAAGTACTCCCCTCATGCTTCTGCGAGGAGAAAGGAGAGAGGAATGGATATTTGGCCAATCCTTTTGCTTACAGCAGGATTAATGGCATTCATCATCTATTTATCAGTTGTAGTCAGCAGGTTATTTTTTATAAAAAAAGAGGCAATTACATCTGGCACAGCAAGTTTATTATTCATTAGCTTTGTTTTAGTAGCGAGCAGTTTTTATATGGTTTTGACAGAGAAAAACGGTATCCTTCCACTTAAGAATATGACGTCGTCTATAGCAGAGCAGCGGAATGATGAGGGGGAGAATATGCAGCCGCTGAATCAGAATAATAAAATGAAAACGGATTTATTAAATGCATGTCTACAGAGGGACGGTATAGATATGCTTTTTGAAGCATTTCCTTTTCAAGTTCTGGATGTTTCTCTGCTGGAGGAGGAATGGGGACAACAGGAGGAAACGCTATTTACAGAAACGAATATCGTCGCCAGATTTTCTATAGGGGATGATGATGTTATGTTAATAGAGGATGCTGTTAAGGGAAGTTCTGAAAAAACGCTGATGGAGCAATTTGATTGGGAGAGTCTGGATAGGGATATGCTGGATTCTTGTTTAGCTGAGATTGGAGAATTAGAATAGTAGTCAGGGGAAAAGCACCTATCAAATTGCATTTGGACGTTTCATGCTGATAGGTGCTTTCAGTTATTCCTTAGAAATAATCAACTCTGTCTTAACCTCGTCAAATCCCCTTATCACCTCTTCTCTCGCTTTCTGATCCGTCACAACATAATCAATCTCATCCAGTCCGGCAATATTTACGGTTACATTCCTTCCAAATTTTGAACTGTCCGCGGCAACATAGACTTCATGAGAAATATCAATAATCTTTTTACGGGCAAGTGCTTCTTCCACGTTGTAATCTGAAATTCCTTTTTCCATGGTAATGCCGCTTGCACAGATGAATGCCTTCTGTATGTTCAATTGGTGAAAGTTAAATAAATAATCATAGGTGACAACAGAGCGTTCATTCTTTCTGACCTTTCCCCCAATAACGATGAGCTCGACATTGCTGTTCATTAATTCAAGTATGACAGGGACAGAGTTTGTAATTACAGTCAGGTTTCGTTTCTCTTTAATATACCTTGCAATTTGATACGTCGTCGAACCGCTGTCCAAATAAATACAGTCTCCATCCTCGATATGTTCATCGCATGTTTTTGCAATTGCTGTCTTTTCCTCTAGATGGCTGATCATGCGTTCTTCCATAGAAACTTCACCAAACTTTGGTTCTGCCAATTTGACGCCGCCGTATATTTTTTTGATTTTTCCCTGTTCGGCAAGCGCACTGATATCTCTTCGCAATGTATCAATAGAAATTCCCATTTCTTCCCGAAGCTCAGGCATTTTCAGTACTTTTTTAACTGTTAACAAATCAATTATTTTCTTTTGTCTCTCAACTGGAAGCATTTTATCCTCCTCATGTAACGTTGTTATTAGTCTATTCTTTAAAGCTAGTTTACGGATAATTTGCAGGATAATCAATCGGTTTTTACAAAAAATTGAATGAAACATGCATAAGTATAAAAATATATAGTTATTATTTATGCACAAATTATGCTTAATTTATATATAATTTACATATTCTTAATAAAATAACAGATTTATCTTAATACTTATTTTATATGATGGGGGTAACTCAGAGGAGGTGGTCATGTTGTTAGAATTACAAAATATCAGCAAACAATTCGACCAGAAAGTTGTATTAGAAAATATCGACCTTACAATTAATAGCGGTGAAATTGTATCGCTGCTTGGACCGAGTGGAAGCGGAAAGACAACTTTATTAAATATTATCTTGGGGTTAACCAAGATTGATCAGGGAAAAGTTGTTTTTAATAACGAGGATCTAAGTCATGTAGCTATGAAAAATCGCGGTTTTAATATTGTCTTTCAAGATTATGCGTTATTTCCACATTTAAATGCTTATGAAAATATTGTATATGGATTACGCAATAAAAAAGAGGGTGCGTCAGCAGAGGAGGTCAGGGAATATATTGATTTCTTAGAGCTGAAGCCACATTTGAAAAAGAGAATTGGCGAGCTGTCAGGAGGACAGAAGCAGCGGGTTGCCTTGGCAAGAACGCTTGTAACGAAGCCGAAGCTGCTGCTTTTGGATGAGCCGTTAAGTGCGTTAGATGGTGTGATTAAGGAATCGATTAAAGAAAGGATTAAGTCGATTGCCAAGGAATTTAATCTGACAACAATTATTGTGACGCATGACCCGGAGGAAGCTTTAACAATCTCCGATAAGATTTTGATTATAAATCAGGGAAATATCTCACAGTTTGGAACACCATTTGAAATTATTAACCAGCCGAAAAATGATTTTGTAAAGGAGTTTATCCTGAGACAGCTTCAAATCAAACGGCAAAATATCTTTCATCTGTTTGGTGAAAAGTATGCGTAATGCAAAACCAGAAATACGGATTATCTTTATCATCATCCTATTACTCTTTTTTGCTTTTCTGTTCATTCCATTGATTGTTTTATTTCTTCGTTCATTTATGACGGAAGATGGAGGGATAGGGCTTTCAAATTATATAGCATCTTTGTCCAATGATGCCTTAATCCATGCAATCGGAAATAGTTTCAAGGTTTCCGGTGTTACAGCGATTATCACAACGACGCTGGCATTTGCTTTAGCATATGCAGTGAATTGTACAAAAATCTATCAGCCTTTAAAGGGTGCTGTCAAAATCGGTATTCTTATTCCCATGCTGATTCCTACGATTACTTACGGGTTTGCTATTATGTACACCTTTGGGAATCAGGGGTTACTGACAAAGCTTTTTGGTAGAAATCTATTTGAAATCTATGGCTTCAATGGGCTGCTGATTGGATATGTTATCTATACCTTGCCGGCGGCTTTTCTATTGATTCATAATTCGTTTAAATATATCGATAAGAAGTTTATCATTGTGTCGAAGCTAATGGGCGACAGAACCTTAAGAAGCTTTTGGAATACTGTTACCCGTCCATTGCTAGGGGCCTTGGGAGGAGCGTTTGTTTTATCGTTTATTCTCAGTTTCACAGACTTTGGCATCCCGGCATCGTTAGGCGGTACCTACGATGTTGTTGCCACACAGCTTTATCAAGCGATGCTTGGATCGATTCCCGACTTTAGTGAAGGTGCTGTGATTGCTGTCCTGATGTTATTTCCGGCTGTGATTGGAATTTTTCTGTTGAACTATCTGGAGAGATTTAATTTTCATTATGATAAGTTCAGTGAAACAGAATTAACGCCAAGCAAATTTAGAGACAGCTTTTATGGCGTTATTTCTGTAATTATTTTGCTGGGGATGCTTTCTATATTTGCAGTCATGTTTATTGCACCGTTTGTGATGGCTTTCCCTTACGATTTAAGGTTTACATGGGATCATATCACTGGTGTTTTCCAGTCCAATGATCTTGTATCAGTTTATAGAAATTCACTGATTGTTGCAGTTTTAACAGCAGTGTTGGGAACGGTTATCGCCTATGGGTCAGCGCTTCTTAATGCGCGTACCAAAGTAAAAGGGAGGCAAACCGTCGATGTCTTTTCGATGATTACCAATACGGTGCCTGGTATGGTTCTTGGGTTATCCTATTTGCTGCTCTTTAATGAGAGCAGTTTAAAAGGAACCTTTCTGATTATTGTTTTATGTAATATCATGCATTACTTTACAACACCCTATTTAATGGCGAAAAATGCCTTAACAAAAATGAATCCTGGCTGGGAGACCTCCGGAGAATTACTGGGGGACAGCTGGGTCAAAACGGTATATCGCGTTATTCTGCCAAACTCCATATCTACCGTTTTAGAGATGTTCAGCTACTATTTTATGAATGCAATGGTTACAATCAGCGGTGTTATCTTTCTGGTATCCGCTCAGACAACGGTTGTCGCAAGTAAAATTAATGAACTGCAGCATTTTGCCCAGTTCAATGAAATATTCGTTTTATCGGTGCTTATTTTCTTAACCAATTTATTAGTTAGATCGGTATGTGAAGTTCTTCAAAAAAGAGCAGAAATTTATAAGAAGTGAGGGGAAAACATGTTGAACACCATGAAAAAATCGATCATCGGAACAGGAATGGCTTTAGCGTTTACCTTAGCGGGATGCGGTGCGCAAGGAAGTGATGATGTTGTGATTTATACCAATGCAGATGAGGAAGCAACCGCAGCAATGGAAACAGCATTGGACGCTGCAGGCTATGAAGGAGAATATATTTTGCAATCGCAAGGTACATCTGAACTGGGAGGTAAGCTGCTGGCAGAAGGAGATCAAATAGAAGCAGATGTGGTTACCATGAGCTCTTATTTCCTGGACAGTGCCCAGGAACAGAATGAGATGTTTGCGGATTTAACCTTTGAAACAGAGGCATTAGAAGAGCACCCATCTTATTATACGCCGGTTTTAGGAAATACAGGTGCTATTTTTGTAAATACGGAAGTACTCAAACAGCATGGTTTGGAAGCTCCAGAGAGTATTGCCGATTTAGCAAAGCCTGAATATGAAGGTCTTGTATCGATTCCGAACATTGAGGACTCTTCTACAGCGTGGCTGATGGTACAGGCGGTAATCAGTGAATATGGAGAAGAGGAAGGAAAAGTAATTCTTCAGGATTTAATTGCGAATGTCGGGCCCCATCTGGAAAGCTCTGGTTCAGGTCCAATCAGCAAAGTACAGGCAGGGGAAGTTGCTGCCGGGTTCGGATTGAGGCATCAGGCAGTTGCAGCGAAGGAATCTGGAGCACCAATTGATTTTGTTGATCCGACAGAAGGGAACTTTTCACTGACTGAAGCAGCAGCAGTTGTAAACAAGGAGAATGACGAAAAATCACAAAAAGCAATGGAAATGGCAGAGGTCATCTCAACAGATGCAAGAGAAGAGCTGTTAACTTATTATCCGGTAGCACTTTATGAAGGAGAAGCGGTTGATGAAACACATGAACCGGCGCATCCTAAAACATTTGACCAGCCATTAAATGTAGAACTATTGGAACAGCATCAAGCATTCTTTAACTCTGCCAAGTAGACAATGGAATGAAGTTATTTAGGAAATCACAAGGGGTTACAGAATTAAAAACCTCCCTAATCTGTAAACAAGGAGCGATGTTTTTTTGGAACAATATAAATTATTAACGCCGGGTCCATTAACAACCACGAATACGGTGAAAGAGGAAATGCTCTTTGACCGTTGTACATGGGATCAGGATTACAAGGATATCACCCAGAAAATCCGGATGCAGCTGCTTCAGCTTGCGAAGGCTTCCCCAGAGGATTATACAACAGTACTGATGCAGGGAAGCGGAACGTTTACAGTGGAATCGGTAATGACAACAGCGATAAACAAGAAGGATAAAGCATTGATTATCACGAATGGTACGTATGGAGAAAGAATCGTGAAAATGGCGGATTATATCGGTTTACATTATAAGCATTACGATGTTGCTTACAATGCCTACCCCGATGAATTGGAGTTAAAGTACATTTTAGAGAATGATGCTGCGATTACGCACGTGGTGATGGTGCATTGTGAAACAACGACCGGCATATTGAATCCATTGGAAAGGGTCTCCAGACTTGCTAACGCTTATCAGAAAACACTGATTGTTGATGCGATGAGCAGCTTCGGAGGTATCGAGATGGATATTCCGGCGTTAGGAATAGATTTCTTGATCAGCAGCGCAAATAAATGTATTCAGGGAGTGCCTGGATTTGGATTTGTTATTGCGAAATTGGATAAATTACAGGCCTGTGAAGGGAATGCAGGCAGTCTGTCCTTAGATTTATATGATCAGTGGAAGGAAATGAATAAGGACGGAAAATGGCGTTATACCTCGCCGACGCATGTAGTAGCAGCATTTTCTAAAGCCATCGATGAATTAATGGCAGAGGGAGGAGTGCCGGCGAGGCATCAGCGCTATCAGCGTAATAATCAGCTGCTGCGAGAGGGTTTAGAACAGCTTGGATTCCAACCGTATATCACGGAGCAGAGACAGTCGCCAATTATTACGACATTTCTATTTCCAAATGAGACATTTGCTTTTGCAGATTTTTATCATTATGTGAAGGAAAGAGGCTTTGTACTTTATCCAGGCAAATTGACAGAAATAAATACATTCCGGGTAGGCAATATCGGAGAAGTCTATGAAGAGGATATAAAAAGATTATGCAATGTCATCCAACAATATATGGGAGCAGTGGTAAAATGAAAAAAGTAGAAGGCATTATATTTGATTGGGCAGGTACAACGATTGATTTTGGCTGCTTTGCACCGGTACATGCATTTGTAACAGTTTTTGAAAATGCGGGCATTGAAGTTACCGTAGAAGAAGCAAGAGAACCAATGGGATTAACAAAGATTGATCATATTCGGACGATGCTATCTATGCCGAGAATTACAGCATTATGGAACGAAAAGTACGGTCAGGAGTTCACAGAACAAGATGTAGAGAACTTATATCTTGGCTTTGAAGCTGCTCTCCTAGAAACATTAGCTACGTACACAGATCCAAAACCAGAGGTGCTGGAAACGATAGAACAATTAAGAAATCAAGGCCTGAAAATCGGCTCTACCTCCGGCTATACGCAAAAAATGATGGATATTGTTGCTCCAGAAGCAGAGAAAAAGGGATATCATCCAGACTTTTACATGACAGCAGACGGGACAAGCGGAATGGGAAGACCATATCCATATATGATTTACCGAAATATGGAAGCATTGAATTTAACAGCAGCTCGTCATGTCGTCAAAGTGGGAGATACGATTCCGGATATCGATGAGGCGTTAAATGCTGGGGCTTGGATTGTTGCTGTTGTTGTCGGCAGTTCAGAAATGGGGCTAAGTGAAGAAGAATTTGACGCGTTATCTGAAGCGGAGCAGGAGGAACGGATTGCTCAGGTAGAGAAGACTTTTGTAGAATGCGGGGCTGATTTTACGATACGGACTATGGGTGAGCTGCCTGAGGTTATTAGGGAGATTGATCGTCGGCTTGGGGAGTGAAAATGTTTTAGGTTTGTGATGAAAATAGGATTGTTAAGATAAAAAATAGCTGTGTCATCACTGTTTTGTGAAAATAGTGAGCACAGCTATTTTTAACTCTGCTGTGATTTATGCGCTCTATTTCTATTAAATATCAAATGTACGTGATTTCACGAAGCGCATTACATTTAAGATTGAAATTAGACTGGGTGGGACGATCAAACAGTTAAATCCCTTGTAGAGTTTAGTGAAATCACAAGCAAGATACATTTTAGAATCGTACTTATATGAAGAACTGCCAAACTTTACCCTTTCTAAGCTATTCCTCATTCATCCTCGAATTAATATATCGATACCTGGATAAAATAAGTTATTATGAAAATAGTTTTGAAGTAAAGATGAGGCCATATTGCTACAAAATTATAGCTCTGATGCTATAATTGAATAGATATATATGTTATTGAGAGAACTTAAAATCAACGTGTAGATATATTAATAAATGATCTAACAAAGTACTTTATACTCTATTAAAAAAGACTGTTTCATACATCTTAGGTTATCTTGGAATTTTGTATCACTGTATAGAAATAATAGATTCTCCTACTCTCGAAGCGAAAGGAGCAGAAACAATGAATAACGATGAATCCAATATTTTAATCTACCAAACCGAAGAAGGAAATACAAAAATAGATGTCAGATTAGAGAATGAAACGGTTTGGATGACGCAAAAGGCAATTGCTGAGCTGTATCAATCAACAAAACAAAATATAAGTCTCCACATAAAAAATATTTGAAGAAGGGGAATTAGATGAAAATGCAGTTGTCAAGTAAAACTTGACAACTGCAAATGACGGTAAAAATTATAAAGCAAAGCATTACAATCTCGAAATTATTATCGCTATCGGCTATCGTGTTCGCTCCCATCGGGGCACCCAGTTCCGTCAGTGGGCTACAGAACGTTTGAATGAATACCTTGTTAAAGGATTTACAATGGATGAAAACCATTTGAAGAAGTAAATAACTCCAGCTTACATTTAAAAACAACTAAGAAACATTTTTATTATATAGAGAGAATACGGTATGAAGGTAGTACAGCGGATGTTAACGCCGTTTGTGAAAGCAATTATCTAAATCGAATTATAGAAGAAGGTATAGGGCAATCATTAAATGACCCGCATAAACCCAAAACAAAACACAGAAAGGACCTCTAACATGATAGAATGTATCGTTCAAAATGCAGCAGATGCAAAAGAAGCTGAAGAGCTTGGTGCCACAAGATTAGAGTTGGTTTCGGCTATTGAATTAGGCGGCCTGACACCTTCTTATGGAACGGTCCACCACGTAATGAACAGCGTAGAAATACCTGTTCAAGTAATGATTAGACCGCATCCTTATGGATTTATGTATCGTGCAGAAGATAAATTGGCAATGAAAAAGGATATTTCTTTACTCTATGAGATGGGGTATAAGCGGATTGTGATTGGTGCGCTGACAGAAAATAAAACAATAGATACTGTCTTTTTAGATGATTTATTCAGCGATTTCTCTGAATTGGATGCGACGTTTCATCGTGCTTTTGATGAAACTCGCAATCAAATAGAAGCTTACCGGACACTGGTACCTTATCGAAAAAATATTAAGCGAATCCTAACTTCTGGCGGTGCAGCGGATTGTACTGACGGAAAGGATATGCTGCTTGAACTGGTTCAATTGCAGAGCAAATTGCAAGGACCAAATATTTTGCCGGGAAGCGGTCTGAATGCAGAGAATATAGCTACTCTGCATGAAGTGATTCAAGCGAAGGAATATCATTTTGGCAGTGGTGTCAGGTATAATCAGTCATTTGAAGAAGGGATGGATCAAGGAAAGATAGCGAGGATCCGGAAAGCGTTAAGCAAGTAATCATCATCAAGCTTGGTTGAAGCTGCATGCATCATGAAATAAAAACGGTTAAGGCAGTTCATATCCTGTCTTAACCGTTTTTAAAATATCCAATAGAAGGCGATTAGATATCCATCTCCAAACCTAACTCATCTCTTTTATTTCTCACGCTTTCCAAACTCGGAATGGAGAGTTGTCCGCCAAGGGTTTCAACAGAAATCGATGCTGCCAGCGAAGCAATCCGTACCGTATCTTTTAGCGAAAAATGATTCTCTAAGCAATAAGCAAAAGCACCGTGGAATATATCCCCTGCTCCAGTAGTATCCACCGTGTCTGCACGAAATGCAGGAATGTAATAGATTGTATCTTCCTTTTTATACATAGCTCCGTCACTCCCCAGCGTTACCACGATAGTATTTGGGTTGATTTTCTCCAGTTTTGAAAAAGTGTCCCGCCAGGTCTCTTTATGATTCATATGAATCGCTATCCCAGAATATTGATAGGCGAAATCCTTCGAACAGACAAGATAATCAACAGCTTCAATAATATCTAAAAGCTCCGGTTTAAACGTTCCGGCATCCATTAACGTAATAGCCTTTGGGTATTTTTGAAATGCTTGATGGGCGCATTCTTTTTCATATCCGTCCATAAGAATCACATCGGGTGAATGGGCTGGCCAAGCAGGCTCATAATTTTCTGGAGGCAAAGGCGTATTAAGGATGGTCCGATGTCCATTTTCTTGGTTAACTATAATGGAGCTGATGCTGGTAGCCAGTTGTTCATCTACTTTTAAAGAGGTGGCATCGACCCCGGCACTTTCTAATTGTTCTAGAATTTTCTTTCCAAATAAGTCATTTCCAATACGAGTGATAAGTGACGTTCTGCTTCCCCATAATGCGCACAAATAAGCAGCGTTTGCAGCTGGTCCTCCCATACATTCTATTCGTTGCGGGATACGGTATTTTTGATTTTCAACAATCGGTGTGTCGACAGGAAAAGTTATATCATAAACAGCTTGGCCGATACATAGAATACTCATTTTATTCCCTCCATCACATAAGGCGATTTCTGATTGCAATTCATTTGGTATTTCATCTTACAACAAATAAAAAAACTAAAATCCTATTTATCTATATATTCTATCATCGTTCAGAAAATGTGTGGTCAGAGAAACAAGGATTATCTTACTTTATTATGTAAACGTATTCTCAAGTGGTATAATAACTACATATCTTGCTCTGATAGATAGCATCTCTTTTTTGAGCGGCAAAGGAATGGAAACAGATTTTTACCTTGGAAAAGGCTAGGTTAAGGTAAAATGAATAGATTAACGATAGGGTGGAGGGTTTTTAATGAAAGAATGGAAAATAGCGCTTGTTCCAGGAGACGGAATAGGACCGGAAGTTGTAGCAGAGGGTGTAAAAGTGCTGCAGGCCATCGAGAAGCTGGACGATACACTTTCTTTTGAATTTGAACGTTTTCCTTGGGGTTGTGAGTATTACTTAGAACATCAGAAAATGATGGCGGATGATGGGATAGAGCAATTAGAAAATTTTGATGCGATTTATCTTGGAGCTGTAGGCTATCCTGGGGTTCCTGACCACATTTCACTTTGGGATCTATTATTGAAAATTCGCAAGGGCTTTGATCAATATGTGAATCTGCGTCCGGTGCGGTTATTAAATAAAGAGCTGACGCCGATTAAAAGTAAATCGGAGAAAGATATTGATTTCCTTGTTATCCGGGAAAATAGTGAAGGGGAATATGCTGGCGCCGGAGATTGGTTATTTAAAGGAAAAAAAGAAGAGGTTGTTTTGCAAACCGGTGTTTTTTCCCGGAAAGGGACAGAACGGATTATCCGATATGCCTTCGAGGAAGCGCGTAAGCAACAAAAATCACTGACAAGTATCAGTAAAGCGAATGCGCTGAATTATTCCATGGTTTTCTGGGATGAGGTATTTGAAGAAGTAGGGAAAGAATATCCAGATGTTAAAACAGAATCCTATTTAGTCGACGCGGCAAGTATGTTTTTCGTTATGCAGCCGGAACGTTTTGAAATTGTAGTAACCTCTAATCTGTTTGGAGATATTTTGACAGATATCGGCGCTGCAATTACTGGTGGAATGGGGCTAGCGACAGGGGCGAATGTGAACCCGGAAAGAGATTATCCTTCCATGTTTGAGCCGGTTCATGGCTCTGCACCTGATATCGCCGGGCGAGGGATTGCTAATCCAATTGCAGCCATTTGGTCGGTTGCGCAAATGCTAGAGCATTTTGGTGAGGAAGAATGGGGAAGTATCGTTGTTGATACGATAAAAGAAATAATTGATGAAAAGAAAGTACTCACACCGGATTTAGGAGGAAAGCATAGTACTTCAGAAGTTGGAGATTATTTTGTGGAGAAAATAGCGGGGAAGCTGCACCATAAGTAACGGGTTTAATAAAGGTAAATCGCTATCTGATTACGTATGAAGATGTTGCTTAAGGTGAAGTTTGCCTAGTTTCATATGAATGGAAGATGGTGTGTTTATTTTGCAATAGAGTTAAAGAAATGGTTAAGCATATATAAAAAGAAGCTCGCAGGAAATTATTATTTCAGCAGTGAGCTTCTTTTTATTTATTTTAAACAGCACATGGAGCAGATAGCCCGATTGGAACTATAGAATTACAGAGAAATTTTCTTTCTCAATCAATTCATCCAGCGACCAGACACGCTGATATTCATCCTTATATTGAATATGTGATGCACGAATGTCTGTTGGAGTAGTGACGCCTGCTGCTGCGGAAATACGGAACAGGCTTTCACGAAGGGTGACCAGATAATTCAAAGCCCGATAAGCTTTTTCATCCACAACAAGGGCTTTCTGCAGCTTAGGATCGGTTGTTGCTACCCCCACGGGACAACGATTCGTATGACAAATTTGTGCCATAATGCAGCCGACGGTAATCATAAATGCACGAGCAATCTGGACAAGGTCTGCACCCATACCAAGAATGACAGCGATTCGATCTGCAGTAAAAAGTTTTCCTGAAGCAATCAGTGTAACACGGTCGCGAACCCCATATTTTTTTAACGTCTGATTAGCGATGGTGATTGCTGATTTTATAGGGAGCCCGACGCTGTCTGCAAGCTCTTGAAAGGTTGCTCCTGTTCCGCCTTCGGATCCATCTACAGTAATGAAATCCGGTCCAGCACCGGTTTCCTTCATATAACTGGCCATCTCTTCTAAATCGTGCGGGCTGCCAATGACTAGTTTAACGCCGACTGGAAGACCGGTATGATTCCGAATCTGCTCGATAAAAGAGAACATCGATGGGACGTCATCGAACTCGTTAAAACGGTTGGGACTATCGATTTCTTGATAAGGAGTGACATTTCGAATAGCAGCGATTTCTTCCGTTACTTTTTCTGCATCCACATGCCCGCCGCGTGTTTTTGCGCCTTGTGCAAGTTTTAATTCGAAGGCTTTAACCTGTGGGATTTCGCTTTTTTCTTTCAATAAATCCCAGTTAAAAGCACCTGATTTTGTACGAACGCCAAAAAGACCAGGTCCAATTTGGGCTATGATGTTAGTATCTCCCGCTAAATGGTAATCGGAGAGTCCTCCTTCTCCCGTGTTCATCCAGGAACCGCCAGCCATGCCGACCCCTTTGGATAAAGCGGTAATCGCATTCTCTCCTAGTGCTCCATAGCTCATTGCAGACATCCCGACCAGGCCTTTCACGCAGAAGGGTTGTCTGCAGGAAGGGCCAATAACGACTGCATGTTTATCACTTAAGAGCCATGGCTGCATTTTTTGGTCCTTTAATTTTTCTTTCCGGCTTAGCAAATTATCTTCTTTCACTTCATAAACTTTGGAATCAATGAGCTTTGTATTATCTGCTTCCAGCTCTTCTTGCTGTTTGGGAAACATCGCATTTTTTACATAGAAGTCTGCTTTCTCAAAATCACGTCGAGAACCGAAACCAATCATATTTTTCTGATATTTAGCAGGAATTACCACATCCCGGTAATCATCGCGGGAGAATGGTTTTCCGGAAGTATCGGTATCAAATAAATATTGTCTAAGCTCTGGACCGGATTTTTCCAATATATATCTTAATTTGCCGAGCAGCGGATAGTTACGTAAAATAGCATGCTGTGACTGTCGCCGGTCCCTCCAATATATGTAGCTGAACAGAGCAAGCGGAATAACAATAATGGCTACTATCAGGATACTCAATGCTATCAAAATAAAAGTCAGTGCAGAAAATTCCATTTTTAGATATCTCCTCTCTTACAAAACTATCAAACTTCATATGTAAAATCGATATGTGCCTATAAGATATACATACCCGTTTTGAGAAGGGTTACACTTTTGAAAAATCTTTTGTCTGATGAGGCTCGGAGGGGGCGGAGGAAGATAAAGAAGGGATAAACAAAAAAGAGATGCTGGATTTTAAATCTAAGCATCTCTTCCGTTTAAATAGGAAGGAAACCTGTTAAAATAGCTTCTCTTCCTATTTATTCAAGCTATCACACCGGTCCCCAATTAATCAAAACAGTAATCACAATAAAGATCGTACCAATAACATACCAAATCCCCACAAGCGGCAGGGCAAATTTTAGCCACTTCGTCCAAGGAATACCGGCGATGGCTAAATTGGCCATTAAAACACCGGATAACGGTGTAATAATATTAGTAAAGCCATCTCCAAGCGTGTAGGCTTGAACAGCAACCTGACGCGGGATATCCATTAAATCGGCAAGTGGTGTCATGATTGGCATGACAATGGCAGCTTGTCCACTACCAGAAGTAACAACAAGGTTGAACAACCCATTTCCGATAAACATAGCTATGGCACCCATGACACTGGAAAACGGTTCTAAAACAACAGCCATACTATGTACGACCGTATCCAGTACTTGTCCATTTTCCAAAACAACTACAATCGAACGAGCCATTCCGATAATTAAAGCACCGTATAATACTCTTTTCGCACCGTTTAAAAACTCTTCTACCATTTGGTTAGCGCCCATTTTTGAAATAAGAGCGGTAAGAATTGCTAAAGCAACGAAAATCCCTGCCATTTCATTGATGTCCCAATCTAATTGGAAAACACCATAAACATAAATAGCAATACCGGCTACCAGAACAAGTAATACAGTGAGCTGTGTAGATGTTAATTTTTCATCTACATCGTCCATGGATTTTTCCTCCAGCTTCGGGAAGGGATTATCACTCAGAATACTTTTTTGCGGGTCATTTTTAACGCGGTTGGCATACCAAATGATGTAAGCAATGGTTGCACCAACAATAATGACATAGAGAACTAATCTTAAAGATAGACCAGAAAATAATGGAATCTGTGCTATCTGCTGTGCAAACCCTGTTGTTTGCGGATCCAGGAATCCAACTGCAAATCCGGAGTAAGCTCCTAAGTAAATAATTGATACACCGACAATGGCGTCCATTCTCATAGCTCTAGCCAGGATAATTCCAATTGGAATAAAAGCAATGGAGGAGTTAGCGATAATTCCCAATCCTCCAAAAACAGAAAAGAGTGCAGCGACCATTAAAATTAAGAGCCATTCGCGGTTTTGTGTCCGTTTAATGGTTTTCATGATCATGCTGTCAATCGCACCTGTTTTTTCAATAACAGCGAAAGTTCCGCCAATTGTCAATACAAGAAAAATTAGTCCGGCACCGCCAATCAATCCTTCTTGAATCGAGCTAAATAAATCAATCAAGCTAACAGGCTGCTGGTCGATTTGACTATAGCTGTCTGGAACAATGACATCCATTCCATCTTCCGTTGTTTCTCGTTCGTAACTCCCGGCTGGAATGATATATGTAAGGATTGCGGCAAGCAATAGAATGACAAACAATATAACATATGCATCTGGAAGCTGAAATTTCTTTTTTTGCTTTGTTTTTTCTTGCTGTGACATAGAAGAAGCCTTCTTTCTTTGAAAATCTTAAACTTGAAATTGATTATATAAGAGTTTATACTTCAAAGCAATATAAAATAATTAAGAATACTTTTAATAGAAGGCTGCTGCTTGCTTATCTTGTCAAAAATAGGGCCTGTCGGAAAGCAGTTGTATATGAATGGATGACCTTCGTGCGTAGAAAAAGAGCTTACTAGATGAAGGATGGAGAAGACAAATGGGAAAAAATATAGAAAAAAGTGTGTCAGAGGTTTTTCAACATTTACACACACATGCTGAAATCAGCTGGGAAGAAGTAGAGACTACGAAATATATTAAAGAAAAATTAGAAGAAGCCGGGTGTAAAACAATCACATTTCCAGACCATACGGGTGTCATCGGAAAGTTTGGCAGCTTTGACAAAGGTCTGCCGGTAATTGGTGTCCGTGCAGATATGGATGCGTTATGGCAGGAAGTGAACGGTGAATTCCAGCCAAACCATTCCTGCGGTCATGATGCGCATATGTCGATGGTATTGGGCGTCCTATGGACATTGCAGCAGATGCCTGACATCAAAGATAAGGTAGCGATTAAATTTATTTATCAGCCCGCAGAAGAAGAAGGCGGCGGTGCACTGAAAATGGTGGAAGAAAAAGTGGTGGAAGACGTCGATTATTTATTCGGTGTTCACCTCAGACCAAAACAAGAAGTTGATGCAGGGCAGGCTGCTCCTGTGATTGTGCACGGTGCAACGAAAAC
This sequence comes from Oceanobacillus sp. FSL W7-1281, assembly GCF_037969835.1. Lineage (GTDB taxonomy): Bacteria > Bacillota > Bacilli > Bacillales > Amphibacillaceae > Oceanobacillus > Oceanobacillus oncorhynchi. The sequence goes on along the minus strand of NZ_CP150214.1, from coordinate 4,620,542 downwards.
ATATGAAGCGGTCATTAAAGGGGAGGATGCGCATGGGGCACGTCCGCATCTGAACGATAATGCGATTGAAATTGGCATGCAAATCGTCAATATGCTGGGTCAAATCCATATGGATCCAAGAGTTCCGCACTCGGCGAAAATGACGAAATTCCAGGCGGGGGCGAAAAGCTCGAATATTATCCCGGGGAACGCCTCATTCAGCTTGGATTTACGTGCGCAATCCAATGAAGTGATGGAACTGCTTGTGAAGAAAGTCGACGGTATTTTAGAGTCTGTACGGAATCTGTATGATATAGATATTGATGTGACTAACTATCATGGTGTACCTGCAGCTGAAACAAGTGAAGAAGCAACGAGCTTTATGCGCACAGCAATTACAGACGTATTGGGTGAAGAAAATGTGGTAGAGCCGCTCCTGACACCAGGCGGAGATGATTTTCATTTTTATACGGTGAAAAAACCGGAATTAAAAGCCACGATGCTGGGATTAGGCTGTAACTTAGGGCCTGGTTTACACCACCCTAACATGACCTTTGATAAAGATGCACTTCAAACAGGAGTGGATATTTTAACGAAGGCTATTTTGAATGTGTATGGAGATAAGTGATAGATTGTTAGATTAAGGAATAGCCAGTTCTTGCTTTGTTTGGCGAGAACTGGCTTTTAACGATGTATTAAGGTCTGGGTTAACTTGGTTACTTATAAATAAAAGTTCTTCTTTTTGTTTAAACATTATAACCTTATGTTTACTAATGCGAAAATCAATGCTAATCTATTTTATATAGAGTTAAATAATCAGGTTGCGTTAGGATTTATTCAAGATTATGATGAGATGGACGCTGGCCAAAGGGATGATGGAAATGGCAGACAATGTCGTTCTGCGAAATATAAAAATGCTGGATGGGACCTCGGCAGATATTGTAATAGAGAATAGAAAAATTATGGATATTGCGTTACCAGGAATAGGAGCTGGCGAAGAAGTAATTGATTATCAAAACAAAGCTTATGCTTCCAGCGGCTGGATTGATATGCACGTACATGCCTTTCCAGAATTTGAGCCCTATGGAGATGATATTGACGAAATAGGCTATAAATCAGGAGTCACGACCATTGTTGATGCGGGAAGTACGGGAGCTGACCGAGTGCATGAATTAGTTAAGCGTGCTCAACAGGCGAAAACAAATGTATTCGCTTTCCTGAATATTTCTCGAATTGGTTTAGAGAGAGTAGATGAATTATCGGACTTATCTTTATTAAATAAAGAAGAATTAAAACAAGCTGTGAAGGAAAATAAAGATTTTATCGTCGGACTAAAAGCGAGAATCAGCAGCAGCGTAGTAGGTCAAAACGATATAGAACCATTAAAAATTGCACGTGAATTTTCTAAAGAAACGAAGCTGCCATTGATGGTTCATATCGGCTCCGGCCCTCCAGATATTAACGATGTATTAGGTTTACTGAAGAAAAAAGATGTCATGACACATTTCTTAAACGGGAAGGCGAATAATTTATTTGATGAAACGGGCAAACCGCTGCCTGCTTTTTTAAAAGCAATAAAACGCGGGATTCATTTAGATGTCGGTCATGGAAATGCAAGCTTTTCTTTTAAAACAGCGGAACAGGCAAAGGAATATGGGATTCATTTCCACACCATCAGTACAGATATATATCGGAAAAACCGGCTGCACGGGCCAGTGTATAGTATGGCAAATGTTTTAAATAAGTTCTTATGCTTAGGCTACTCCCTGAAAGAAGTTATAAATGGAGTAACAGTGGATGCGGCAGCATGGTTAAATAAACCTGAGCTTGGCCGTATCACAAAAGGGGATATTGCAAATATTACCCTTTTTTCCGTAGAAGATGAGACAATCGATTTGATGGACTCAGACGGTGAAAAGCGGGAAGCGAAGCAGAAAATCGAGGTAAAAGGAGTGGTGGTCAATGGTGAATACCATGCATGCAAGGTATGGGCTGAAGCGGGTTATTAATGCAAGCGGAAGAATGAGTATTTTAGGTGTTTCTGCTCCCACGGATACCGTAATGGAGGCAATGAAAGCAGGGGGACAGCACTATGTGGAAATCTCAGATTTAGTGGATAAAGCAGGAAAACATATTGCGGGACTGCTTCAATCAGAAGCTGCTGTTGTTGTTAATTCCGCTTCAAGTGGTATCGCGCTTTCTGTCGCCGCGATGATAACGGAAGGAAATCATAGAAAGAGTGCTAAGCTGCACCAGGAAGCAATCCAAAAAAATGAGATCGTGATGCTGAAGGGACATAACGTGCAGTATGGCGCGCCAGTGGAAACCATGGTTGCTCTTGGCGGAGGAAAGCTTGTGGAAACCGGTTACGCCAATGAAGGAAAAAAAGAGCATATAGCGGATGCAATCAATGAAAATACAGCTGCTGTTTTATTTATAAAATCACATCATGCTGTTCAGAAAAATATGATTTCTGTGGAGGAAGCCTGGGATGTTGCCCAGGAAAACCATGTACCATTAATCATTGACGCAGCTGCAGAAGAGGATTTGAAAAAATATGTACTGCTTTCAGATTTAGCGATTTACAGCGGCTCGAAAGCCATCGAAGGACCGACATCCGGAATCGTGGCCGGAAAGAAAAAATATGTGGAGTGGGTTAAAACACAGCTGCATTTTATAGGAAGAAGTATGAAGGTAGGGAAGGAAACAACCTTTGGCCTGCTGCAGGCATTGGATGAATATGCTGTGAAAACAAATCATAGTGAAGCTGAAAAAAAGTGCTTAGATGAATTGCAGTCATTAAATACAATCGATGGTGTAACGGTAAGTACCGTACAGGATGAAGCAGGCCGTGCTATTTTCAGAGCACGGATCCACATTGATGCTGCTTTAACTGGGTGCACCGCTAAAGAGGTAAATGACAAACTCCGTCATGGCGATATAGCTATTTACACACGGGATTATGGAATTCGCCAGGGGTTCTTTGATATCGATCCCCGCCCGCTTCAGGGGGATGACATTCACGTGATTGCAGCGGAATTAAAATCCATTTTGGGAGGAAATAAATAATGAATATGGATTCTCGCTTTTATAAAAATCGAGTAGCATTAAATGTATTAGCAAGTGGTTTGGAAAATGCGAAGGAAGTCTTTGATGCAGCAGAGGGATATGTGCTGGTTGGCGTGCTTTCCAAAGACTACCCGACAGTGGATGCAGCTGTTGCAGCTATGAAGGAATATGGAGAAGCAATTGAGGATGCTGTTTCCATTGGCTTAGGTGCAGGTGATAATCGACAAGCGGCAGTTGTGGCGGAGATTGCCAACTATTATTCGGGTTCTCATATTAATCAGGTTTTCCCTGCGGTAGGAGCAACACGTGCTAATTTGCGAGAAAAAGACAGCTGGATCAATGCACTTGTATCGCCAACGGGAAAAGCAGGCTATGTCAATATTTCTACGGGTCCGATTAGTGCAGAAGCCAGTGAGACCGCTATTGTCCCAGTGAAAGCTGCCATCGCACTTGTTCGTGATATGGGCGGCAATGCATTGAAGTATTTTCCTATGAAAGGGTTACAATCAGAAGAAGAATACCGTGCAGTTGCCAAGGCCTGCGGGGAAGAAAGCTTTGCGTTAGAACCAACAGGCGGCATTGATTTGGCTAATTTCGCTGCCATTTTAGAAATTGCCTTAGAAGCAAACGTACCTAAAGTCATTCCTCATGTCTATTCATCTATTGTTAATAAGGAGACCGGAAAAATGAATGAGGAAGATGTTAGAAAGCTCCTGGCTATCACCAAAGAATTGGTTGATAAAGATGCGTAGGAATATAGTTGCTTTTGGCGAAGTCATGATGCGTTTGCAGGTGCCAGGATACGAATTACTCTCGCAGGCCAGCCATTTACAGTATTCCTTTTCAGGTACCGGTGTAAATGTTGCTTCGGCGATGACAAAGCTGGGACATAAGGGATACCTGATTACCAAATTACCGGATAACCCGCTGGGGGATGCAGCAATTTCCTTCCTGCAGCGCTTAGGAATAGAACAGGATTTCATTGCAAGGGGCGGTAAATATATTGGAATGTATTTTTTAGAAAATGGCTTTGGGCAGCGTGCAAGTCGTGTCACGTATACCAACCGCTTAGAAAGCACATTTAATACAGCAGATATTTCCGATTATAATCTGGATGTGATTGCAGCCAATACAGACATTATTCATTTTTGCGGAATCAGCCTCGCGATGACAGATACAGTCCGTTCCAGTATGAAAAAGCTGGCTGCAAAGGTTAAAGAAAAAGGCGGAAAAATTTGCTTTGACTGTAATTATCGTCCTTCTTTATGGGAAGGCGGTTATGAAGCAGCCAAGCCGCATTATGAGGAGATGCTTTCGCTGGCAGATATCGTGATGATGAATGAAAAAGATGTGATGTATATCTTAGGAATAGAAACAAAGAAGTCGGAAAGGAAAGAACAGCTTCAGGATGTTATTCCCAAAGCAGCGGAGCAGTTTCGTATTCCGGTAATTGCAGGTACTCACCGGGAGATCAATGCGGATAATACGCATTCTTTAGAAGGCTATCTGTTTAAGCAAGGGAAATTTGTGTTTTCGAAAAAGCTGACCTTTTCTGTGTATGACCGTATTGGTGCTGGAGATGCATATACGAGCGGTATTTTACACGGAGAACTGTCCGGTTTTACACCGGAAAAAACAGTGGCATTTGCAGCGGCTGCTGGTATGCTGGCGTGTACGATTGTTGGGGATACCCCGATGTCAACGGAAGCGGAGATTGTAGCGGCGATGGCTGGGGGCGTGGGGGATGTCGAGCGTTAGAGGCGGAGTTATGTTAGAGTGAAGAGTAGCAACTTCCGGAATCATCAAAATATAACTCTAATTAGGTGATAACCATGTACAAAAACCTCCCCCCTCTTTTTAACGAACTCCAGACAATGCGGGATAACTATTTCCATACAGAAATTTTCAACTCATCGATTCACACGAGAGCGGTTCCTGATAAATGGAGTGTTGCAGAATCGGTTTACCATTGCTATTTATTGCTGAAGCTGACGCGGATAACATCTGTCTATTACTTGCCTATCGCCCGTGCTTATATGAAGGTCCGCCGGCCCAAGGTGAAGCGGTATATGGATGATATGTCTAATATATATAGTGGAAAAACAATGAAGGCGCCCTTTATTTTGAAGCCGAAAATGAAGCGGGAATACACGCTTACAGAGCTGCGAGGTTTATTAGAAGAAGAGACGGAAAAGCTGAAGACATGTGTAGCATCTCTAACCAAAGAACAATGCTACTGGATAAGGTATCCGGATCCTGTACCTGACTACCCGAATGTGATGCAAGTGGTGAAGCTTTTACGGATTCATGAGGAGCATCATTATAGGGTAGTGATGGAACGAGAAGCGAAGTTTAGGAAATAAGCATCAAGTCATTGGATGAGACGTGTACGGAATACCATAAATACATCTTGCCAATATTTCCAAGGTGACAACCCGGCGATTTTATGCCATAATATACTTTGATAAATATACTGGTACCTTTAAATCAGTCCAGAGAGGCTGACAAGGACAGCGCGAATAGAATAGCTACCATGTGGAGTACCTTTGGGAAAGGTATATTCAAGTGTATGCTATTTAGGAAAAGCTTCTTGTCAGGGATTGGACAGGGAGCTTTTTTCTTGTCTATAATCTCGAAAGAATCAAGTTTTTCGGTGCCAGTTTCTTAAAGAGGAAGTTCAAAAAGCCCCCAAATGATAAGCGGCGAATCTCTGCGTTGACGTAGTTTTTCCGATACTCACGTATTTAAAAACATACGCTCCGTTCGTAAAAACTACGTCGCCTTGACCTTCTTGCTTCTAATTTGGCTACTTTTTGAACAGTTTCTTATATTTTAAGATATTGGAGGAATTGGTATGTCACAAACAGATAAAGAATTTTCATTGCAGCCGGTGCCGCAGACGCATCGAAATGGATTTTGGAAGATTTTAGCGGTTATGCTGTCGCTCAGCTTTTTCTCAGCGAGTATGATGTCTGGAGGAACATTAGGAACAGGGCTTTCTTTTTCTACGTTTATCTGGATTGTACTGGCTGGTAACCTGATTCTTGGGCTTTATACAGGTTCCTTAGCTTATATTGCTTCTAAAACAGGATTATCTACGCATTTATTAGCGCGTTATGCGTTTGGAGAAAAAGGTTCTTATTTAACCTCCTTTTTACTTGCTTCTACACAAGTGTGCTGGTTTGGAGTGGGGCTGGCGATGTTTGCTATTCCGGCTGCCAAAGCAACAGGGGCAAATGTCTATCTGTTAATTGGTGTTTTTGGCTTATTGATGACTGTTTCGGCTATCTTTGGAATGAAAACTTTAACCCTGCTGGGATTTATTGCAGTTCCGGCAATCGCTATTTTTGGAAGCTACTCCATGGTTAACTCGGCAAATACAATGGGCGGAATTCATGAACTATTTGCTTATGAACCAGCACAGGTAATCAGTGTAGGACTGGCATTAACGATTTGTGTAGGATCATTTATCAGCGCTGGAACGCTTACGCCTGATTTTGCCCGCTTTGCGAAATCAGCGAAATCGGCAGTAACCGCAAATATTATTGCTTTCTTCCTTGGGAATTCATTGATGTTTTTATTTGGAGCAGTTGGCGCGATGGCATTGGTATGGCAGATATTTCGGATGTGATGTTTTTACAAGGACTGATGATTCCTGCTATTATTGTATTAGGCTTAAACATTTGGACAACTAATGATAGTGCACTGTATGCGTCTGGTTTAGGATTTGCGAACATCACCAAGTTTTCCAAGAAGAAAATCGTTGTGTTCAACGGAATTGTCGGGACAATTGCTGCCATGTGGTTATACAATAATTTTGTCGGATTCTTAAATGTACTCGGATCTGCACTGCCATCGATTGGAGCAATCATATTAGCAGATTATTATCTGGTCCGCCGCAGAAAATATGAACCCTTTGAAACAATGACATTTAAATCTGTAAACTGGGTAGCAATTATTGCCTGGGCAGGCGGGGTCGCTGTTGCTAATTTTGCGCCGGGAATTCCGCCAATCAATGCATTGTTAGGAACATCAATCATTTATGTGGCCGGAATGAAAATAATGTCTCAAAAGGAAACGGTCACCGTACCATTAAAAGAGAAGGATGAGGTAGTCAGTGATTATTAAAAATGCAAAACTTAGAGGAAAAGATGGCCTTTGGCACATCGTTATAGAAAATGGTAAATTTAACGCGGTAACGCAGGAGCTGCCGCAATCTGAAGATAAAGAAGTAATGGATGTACATGGTGCGCTGGTTCTCCCGCCTTTTATTGAACCGCATATTCATTTAGATACCACATTAACAGCAGGGGAGCCTGCATGGAATCAGAGCGGAACCTTATTTGAAGGAATCCAGCGCTGGTCGGAACGCAAAGAAACACTGACCATAGAAGATGTGAAAAAAAGATCCAAAACAGCATTGAAATGGCAGATTGCTCAAGGCATCCAGCATGTCCGTACGCATGTGGATGTGACCGATCCGGAACTGACTGCCTTAAAAGCAATGCTGGAAGTGAAACAGGAAATGGCTCCTTATGTAGATATCCAGCTGGTTGCTTTCCCGCAGGAGGGAATTCTATCCTACCCGAATGGAAAGGAGCTTTTGGAGGAAGCGCTGAAAATGGGAGCCGATGTTGTCGGCGGCATTCCGCATTTTGAATTTACAAGAGAATACGGCGTCGATTCGATGAGAGTCGCATTCGATCTTGCTGAGAAATACGATAAATTAGTAGATATTCATTGTGATGAAATCGACGACGAGCAATCCCGTTTTGTAGAAGTAGTCGCAAAAGAAGCTGATGAGCGCGGCTGGGGCGAACGTACAACAGCGAGCCACACGACAGCAATGGGTTCTTATAACGATGCCTATACATCAAAGCTATTCCGTCTGCTGAAGATGTCTCATATCAATTTTGTATCGAATCCGCTTGTAAATATTCATCTTCAGGGCCGATTCGACACGTATCCAAAACGCCGCGGCTTAACTCGGGTCAAAGAATTGCAGGAAGCAGGAATGAATATCTGCTTTGGCCATGATGATATTTTTGATCCATGGTATCCGCTGGGAACGGGCAACATGCTTCAGGTCTTGCATATGGGTATCCATGCATCCCAGTTAATGGGCTATGAGCAAATTGTTAATTCCATTGATCTGGTTACTCAAAACAGTGCAAAAACACTTCATATTGAAGACAAATATGGTATTGAAGCAGGCAAGCCGGCGAATTTCATCGTCTTGTCCGCTGATAATGAGTATGATGCTGTTCGCAAGCAGGCAACAGTGACATATTCCTTCAGAGATGGAAAAGTGATTGCTCATACAAAACCAAGTGAGTCATCTATTGTTTTAAATGATACGGAAGAAAAAGTGACGTTTGATAGATAAAGTGAATGAAAAAGCGTGCCGTTCTGGTGCGCTTTTTTTCTGTGGGTGGACGAATTGTTTAAGGGTGCGGTGTGTTTAAAAATTTTTAAAGTAAAGTTTTTATATATTATGTCGAAAAAACATGTTGCAATAGTCAGAAACATGTGATAAATTATAAGAAATCAAATTTAATGAATCCGCTTTCAATAAATTGAATCCGCATTCAAGAGAGGTGAAATGATATTTTGAAGGGAAGAGTGAGCGCTTATGATGTAGCAAAATTAGCAAAAGTTTCCCAAACTACCGTTTCAAGAGTTCTTAATAATTACCCGCACGTAAGAAAAGAAACGAGAAAAAGAGTGCATGATGCTATCAATACGTTAGGTTTTTCACCAGATGAAATTGCCAGAAGCCTTGCAAGCAAGAAAACAAATACGATTGGACTTATTGTGGAGGATATTTCAAACTCTTTTTATGCGGAAACAGCTCATATTATCTTGCGGGAAGCTCAGAAATATGATTATGAAGTCATTATCATCGATGCAGAAACAGATGAAAATAGTTTTGAAAGAGCAATTAACACGCTTAATGGGAAAAGAGTAGATGGAATTATTGTTGCCTCAGCCCGGATGGATAATCAAAAGGTAAAAGAATTCTACGATAAAGGATTTCCTATCATTTTTTATAACCGGCGTATTTACGGTATTGAAGAAAGTCATTATGTAGAAGTAGATAACAGACTAGGAGCTAAAATAGCTGTTAACCATCTGGTGGAAAACAAGCACAGAAAAATAGCGTTTATTTCTGGCCCTACAATATATTCTACTTTTTATCAACGCTTCGAAGGGTATAAAGAAGCACTTCAAGAAAATGGTTTAGAATATGATGAATCGCTGATTTATAAGGGAGAAGTAATCTATGAAAAAGTTTTTCAGTTTGCATTGAATCTAATGAGGGACAAAGAAATGCCGACTGCGTTTTTTGCTTCAACGGACCAAATGGCATTAGCAATCATGGATGCAGCTGCTAGAAGCGGAAGACATATTCCATATGATATCTCTATCATCGGCTTTGATGATATTGAGATTGCGAGTAATCCTTATATTGGCTTAAGTACTATTTCTCAAAGAAAAAGAGAAATGGCTGTACTAACATTACAAAAGTTATTTTCACTTATTAACAAGGATGATTCAAATAGCGAGCCAAATAAAATCACGTTAGAACCAGAACTAATTATTCGTAAAACAACAGGTGTTAACAATCAGTAGAATACCGCACATTTCAGGAGGTAGAGAAATGGCTAGTTATAAAGCAAACGAGCTTTTTGATTTATCTGGTAAAACAGCCATTGTTACTGGAGCAAGCAAGGGAATTGGAAGAAGTATTGCTTTGTTGTTAGCTCAAAATGGAGCTGATGTTGCTTTAATGGCAAGGAATGAAGAAGGGTTGAAAGAGGTTGCCAAAGAGATTGAAAGCACAGGTCAGAAAGCTCTGCCAGTTTCCGTTGACTTAACAGATATTGATAGTATTCCCAATGTGGTAGAGAAGGTGTATGATCATTTTGGAAAGATAGATATATTGGTGAATAATGCTGGAACAAATATACCGAAGAAGGCGGAAGAAGTTACCGAAAAAGACTGGGATCAGATTATTGATATAAATGTAAAAAGTGTATTTTTTATAAGTAAAGCTGTAGGAAAATACATGAAAGCTGCGGAGCAAGGAAAAATAATCAATGTTTCTTCGCAAATGGCTTTTGTAGGTTATTATAAACGGGCTGCATATGCTTCCAGCAAAGGGGCTATTACACAATTGACAAAATCTTTATCGATTGAATGGGCTCCATATCATATAAATGTCAATGCTGTAGCGCCAACCTTTATTGAAACACCAATGACAAGAAAGATGCTGGATGATGCAGATTTTAAAAAAGATGTGTTAAGCCGTATCCCTCTAGGAAGATTAGCAAAAGAGGAGGATTTATTTGGCGCATTTGTATTTCTGGCATCCGAGGCAGCGGATATGATAACGGGCCAAACGCTGATTGTGGATGGCGGGTGGACTGTTTGGTAATTTTTGAATGCGGATTCAGTAAAAAGAGAAAACAGGTTAAAAGTAGTGATGAGTAAGGATAAAGGAGAGGAAAATATGATGCAGTTTAATGATTTTCAAATACCAGGTGTTATTCGCTTCGGGGAAGGAGCTTTAGCAACAATAAAAGATGAGGTGCTATCCAAAAACCCTTCCAAGCTATTTATTATCAGCGATAAAGGTGTGGAGAAAGCTGGATTAGTAGATGAATTGAAGAAAGTATTGGAGGCGTGTGAAACTCCAATAGAAACAATGACGGATATTGCAGGAGAACCGACCTTTTCACTTGTTGAAGAAACAATAAAAACATTAAACCAATCTAAAGCCGATTTTGTAATTGGTATTGGCGGGGGAAGCGCGTTGGACGTTGCAAAAGCGAGTGCTGCCTTGCAGGATAAGCATGATCTGGAAAGTTACTTTAGTGGAAAGAAAACAATAGAAAATCGAACTGTACCTTGTGTACTATTGCCAACAACATCTGGAACAGGTGCAGAGGTGACCAAAAATGCCATTTTTGGGGATGAATCGGAAGGAGTAAAAAGAGGAATCGTCAGCCCTGCGTTATTACCTGATGCAGCTATCGTAGATCCTGAGCTGACCCTTTCCTGTCCATCAAGAGTGACGGCAGCTTCTGGAGTAGATGCTTTTACACATGCAATTGAATCGTATATCTCGACGAATGCTACAGAGCAGACACGAATCTATTCCGAAAAATCAATGAAATTATTTGCAGAACATATCACAAATGCTGTACATAACGGCAGTAGCATAGAAGCACGAACAGGCATGAGCTGGGCAAGTCTATTGGGCGGTGTCTCCTTAGCCAACGCAGGTGTAGGAGCGGTTCATGCAATGGCTTATCCATTGGGAGGTACGTATCATATTGAACACGGTGTAGCCAATGCGCTGTTAATGCCTTTCGTCTTTAAAGTGATTGGGAAAACATGTACAGACGATATGGTTAGAGTTGCTTCCTTTGTAGAGATTGGCGATTTTACAAGCTCTAAACACCAGGCACTGGAAGCTGTGGTCCATTATTTATTACAGCTGTTGAAGGATTTGAACCTACCGACTTCTTTAAAAGAATTGGGAGTGGAGAAAGCGGATTTACCTAAATTAGCTGAGCAGGCATCGCAGGTTAAAAGATTGTTGTCTAATACGCCTTACCGGTTAAATGCGGACCAGATTCTTGGTATTTATGAGGATGCTTATGAAGGAGGAAAGGGTGGAAGTAATGGAAGTTAAACAATATCGATTTCTTATAGATGGTGAGTGGAAAGAAGCAACAGAACATTATGATTTGGTAGCTCCATACAGTAAACGTGTAATTGCCAAAATACCGTTGGCCGATGAAGAAATCTCTGAAAAAGCTGTCAAGAGTGCTAAAGCAGCTGCTGACAGTATGAGAAAGCTTTCACTTTTAGAGAGATCCAATATTTTAGAAAGAGTGTCTATTATCTTTACTGAAAAGCTGGAGGAATGTGCTGAGATATTAGCTTGGGAAAATGCAAAACCAATTCAGGCAGCAAGAGGAGAGATTCAACGAACAATTGAAACTTATAAATTTGCAGCAGATGAAGCTAAAAAAATTGCTGGAGAAATTATTCCGATGGATGCAGCTAAAAATGGATATGGCAGATTTGGATTCACTAAAAAAGAACCACTGGGAGTAATTGCTGCAATTACACCATTTAATTTCCCGTTTAATCTTGTAGCTCATAAATTAGGTCCTGCATTTGCTATGGGAAACACGGTTGTTTTAAAACCAGCTTCTCAAACACCATTAAGTGCTATTATGACTGCAAAGATTTTTGAAGAAGCAGGGCTGCCCAAAGGAGCGCTAAATCTAATTTTTGGATCAGGGAAGACAGTGGGTGATTTTCTAGTAACGCACGAAGATATTAAAATGGTTACTTTTACCGGTAGTGTGCCAGTAGGGAAGGGGATTCGGGAAAAAGCAGGGTTGAAGAAAGTGACGTTGGAATTGGGTTCAAATTCAGCAGTAGTTATTGATAAGACAAAGGATATTCGTTCTGCTGCTTTGAAATGTGCTCAGGGAGCATTTTCTTACTCCGGTCAAACTTGTATTTCTGTACAGAGAATCTATGTTCAGACTGATTTATATGATTCTTTTTTGGAAGCGTTTGCTGAAGAGGTGGAGAATATCAAAGTAGGCGATCCATTAAAAGAAGATACAGTTGTATCTGCACTCATTCATGATAAAGAAGCAGAGAGAGTAGAACAGTGGATAAAAGAAGTCAGAGTTGAAAATGTATATCGTGGTGGAGAAAGAACAGGTTCTATGATCAAACCTACTATCCTAACAAATATAGATTCAGATGCATCTGTTCTAAAAGAAGAGGCTTTTGCCCCTGTAGTAGTAATTAATAAATACAAGAGGTGGGAAGAAGCGATTCAATTGGTAAATGATTCACAGTATGGACTGCAAGCAGGCGTGTTTACAGATTCACTGGAAAAAGCTTATCAGGCGGTGGATGAATTAGAGGTTGGGGGGGTGATTATTAACGATATTCCATCTTATAGAGTAGATCATATGCCCTATGGCGGTGTGAAAAACAGTGGGACTGGTCGTGAAGGAATCAAGTATTCCATGGATGAAATGTCTGAATTGAAGCTGGGTGTATTTAACTTACTATAGAGTCACGTATGTGACATTAGTGTAGGGATAAAGTGAAGAACCTACTATCCAATTTATTTATAGAAAGGAAGATTTCACATGAAGGAAACAAAAAATAATAATTTTACTGAAAAGGAAGAATCGACAAAACATTTGGGGTATTCCGATAACAATATAAGTAAAGCTGAAAAAGAAAATCATCAAAATGACCTTTCGAAGCTTGTATACTATGCAGATAGTTCAGAAGTAAATATGGTGGACTCTAAAGATGACGATGACTATTTAAATATAGATGTAAAAAATATTAAAAAACAAAGTATGCAGGGATTCGGAGACTATCATAATATTATCGATTATATTATTCGGATAACACGACAAATTTGGAAGGAAAAAGATATCGGTCTAATTTACGATACGTATAGCCATGGTGTCCAAATCCATCGAGGGCTTATCAATAGCCATGGTGTAAATGAAGTTATTGCAGGAACGCTGCAAACTTTGCAATCTTTTCCAGATCGTACAGGATTAGGGTGGAGTGTTGTATGGTCAGGAAATGATAAAGAAGGTTTTTTTACTTCGCATAGAGGAAGATCAATTGGAACAAATTTAGGTAATACTTTATACGGTCCTGCAACAGGAAAAAAAGTAGTCTTTCGAACGACAGCTGATTGTTTAATACATGAAAATAAAATCTATGAAGAATGGCTGGTAATGGACACTTATCATCTGGTACAACAGCTTGGATTTGATCCAGTAGAAATTGCAAAACGCACTGCAAAACAAACGAGCAAATTAGCTCCAACCCTTCAATTTAATATAGCGCAATCGGCAGAAGAAGGGTTACAGCCACAAGCTTATAAACCCAAATACGAGGGCTTTGAAATTGGAGATTTTATGTTAATGCTCTTTAATCAAGTGTGGGACAGACGCTCTATTAATAAAGTCAAGGATTTTTATGATGAAAATGCTGTTATTCATTATGTATGTAATAGAGATATGATTGGTCATAGTGAGATACAGGGAATGTTTATTAATCTGTTTGCTTCCGTTCCGAACTCAAAAGTTATTTTAGAACGCGTAACTTGTAATAAAAGAGATAATGAAAAGGACTGGGATGTTGCAGTTCGTTGGAGAATACAAGGTCTGCATAGTGGTATTGGGTATTTTGGCAATCCAAGTGGAAAACCTATTGAAATCCATGGAATGAACCATTTTAAAGTAAGAAATGAAAAAATCCAAGAAGAGTGGATGCTCTTTGACGGAATGGAAGTACTTCGTCAAATTTATACAGAAAGCGAAAATGATACTGAAAATGATAGTGAAGACAATGGATATGACGATGGGAACTTCACAGGTGTATCTTAAGTAATTAACGTTTCATATATGATTTAAAGCTAGTAGGGCTCACAATTAAACATATGAGGTGATTCGTTTGAAAAAGAATATTTTATTCATCATGCTGCTAGTATTCGTTGTTCTATTGACTGCCTGTAATAATGATAGCAGTGAAGATTTAGAAGATCAGACTGTAACAGTTGCTGTTACAGAAGGTAATATTGGTCAGTTTAACGCTTGGGAGGCACGCAGCGAACAGTTTACAGAAGAAACAGGTATTGAAGTCGAGTTTATAGGGATTCCGTATGATAATTTATTGGATAGGATAACCGCTGAAGGAATCTCTGGAGACGCATCTTTTGATCTAGTTACACATTTGGACGTGATGGGACCTTCTATATCTCAATTTTTAGAGCCGTTAAGTGGATATGCGGATGAAGATTTTTTTGATCGTTTCCCAGAATCAATTGTAGAATTATCAACTTATGATGATGAAATCTATAGTTTGCCTCTACGTGCTAATGCACAAGTATTGTTCTATAGAGAAGATGTTTTCGAAGATTTGGGTATTGAACCCCCAACTACCTGGGAAGAACTTGAAGAAGTTAGCGAAACAATCACTTCAGAAACAGATAAATCTGCTATAACACCGTACTATCAAGCAGGAAATAATGGGCAGAACCTTGCGATATGGGCAAGTTATCTATGGGGAAATGGAGCTGAAATCCTAGACGAAAATAATACTCCTGTCTTTAATAGCTCTGAAGGTGTTGAAGCAACAGAAAAATATATAGATTTGCTAAGAGAAGGCTTTGCTCCAGAGGGATCTGTTTCCTTTGCGGAACAAGAGTCTAGAACTCATTTTAAGCAAGGAAGATCAGCAATGTGGATAGGATGGTGGTGGGTCTATTCTGACTTTAATGCGAGTGACTCGTCGGCAGAGGAAGTACGAGGAAACGTGAACTTTACCACTATTCCAACATGGGAAGACGGTGAACAAGTTGCAAGTGTATCTACTTTTCCGCTTGGGATGATGGAAAGTTCAAAAAATAAAGAAGCTGCATGGGAATTCATGGAATGGCTCAGTAATCCTGAAAATGAAAAAAGTATTGTTATGGATTCGTTAAATGAAGAAGTACCAATGGATCAATTCTCTACAGATATTGTTCAGTTGGAAAATCTTAGAGACGAAGAATTAAATGAACTTGGAGATGATTTGTTTAATATTGGTGGAGATAGTTTTGAAAATGCGAAAACGTTTCCTACCATACCAGAGTGGCCACAAATATCAGATATTCTAAGCAGAGCAATATCCAATATGGCGACTGGAGAGGATGTACAGAGCCAGTTAGACGCTGCAGCAGAAGAAGTGGAGCTGCTATTACAAGAATAATATCGAAAAATTAAAATGGTATTTAATACAAAATGTGTATTAGTGGGAGGGTAAGAATGGAAAGTAAATTTTTCAAATACATTTTATTAGCTCCTGCATTACTGATTATGGCTACAATCACTATTTTTCCATTAGCTAGGTCACTTTGGATAAGTCTTCATGAGTGGAACCTGACAGAAAGTCTTGAAATTGGTTCTTTTATCGGTTTTGATAATTATGTAAGAGCGTTCAATGACCCAAATTTTTGGAATAGTGCATGGGTAACATTAATATTTACAGTTGCTACTGTAATAGTGACAATTGTTTGCGCTATTTTAGTTGCGCTTCTATTAAGTAAAGAAAAAACCTACATTTCTTATTTGAGAGCAGTACTGATTATTCCATTTGCATTAAGCCCTGCTCTCGTAGGTTATTCCTGGAGGTTTATGTTAAATCCTGATTATGGTGTGTTCGCAGCGATAATTGGTTTCTTTATCCCTCCGTTATCCGATGTTGTTTGGTTGGGAAATGCTGTAACAGCAATGATTGCGCTTATTTCTATAGCAGTATGGATCTGGCTTCCGTTTATGTCCTTAATGTTTATAAGCGGAATAATGGGGTTACCAAAAGAAGTATATGAAGCGGCAAAAATGGACGGTGCTAATGGTTTTCAAACTTTTTTTCGCATCACCTTGCCGATGATTCAACCAATTGTTCTTATTGCAACAATATTAATGACGATGTTTGCATTAAAACAATTTGATCCGATAGTTACGTTGACTAGCGGAGGGCCAGGAAATTCAACGGAAGTTTTAAACTTCTTGGTATATAACACGTCCTTTAGATATTTTGATATGGGATACGGGGCAGCTCTAGGGTATATCTTGGCTATTATAACAGTAGCATTTGTGCTGATCTACATGAGGAAATTGGTGAAAGGAGATGATTGGAACTAATGAATACAATAAAACGCAAAAAAACTATTTATTCTGTTCTAGAATTAATTGGTGTATTATTAGTTGTTATTTTTCTCTTTTTCCCAATTTTATGGATTTTATTAACTGCCTTTAAATCCGGGGAAGACGTTTATTCCATTAGTATTATTTTTGAGCCGACACTAGATAATTTCCGTAGATTATTCAGTTCAGCATATAATTTTGAAAACTATTATATGAATAGTTTAATCGTCGTATTTTTCACGCTTATTATAACCGTACCAGTGAGTATTTTAGCAGCATACAGTATATCAAGATACAGAATACCAGGTAAAACGCTGCTTATGTTTGCCATCTTAGCAACTCAGTTTATTCCATTAATTGTTAACGTTATTCCGTTCTTTTCAGCATTTAGAAATTGGGGACTATTGGATACAACTGTGGCACTTATCATTGTCAATTTAGGGCACACCATCCCATATGCAATATGGCTGATTAAAGGTTTTATGGATAGTATTCCAAAAGATATGGAAGAAGCAGGAGCAATCGATGGTGCAAGCAGATTAAGGATTATATGGAATATTGTTTTGCCAATGGCTAAGCCAGGAATTATAACAGCAACTGTATTCTGTTTTGTTGTTGTATGGAATGAGTTTATGTTTGCTCTAATTCTTACAAGCCAGGAAGCAGTTACACTTCCTGTAGCTCTGTCCTATTTTGTTGGAGAAAATGGAGTTATTTGGAATGAGATGGCTGCAGCTGGGGTAATTTACGTTATCCCTACTATTATCTTTATGCTTATTGTGCGTAAACAATTTGTAAAAGGAATGAGTGCAGGAGCAATTAAATAAGTTGCTGTGTGGCTAACATATGTTGTCTTAAAAAGATTGAAAGGGGAATTGTTTTGGAATTCATTAAAAAATCGTCTTATGAAAAAGCAGAAACATCAGAGGAAACGGAACAAACTGTAAAAGATATATTAAAGAACATCCGATCACATGGTGACGAAGCAGTAAAGGAATATGAGAAAAAGTTTGGTAAGTCGGAAAGGACTTCGATTCGTCTGAGTGAAGAAGAAATAGAAATTGCAATTAGAGAATTAACGGATGAAGAAAAACATTTAATAGACAATGTCGTAAAGCGCGTTTCTGAATTTGCTCAAGCACAGTTGGATTGCCTACTACCAATGGACAAGGAATTTGGAGATGGAATTCGTTTGGGGCACAAAGTAATCCCAGTGGAAACAGTAGGAACCTACGTGCCAGGAGGGCGCTATCCACTACTTTCAAGCGGGCCAATGGTTGCTGCTCCTGCTAAAGTTGCCGGAGTAAAGAAGATAATTGCTTGTAGCCCAGCTAACTATAAAGGCAGTATTCATCCAGCAGTTATATATGGGTTAAAGAAATCCGGAGTTAGTGATATCTATGCAATTGGTGGCGCTCAAGCTATAGGAGCGATGGCATATGGTACGGAAACTGTGCCACAGGTTGATGTGATATCTGGGCCTGGAAACCGGTTTGTAGCTGAAGCAAAGAGACAGGTGTTTGGAGAAGTGGGAATAGACTTGGTTGCAGGTCCTAGTGAAGTAGTAGTTTTTGCTGATGAGTCCACCAACCCGAAACTAGTGGCTGCTGATTTATTGGCGCAAGCTGAGCATGATCCTAATGCGAGGGCTATTTTAATCAGCACCTCAAAAAAAATGGCTGACAAAACGCTGGAAGAAGTAAACCTGCTTTTAGAGAAATTTAACGAAAATTCTCCCGCACACGAATCGTGGGAGCGATTGGGAGAAATTATTGTGGTGGAATCGGTCGAGGAAGGAATCAGTGTGTGTAATAAAATTGCAGGAGAACACCTCCATTTACATTTGAAAAATAGTAAAGATATTATAGATCAAATATATAATTATGGTTCTTTGTTTATCGGTGCGAATAGTTCTGTTGTATTCTCTGATAAAGTTTCGGGGACAAACCATACATTACCCACTAATAGAGGGGGGCGATACACAGGTGGTTTATGGGTAGGCAGTTATGTGAAAGTAGCTACTTTCCAAGAAATAACCGGAGCAGGAGTTGATTATTTAGCGACACATTCAAGTAGACAGTCTGAAATAGAAGGACTAGAAGGACATCATTTATCCGCATTTAAAAGAAAATCAAATTAAATTTGTATGGAAGAGAAATAATTCATTTCATTATACAGATATCAAGGAGGAAAAATAAATGAATTCAGAAAAAACAAATTTCACAAAAGAAATTATCGAAAGGGATTGGGTTGTACGTTTTGATGAAATAAAGGATAAAGCCATTCCGCTAATGTTTATTGATAGTATTATTCCAGGGCATAACCGGCTTAATTATGCTTTGATTGGTGACACCGCAAGTGAAAATGAGAATTATAATCCAGTCATTACTGAGCCGCACGGCTTTCAAATTGGTATGGTAAAGGCGCCTAAAGGAAATGGACCAGCTTATCATACGCACGAATATATCGAAACATTTTTTGTATTAACAGGAGAATGGCGCTTTTATTGGGGGAACAGCGCAGATGAGATTGAAGGAGAAACGATTTTAAAACCATGGGATATGATTTCTTTACCTCCTTACATGTATAGAGGTTTTGAGAATATTGCAGAGGAAGATTCGTGGTTATTTTCTATATTGGAACAACATGAAGTTTTCGACCGTCCCGATCCAATCTGGGATCCAAAGGTAGTGAAAAAAGGGGAAGAATATAATTTCCGTGTAGACGATAAGGGTAAAATGATACCACCAGAAAACTTTAGCCAGCTTGAAAAAGAAATGGCAAAAAAGTTGAAAATGGGCCAGAAGTAAACGAAAGCACAACTTCTAGTTTTGGATGGATGTCTGCCTGACCTGCCGGCCGTAGCTTTTATCTGTGCCGGTCAGGCAGATACAATCAAAAAATTTTTATAGAGGGGGACATATCCTTGAAACAAGAGGATTATTTAGAACGAAACAATAAAATTCCGCTTCTATTACTTCCCGGAACACTTTGTAATGAAACATTATGGGAGCATCAGATGTCGTATTTAGCAGATATAGCATCTATTACAGTTGGAGATTTAACACAAAATAATACAATTGAAGGTATGGCATCTAATGTGTTGGATAAAGCACCTGAACGCTTTGCACTTGCAGGCTTATCACTGGGCGGAATGGTTGCAATTGAAATTATGAGACAAGCACCAGAGCGTGTCATGCGGCTGGCTTTACTTGATACCAATCCCAGGTCTCCAACAGATGTTCAAATTGAAACTTGGCTTAAATTTATACAAATTAGTAAAGAAGGTAATTTTACAAGTATAACAAAGGACTACTTAATGCCGGGTTTAATACGGCGAGCTAACCAGGATACATCGCTTGTTCAGAAGGTAATTGATATGGCTGAAGAAGTTGGAGCAGAGGCAATGGAAAGACAAATGACCGCATTGATGTATCGACCTGATGCATTTGAAGTATTGCCAACAATCTCATGCTTCGTAAGCGTAATGGTTGGAGAAGAGGACAGTGTCTGCCCCGTTGCAATGAGTAATGAGATAGTCCAGCAAATTCCAAACTCTGATTTGATGGTGATTAAAAATGCGGGACACCTCAGCAGCTTAGATAATCCGTTGGAAGTTTCTCGTAAATTAAAAGTTTGGTTACTGAAAAATTAGCTTAAAGGGAGTATTTGAACTGTATGACAAAAAACGTGAAAGAAAAAATTTTTAATAATGAAAAAGCATTAGGTGGATTTGTAAATTCATATAATCCTTCACTTGTTGAAATGCTTGGATTTAATGGATATGACTTTGTTGTTATTGATAATGAACATGGAGCATTCAGTCAATCCGAAATTACAGAGATGATACGAACTGCAAAACAAGCCAATATGTCACCGGTTGTACGTACCTCCTATGACCCATCATCTATACAAAAAGCTTTGGATAATGGTGCAGAAGGTATCCAAGTGCCGATGATTAGTAATTCGGACCAGGCGAAAGAAGTTGTTTCTAAAGCGAAATACCCGCCAATTGGAATGCGTGGCGTTGCCTATTCAATTCCAGCAGCGCAATATGGAGTACTGAATGGAAGGGATTATTTAGATCAGGCAAACAAGAATAATCTTATTTCTGTACACATTGAAACAAAAGAAGCTGTAGAAAACTTTGAAGAAATCATCACTATAAATGAAATTGATGTAGCTTTTATAGGTTCAACAGATTTAGCTGTAAATTTAGGCTATGACAATCCTAATCATCCAGAGGTACAGAACGTCATATCGAGTATGTTTGAAAAAGCAAAACGACATGATATAAAAATGGGATTGGTAGCATCTGACTCGACTTCAGCAGCAAAAGCTTTTGATCAAGGCGCCAGCTATGTTGCTGTTGTGATAAATAAGGTAATAATGGAAGCTTTGAAAGAAGTAGCATCCAATTCTAAAAACTAAGTGAATATATTAAATGGGAAGTACATCTCCACTTAAAGCGAATGTTTCTAACTTCATTTACAAAAGTAATTAATAATTAGGAGATGTGCTTTTTCTTGTTTTATGGGAGATACAAATGAACGATTAATAATGTAAAATATTTGTGTTTCGGAAAAGAGGGATTTTCTATGGGATTTACGATAAACGACCTGTTAGATGGATATCAAAAGCGTAAATATACTCCTGTTGAAGTTATCAAGGAATACATACAAAAAATTAAAGAAAAGGATTCAAACCTTCATTCTTATATTACTCTAATGGAAGAAAGAGCGCTTGAACAGGCTAATAAAATAGAAGCTCTTCAGGCAAATAAGGAAAAAATGCGTTTGTACGGTATTCCTATTTCATTTAAAGACGCAATCGATATTTTGGAGTTTCCTACAACAAATGGCTCAAAAATTGACGCTACAAATATTGCTAAAAGCAATGCTGAGATAGTAGATACATTGGAAGCGACGGGTTGTATTACATTAGGGAAAAATAACATGTCTGAATATGCAGCAGATGTCACTTCTAAAAATAAACACTTTGGGGATGTGCTTAATCCTTTAAATAAAAAAAGAATTGCAGGGGGATCCAGCAGCGGGTCTGCTGTATCGGTAGCTGCAGGTTTATGTGTTGGATCTATTGGGACAGATACCTCTGGTTCAGTACGGATACCAGCAGCATGTTGTGGAGTTGTAGGAATCAAACCTACCTCTGGTTTAATAGCAATGAAGGGTGTTACAGCTCTTTCTTGGACATTAGATCATATTGGAGCCATTGCGAACAATATAGAAGATGCAAAATACCTAATAGAAAATACGATTGATACAAAATACCGCCCATTTGATTATGAAAACGGACTAAAAAATATAAAAATTGGGCTTCCTAACGTTTATTTTAATGAATATAATGATAGATTTACGGATTCCATGATAGAATTGGTCATAAAGAATTTGAAACAGTTGGGAGCACAGATTAAAAAGGTTGATGTATCCTTTCTGAATGATGATATGGTAAGGTTGTCCAGAACAATAGGAACCTCGGAAATGACGGTTATACATAATGATAAATATAAAATTTATAAAGATCAGTACAGTGAAGAGCTGATACAAACTTTTAAAAGAGGAAATGAGATTCTTGCAATCGACTATCTAAATGCCCTAAAGACAAGGAAAGAATGGAAGAGAAAAATGGAGAGCGTTCTAAAGGAAGTTGATATTATGATAACCCCGACAATGCCAATTTTACCTCCGTATATTGATGAAGAAATAGTGTTTAAAGGGGGGGAAGATGAAAACATTGGAGATTTTATGGTTCGGTATACTTCGCCGTTTAATTTTACGGGACATCCTGCATTGACGCTGCCGTCTGGAATGAAAGAAGATGGTTTGTCAGTGGGATTTCAGATGATTGCGGGCTATTATAGAGAGGATATTCTTTTTCAAGCAGGAAAAGTTTATGAACAGTTTGTCAAATAGATTATTATTACATTGCTATATAAGTTGAAATAGAGGTTTTGTCATCTAGCATTCGCTCCAGAAAAACAATATGCTTTTCATAAGCTTGAGCTCAGTCTCCTCGAAAAAGTTCCCTTTTTCTACGAGCGCCTTCTTACTAAGACAGCGATTGATTGTCTCCACGAAGACAATTACATTTTTCCATAGGAGTCTGCGTATTATTTTTCCGATAGCGATAGTGTTTAATCATAAAATAAATGATTTATTATGTTACGCACAAAAGATAGATTTATTAATTCAACTTATATAGTTATGTGCTCTAAATAAAATTAAAAATAACTCATTGACAAACAAATGAAAACGTTCTATTATAATAACATGCTATAACGTTTTAGCAAACATTAAGTAATTTAGGGAGACAAGAATGGCTACAATTCGAGAAATCGCGGAAAAAGCAGGAGTTTCATCAGGAACTGTCTCTTTTATCTTAAATGGAAAAGCAGATAAAATGAGAATCTCAGCTTCCACGCAAAAAAGAGTATTAGAGGTAGCAAGAGAGATGGGGTATCTTCCAAGTATATCAGCAAGAAGACTTAGGAACGAGGGTGAGAAAAACATACCAATAATTACTCTCTTGTGGACCTTAGATGCCAGAGCTTCTTTAGTCAGTCGTTTTTTACAAGGGATACAGAACTTATCTTTATACAGAGATGGATTATTTGAACTTTTAATTCAACCTTATGAAAATGGAAAACTGCATGAAGTAGACAGCTTATATACAGGTACAAGGTTTAATGGAGCTATTATAACAAATGCTTCGAATGAGGATATGGATTTTCTAGAAAATAATAAACTGAAGGTTCCTCTGGTGGTATATTTACGTGAAACTAAAAAGTATAGTTCTGTTACAGTTGACGGAAAGCTGACAGGAAATATGGTAGCAAGCTATCTAGCTGATAAAGGCCATAAAGAAGTAGGTATTGTTATTCCTAATATTTCTTCACAAGCTATTGAGTTGCGCCAAGAAGGTTTTTTAAACGGTATAACAGAATATAACTTAAAGAACACGCATACGTTGTCAGGAGATTTTTCCGAAGATGGCGGCTATAAAACGATGCGAGAATTAATAAAACAATCAGGTGAATTGCCGACTGCTCTTTTCTTCTTAAGTGACCCTATGGCAATAGGCGCTTTGTCTGCTTGTAACGAGTTTGGGTTACGTGTTCCAGAGGATATAGAAATTATTGGACATGATAATAATGAACAAGCACCTTATACATATCCTTCATTAACGACAGTTCATCTACCTGTAGAAGAAATGGCGATAGCTTGTGTTCATCAGCTCATGGATACCATAAATCATCAAATTGAATCTCCTGTTTCTTTGCAATTTAAAACAGAGATTATTGAACGGCAAAGCTGTTAATCTATAAGTCAGTTAATAACTGACTACCTTTTTACTAGCTATAACGTTTTAGCAATTATTTTTTTACCTTTTGCTAAAACGTTTTAGCAAAAATGCTAAATAATTTAAGGAGGTGATTTTACTACAAGATAAATAGAAAGCGCTTTAAGAATAATGGGAATAGAAGGAGATTGTAAATGAAAAAATTATATGGTGTAACAACAGCAATGGTAACTCCATTTGATGAAAATGGGAGAGTTAATCTAGAGAAAGTAGCTCAATTAACAGAATATCTAATTGAAAAAGGTGTACATTGTTTATACCCGTTAGGGACAACTGGGGAAATGATTAAATTAACCGTTGAAGAGAGAAAAGCAATCGCTGAAACGGTCGTTAAAACAGCTAATAATAGAGTAACTGTGTATATTCATGTAGGTGATGTTCATGTTGAAAACATTTTGGAACTAGCATGGCATGCACACGAGATTGGTGCTGATGGTATTGGGGTTGTTACACCTATTTATTTCGGTGTGAATGATAGAGAAATGGAGAATTTTTATGTGCGTATTGCTAATAGTTTGCCAGAAAATTTTCCTATTTATTTATACAGTATTCCGCAATGTGCATCCAATGAACTGGGAATCGAAGTAACAAGAAGGATTGTTGCTCAGTGTAAAAATATTATTGGTATTAAGTTTAGTTATCCTGATTTTACTTTAACAAGTCAATATTTAAACGTTAATAATGATAATTTTGATGTTGTATTCGGACCAGATCATCTATTTTTACCTGCTTTAGCATTAGGCTGTACTGGTACAGTATCAGGTGTTTCTGGAGTTTATCCTGAACCCTTTGTAGCCATTTATAATGCATATCAAGAAGGGGATATGGAAAAAGCTAGAAAATATCAGGAGATAGCTACTAAATATTGTAATATACTAAAAAATGGAAGTAATATGTCTTACTTTAAAGAAGCATTAAAAATACGAGGTTTGGATGTTGGAGTAATGAAAAAGCCACATCTAGATATAGAGTTAGATGAAATTGAGAAATTAAAAGCAGCTTTACAGGATTTAGATAAAGAATTAAGTGTCAATAGTTAAAAAATAAAAGAAAAGAGGTTTTAATTGTGAAAAAACTATTATTAGGAGTGACATTAATCTTATTATTATCAATTATTGCTGCGTGTGGAAATAATGATTCATCAAATGCAAATAGTGAATCAGCAAATAGTGAAGACGATCCAATAACATTTAGAATTGCCGGTGGCTCAGTTGGTCCTGACCATTCACTCACAAAAACATATAATTTTTTAAAAGAGGAACTTGAAGAAAAGTCTGATGGCAGATTACAAGTTGAATTGAATGTTGCAGGAGAATTAGGAGAAGACAGGGAAATTATCGAGGCAATGCAGATGGGACAAGTTCATTTAGCTGGACCTTCACCGGCAGCATTAGGCGGTTTTGATAGTTCAGTTGTTATTCTGGATATGCCATATTTGTTTACTGACCGCGAGACAGCATATGAAGCTTTAGATGGAGAACCTGGACAAATGATTTTGGATAACTTAGAAGAACATGGTTTTAAGGGATTGGGTTATTTTGAAAACGGATTCAGAAACCTGACAAACAATGTACAACCTGTTGAATCAATTGAAGATATACAAGGTTTATCTTTAAGAACAATGGAAAATCAAACACACATCGAAGCATGGAAATTACTGGGTGCCAACCCAACACCAATGGCATTAGGTGAATTATATACGGCTTTACAACAAGGAACAATAGATGGGCAGGAAAATCCATATGGTTTAATTTATGCTAATAAATTCTTTGAAGTTCAAAACTACCTAACAGAAACAAAACACGTTTATGCTCCCAATGTAATGATTACAAATAAAGATTTCTATGACGAATTACCAAGTGATCTGCAAGAAGTTATTTCTGATGCAATTGTTGCAGCTACTGAATATAACCGTGAATTGGCACAAGAAGAAGAAATCGAGGCAAAAGAAGCATTAATTGATGAAGGAATGGAGATATATGAATTTTCTGATGAACAACTGCAAGAAATGCAGGAGCTGACGGAGCCTGTTTATGAAATGTTTAAAGATGAAATTGGCGAAGATGTTGTAGAAACGTTCCTTAATACTCGTAAGTAAAAGATTAATACAGAAACGTTATTTAAACTGTGAAATAATTATCCCAACTAGCTCAGGACGAAAAACCGACTTTAGAAGTTATTAATATAAGAAAAACACCAGCTTATTTTTAAACATGCACTTGTTTTCAATAGCAGAATTTGTTTAGAAAATTATTCTGAGCAAGTGGGATATTATAAACGATTATAATTTTAAGGACCTCTAGGAGGTATTAATATGAACATCATACGAAAATTGAATGAACATATAGAAGAGTGGATTGTAGTTATGCTTCTAGTTATATCTCTATCTGCAATTAGTTTACAAATGTTTATGCGATATTTTTTGAACAATTCGCTAGCATGGTCGGAAGAACTTGCAAGGTATTGTTTTATATGGCTTATTTATATTGGAATTGCCTATGCTGTAAAAAAATCTAGACATATTACTTTGGATATTGTATATGATTTAGTTCCAGATTTAGTTAAGAAGATATTCTTATTAATTTCCAATATTTTAGTGGGTATCTTTGCATTATTTGTGATTTACTATAGTTATTTTTTAATTGAACAATTAATGACTTATGGGCAAACTAGTGCTGCGATGCGCATTGACATGGTATATGTGTATCTATCCGTACCTATAGGAATGGTTTTAACTTTAATAAGGTTATTACAAAATACTTTTTATATTATAAAAAATTGGGGGACACTCAAACTAAAAGAAGAGGACATAGAAGGGGGGAGCAGCTTGTGATGACATTAATTTTGTTTGGCTCATTTATATTATTTATGATTGTGAGAGTTCCAATCGGTTTTGCTCTGGGCTTGGCTTGTCTGGTAACTATTTTTTACAGTGGAGCAGTTTCACCAGAATATTTAGTGCAAGGATTAGTCACATCTGCCGATTCCTTTCCCTTAATGGCTATTCCGTTTTACATTCTTGCTGGAGAAGTCATGGGACGAGGCGGTATTTCAAAACGCTTATTTGGTTTCGCGAAAATTTTTGTCGGAAACATCACAGGTGGGCTGGCTATAGCAACTGTTATAACCTGTATATTTTTTGCAGCTATTTCTGGTTCTGGTCCTGCAACCGTAGCGGCAATTGGCGGTATGGTTATTCCGTTAATGGTTCAACAAGGTTATGATAAAAAATTTGCAACTGCATTGATTGTTTGTGCAGGTACAATAGGCGTTATCATACCGCCAAGTATACCCATGGTTATTTATGGGATTTCGGCATCTGCTTCTATTGGAAGTTTATTCTTATCTGGTATTATTCCAGGTTTGTTAGTAGGAGCTTTACTTATATTTTATAGTTATTTTTACGCGAAAATACACGGATATCAGAAAGATAACCAAAAGTTTTCTTGGAAATATGTTGGTAAGGAATTCATTGGTGCTTCTTGGTCATTAGCAATGCCGGTTATTATTCTTGGTGGTATCTATGGCGGGATTTTTACACCGACTGAGGCTGCAGTTGTAGCAACCGTTTATGGTTTAATTGTTGGCGTTTTCGTATATAAAGAGTTGAAACTTAAAGACTTATTTAGTGTATTCAGCAATTCAGCGTTAACAACAGCGATTATTTTAATCATTACGGGAACAGCGACATTTTTCGGAAGGATATTATCGATAGAAAGTATTCCAACTATGGTGGCAAATGCGATTACTAGTATTTCTGATAATCCTATTATCCTTTTAATAATCATTAATTTATTTCTATTATTTATAGGCACATTCATGGATGTTATTGCTTCCATCATTATATTGACGCCTATCCTTTTACCAGTTGCTGTAGAGATTGGAGTAGATCCAGTTCATTTTGGCATTATCATGGTTGTGAATTTAGCTATCGCTTTGATAACCCCTCCAATTGGCGGAACATTATTTGTAGGAGTAGGTATCTCTAGGCTTTCAATATGGGAGGTGAGTAAAGCTGCCGCTCCAATGTTCGTATTAATGGTGTTAGCTTTAATGGTTGTTACATTCTTGCCTCAGATTAACGTATTTCTACCCTGAAAATGAATTTGGAGGAAATTAAGATGAGTCAGCAAAAAAAAGTTTTAGTTACTGCTACCAATTATTCTCAATTGTGTGCAGAAGCCAAACAATTATTAGAAAAAAATAATTTTGAAATTATTGAAAACCCGCATGACAGACCGATGAAATTTGGTGAGTTAAAAGAAATTATTGGTGATATCGATGCAGTTGTGGCAGGAGTTGATACATGGGACGAGTCTATATTTAAGTTTGCGCCTAACTTGAAAGTTATTTCAAGGTTTGGAGTAGGTGTTGATAATATCAATTTGGACCAGGCAAAAGAGTATGGAATTCAGGTTACGAATGCACCGAGACTTAACTCGAATGCGGTTGCGGAATTAACGGTAAATCTTATTTTAAGTAGTTTACGTAATACTGTAAATTTACACGCCTCGACCAGACAAGGGCATTGGGAGCGTTTTGTAGGTACAGAATTAAAAGGTAAAAAAGTTGGTTTACTAGGGTTTGGAAACATTGCGCAAAGTGTAGCAAAAAAATTATATGGCTTTGATGCGGAATTATTGGCCTATGATAAGTTCCCTAATAAAGAGATTGCTGCTAGATATGATGTTCACTTTACTTCATATGAGGAAATATTACAAGCCAGTGATATTGTTAGTATGCATCTTCCGAACTTGCCAGAGACACAACATTTTATGAATAAGGAAAGATTCAATCAAATGAAGCAAGGTTCCTATTTTGTTAATACATCTCGGGGTGCCCTTGTAGATGAAAAAGCGTTGTATGAAGCACTGGAAACAGGAAAATTAGGGGCTGCAGCAATTGATGTTTATGAAAAAGAACCAATCACTCGTGATAATCCACTGTTTCATTTCGATAATATTATCACTACGCCACACACAGCTGCAGAATCTTATGAAGTATATCATTCCGTAGGCTTAATGACGGCTCAAGCTATTATAAGTGTTTTTCAAGAGACAACACCTGATAATCTATTAAATTAATATACTTATTGAGGCTCATTAAAGAATAGATATGAGGAGTGAGTAGCGTGAGACAAGAACCAATTATTACTGTAATTGGAAGTATTAATATGGATTTAGTTGTTTCGGTTGACAGAAAACCGAATCGTGGTGAAACGGTTAAAGGGGAATCATTTGATACCCTGCCTGGAGGTAAAGGGGCGAATCAAGCGATAGCCTTAGCCAGATTAGGAGCAACTGTAAATATGATTGGCATGGTAGGCGATGATGCTTTTGGGCATGAATTGAAAAGCAATCTGGAGAAAGAAAATGTTCAGGTGGAAGCAGTAGGAGTAACAGCGGGAATTTCTACTGGTGTAGCAGTGATTACGATAGCTGAAAATGACAATAGTATTGCAGTTGTCTCTGGAGCCAATGAAAAGGTTACGCCAGCTTATATTCGTGAATATGAGAAAATTATTAAACAAAGCGATATTGTATTAACACAATTTGAGGTTCCGATAAGTACCGTTGAAGAAGCGGCTATGATTTGTGAGAAGCATGGTATTCCAATCGTGTTAAATCCAGCTCCATTTGAAAAACTGTCAGATTCTCTTTTAGATAAAGTAACATATTTAACTCCAAATCAACATGAATATGAACTCATTAAAGGATATAAAAGATCTTTTGAAAATGACTATCAATCTAAATTAATTATAACTAAAGGAGAAGTTGGAGCTGTTTTTTTTGAGAATGAAAAGCCGCAAATAGTATCTGCATTTACAGTTAAGCCAATCGATACAACAGGTGCAGGTGACACCTTTAATAGTGCATTCACTTATATGATGACTAAGACTAATAATATTGAAGAGGCATGTCGATTTAGTAATGCTGCTGCTGCGCTATCTGTATTAAAGAGAGGAGCTCAGTTAGGAATGCCAACAAAAGAAGAAGTCAACAGTTTTCTTTCTGAGCAACAATCTGAGTAAAAAAAATTTATTTAGCAAATCATTCAGACGAAGCTTCGGTAATAGTGGGAAAAGGGAATTTAATGAAATAATAAGACTGGAGCAGTGCTACACATAATTAGAAGTGCTTACGGTCTTTTCATTTTTAAATATAGCGCTTAAGAAAATATGCTATTTTGGAGGACTCAAATGTTTAATAATTTGGAAACTCAACTTAATGTAAAAAAGGTAGCATTGCCTGAAATGTATCCAGTTACTCAATTATTTAAAAGCTATAAGTTAGAGAATATAGAGGAAAGGATTCAAACTCAATTTGAAGAAGAGTTGATTCAATCAAAAGTAAAATTAGGTTCTTCTGTGGCTATTGCTGTTGGAAGCAGAGGTATTGCTCAACTAAAAAAGATTGTATCGGTTGTGATTGAAGAAATAATAAAGGTTGGTGGAAAACCATTCATTGTTCCAGCAATGGGGAGCCATGGTGGTGCAACAGCTGAAGGGCAGGCACGTGTTCTTGAAAGCTTCGGAATATGTGAACGAACAATGGGTGTGCCAGTTGTTTCTTCAATGGAAACAGTAGGAGTTTGTAAATATAAAAAAGATGTTACTTTGCATTTTGATAAACATGCTTATAGAGCTGATGCGATCGTTGTGATAAACAGGATTAAAGCACATACTGATTTTAATGGTCCAGTTGAAAGCGGCTTGTCGAAAATGGTTACTATAGGTCTCGGAAAACATAAAGGAGCTTCGTTATTGCATCAACTGGGCTTCTATAATTTCCATGAAGTGATTCCTGAAGCAGCACAGTTATTGATTGAAAACACTCCAATAGTCTTAGGAGCAGCTATATTAGAAAATGCCTATCATGATGTAGTAGATGTTGAGATATTACCGGCAGAAGAGATTTCTGAAAGGGAGCCCTTATTGTGTAAAAAAGCAAAAGAGTTTATGCCTTCTCTTCCGTTTGCTGATTTGGATGTTCTATATATTGATGAAATAGGTAAAAACATTAGTGGATCAGGTTTAGATACAAATATTGTAGGGAGAAAAGTAGGGATTGTAGAGCCTAAAATAAATAAAATTATTGTAGGTGATATTACTGCTGAATCGTATGGGAATGCAACGGGAATTGGTTTGGCAGATATTACAACGCAAAAATGCTTACAGAAAATCGATTTTACCAGCATGTACTTAAATTGTATTACCTCAACGGATTTAAGAGGTGTAAAAATCCCTTTGGTTGCTGAGTCGGATCAACAAGCCTTAGAAATAGCTTGTCAAACTAGTAATCAACCTAATTTAGAAAAATTAAAAGTAGTTCGAATTAAAAATACATTATTGTTAGAAACGTTTTTTGTTTCAAGAGCATTATTACCAGAAATAGAACAATTAGAAGGAATTCAAGTTGTTGGAGATCCTGTTAAATTCGAATTTAATCAAAATGGGTATTTATCTTGATGTAGTTAAAATTCAAAACAAATAATAAAACGGGAGGAATGAACATGTTAACAAACAAAGACAATCTTTCTAAAAACACCGGAAAAAGGTGGGTTGGAGAATTTCCTAAAATCGGGATTCGTCCTGTCATTGATGGTCGGCAAGGAGGAATTCGAGAATCCTTAGAAGAGGTTACGATGAAAATGGCAACAAGTGTGGCAAGTCTGCTAAAGGAGCAGTTACGCTATCCAGATGGCTCTCCACTAGAATGTGTCATTGCATATACGACCATTGGCGGTGTTGTGGAAGCAGCCCAAGCACAAGAAAAGTTTAAGAAAGAGGGAGTTGCTGTAACGATTACTGTCTCTCCCTCCTGGTGTTATCCAACAGAGACAATGGATCAAGACCCTCATACGATTAAAGCAATATGGGGATTTAATGGTACGGAAAGACCGGGAGCTGTCTATTTAGCGGCTGCGTCTTCTGCGCATAATCAAAAGGGCTTGCCAGTATTCAACATTTATGGCCGAGATGTACAAGAGATGAGTGATTCTTCCGTTCCTGAAGATGTACAAACGAAATTATTACAGTTTTCCAAAGCTGCACTTGCAGTCACAACGATTCGGGATAAATCATATCTTTCCATCGGTTCGGTATCAATGGGGATAGCAAGCAGTGTCGTCATCGAAGACTTTTTCCAGAAATATCTAGGAATGCGAAATGAATACGTAGATATGAGTGAAATCATAAGAAGACTACAAAATGAAATCTATGATGAAGAAGAATTTGAGTTAGCTTATACGTGGGTACGGGAAAATTGTCAAGAAGGAGAAAATACGAATTTACCAGAGGCGCAGCGAACGGAAGAACAAAAAGAGAAGGATTGGAAAACCGTTGTCAAAATGGCACTTATTGCAAGAGACCTTATGATTGGCAATCCAAAACTAGCTGAAAAGGGCTATGGAGAAGCAGCGTTAGGACATAATGCGATCGCTGCCGGTTTCCAAGGACAGCGGGCATGGACAGATTTTATGCCAACTGGTGACTTTATGGAGGCAATTTTAAATTCGTCCTTCGATTGGAATGGAATAAGAGAGCCATTTATGGTGGCAACGGAAAATGATACATTAAATGGAATTACGATGCTGTTTGGGCATATGCTGACAAACGCAGCACAAATATTTGCGGATGTTCGCACCTATTGGAGTCCCGAAGCTGTTAAACGTGTAACGGGAAAAGAATTAACAGGAGCAGCATCAAATGGAATTATTCATTTGCTGAACTCTGGACCAGCAGCTTTGGACGGAACAGGACAGCAAGAAAAAGATGGTACACCTGCCATGAAACCATTTTGGGAAATCTCAGAAGAAGAGGTGAATAAATGTCTGGATGCAACAAAATGGTGCCAAGCCGTTGATTTCTTCCCAGGAGGGGGCTTTTCGACGGATTACACAACTAAAGGCGGCATGCCTGTAACAATTGCACGAATCAATATCATTGATGGGCTTGGACCTGTTCTGCAAGTTGCGGAAGGATATAGTGTAGAGCTGGAACAAGATGTGCATGATACATTGGATAAAAGAACAGATTCTACCTGGCCGACGACCTGGTTTGTTCCGAAGCTGACAGGAGAAGGCGCATTTAAGGATGTTTATTCCGTGATGTACAATTGGGGCTCCAATCACTGTGCGGTAAGTTATGGGCATATTGGTGATGATTTCATTACGTTAGCTTCGATGCTTCGGATTCCGGTTTCGATGCATAATGTAGATGAAAGTCGTATTTTCCGCCCTAGTGTTTGGGGTGCGTTTGGGAGTGGAGACTTTACGGGAGCCGATTATCGCGCTTGTCAAACTTATGGACCTTTATATAAGTAATGATAAACCATTTTGAGCTTACGAATGCAGCGATGAAGGAGGGGAAAGGCTTGTCACGAAAATATACCATCGGTGTTGATTTTGGGACAGAATCAGGCAGAGTTCTCTTAGTGGATGTACAGAACGGAGAAGAGATTGCCACACATGTTACGCATTATAAACATGGTGTTTTAGATGAAAGTCTGCCAAATGGGAAAATGCTTCCGCCGGACTGGGCATTGCAGCATCCTGGAGATTATTTAGATGTGCTCTATCAATCTATACCGCAAGTAATTGAAAAGGCTCAGATTGAAAAAAGAGATATTATTGGGGTAGGGATAGATTTTACATCATCTACTATCTTACCATTAGATCAAGCAGGGGAGCCGTTATGCTTTCAACAGGAGTGGGAAAGTAACCCGCATAGCTGGGTGAAGTTATGGAAGCATCATGCGGCGCAAAAAGAAGCAGATGAAATAACACAGCTTGCGAAAGAGCAAGATGAAGATTTCTTAAGCTTATATGGCGGAAAAATTTCTTCGGAATGGATGTTTCCTAAAATATTGCAAATTGTTAAAGAGGCTCCTGAAATCTATGAAAAAACAGATTTATTTATGGAAGCATGCGATTGGATTACTTCTAAATTAACAGGAAAACTAATGCGAAGCAGTAATACCTGTGGTTATAAAGGGTTCTGGAGCAAGAAAAATGGTTTTCCGGAAGCATCCTTTTTTAGCATGTTAGATGCTAGATTGGAAGGTGTTTTAGAAACAAAAATGCGGGGGAAAGTTCAATCCATTGGGGGAAAAGCAGGAGCACTGGCAGAAGGAATGGCAGAGAAAATCGGTCTCCTCCCGGGAACTTCTGTTGCCGTAGGAATTATTGATGCGCATGCCGGCGTAGCTGCAGTTGGTGCGGTGCATCCTGGACAGTTTGTGATGGCAATGGGTACGTCTACTTGTCATATGTTGATTGCTGATAAAGAAGAGAAAATCGAAGGCGTATGCGGGATTGTAGAAGACGGGATTATTCCAGGTTACGTTAGTTATGAGACAGGGCAGGTAGCTGTAGGAGATTCATTTGCCTGGTATGTGGATCATGCAGTTCCAAGCTATATTTTACAAGAGGCAAAGGAAAAAGGAACGAATGTACATGCATTATTGGAGGAAAAAGCGTCAATGTATAAGCCGGGACAATCCGGTCTGATAGCTTTGGATTGGTGGAATGGAAATCGTTCTGTTTTGGTTGATGCTCATTTATCTGGGATAATTGTCGGTTTGACACTAGCCACCAAACCAGAAGAAATATACCGGTCCTTATTGGAATCTACTGCCTTTGGAACAAAGAGAATTATTGAAGGGTATCTTCACGCCGGTATTGAAGTAAATGAAATTTTTGCAAGCGGCGGATTGCCGCAAAGAAATAGATTACTAATGCAAATCTATGCGGATGTAATCAATAGAGAAATTAAAATACCAGATTCCAGTCAAACTACTGCGCTTGGAGCGGCGATGTATGCGAGTGTTGCAGCCGGAGGGGAGAAGGGCGGCTATGATACCATTTTCGAAGCTGCTGAAAAAATGGCGAAAGTAAAAGAAGAAGTGTTTACGCCAATTCCAGAAAACGTGCAGCTTTATGAAGAACTTTACCAATACTATCTGGATGTGCATGATTATTTTGGAAAAGAGAATAGTAGCGTGATGCATGGTTTGAAAAGAATGAAATTGGGATAAGAGATAATAAAAGTAGTAAACAGAAGAAATGTCTCCCCGTCTTTAAATATATAGAAGAAGGGACCCCCTCACCAAAGGTCCCTTCTTCTACCCAATCAAAGTCCCCAAACATCATCTCTTTAATTTCTTCCCTTGCATGGCTTCTCTGGTAAGGTATCCCCGAGATTATGCCTCCTTAGAGACAAGGAATGCCCTATTGGTGTTGCAAGCAACCCGACTAATTTTATTTTGAAATATAAAAAAAGCGAACCTCCGCGAGGTACGCTTTTTCAGCCTCCAAATGCTAAACTGCCAAGCATATAAACAGAAGAAATAATGGTAATCACAGCAATAAAGATTTTTAACTGGTCCACAGGAACCTTGTTGGTAAGGCGGGACCCGGCTAAGATACCAATCGTTGTTCCAATCAGACTAAAGATAATAAATAAATGCATATTGTCGATGCTTGCATACGTAAAATAGCCAAATATAGACGGAAGAGCGATGATAACAGAGTTTAACAACCCCACGCCGACTGCTGTCCGGATATTTACACCAAGGCTAGCAAGCAATGGTACAACTAAAATGGGACCGCCTGCACCTGTTAAAGCGCAAATGGCTGCGGTCAGAATCCCAAGCAGTATAACCCATACCGGCTGCCGTAAAATAAGTGATTTGCTGTCGTCTGCTTCGTTGTCAGAGGCAGCTTTGTTTTTCTTAAGGATAATGGAAAGGCCGGCGCATAAGACAAACAAGTAAAGCAGCAGCTTCGCCAGCGTTTCGGAAATAAGTACATTGATTTGTACACCGAGGAAGGCCCCAGGGAGGCTGCCGATGCTCAAATAAAGTGCTAATTTGAAATCCATATATTTCAGCTTCCAATAGGAATAGGCCCCGATAACGCCTGCGATGAGAAATGCCAGAAAGCTGAGCGCCAGGGAGTCATATACGGGAAGACCTAACAAACCGACATAAATAATTGGCAGCAGGAAACCGGAAACGCCGGAGAGGCCTACTAATACGCCGATAATTAAATTTGCTATAAATACAATAAAAAACGTTAACATGGAAGTGACCTCAACTCTCTAATAACTTTATCTTCTTGAATGTGGGAGGGAGCTCCTCATACAAACAAGGAGAAGAGCGCTTCAACATGACGCTGTTAAACCGCTCGTATGCTTTGGTACAATATCTAAATTTTAGCACGAACGATGAGATCGTCCATAGCTTTTTTACTTTCATATTTAATTCTTTCTTCGTCCAGTGAAAGCACTTCTCTATTTTTCATTAAAATACGCCCATTTACAATCACATCTGCAACGTCATTGCTGTTCGCAGATTCAATTAATGTATTTGTCAGCTGGTGGGTCGGTTCGATATGCGGCTGATCGGTATTGATTAAAATCATATCTGCCTTCTTGCCAACTTCGATGCTTCCAAACTGTTCCTCCTGCAGCATGGCTTTTGCGCCGCCAAGTGTCGCCATCTCCAGAATATTTTTAGATGGCATCACAACGGGATCAAAAATCGGAACGCCCCAAAAGGCGCGCATGAGGGATTTGAAAACCTTCATTTGATCGAATAAGCTCAATCCGGAGTGGGCAGAGCCGTCTGTTCCTAAGCCAATGCTTACACCCTTTTGCATAAGACTTGGAGACTTGGTAAATCCTTTTCCTGCATTACTGATAGGGCTGTGAGCTACCTTGCTATCGTATTTCTGAATAAGTTCCATCTCATTCTCGGATAAGAGGATACTGTGAGCGCCTAAGAAATTTTCGTCCAGCACGCCTAGTGATTCTAAATATTCATATGGACGCATTTGAAAGTTTTCTAAGCAGTAGCTGATTTCATTTGGATATTCATTCATATGTGTCTGCATGCCCGTTCCGGCTGCATTTGCTGTTTCATAGACCTTCTGAATTAATTCAGGTGTACAGGTAATAAGCGATCGTAAAGAGTACCACACGTGGATTCGTCCATCTGCTTTTCCATGATAAGCATCAAACAGGTCCGTATTTCTTTGAATATTATGTTCCATCGTTGTTTTCATCGATTCAGGAATGGCGGCGCCTGTATCCATTGTAGAGCAGGTAAGCACACCGCGTAATCCGGAGGCTTCCACAGCTTCTGCCACCTTGTGCATATAGCTTCCGCCTGCATCAACAAAGCCTGTCGTACCAGCCTTCAGCATTTCTAAGCAGCTCAGTTCTGCGCTGATTGCTACATCTTCTTCCCGGAGGTTACTTTCAAATGGAACCATGATACGTGTCCAAATCATTGGATATTCATCTGAAATTCTGCCCCGCAGAAGCTGTTGATTTGTATGCGTATGTGCATCAATCAAACCTGGCATGACAAGTTTACCTTTTCCGTCTATGGTTTCTTTCGCATCATAGGTTTGTGTAAGTTCTTTTTCGATAGCAATAATCTTTTGATCCTTGATAACGATATGTTGCTCGTGAATTACTTCAAAATCTGGGGTTAACATAGAACAGTTTTTAATCAGTATATCTGCATGCATTGTTATTTCTCCTTTAGGACACGTTGAAAAAGACTGTGTGAACAGCCTTCTCAACATGGTTAGGTTAGTATAAGTGTAAATAGGTTTGTTAAGTTTTCTTTAAGATTAAAAAGCGTTTGTAACGGTTAAAAATACCTGTGCAAAGACTGCTTGAAGCAGGAAAGTTCCAGTAAATACAAATACGGCGATAATGACCATTTTCCAGCTTTGACTCATAAATGCTTTAAAATCAAGTCCAATTCCAGCCAGTGTACCCACAACAGTGATGGGTGCTGTAAAAGAAATTAAAGAGGTATAGTAAATAATCGGGTCCGAAATCGGTGAAATCGGGCTGGCTAACAGTAAACCAGTTAAAGCAACATACACCACGGCAGGTATTTTTAAAGGAATGAGCTTGGCGATGAATATACCGATAAATGCAATGCTGGATAAAATCAATACACCAGGAATGGACTCTAAAATGGAAATATCATTTTGAAAAAAGTTCGCAATAATCGTTGTCAGGACGGATGTGAATAAAAGGGAAATCGTCCAGTCTTTCATGCTCATATTCATTGTGAAATCCTGCTTTCTACAGATGTTTTAGGGCTGTGATTTTTATTTCGACGTCCAATTTTAGGCTCTAACCAGCCATACATTTTGTTGACAAGCGGCAATGAAATAAACAGTGTAAAGTAAATTCCGGTAATTGCTGATAGCATATCGCTCATGCCGGCCAGCATGATGATTTGATCCGCATAGGCCGGATAAATGGTCGCCAGCGTACTGGAGGCGGCGGCCATCATCACACCGCTGCCGACACCGCTCGCCATTGCCAGGGCTAACGGGTGGAAGAAATCAAAGGATGCAACAATGCTTGCTAATAAACCGAGATAGGTTGTACCAATCAAAAATCCAATAATATAGATAGAAAGAGAGCCGCGGGCTTCGGGAGAGTTTGCACCATACTTACTGCAAATCAGCCCATAATCCTTATCGCGGTTGGTAGAGCTGGTTGCGCCGATGGATTCTCTTTTAAGACCAAGGAGCAGCGCAATCGGAAGAGCAAATAACATCGTTCCAATGGTTCCGAATTCCTGAAAAACGAGTGCCGGGCCAACGTTAACAAGCTCAGGAAGGTTAGAACCTGCCATAACGCCGATTTTTGCCATGAATGGGGAGATGGCAACAAGAACGAGCTGCGATGCTTTTTTTGCTTCTTTCTTTTTAAGGAATTTGAGTACATCTTTTCCGAATAGAATACTGATAATAATGGCGAATAACATGGGATAAAGCACGATTAATGCTGAACCGACATTAAATTGGATTGTCCCGATAAGTTCGGCAATAAGGACAATACCAAATGCAATCGCATAGAGCCGGTAATTTTCCTTGAGATGTCCTATGATTGTTGTTTTTTGAGGTGCTTTTTCCATAGTGTGTTTTCCTCCTTAGATGTACTGCCAAATCAGCGCCGGTGCAAATAAAAAAACGCTAGTAAGTTTCTTCTACTAGCGTTCCGGCTTGGCATATGAAAAACACAAAAAAGACCAACGTAAACAGGTTAGGACACGCACTTCGGCAGTTTTCTCGAGAAGCTACGTTACATATGCTGAAAAAAGAATGAAAAACATATATTATTTTATCAGCAACAGCTACCTATTAGATGAAAAAGATAATTCTTATCCGACTGATCATTTGTGATTTTCCATAGTCAAACCATTTACGGTAGTTTGGTAGAAACTTTTGGACCATATTTCCAACTTTATATGGTTAATCAAAATACGAATGTTAAATTGTTTTCTTTGTTTAATGTTCGTGTATTAGTAACTTACCTCAATATGATAAGAATGTCAAAGGTTTTTTTATGGGAAATAGAATGAAGTTTTACATTTCATCACAAAAATATAAAATAAGATTAGTTAGAGAAGAAAAAAATTTAAATCCCCATATCTTTTTACAGTATGAAATCGTTTATATTATTGAGAAGCGTAAAAGGAGTGAGTGGCATGTGCGCTAGGCCTAGCACAAATCAAAATGAAGAAGAAATAATCTTTCACACGATGTATCGCCAGCTTTCCCATTACTGCTTTTTCCTGTCTCAAAACAAATGGGACGGTGAAGAATTAGTGCAGGAAAGCTTGAAGAAAGCACTGATAAGCTATGGAGACCCGGGTTCCTGGAATGTTACGTTGCTGAAGAAAATAGCTTATCATGCCTGGATTGATACAAAGCGAAGGAAGACAGCTGAAATAGAGCATATCGTGAAAGAGAAACCAGAACAAGAAAGTCATTATGAGGAAATTGAGGCGTTGGTGACAAAACTGCTTTCTTTCATGACAGTGAAACAATGTATGGTGTTTTTGTTGAAGGATGTATTTCAGTATCAAATCAATGAAATCGCTGAGAACTGTGGTATGTCTGATACAGCAGTAAAGGCGATGTTGAACAGGGCTAGAAAACAGGTACAGAACATGAAAGAGGAAGAAGCTTTGTTTTCAGTTGATGAAATTCCTTATGAGAATGTGACGGAAAGCTTTGTTCAAGTGGTTGTTTACGTTATCCAAGCAAATGACCCGGCTAAATTAATGGAGCTGATTCCAGAAATCTTTATGTCGGGTTATTCGGCACATAAATTGCGTCATCAAACATATCGCCCTTCTTCTTGCGCTCTCTCGATGGCAGCATAAACTGCCATAATCCACGCGTTTACAGGGAGGATGTATATGAATACAGTTCCATATGTTATTGAACAGTCAGGCCGTGGTGAGCGGTCTTATGATATTTTTTCCAGACTGTTAAAGGACCGGATTATTATGATCAGTGATGAAGTGAATGACCAGATGGCAAACAGTATTGTTGCACAGCTGTTATTTTTAGCTGCAGAGGATGCGGAAAAGGATATTTCTGTGTATATCAACAGTCCTGGAGGCTCTACTTCTGCTGGTTTTGCTATTTTTGATACGATGCAGTTTATAAAACCGGATGTTCGTACAATCTGCACAGGTTTAGCTGCTTCAATGGGGGCATTGCTATTGCTGTCTGGAACGAAAGGGAAACGTTTTGCACTTCCAAACAGTGAAATCATGCTTCATCAGCCACTTGGAGGAGCACGCGGGCAAGCAACCGAAATTGATATTTCAGCGAAGCGGATTATCAAGCTCCGGGAAAAATTGAATCATATTATTGCGGAGCATTCCGGCCAGCCTGTGGAGAAGGTGGAGACGGATACGGAAAGAGATTATTTCTTAAGTGCAGAAGAGGCAAAAGAATACGGTTTGATTGATAAAATTATTTAATTGGTAAGCGGGCTGTCCATGGAAGTTATGGCAGCTCGCTTTTGCCGTGTAGGCGTAAAACATGTTGTGGCGAATCAACCATCGTTATGCTAGGATAAATGTAATTAATAGGGAGGAGGGATTCTTTTGATCGATAACCAATCTTTGCATCGCTAATGCAGACGCTTCAGACTCGAGACACGATATGTGCCCAGATGAAGGATTGGTCTATCTTTTTTTAGAATCCCTATACGGTGAAAAGTAAGCGTAGGGGTGGAATCTGTCTGCCCCTGCTTTTTTTAGACTTAAGAGTATCCTTCACTGATTAGCATGTATAAAGCAGAATAAAAAGAAGGATGTGGCAGATTTGGATAAACAAACGGTATCAGAATTAGCTAATAAATATGGATTAGATTTGAAAGAGGATTCTATCCGCTTTAATGAATCCGGATTGGATTTTCACGCTGCTTTTGCGGAGGATTCGGATGGAGCAGAATGGGTCTTAAGAATACCGAGACGCGACGATGTGATGGGAAGAACAGTGGATGAAGGGAAAGTGTTAGCGTTCGTTCATCAGCATGTATCCTTTCAGGTTCCTGTCTGGTCCATTTATGAAGAGGATGTAATCGCCTATAAAAAGCTGAGCGGGGTTCCAGCAGGCACGATTGATCCAGAAATTCAAAACTATGTCTGGGAAATGGATATTGAAAACATACCTGAAGCTTTTCATCAGAGCCAGGGAGCGGTTTTAGCATCTTTACACACAGTTCCTGTAAAAGACGCAGAAAAAGCTGGAATTCCTGTCCAAACGGCAAAGGAAGCAAAGGCCTCTATGAAAGAACGAATGGAAAAGGTAAAGAAACATTTTGGCGTGGCTGATGCCCTTTGGAACCGCTGGCAGGACTGGTTGAATAATGATGAATTATGGCCAAAACAAACAGGGTTGATGCATGGTGATATGCATGCCGGGCATATGATGATCGATAACGATTCACGGGTTATTGGTTTAATTGACTGGACAGAAGCGAAAGTAACGGATGTTTCCAATGATTTTGTGTTCCAATATAAAGCATTTGGAGAAGAAGCGCTGGAGAAGCTTCTTCATTATTATAAAGAAGCTGGAGGTATTTACTGGCCAAGAATGAAGGAGCATATCATAGAGCTGGATGCTGCGTATGCTGTAGCGATTGCGGAGTTTGCGATTGTTTCTGGTGTGAAGGAATATGAGCAGATGGCGAAGGAAGCGTTGGGTGTTGGAAGATAAATATAAGGATAATCACGTCTAACTTTGAGCGATAGATTCATTTTAACCCGAAGAACTGAATTTATTTCGCTTCCATAGTAATAAGGTTATTCAGGTAGAAATGACTTGTTTTTAAATATGTAAATAGGGTATACTATCAGTAGAAAGACATATAATTAAAAGACCGTTCCATGCTGGTACATGAAACGGTCACAATAGACTGAACCCCATCAAGAGGGGCTAGGTAGCGGGAAAAATAATCCCTCACTTTCCTACGACAAGGCATGAGGGATTATTTTTTATGGTCTTTATCAGACATGATGAACGCTATTAACATC
This sequence comes from Oceanobacillus sp. FSL W7-1281, assembly GCF_037969835.1. Taxonomy (GTDB): domain Bacteria; phylum Bacillota; class Bacilli; order Bacillales; family Amphibacillaceae; genus Oceanobacillus; species Oceanobacillus oncorhynchi. Next base: position 4,577,980 of record NZ_CP150214.1, on the reverse strand, counting down.
CCAAAAGATATCATTAGCGTTAACACGCTTTCTAAATCCATAGGCAAACACCTCCCTCCCTAGGAAGTCTCCTAATAAAGACTACCGACAGGACGACAAGTGCTACCATAACCCCCATGTGAAGCCAGCTTATTGATGCAACTATTATAACACAAATTAATTATCTAACAGATAGAATGGTTACATTTTTAATAAGGAATAGTATAAAAAACTGTAAGTCTGATAACTCTCGGCGGAAGCAAGATGCTTCGTCGTTTATTTGCATTTTCATAAGGGAATATTAAAAATAAACGAAAGCGAAAAGAGGTGGTGCTGAATGGTTCAATTAGGAAAAAAAGAATTGTTTCCAATTGGAATGGGAACCTGGCATATGGGAGATTATCCAGAAAAAAGGAAGCAAGAAATAGAAGCGCTGAGATATGGACTGGAACAAGGCATTGAAGTAATCGATACGGCGGAAATGTACGGAGAAGGGAATTCAGAAAACCTTATTGGTGAGGCGATCCAAGATGTAAAGAGGGAGGATATTTACCTGATTTCCAAGTTCTATCCGTTTCATGCACAGGAGCCGGATCTGGAGCGCTCCCTGGAGAATTCATTAAAACGGCTAGGTACAGATTATCTGGATTTATATTTATTGCATTGGAAAAGCAGTACACCGCTGGAAGAAACAATTGAATCACTTGAAAAGTATGTGAAGGACGGGCGCATTCGTGCCTGGGGTGTTTCTAATTTCGATACAAGGGACGTAGAAGGAATGTGGCAGGCTGCTGGCGGGGAAAATGGTACTGCGAATCAAGTATTATATAATATAGCGAGCAGAGGGATTGAATATGATTTACTGCCGATGCAGAGAGAAAAGGGGCTGCCAACCATTGCCTATTCCCCAACTGCGCAAGGGGATACGAGGGGCGATAAAATCACATCAAACAAAGTCCTGCAAAAGATAGCAAAGCATCATGATGCAACCGTATTTCAGGTGATGCTGGCATGGACAATCCGTCACGATGATGTACTGGCTATCCCGCAATCCAGTGATAAAAAGCATATTCAGGAAAATATAGATGCCGCATCGATAAAGCTTTCTGAAGAAGAACTGCAGCTGATTGAAAAAGAATTTCCTGCGCCGAAGCGGAAGATGCCGTTAGATATTATCTGAGGCGGACTGCCCATTCTTTAATGATGATATGAAAAGAAACCAATGAAAAACCCGGATAAGTTCGGATTTTTCATTGGTTTCTATTTTTTCACTATAATAATCCATCTCTGACCATTTGTAAGATATCGCTGTCCGCTTTAAGTATATCTTCTTCTGCGCGGGAGGCGATATTCTCTGCTGTTTGCTGCGCCTTCGAGATTTCCTCTTTTTCATTGATTGTTAAGATCTGTTTATTCTCCATAATCACTTTCCCATCAATGATGGCTGTATCTACTTCGTCTCCTCTTGCGGAATAAACCAGGTTGGGAACAATATTACGAATGGGCTTGGTTAGAACAGGATAAAAAGCAGGAGCAGTTAAATCGACTAAGATGATATCTGCTTTTTTCCCGCTGCGCAAACTTCCCACTTCATGATCAATGCCCATGACTTTAGCAGCTTCAATAGTAGCCATCCGAAGTGCTTGCGTGGCATGAAAGACCTGCGGATTTTTATATTTTACTTTGTTCAATATGGCTGCCAATTTCATTTCGTTGAACATGTTATTGCTGTTGTTTCCTGGTGCTTGATCTGAACCTAAGCATGCTGTTCCTCCGGCATCTAGAAAATTTTGTACAGGCGGGACCATTCCATCGATGATGCCAATGCTTCCGGCACAGTAAATCATACTGGCACCGCTTTTGGCTATAAATGCAGTCTCTTCGTCTGTGGCCTCGGTAAGATGTACCGCAATTAATCGCTCATTTAAGAAATCATGCTCATCCAGAAATTCAATACTTCTTTTTCCATAACGTTTTTCCATTTGATTGATTTCCCGGTCGCCCTGGGCTACATGCATGTGCAGCTTGGTGTCTAATTTCTCTGCATGATGTTTTACTTCCTTCAACAATTCTAAGCTCATCATATCCGGACCATGCGGACCAAGGATAACGGTAATACGTCCGTCTTCTGTATCATGGTGTTTCTCATATAATTCTAGATTTCGATTTAGTTTTGTCTCCCCAATAGACGATTCAAATGTATATAATTCTCCTACTGGAAGGTCGCCGATGTTATCCGGGATTTCGTTGACCAGCTCAGCGACGCGGGCGCGGGCGCCAATTTTTTTATAGTTGTTTACAATGAGATCCATTCTTCCGTCATAGTCACAAAATGTTGTTGTGCCTGCTTTTATCCCTTCAATAATATTCACCATGGAACCGATGACACTTTCCTCTGGACGAAGATGTTTTTGGAATGGCCACAGCCCCTTCTGCATCCAGTTCGACATGTCTTGTGCGACTCCTCTAAAGATAGCAATGCCTGTATGGATATGCGCGTCAATAAAGCCTGGCATAATTAACTTGTTTGCAGCATCAATATGTCTTTCAGCGGTATACTCCCGTAAAATTTCCTGTGTTTGTCCGACAGCTTCGATTTTATTATGTTTTATGGCAACTGCTCCGTCCGCAATATAGCCGACTCCTTTTCCTTCCATTGTCATCAGGTGTCCATTGTGAATGATAATATCGACTTTCATGTGAGCAACTCCTTGTATCGTATAATTATTTTATGCCTTAGGAGGTCTTCTCTAAGGAAACTTTCAAATTCTCTTTTTTCGCTTTCCGATTTAAGAAATATAGAATGGATAATAATACTGCTGCCGTAATAACCATGCTTACAATGGCATTTTGTGTTAATCCTGCAGAAAGAAACCCGATCGCAGCTGAGATTGCGATAATAATTGCATAAGGTAACTGTGTTTTTACATGCTCAATATGGTCTGCCGCTGCTCCCGTTGAAGCCATGATGGTTGTATCTGATATGGGAGAACAATGATCTCCGAATAGCCCGCCGCTAATAACCGCGCCAATAGCTATTGGCAGGCTGATGTCTATCGCAGCAGCCATTGGCAGGGCAATTGGCATCATAATAGAGAATACTCCCCAAGAACTTCCGGTAGCGAAAGCAATGAAAGCCCCAACCAGAAAGATAATTGCCGGGACGATAAATGATGGCAGGTAGCTGCCGGTAATATGAGCAATATATTCTCCCAATCCCATCGTAGTGGCTATGGAACCAATCGACCATGCCATAATAAGAATTAACGTTACAATCATTAATTTTAAAAGGCCATTGGTGAAATCTTCAAATAAATTCACTAATGATTTGCCATAACGCAGTCTTGCGTAGATAATGCCGCCAGCAGAACCGCAAATAAATCCGCTAATGATACCAAGCACAATATCCGCATTTAAAAAGGCGCCTCTAAACCCATTTTCTCCAATATTGCCTGTCCAGAAAATAACTGAAAATATGGTTCCCAGCAACAGTATCATCGGAATCAAAAAGCTAAATATATCTGCATCGTTCCTTTTATTTCCCTTTTTTGTTTCTTCGTCTTCATCCACCATCAATTTATCATGATCTCCATACAATTTCCCGGTCGCTATGGCTTTTTTCTCTGCTTGATACATGGGCCCGATATCTAAATTTAAGTTAATGACGAACAGCACACCAATCATCGCAAAAACGCCATATAAATTATAAGGAATCATCTGTATGAACAACCCCCATGGATTATCACTCAAGCTTAGTGCAGCTAATTGGGTGGCGATTAATCCTGTAATAAATGGGCCGTAACTGCTGATGGGGGACATGGCAGCCAGCGGACTTCCCATGGAATCGAGTATGTATGCCAGCTTTACTCTCGAAATTTTTATTTTATCGGTAATGGGCCGGGTGACTGCTCCGAGTATTAGGACTGGTTCTGTATAAGAGAAGAGAAAAGAACTTCCCCAAACAAAATTTTGAGCCTTCCTTCTGGTATTGATTTTTTTCGTAGCAGCTTCAGCAAACGCCTGCGCAGCTCCGGTAGTGCGAAGGATATTAACAAATCCTCCTGTCGTTGTAACAAGCAGTAGCAGACTGGCATTCCACGGATCTGCGATAGAGGGAATCATGGTGTCTGTGATGGTATATGTAAAACCCACAAGCGGATTCCAACTATTGATTATGGTTGCGCCGAGCCAGACACCGATAAATAAAGATATAATCGTTTGTTTTGTGATGATGGCAATAATAATTGCGAGTATCGGAGGTAACAGCGATAAAAAACCATATTCCATATGTTCCATCTCCTTTTTTTGTATTAGCGCTTTCAATTGAGTGGTGAATATACATTTTAGTCCATTGCACTGCTCTATCTGGATTCCATTTCTTCAAATATCGTTAGCGCATAGATTCATCATTTTAAGAGGGGGTGAAAAAACAATTGCCAGAGAGTTCAGCTAATATGACATGAAAAATGTTTGGTTGAAACGCTTTATTTGTGCATTGGCTGTTTGTAGAGAACAGATGTGGTTTTCCATTTTCTATAATTGTTTATAACCTTTATCTATCAGCACAAAACCTTGCTTTTGAATCAGCTTTATCCATTATTTTTTCGATTCCATGAATCAAGAGAGTTATTTGATATGGATAGGTATGGAAGGATAATATAATAACTTCAACCAGATTTTAATCAAAAGTAAGCATTTGTGCGCCTGCTGATAATCTTTCTTCGTTCTCCGTTCCCTGAAGCGTATATTTTATAATTATATAGGAGGCGTAATTGATTGTATAGCGTTTATTTTTTGAATATTTATTAATTATTTTAAGGCTATCATATTTTAATTGGAACAGTGAACGTGATGTGAAAGTCAATGGGAGAGACTGGGTATTCAGTTGAAGGGCCGGGGGAATCATAACATAGTAAAAAGTATTTCCAGAGCATTGCGGCTGATTAAACAACCTTTGCCGAAGCGGAAATGTCACTAGAAAGTGAGTAGTCTTTAAATTTTTTCAAAAAAAGTGATTAGTTTTATGTGATTCGGGAAGACATCTAATGTAGCATTTTATAGGAGGTAGTTAAGATATGACATTCGTAAAATCTTATACAAACGATGAAATGTTAGAAAAAGATGTGAACAAGCTAAAGGATAATAACATCAGCTCCAATAATATTTTCATCCTCTCTCATGATGATGATCGCACTGCACGTATTGTAAATAATACAGAAGCATCAGGTATTGATTACAATAAGCAGGATATCGGAGGAGATTTTGAAAAACCAGGTGACGAGTTAAGAGAAAAACTCCGTGAACTGGGAGTTGCTGATGCAGATGCCCATGAATATGAAGAAGATATGGATGAAGGAAAAGTCTTTTTAATTGTAAAAGATGAATCAGCAAAAAGTATTGTGGGTTAACTGTAAATCAAAATAAACGAAGCAGTTAAGTATAAATCCGGACCAATCCTAATCTCTATGGGGAGAAGGAGGGTCCGGATTTTGGTGTGTTTAAAGGGAGATTTTTCTATGTGATAACTCTTAAATATCTTCCATGTTAATTATTTCAGGCGTATCAAAGTTATCACTATTCATGATTTTAATTTGTTCAGGGATGAGTTTGAGAACAGTTAAATCAGGGTCATTTTTAGAATCAAAGTACGCTTTATCCTGCGTTTCCCATAACCAGTCAATGGTTTCTTGATCATTAATAACCTCGACCTTGGCTTTGATTTCTAAGAAGCTTTTATTTTTTGTTTCTTCATATCCCAGCAAAATATGGGCTTGCGGGTTGCTTTCCACTTCTTCTACTTTTGGGGAATCCTCATCTGTTTTGGTGTATAATACCGCTTCATCATGGTAAAAAACCATATATCGGCTGTTTGGCACATGATTATGGGAAGTAGATAGAACGCCGACCTTTGAAATATCTAAAATCTTTTGAATTTCTTTTATTACTTTTGCTTTATTCATGTTGTCACCTCATATTGTTATTATCGACATCGATTTAATCATAAACGTATGTACATAGTTTCTCCGTTTTTCGCATTATTATTTCCTTTTTTCTTGAATTTGCACAAAACTATAAATTAATTTTGAAGGCGTTTAGAAAGGGAATGTAGATAGAAGAAAGGATAGTAATTGGTTAGGGTTAGTGAATAAAGTAGTTATTCTAATATGATTACTTTTGTATTTGTTGAGTGGAAGAAAGAAAGGCGAGGAAACACTGATTATCGCTACGGGGGGCATATTGGTGGAAGTTTTAATCCCTTAAACTAATCAATTAAAAAATTCTAAAAATTAATTGACAACGCTTACAATTAAATGCTATAGTTTCTATACTTAATAATTCCATTGGAAAAAGTAACGTTTGTTCATATATTTAAAGTGAATTTATTCTTAAGGGTTTATAAAACAATAGCATTTAGCTTAGATGAATTTTGGGGGAATTCAAATTTATAAAAGTGATTATTTCAATATAGATAGGAATGTGAATAACTATGAAGAGGACTGGAGACCTGAAGCTGATACAAGAATTAAACCGTTCTATCATCTTAGAAACAATTCGAAAATATGGCTCTATATCGAGAAGTGAAATTGCTAAAAAAAATGATCTTAGCCCTACGACTGTCACATCTGCTGTAACGGAACTAATCAATGAAGGCTATGTAGTAGAAGGTGGTACAGGCACGTCCAGTGGAGGGAGAAAGCCGATTCTTTTGAACTTTTCACCAGATAACCACTATTTAATCGGTGTATCTATTTCTTATTCTAAAATAACAATTGCGGATATGAATTTGGAAGCAAAGATAAATATGAAAAAGGTATATCCTACTAACGGTTATACAGGTGCAGATTTAATAAATTATCTGCTTCAATTATTGGAGGATTTCTACGCTGCACAGCAGGACGATAGACAATGTATTGGTATTTCGCTGATTATTCAAGGAATTGTTGATTCTAAAAAAGGTGTAGTCCATTATAATCCAGTTTTGTTATTAGAGGATGTTTACCTGCGGGATTCGGTTGAAGCGCATTTTAATCTGCCAACTTGGCTTGATAATGATACAAATGCATACGTTTTAGCTGAGAAGAATTTTGGTCATTTTCAAGAGGTGGAGAATCTCATTTATATAACGATTGGCGAAGGTGTTGGTTCCGGCGTTATTGTAAACAACATGCTGTCCCGCGGTGAAAGTGGAGGAGCTGGTGAATTTGGCCATACCAGTATTGATTATCATGGTGAGCTTTGCAGTTGTGGAAATAAAGGATGCATCGAAAATTATATAAGCTGGCCAGCTACATCGAAGAAAATAATGAAAGAGATTGAGGCAGGAAAAGAAACTATTTTAACAACTTATTTAACAAGTGACAAGCTGTTTATTACCCCGTCTGAATTTGTTGAGGCAGTGAATACTGGGGATAACTTGGCTGTTGAAATTAATGATGAAATTGCTGAATACCTATCAGCGGGAGTAGTTAATTTAGTTCACCTCTTTAATCCGGAAGTAATTATATTAGGTGGAGATGTTACCAACCAAAATCAAATATTGATAGACGCTGTACAGCAAAAAATCAAAGACAAAACGTTAAAAACGCTTTATCAAGATGTGGATATTACCACATCATCATTAGGAAAAGAATTTGAAATGGTTGGTGCTGCTTCTGTTTTACTTCAAGATAAATTTCAATTTAAGCTTACACATGACAATCGTGGATTAAAAACAAATTTGTAGGAGGAATCGTATGTTAAAGGGTATTAATCAATGGTGTTATCCGGAAGGGACTAGTTTGGAGAAGGTACTGGAATATAGCAAAGAAGCTGGTTTTGAAACAGTTGAATTAAATGTGAATCCCTCAGGTGGAATTGGTTTAACGGTGGACTCAAGGTCAAATGATGCCAAAAAAATTAAAAGTCTCATAGAAACATATGATTTGGAAATTAAAAGTATATCTACAGCATTATTATGGCAGTTTCCGTTATCTTCACCAGATGAGGCTGTCAGAGCACAGGGTAGAGCCATCGTTGAAAAGCAAATTGAATTAGCAGCTGCAATGGATGTAGATACAGTACTTGTTGTACCAGGCATTGTATCTGAGGAAGTTACTTATGATCAATGCTATCAACGCAGCCAAAAGGAGCTGCGGAAGGTGTTGCCGTTGGCAGAAAAGCACCAGGTACATATAGGGATTGAAAATGTGTGGAATAAATTTTTACTTTCTCCGCTAGAGATGTCCCGTTATGTGGATGAATTAGATTCTGAATATGCTGGCGTATATTTTGATATAGGAAATGTTCTTCAGTTTGGTTATCCAGAGCAGTGGATACGAATCTTAGGCAGCCGCATCTGTAAAGTTCATGTCAAAGATTTCAATACAAGCGTGGGAAATATTACAGGATTTGTTCCGTTATTAGCTGGAGATGTTAACTGGCAGGCAGTTAGCAAAGCATTAAAAGAATTAGGTTATAAGGGTCCGCTTACTGCAGAATTATCTCCATATAAGCTGGATACGAAAGCATTAGCAGTCGATACTGCCAAACATATTGAATTAATTATTGATGCAGGTTGATAGGAGGAGATGAAAATAAAGAAATTAAAAGCAGGGTTTATTGGAATAGGAGGAGTTGCAGCTACTCATTTAAAGATTTTGAAAAAGCATAAAAGTGTAGATATTATTTCAGTCTGCGATATTGCCGAAGTAAATGCAGTTAGGGCTGCTGAAGAAATAGGAGCAAGAGCTTATACGGATGCGGATGATATGTTAGAAAAAGAAACGCTGGATGTTGTTTTCCTTTGTGTTCCACCATTTGCCCACAAAGACTTGGAGCAAAAAATAGTGAGAAAAGGAATTCATTTAATGGTTGAGAAACCTGTCGGGCTAAATATGAAAGAGGTGTATGCGAAACAGGAGGTTATTCGGAAATCAGGTGTTATTTGTGCTACAGGTTATTGCTTACGATACTTGGATACTGTGCAGAAGGCCAAAGAATATTTAGCAGGTAAAGAAATAGCGATGGTACGCGGGTATTACCTATCTTCTTTTGTGGAAACACCCTGGTACCGCACGATGTCAAAGTCAGGGGGACAATTGGTAGAGCAGGCTACGCATATTGTGGACCTTATTCGTTACTTAAACGGAGATTTTAAAAAGGTTTATGCCAATATGGCATTAAGAGTATCAGAGGATATTGAGAATATTGATATTCCAGACGTGAGCTCCGTCAATTTTACATTTGAAAATGGTGCTATTGGACATTTAGACTGTTCCTTCACCCAAAAGGATCATCGTATGGGCGTAGAATTATTAGGGAAGAATTTTCGCGTAATGATTGATGGAACAAAGCTTACTATCTTTGAAAATGATAATGTGGTTACCTACAGTTCAGAAGTCGATTTCTACGAAGAACAAGATAATGCGTTTATTGAAGCGATTTTGACTGGAAGGACAGAAAATATTCTATCAGATTATACGAATGGCTTGAAAACTTTAGAGGCAACTCTGGCGGCTAATGAATCTCAAAAAACAGACAATGTAATTCCAATCACTAAAACAGGAAGCTGAATAAGTAATCTTATTTTTATCGAAATGGTAATCAATAGAGGCCAGCAGCATGTTAAAAGATTTTGAAGGAATGATTTAAAAGGTTATAAACGTATTTTGAAAGCGCTTCACGAAAACATGTGAATTTGCTATGAAGGAGGGCATCCATTTTTTCTGTCGAAGGCTGTGATTTGAAAATGCTGTCAAGCAAGGAAGCTGTGGCTCATTATATTCCTGGCAAAACATTATTAAACCCTTTTGGAGGAGATAGAATGGGGAAAAAAGTATGCACCATATTTCTAATGGTTACATTAGTCGGTATCTTAACAGGTTGTGGAAATGATACAGAAGGCGGCAGTAAAAAAACGCTGGAAGTAGCCTTGTGGGATGAAAATATAAGCGGTGCAGTGGATGCCTCTATTGAAGAATTTAATAAGGAGCATCCAGATGTTGAGGTGAACGTAACCTATACACCTTATGCCAACTATTTCACGAAATTACGAACCAGTATAGGGGGAGGGAGCGGACCAGATGTATTTTGGATGAATGGACCTAATTTTTCTGAATATGCCTCTTATGGGCTAATCAAAGATTTAGAGCCATTTATTGAAGAAGATAGTGATTTTTCCAAGGATGCCTATTTTGATTCTATGATAGATTTATATTCTCATGAAGATCACTTATACGCTGCACCTTATTTCTCGGATATTGTAGGTTTGTTTTACAATAAAAGACTATTTGATGAGGCTGGTCTGGAATATCCGGATGAAAATTGGACATGGGAGGATATTGAAGAAAAGGGAGAGCTCTTGGCTGATCAGGAGGAGGGAGTTTATGGATATACAGCGTATGTTGTAAGTAATCAGGCTGGCTATTATAACTTAATTCCACAGGCTGGCGGCTACATGATTGATGAAGACAAGACCCATTCAGGTTTTAATTCACCAGAAGCGCAAGAAGCACTTACTTTTACACAGGATTTGATAGATAAGGGGATTTCACCATCTGTACAGACACAAATTGAAAACCATCCCCGCGATATGTTTATGTCAGGAATGATAGCAATGCATCCTGAAATCTCTGTGAACGCGGAGATGTTTTACAGTGAGCTTGGGGATGATTTAGGAGTAGCTCCATTACCAGCAGGGAAGGAAGAAGGATCTATTGCACACGGAATTGGCTGGGCTATGAACGGGGACACCGAGCAAGAAGAATTGGCTTGGGATTTAATTAAACATTTAACTGGCGAAAAAGGGAATCAGTTTATTGCTGAATCAGGCTTTAGTATCCCTGCTCAGGAATCCATGAGTGATTTATGGGTAGAATCCATGCCTGAATTGGATTTACAGGTATTTATCGACGCACAGGAAGTTTCATTTCCCTACCCTGTCTCCCAAAACACAATACAGTGGCAGGATATTGAGCAGGCAGAAATTCAAGGAGCATTTTTGGGCTATAAATCAATGAAGGAAGCTTTGGACAATGTTGCCAGAGAGATGGATATCATCTTGGAATCAGAACAGATAAATGAATAAAAATCTTTCTGTAAGAAGGGAGTTTCTAATGAATGAGTGATTCAAACGTGCTTACTAAACCGAAAAGAAGCAGGCGTAAGCGTAAGGAAGCGATGTGGGCTTATCTATTTATCGCTCCCGTTGTACTAGGGCTCTTCCTATTTTATTTGATGCCGGCTCTTGCTTCTTTTGGCTTGTCATTCACTAGCTGGAATGGGATTAACCCTCCCGAGTTTATTGGTTTGGACAACCTGGTACGGCTGGTTCAAACAGATTCTTTTATCAGAAGCATGGTTAACACACTCGTATTTACGCTGGTTTCCGTGCCGTTAGCGGTGATGCTGGCAACGGGGATTGCCATATTGCTGAATCAAAAGATTAAAGGAATGATCGTATATAGAACCCTTTATTTTCTGCCGGTGGTGACGATGCCCGTTGCTGTTGGAATGGTTTGGAAATGGCTATATAACACAGATTATGGTTTGCTTAATTATATATTAGGCTTACTCCATTTACCGCAGCCTGCATGGCTGTTCAATCCTAATATTGCGTTAATATCGGTTATTGTTGTGTATGTTTGGATGACAGTAGGAAACAACATTATTTTAATCCTGGCAGGTTTGCAGGGGATTTCAGAAACCTATTATGAAGCTGCGGAAATGGATGGTGCATCAAAATTAAAACAATTATTTACGATCACCATTCCTCTGTTAACACCGACTTTGTTTTTCGTATTTATCACTGGAATAATCAGCTCTTTACAAGTGTTTGATTTGATATTCATCATGATCGGCGACAGCCATGTCTTATTGGAGCCATTGCGTACACTTGTATATGGTGTTTATGAGTCAGGATTTGAGTATTCGCAAATGGGCTATGCTTCTGCACAAGCATTCCTGCTGTTTTTAATGATATTAGTCATCACTATTTTCCAGTTTGCGTTTCAAAAGAAATGGGTGCATTATGACGGATAATAAGGAGGAAGCGTATGAATAAAAAGTGGTTGATTCATTTGGTGCTGATTATTGGTGCAGTGGTCATGGTTACGCCATTTCTTTGGATGGTGTTAACTTCTCTAAAATCATTTGGAGAAGCAATGCAAGTGCCGATTACCATTTTTCCTGAAGAGTGGCTAGTAGAGAATTACCTTGACGTTTTTGCAAGTATCGATATGATGAGATATTACTTTAATACGCTGATGGTCACCTTAGGAAGAACATTGGGACAGTTAATTTTGTGCTCATTGGCTGCATTTGCCTTTGCAAGGATGGATTTTCCGGGAAAAAATGTCATATTTATTGTAGTCCTATCTGTTTTGATGGTGCCAATGCAAATTATTTTAATTCCAAACTACGGAATTTTAACGTCTCTGGGCTGGATTGACACCTTCTATGCTTTGATTGTCCCTGGTATGTTCAGCGCATTCGGCGTATTCCTGTTAAGGCAATTTTTCTTAGGAATCCCGAAAGAGCTGGATGAGGCGGCGACGATTGATGGGTGTTCCTTTTTTGGAATCTATTGGCGCATTATTTTGCCGAACGCGACACCAGGATTAATTGCATTAGGTATATTTACGGTTCTCGCTTCCTGGAATGATTTTCTTTGGCCTTTAGTTATGACGAATTCAGAAGAAACGAGAATGCTGTCAGTAGGTATTGCAGCATTTCAGGGGCAGTATTCAACGGATTATCCATTGCTGATGGCGAGTGCTGTACTGTCTACCATTCCGATGCTGATTATGTTTGTTCTTTTACAGAAACATCTAGTTTCAGGAATTGCTTTACAAGGCGTTAGAAGATAATTAATAGAAAGAGGTGCACAAAAATGAATATTTTAGTTTTAGGTGCAGGGACAATGGGAAATGCCCACGCTGCTGCTTATACAGAAATGAAAGATGTAACATTATGTGGAATTGTTGATGTGAATTTTGAAAAGGCTGCTCAATTGGCTGACAAGTGTGGGACTAAAGCGTTTTCTTCTTATGAAGAAGCGAAGCAGCAGATTGTGGATATTGATGTCGTATCTGTTTGTTTGCCTACTCCTTTACACAAAGAGACAGTCTTGCAAGCGGCGAGAGATAAATTTCACGTTATTTGCGAGAAGCCTTTGGCCCGCCATCTGGCTGATGCCAGAGAGATGATCGATTTCTGTGAACAGCAGGGAGTTCGCTTATTCGTAGGCCATGTTGTACGCTTTTTCCCAGAATATGTCCAAGCAAAAGAAGTAGTAGATTCACAAAAAATAGGCCAGCCGGTAATTGCAAGAACAACGAGAGGAGGAGCATTTCCAAATGCCTCCAATGACTGGTATGCAAACTTTATTAAAAGCGGTGGTTTGATTTTAGACACAGTTATTCATGATTTTGATTTTTTAAGATGGTGCTTTGGAGAAGTAGAGCGTGTATATGCAAAAACAAGCAGAGGTAGAGCGGCTGGAAAATTAGAATATTCCTTAATCACACTTCGGTTTGAGAACGGGGTGATTGCTCATGTAGAAGGTACCTGGGCACATCAGAACTTCCATACGAAGTTAGAAATTGCAGGGAAGGAAGGGATTATTCAACATGATAGTACTTCGGTAAGCCCTGTCGTAGTAGAGAAAAGCGCATCAGTTGATGAGGTTGTAGGGGTAGCGGTTCCATCCAGCCCAACGCAGCATAGTCCATATTATCTTGAAATAGAGCATTTTATTTCTTGTATTAAAGAAGGAAAGGAAGCGAGAGTGACCGCAGAAGACGCCTATAAAGCGCTAGAGATTTCATTAGCTTCTTTACAATCGATTGAGTCGGGAGAGCCGGTTTATCTTAAACAATTTTCCAGTTTGGAGGGGGTAAAATGAAGGTAGGTATTATTAGTTTTGCTCATGGACATGCGTATAGCTATGCAAATGCTTTAAACAATTTACCGGAGATAGAGTTATATGGTATTGCTGATGAAGAGGAAGTGAGAGGGAAAGACGCAGCGGAACAGTTTAATACCAAATACTTTTCGGATTATCATGACTTATTAAAGGAACCGATTGATGCTGTAATTATTACATCAGAGAATCAAAAACATTTTGAACACGTCAAAGCTGCAGCGAATCATAATAAGCATGTACTTTGCGAAAAACCTTTGTCTTCTAATGTGAAGGATGCGGAAGAAATGATTAAGATTTGCCGGGAAAAAGGCGTGATTTTACAAACGGCATTTCCGGTAAGATTTAATAAGCCTGTGCAAAATGCGAAACAAACGATAGATACGGGTGATTTAGGCAATATTATTGCTGTTAAAGGTACAAACAGAGGGACTAATCCTGGAGGATGGTTTGTGCAGAAAGAGAAATCTGGCGGAGGGGCAGTTATCGATCATACTGTTCATGTAGTCGACCTTATTCGTTGGTTTACTAACGCAGAAGTAACAGAGGTATATGCTGAAATAGATGATAAACTATCCGATGGAGAGATAGATGATACTGGGCTGTTAACCATGGAATTTGATAACGGTATGTTTGCGACATTGGATTGCAGCTGGTCTCGTAATAAGGATTATCCAACTTGGGGAGACGTTACCTTAGAAATAATAGGGACGAAAGGAACGCTCTCTGTGGATGCTTTTGCCCAGAAGCTGGATGTATATAGTTCAGACGGCGTTAAATGGAATTTCTGGGGAGATGATATGGATGAGGGATTGATTGCTAATTTTATCCAAGCTGTCAAGGAAAACAAAGATCCATTTATTACAGGAGAAGATGGATTAAGAGCTTTGGAAGTAGCTATGGCTGCCTACCGCTCATCCGCTAGAAATGCCGCAGTAATGCTAAGTGAATTATGATTTTAATGCTGACAAGACCTCACACATTCATTTTGTGTGAGGTCTTGTTTCACTTTAAGGAACTATAGAGAATTTCAGAAATTATAGACCTTATCGAGGATTATCTTGTATGCGACGTAATCTCAGCAACATCAGCCAATTCAAAATCCTGCTTCTTCTGCAAGTACTGACTAAAAAAGCTTTCTTCCATCCCTGTTAGCTGGTAAAAGAAACCTATTTCAGCCATCCAATCGATATCCATCATACGCTGCATATCAATGATACTGTTCTTCACAGCGTAATCCATAATGGATTTGATTTTCTGGGGTTTTTGGATAGGCAGTTCCTCATCCAGCGGTTCTTGCTTTAAATAACCTTTTCGGTGAAGCGCGGCATAGAAGTTACGATGTTTTTTTGCATCTAAAAAGCCTAAATTCAATGCCTGATACCCTAAAACTTGAATAGATACAAGCCATTTCTTCTTTAAATCGATATAAGCATCTGGGTTTGTTGGTCTAGCAATTGTCTGGAATTCTCCTTGCATTACATGTTCAGGAAGCAGAAAGGCTCCTGCAAATTGGTTGGCTTCATTCTCTATCGCTTTATACTCTGTACGATCTAAGTTTGTAAACTCTACACGATAATGAAGTAATAAATGACCAAGTTCATGAGCAATATCAAAATTACGACGAGCAGCAGAACGTTTTAAATTTCCCAAAATAATAAAAGGTCTATCCTGTTTCGTCCATAAGCTATAGGCATCAATTTCTTTACCGATGGCTTTTTCAAAAATAAAAACACCACTTTTTTCAATTAGGAACATCAGGTTGTTATTCGTCATCTCATCAAGCCCTAGTTTTTTGCGTGCCAGATTAGCTGCTGCAGTTATTTGTTCTTTTCTACTCTCCGTTGCAGTATTTAAATCGTGAATAATCTCGTTTCTTAGCTGAATGATTTTCTGGGTTGGATAAGAAATCTTATTGGATAAATAGTCTACGAATCGATCAAGAAATTCCATATGTTTTGCTTCGGTTTGTGTTTTGGACATCAGATTGATTTCTTTTGACCGATAAGCAATATTCATCATGTTGATATTTGGCTGGTTATTCGCGTTTTGAAGTACATCCGTTTTATAAAAATATTTACTTTTCACGTGAAATATATTCTTTAAGTCATTAACTATCTGCATTTTTGGTGACGTATAATTATTTTCGTATTGCCACACTGCCTGCTCCGTTATACCTAACATATCAGAGAGCTGTTTGCGTGAATATCCATGCATCATACGTAAATTGGTTAGATTTTCACCCTGAAACATCTATTGCCCTCCTTGTCGTAAAAATTATTCTTGATCCTCTTCTAAGATGCCAATATCAAATGCTGCCGGGTCAATTATATCATTATCTTGTTCCGGGGCAATGATGTCTCTTTCTTCATCGGTTAATTCAGAGCCTGAAATATATTTAGACAGATCTTCTATGAGATAAGCTCTGTTATCGTTAGGGTTTGGAAGATAGTGCATTATCTCAGATATTTGATAAGCTTCATCAATTTTATAAGTAAGAATATGAAATTCATTATAAGATGTTTGTAAGTGGGTCAACTCATCCTTTGCTTGGGTATCGGGTATAAATAAAGAAAGTTGTTCACTCATTTCATTTGAATAGTACGTAGTCTTAGATGTATCCGCAAAATCGAGATGCTTATTTATTTTTGAAAGCTCATGAAGGTAAGTTCTCTGTGGTTTTTTATGATTGATGTTCCCTGGAAGTACCGCTTGAGAAAAACGATCTTTATTAAAATAGGCTGCATTTTTAATTAAGAAGAGTTTTTTTGTATCCCCATGAATGAATTGTAAATAATCCCAGGTCAAACCTGCTTTAGCACGTCTATATGATAAGTGAAGGCTCCCACTATTTTCAGCAAGTTTGCTTTCTATAAAGTTTCCTTTTGTCCAAGCGAAAGCAGAGCTGATTTTCATATTGCGATGACGTTCTTTCCGGTGGTCGACATAATCTCGGTAACCTTCTACAATAGCTTCTACAATAAATAGACTGTCATTTGAATCAAATTTATGCTGCTCCATTAAATCACCCCTAAGATATAATTTTAAATAACATCTAATTCTATAATAATAGAGTAATTAAAATAAATCTATGATAAAACGAATATTTTTTAAAGTAAATATGAAAATATCTTTATACTTTGAAGGATGATTAAGATGCTTGGTTTTTTATTCTTTTTATTGTGTAAAGGTGCTAATAGTCCTTTTATGAATTCGACGCTTTCTTTTTATGCCACCATACATAAACCTACATACCCCTTACTCCATTTGTCTTTTCAACCCAAATCATCTAAAATAATAACTTGGATTCCATTTTTTAAGCAAACCGATGAAGATAAAAGGAGTAATATAGATGAGCAATTTAAAAAATAATGGCTATGCGCGGTATGATTTAATGCAGCAATTAGACTATGAAGGAATAGAAGCAGATTACCAAGCTTTATTGGATTATTTCGAGGACCTGCCTATCGATGAATATGCAAAAGACTTAAATCGTTATAGAAGATATTCACGCGCTTTGGTATTGCCGACTTCTGGTCAGATTGAATGGCTGCCGACGCTGACGAAGGATGGGGAGGAATACGCTGCGTACTTCCAGGGGAAATTTAATCCGGAATATCCGGGTTCCTATCGGGAATTCCCTTATATAGATAAAGAAATACAGAATAATAAGCTATTGCAAAAAATAATTCTGTTTGATTATCATGAAACGTTTTGGAAGGAAGAAGACCGGATCATGCCGATTCATGCCGGCGTACATTTTGTGAAGCTGTACGTAGAAAATGATTCGGATAAGGCTGTTTCTTCACCAAACTGCTTTCATCAGGATGGGGAGCCATTTACCTTTGCCCATTTAATTAAAAGAGAAAATGTCAAAGGCGGTACGAACGCCATTGGTATTCCTAAAGCGGCAGGAGAAACGTTTGATACAGTCAATCAGAATGATGTGATAGAGATTTTTGAGATTACGAAGCCTTTAGAATCCTACGGTGTGGAGGATTCGGCAGTATCGCATTATGTCAGCCCGATTGAAAAGGGAGATGCGGAAGAAGCTGGAGTACGTTCTGTTATCTTAATTGATTACCAGCAAACCGTTGTTGCTGATGTAGATGAATAGTAAATAAAAATGGAATGTGAGGCAGGTTTTGTGTCTCACATTCCATTTTTTAAAACGTTATATGCGCTTCATCGCAGGCTCATAGATAGATTTCAGCGTTTGAACACTATGAGCAAATTTTTCCTGTTCTTCTTCGTTCATTGGCACTTCAATAATTTCACGGATGCCAGAACGGTTAATGATAGATGGAACACCGATGCATACGTCTTCTGCACCATATTGTCCTTGTAAATAACTACTTGTTGTTAACACGATATTTTCGTTTCTTAGAATGGCTTCGGTAATTCGTGCTAAGCTCATGGCAATACCATAGAAGGTGGCGCCTTTTTTCTCAATAATGTGATAAGCTGCATCCCGAACCTCTACAAAAATCTGGTCAAGGTCTTCTGCGTTATAATCGTCATGATTATCTAAATACGTTTGCAGGGGAACAGGACCAATGGTTACTCTGCTCCAAAGCGGAAGCTCTGTATCCCCGTGTTCACCGACAATATAGGCATGAACTGCTTTTGGAGAGATATCGAAATACTCTCCAAGCTTATAACGAAGACGGGAAGAGTCTAAGGTTGTTCCGCTTCCGACAACACGGTGAGCAGGGAAACCGCTGAATTCAATAACTGCTTGTGTTAAGACATCTACAGGATTGGTTGCAATGAGGAAAATACCATCGAAGCCGCTCTCCATCACATCATCCACAATTCCTTTAAATATCTTCATGTTTTTTTCAACGAGGTCTAAGCGTGTTTCACCCGGTTTTTGGTTTGCTCCTGCAGAAATACAGACAATGTCTGCGTCTTTACAGTCTTGATATTCTCCCAGCCAAACATTGGTTGGAGAAGGAGCGAACGCTTTTCCGTGGTTCAAATCCCAGACATCTCCCAGTGCTTTATCTGCGAACAAATCAATAATAGCTAATTCTTCCGTAATCCCTTGATTTATGAGTGAAAACGCATAGCTGACACCGACAGACCCGGCTCCAATCAATACAACGCGATTTACTTTTCCATGATTTGCTGTCATGTATAAACACATCCTTTAAAGTAGTATACGAATCATTCTATACTTAAACAGTGAGCCATTACACAATTTAAGTCAATAGTTTTATAATATTTCGGAAATGGAATTATAAAACGAAACTTCGTTCAGTTGAAGTTTTTGTTCTTCTCCGTGATAAAATAACACTTGTCATTTTTATGGAACCATGTATAATATTTCTAAACTCGAGATACATCCTATCAAAAGCGTTGAAGAGAAGAGTAAATATACGGGAAGCATAACAGAGAACTCCGGAAGCTGAAAAGGAGGATGCGGAACTATGTTGAACCAAGCCTCTTAGCTGCACATCGGATTGTTATATGATGATGTGCCGGTGCTCCCGTTATCGAGAAAAGCAATGTTCGATACGATTGCTTATGAAGGTTTTTGCAGCGATGCAGAAACAGAATGAGGTGGCACCACGATCTTCTGTGATATAAGAAGTCCCGTCCTCAAAGTTGAGATAACTTTGAGGACGCGGGCTTTTTTTTATTTTATAAAAAAGCTTAAAAAAGGAGAGATGATATGAAAGAGGCTTTGGAAAGGTGGAAAAACACCTCATTACTGTTAATGGGAATTGGTGTATCTAATCTGGGAGCATGGATATACCTGATTGCATTAAATTTAATTGTTTTGGAAATGACGGGCTCTCCACTTGCGGTTTCTGTGTTATATATTTTAATTCCGCTGGCAGCGATGTTTACTAATTTTTGGGCGGGTTCATTGATTGACCGTTGGAATCAAAAGCGTATGATGATTGGCTTAGACGTATTTCGGGCAGGCCTTATAGGTATACTTCCTTTTTTAGATTCCTTATTGCTCATCTATGTTTTGGTATTTGGAATTAATGTAGCCAGTGCGGTGTTTGAGCCGGCCTCTATTGTCTACATGACCAAATTGGTTCCAAAAGGAGATCGTCAGCGGTTCAATGCCCTTCGTAACTTTATTAATTCCTGCGGGTTTATTTTAGGACCGTCGATTGCAGGGGCATTGTTTATGGTCGGCAGTCCTTCCTTTGCTATATTTATAAATGCTGCTGCATTATGTATTTCTGCCATGATAATCCTTTTCCTTCCCAATTTGCATGAACAGGGGAAAATAAGTGATAGAATCGATATCCATTCTGTCATTCACGATTGGAAGAAGATCCTTGCATATAGCGGCAATCACAAATATATTACTTTGATTTATGTTCTATTTGGCGGTGTGACTGTTTTTATGAGCGGGCTTGACTCGCTGGAGGCAGCTTTTGCAATAGAGGTGCTATTGTTGGATGAAAGCACCTATGGCTTTTTAGTTAGTATTGCGGGAGCAGGGATTATAGCTGGTTCTTTGGTAAATGCGATGTTTGCGAAGTATTTAAAAATCAATGTGCTGATGGGGCTCGGGGTAATAGGTACGCCTGCTGGTTATTTGATTTTTGCTTTCTCAACAGATTTTACAACAGCGGCAATCGGTTTCTTCCTGCTGACATGTGCGCTTTCTTTCGCCAACACGGGCTTCCTGACCTTTTATCAAAATAATATTCCTGTAGAGATTATGGGGCGTTTTTCAACGATTTTTGGACTAATCGAAGCGGCATGTATTATTTTGTTGACATTAATTATTGGAATAGCAGCTGAAATGATGGACATTAGATTGGTTTATATTGTGGGCTCGTTCTTGTTTTTAGGTCTGGGTCTATTCTCCAATATGCTGGTGCAAGGAAAGAAGAAAAGAAAATATTATCAATTAAATGAAGGGTAATATATTTGTTTTTTCTGCAAGTAATGGTGTGCGAGGTAATTAAAATAATATTATAATTACCTCGTACAAAGAGGGGGAACCTGTATAAACACATCATTATTTGCTTATGCAGGGACCTTCATTCGATATGTTCAATAAGACTGGTCACAGAAATGAAGACATCGATTATGCCGCAGCCGAGCGAACTAGCCTTCGTCTTCTTCAAAGAAAGCGTGAAAATAGGCATAAACAGCATTTTCCGTATCCAATACTTTGTATAGCCTTCCTTCTTGATCTGACGGAACAACCCGTATGTATTCATTGGAGAGGTACAGATAGAGCGTATCACCATCAGACAGATTCATTTCTGCGGTATATTCGGGGCTGTCGCTTGTAATCCGTCCGCCCTGATAAATATGGACATCTTCAATCAGCATTCGGGTAATATCATTGGATTGATCCAATACAATTTCTTCCTCATTCTCTGATTGTACAGGCTCATCGCTAGCTAAGTGACTGGAATCCGATTTTGTAATAGTAATCGAATCAACATGTCTCCGTTCCCCTTCCGTAGTCAGAACTTCTGTTAAAACAACGGGCAGATTTGTCGGCAGGGAAGTAAAGGATATTTTAAAGAAGAAAATAAGTGCAAGCAGGATAATGATGATAACAGCAAGGATGCTGCTGATAATAATGTATTTTTTAGGCATGGATTACGCTCCTTATAATAGGAAGTTCAAAAATCAAAATGATTTGTTTAACACGCGCGATAAGATCGTTTCATTGTTAGCATGCAACAAACTGAATAATAACATACTATTAATAAGAAGCAGAAAGGATATGACGAAAAAAGCCCAGTGTGCACACTGAACTTTTTCCACCTTTGTTAGGAAATAGATGTAGCTGTTTCTTGAACCACTTTATCCAGTTCCTGAATATTTTTAACACCTTCTGTCTGCAGCCATTTCGCTGCAGCTTCTCCATCCACGTTTTTGAATTCAGATGTTGCGCCGCTCCAAGTTGCTCTGCCGCAAAGAACACCATTAAAGGCAGATTCTGCTTCTTTAGCAAAACGCAATGTTTCCTGGAATAATTCCGGTGTAACGCCTGCACTTAAAAAGATAAACGGAAGGTTGGTGGCTTCAGACTGTTCTTTGAAAACAGCTTTTGCTTCCGCTTGGGTTTGAGCTGTATCTCCTTCTGCATAGCCTTCCACAAAGTTCATATTGACAGGAACCTCTACTTTTAACACATCCACGTTAAATCTTGGCTCGCTGTAGCGTTTCATTGCTTCAATCACTTTTTTCGGTTTTACTTTCGCAAATTCCAATCCTTTTTCATTGCCAATCGAATCATCATAGGTCAGAATTTCTAAGAAAAATGGAATATCCTCTGCGACACATTCACTTCCGACGCGTTCTACAAAAGCTTCTTTAGCTCCATTGATTTCTTTACTTTCATCTACATCCACATAAATCAATAATTTAATTGCGTCAGCGCCTGCAGCTTTCAGGTTTTTGACAGAGCAATTCGGAATTAAATCCGGGAAACGTCCAGGCTCTTGTTTGTCGTAGCCTGTTTGTTCATAAGCTAATATTAATCCGCAATTTTCATCTCTTTTCTTCGCTGCTGCTAATCCATATTCCGGATCAAGCAGGATAGAAGAAGCATAAGGAGTCAGTTCTTCAGAAACAATCTGTTTGAAGGCTGAAATCTGCTCGCCGGAAATATCCTCGCCCATCATTCTTCTTAGTGCACCGCGCTGGTCAATAGCAAGTGCCGAAATAATCCCCTGGTCATTTATAAGTTTTTCTAAATTTTTCATTTTTTAACGCCTCCAAGTAATAATTCTTTTATCTCCGCTTCAGATTGAGAAGCTTTTAGCTGGTTAATAAAATCTTGATTCATCAGTTTTCTGGAAAGAGCCGATAAGATATCTAAATGTTCGTTGCTGCTTCCATCTGGTACGAGAATGCTGATCACAAAATCTGTTGGTTTTCCGTCCATTGCAGGCCAATCAATGCCTTCTGCCAATTGAACGACCATCAATTTAGCTTGCTGAATTGCTTCACTCTTCACATGAGGGATAGCAATCCCATTTTCCATGCCTGTTGAGCCTTCTGCTTCTCTTTTTTGCAGACCGCTTGCTACTTTTTCTGCATCTGTTGCAATATTTAATGCTGCAGCTTTATCTGCTATAAACGTCAGAACCTCCTCTTTTGAGTGAAGGTTTTGCTGCAGATGAATTTGGTTTGTTTCTAAAAGCTCCCCCTGTTCACGTGGCGCAGGTGTTTCTTGTTGTACAGGTGCAGCCGCTTGCTCAGGGTTGCTTTTTCGTTGATGTCTTTTTTGTTCCAATGCCATTAAGAATCCGGAAACCACAGCACCGACCAAAATTGCCAGCACCCATAAGAAGGCATGTGTGACAACAGGCAGAACGATAAATCCGCCATGTGGTGCAGGAACTTCTACTTTAAACATATACGTCAGCATGGCAGCGATAGAAGAACCTACCATGATAATTGGGATAATGATAAACGGACGTTTTGCTGCAAAAGGTATCGCGCCTTCTGTAATGTGCGTTGAACCTAATAGAAAGTTGACATAGCCGGCACTTGCTTCTGCCTGGTTATAGCTGCGTCTCGCAAATAATACCGAGAATCCGGTTGCGAGCGGCGGGACGATACACGCTGCAGAAACACCTGCCATAAATAAGAAATTACCTTGTGCCAAAAGTGCTGTACCTGTTACATAGGCCGCTTTGTTGACTGGGCCGCCCATATCAAACGCACTCATAATACCTACAATCAACCCTAATAAGATTGGGTTAGAATCTTGGAAACTGCTTAGGAAGTCCATCATTCCCTGGTTGATTGCTTCCATCGGAACAGATAGGTACCACATCGCAAATCCGCCAATAAAGATACCGAGAACAGGAATTAAGAAAATAGCTTTTAAACCATCTAGTGATTTTGGCAGGTTCTTCAGTGCTTTCATAAGCAGTAAAACAAGGCCTCCAGCTAAGAACCCGCCAACAATTCCGCCTAAAAACCCGGTGCCGTTTGTATCAGCAATCATACCGACGATAAAACCAATAATAAGACCGGGTCGATTACCGATGGATTGTGCAATATAAGCACTTAAAACAGGAACCATCAATCCCATTGCTAATCCGCCGATGGTATTCATTTGTTCGGCAATAACATTATATTGAGATGATTCAGGGTCAGCTGAGTAAATTCCAAACATAAAGGAAACAGCAATCATCACCCCGCCGGCAACAACTAAAGGAAGCATATGACTGACACCATTCATCAGATGTACATAAAGCTGATGCCATATGCTGGCTGACTCTTGATTGCTTTCGTCATTTGATTGCGCTGCCTCACCCGAGCCTTTATAGACCGCTACATTCCCCGATATAGCTCTATCTATTAATTCCTCAGGGTTTTTAATACCTTTTGAAACGGAAACATTGATTACTTTTTTGCCATGAAAACGGTCGATGTCCACGTTTTTATCTGCAGCAATAATAATGACTTCTGCGTCTTTGATTTCTTGAGCAGTAAACTGATTTTCTGTTCCTCTTTGTCCATGTGTTTCGACTTTGATGGAAACGCCTTTTTCTGCTGCTGTTTTTTCAAGTGCTTCTGCAGCCATAAACGTATGCGCAATTCCTGTTGGACAGCCAGTAACGCCTAAAAAACGATATGTCATGATGTTCACCCTTTCTTTTAAATGGTTACTATTTTTACTTGTAAGTTTTGCATCAATTGATCGACATCTTTAAAATCGGTTAATCCAGAGCGGAAAGCCGTTGAAGAACCTGCCGCTACAGCTTTTTTCAATGCTGCTTCGGGGGGGCTGGTCTGTAAGGTGCTGTAAAACGTAGCCAGCATCGTATCGCCGGAGCAGGCGGTGTTCACAACCTCGCCTTTCGGTGCCGGACAGTAGAGCGTTGTATCTTTACCAACAAAGTAAGCACCTTCGCCTCCCATAGAAACTAATATATTTTGACAACCTTGATCTACTAATTTTTGAGCTGCTCTCAATATTGCTTGTTCTGAGTCGAGTTCCTCCTCTGGAAACAGGGCTTGCAGCTCTTCGTCATTCGGTTTGATCAAGTAAGGCTGGTAGTGAACTAATTCACTTAAGATCGGATGACTTATATCTAAAATCAATCGAAATCCAATATCAGAAGCATGCTTTGCGATGGAGACCAGTATGGATGGATGTACTCCCTTTGGCAGGCTGCCTGACACAAATAACACGTCATCCTTTGTAAATCCGGCAATTTTAGTTATTAATTCATCTATTTTTACATCTGTAATTTCCGGACCGCCATTAACAATTTTGTACTCACCCTGATTGGATTTTACAAATGCATTAATTCTTGTGACACCATCAACTTCAGTAAAATCAGTGCCGATATTCATTTGGTTTAGTTCATCTTGAATATAATGCCCGCTGAAACCTGCTATATAACCAATAGCTGTCGAGGGTACGCCAAGCTTTTTTAAAATAATGGATATATTGACTCCTTTGCCATTTGGCTGGAATTCATCGTATATGCTTCGGTTCACCTTATCCGGAAGAAAATCTTCCATTTCGATGAACATATCAATCGCTGTATTTAACGTGCATGTATAAATCATGGTTCATCATCCTTCCTTACTTAAAGTATGGCACGGCATGAAATGAAAATGTTTGCATTATATGTGGTATAGTTAGAAAATAGATGAAAAAGATTTCAAAAGGATGTTCGAAAAGGGTGGGTGTTTAGCATGAATTTCCAACAGCGGATTCAGCATTATTACAATGAATTAAGCAGCAGTGACAAGCATTTATTGGATTATATTGAATCGCATCATGCGACGATGGGAGAGATTTCCATCACCCAGTTGAGTGAGAAAGCAAATGTCTCCACATCCACAATTGTCCGATGCATGAAAAAACTCCACTATCGGGGGTTTACCGATTTTAAATTTCAGTTTGTTTCTGAGAAGTCAAAGCAGTTTCCGGGAGCATTGGAGAAAATAAAAAATATTGATTCCCAAATTCAATCAGCAATTTTCAAGAATCAGGAGGAAGTAACGAATACCATTAATTATCTGGATTCCTCCATTATCGAAGATGCTTTAGTTGCAGTGAAATATAGTAAAAAAATTACGATATTTGCCAGAGGCTTCTCGGAGCATATTTCCAATGAGATGGCGGTAAAGCTGCAGCTGCTGGAAAAGCATTGTGAAGAGCATACCGACCCGAATATTATTCGTATTAAATCAAAAAAGTTTACGCGTGATGATTTAGTTATCTTTGTATCGCTAAATGGGGAAACAGAAGAATTGGTAGAAGCTGCACAGTTTTGCAAGCGAAATAATGTGAAAACAATCCTGCTGACGACAAATAAGGAGAGCAGGCTGTTTCAGCTATGTGATATTAATTTGCTGGGCTATAAGTCGAAGCAGAGCTTTTTCCCGGATTATGAGGTGCGTTCCCGTCTGCCGCTGCAGGTGCTGGCCCGGATATTTCTGGATGCGTATGTGATTCGGTTTAAGTAGTTTTGGGGGCTGGTGTTTAATATTAACAATCCAGTATAAGCTGAATAATTTAAAAAACTCGTGAATCAGATTGGTTAATGTTTTATATTAATAAAAATCATTGGAGAGCAGATAAGCATTTTCTAAATGTTAATGATTAGAACTGGAATATATGACATAAGATATTCATAAAATGTAGAAACACTCGTCATCTAGAGTGAGGCTACATTTTTTTGTTATATGGAAACAAATTTTAATACTTTATGTAGTCATTAGTTGAATCTGGCAGCGACCGTTTCAGGTGATAGGCTTTAAAATGGAATTCTTTGTCTTCTTATTTCATGATAGCGCTTTCTTTTTGTGGTTAAATTTTGATTAGAGAGGGTGTCTGATGATGAAAGCTAACAACCTAACCAGAAATATACTTATCGCATTAGTAGCTGGTGCCATGGTCGGGATGGCTCTGACATTTGCTCCTGAAAGTTTTTTTGGTCCTTTGGACAGATATGTGCTGGACCCGGTTGGTCAAATATTTATTAACCTCATTATGATGCTGGTTGTTCCTTTGGTGTTTGTGTCCATTGTTTTAGGGACAGCAGGTCTTGGCGAGCCGGCAAAATTGGGTAGAATTGGTGTTTTTACGATTACTTTCTTTTTAACAACTACGGCGATTGCCATCAGTATTGGTTTAGCATTAGCTTATCTGGTGAAGCCGGGGAGAACGGGCATATTTGAAACATCTAACCTGGGCGACTTTACACCAAGCGAGGCACCGCCAATTATGGAAACATTGGTTAATATCATTCCGGCTAATCCGATAGCGGCTATGTCTGCTGGGGAAATGCTGCAAATTATTGCCTTTGCTGTGTTTATCGGGGTTGCCTTAGCTTATTTAAATGAAAAGACAAAAGGTATTTTTAACTTATTTGAACAAGCAAACGATATTTTAGGCTGGCTTGTTATGCTGGTAATGCGATTTGCTCCATATGGTGCTTTTGCGCTTATTGCATCAGCAATTGGCGGAGCTGGACTGGATGCGGTTGGTTCCATGTTAAGCTATATGTTAACCGTTATTGCAGGGCTGCTTCTGCATGCGTTGCTTATTTATTCTCTGGCTATCTGGTTCTTGGGGCGCAGGAATCCAATTACATTCTATAAAGGCTTCTTTCCAGCGATGACAGTAGCATTTAGCACAGCCAGTTCCAATGCAACGCTTCCTGTATCTTTAAAAGCTGCACAAGAAAATCTTGGTGTAAAGAAAGAAATCAGCAGCTTTGTACAACCGCTGGGAGCAACCATTAATATGGATGGTACAGCGATTATGCAGGCTGTTGCAACCGTATTTATTTCACAGGTGTATGATTTGCCGCTTACGATGGTTGATCTTTTAATGGTCGTGCTTGTTGCTACCTTAGCAAGTGTAGGTACAGCTGGTGTACCGGGAGTTGGTTTGATTATGCTGGCCATGGTGCTGAATCAGGTCGGTCTTCCTGTGGAGGGTATTGCATTAATCATTGGTATCGACCGTATTCTTGATATGCTGAGAACATCTCTTAATATCTCTGGAGATGCGGCGTGTGCGTATATTTTATCTGAACGGGAAAAGCGGAAAGATAAAAAGCAGGTGAATGGATAGGGATAAAGAATTGCATTTTCTTGCCTTGTCTTTGTCTCTTTAGGGATAGAAGCATCTTAGTGAAAGCAGCGTCATTCCAATAAGGATGACGCTGCTTTTCCTTTATGAATTTAGGTTCAAGAACTACTGCTTCCTTTACATGAAAAAAGATAGGATGAACCTACCTATATAAAAAACAACAGGAAGGATGGAAAAAAGGATGCCAAGTCTTTTTAATTTGAATAAATAGTAAAAAGTTGCTCCAAAAGCCCATACTGCAATAAGCAAAAAGAAGCCCATACCAAAATTATCATTATCTCCCTCCGCAATAGCTCTTCCCATGAAAAAGAAAGATAAGATGATGGTGATAAAACCTGTTATGAAGAAGTAGAGTAAAGAAGAGCGATTATTGTTGCCCTTTAATTTATTTTCAGAAGTAGACTTCATGAGAAATCATCTCCTATTCAAGTGATTTATTAAAACTCTGTATAAGAAGTTCCATGTTTTCCTATTTTTCATTGTATACCCTCTAGATATTCTCTGTAAATTGATTGATTTTCATCCAAAATTGTATGTGATCAATATGAAGTTGGTTGAAACCTTTCTATCATTTCAGCCAAGAGGACTCCTTCCTCAAAAATTTCATAGAATTTTAGGTGGGAGGTGAATTGGCGATTTTAGTACTTCAACCATTTAGCTGTTAAGAAAATCCAAAGAAATAGCTAACAGCACAAGCATAATGTGAACATTCCCTAAAAAGTTGTTATTCCTTTTCAGAATAGTGGCATTTTACGTCCCTTTATGATATTATGAAATGAATAGAACATATATTCTATTTGAGGAGGTGAGAAGAAAATGTCTGCTTATAGAAGCCTGCAAATTTGGGTGAAAAAAGGACACCGGATGTATCTGTATTTTCAAAACATGTGCCAAAATGCAAAAAATATGCATAACACAACCAACTTTTATATCCGGCAGGTTTTTACAGGCCTTAAACAAGAAAAGAAACTGCAGCCGCTTCAACAAGACGTATTAGAAACGATTCAAACCCATTTACCCGAAATCAATGCCAACCAGTTGAAAGCTTACCAAAAAAGGAATGCAAAAGAACAGAAAAAAGCCGAATCAGAACAAACGGAAATCACATGTCATTTATTTGAGATGGCCTCTAAGGATCATCCATATATCTCGTACCCTTTTTTGAATGCTTTGTTTAAATCGATGAAACAGGACGATTATCAATCCTTACCGATTCAATCGAGTCAAGGCATTATGAAAATGGTCTTTCAAAATTGGAGATCTTTTTATGGCAGCTTACGGGAGTATAAAAAGAATCCCGTAAAATTTAAAGCACGTCCTAGAATACCAGGATATTGTCGTTCCAAAGAAAAAGAAATAACCTTTTCCAATCAGGATTGTGTCATAAAAGAAAATAAATTCTTGAAGTTTCCTAAAACAAAATTGCGTCTGAATATTGGAAAATTAGGTTATTCAGAAGGAAGATTTAAACAGGTTCGAGTCATTCCCAAGTATGGTCATTATGTCGTGGAATTAATTTTTCAAGTTCATGCAGAAGCAAAGTGGAAAGAATCCAAGAACCGTTTTTTATCTGTTGATTTAGGTATGGATAATCTTGCAACCATTGTCACGAATACAGGCAAAAGGCCAGTTTTAGTGAAGGGCAAAAATATCAAATCCGTCAATCAACGATATAATCAGCTAAAAGCCTATTATACAGGGATCCTCCGTCAAGGAAAAAATACAAACGAGGGTTCGTTTACATCTAAACGGTTGGAGAAAATCAGCCAAAAACGATTTCTTCAAATCAAAGATCTCTTTCATAAGGCTAGTTTTCAAATCGTGAAAATCGCCTTGGAAGAGGATATTGATACCATCATTATCGGACAGAATAAGGACTGGAAACACTATTCCGATATAGGGAAAAGAAATAACCAATCCTTTACGTCCATCCCGCACAGCCTGCTTATTCAAATGATTACATACAAGGCAGAAAAGCATGGGATAACGGTGATGTTGACAGAAGAATCTTATACGTCGAAGGCAAGTTTTCTTGATAACGATGAAATCCCTATTTATGACCAAAAGAGTAATAACGCTGTATTTTCAGGGAAGCGTATTAAACGCGGGCTTTACCTTTCGAAAAATAGGGAACGTTTTAACGCAGATGTAAATGGAGCAGCAAATATCATGCGAAAAGTTATCAAAGATGCGTTTCATCACAGCCTTTCCAGTATGGAGGCTTTACGAAGACCGGTATCTTTGATTGTAAAATAAAAGTAGTCCCAAAGGCAGGACCAATGGGATAGCGGGGTTGGGTGTTTTCAGCACACCGATGTGTCAACTCCACTGGTGGTTAATCGTCATTTTGAAAGTCGATACCCCAGAAACCCACACTTCAAATTTCGGCTGAAATGAAGTGGCGGGAGTATTCATTTGTAGGAATATTTGTGAAGTGTTACGGTGAAACGATAGGAATCATTTTATGGAGGGATCTGAATGAGTGGTAAACTAGATGGGAAAATTGCTATTGTAACTGGTGGAACCGGCGGAATTGGTAAAGCGACTGTAGAATTATTTTTAGAAGAAGGGGCTAAAGTAGCCGCCGTAGATATTAATGAAGAAAAATTGAAAGAACTTGAGAAAGAAGTCCATTCTGAAGAAAATCTGTTAATTGTTCAAGCTGACGTCTCAAAAGAAGCAGATGTTAAAAATTATGTGGATACGGTAGTAGAGAAATTTGGCCGAATTGATATTTTATTTAATAATGCAGGAATTTTAGGAGACGTGAAGCCTTTCTTAGAACAAACCATTGATAATTTTGATAAGGTCCTCTCAGTTAACGTAAGGGGAAGTGCACTTGGTTTATTAAATGTGCTTCCAGTCATGGCAGAACAAAAATCAGGAAGTGTCATCAATACATCGTCAATTTCTGGTCTGATAGCAACCAATGGTTTTGCTCCATACGACACATCCAAACATGCGGTAAACGGTCTCACTAAAAATGCTGCAAAAGATGTTGCGAAATATGGTGTCAGAGTGAATTCTATACATCCTTCGCAAGTGGATACGGATATGGTGAAAGACGTAGAATCTGGAATTAATGCAGAAGATACAGAAAGCGTAAAATCAGAGCTTCAAGCAGCCATCCCAATGGGCAGATATGCTAAACCGGAAGAAGTAGCTAAATTAGTTTTATTCTTGGCTTCGGATGATAGCGAATTTATTAATGGATCGCAATATCGAATTGATGGCGGGTTAGTGTCATAAGGAAATGATTGAATAATTTCAACAAAATATAGTTTATTTAATAATAAAAATGGCGATTGGTTTATGACAAAATCAGTCGTCATTTTTTCTCTAGATTTCTAAGTTAAATCTGGAGTTTTCCGTTTTTTTGTTTAATAAGCTCGGTCTGCGGGAAATGATTTCTAAATATTAAAAAAAGGTATATCTTCATGGGAATTTTGATATTACGAGGTGTCGTATGAAAAAGAAAGCTCCTTTAATTGGTTATTCTCTTATCTTTCTTGGGATTGCTTTCCTTACAGCAAATACAGATGCTCTATTCAATATGTATTATCTTCATTACGTTTCCATCATTGTTGGCATAGTCATTCTTTTGATTTATTATTTAACAACCAGAAGTGAAAAAAATTTACTTTGCAGAATCGGATTCCATCAATTTGAACATATCGGCTGGGATGAGGAGGTTACATTTCGTCTTATTTATCGTTGCCAACGATGTGGTCGCAAAAAAAAAGTAATCAGAAGCTCAGGCGGAGGAGTGTAGTGTGTGAAAAATAAAGTACACTTTCAATCATATAATTGGGGTGTGATATTTATCAAAAAGTATCTGTTTACATTCTCAAAATATTTGTTGGTTGCCATTCCAGGAGGGATTGTGTTCTTATCCCTGATTAGATTGATTACCGGAGAATGGAAAGCAATTGCTGGTACCATTTCGATTACTTTAATAACCGTCATACTAATGACGATGGAAGACCATTGGAAGAAGAAAAAGAAAGGGTATTATAAACAATGATAGAAAGCGATACTATTTAAAATATCTCATTCTTAATTTTGGAGAGTGATGTATATCATGTGCCAGACAATAATAAACTCACCTTAAACCTCGTTAAATGCCATTTGAAAACCACTTAACTTAGCCTCTATTTGTGGACTATAAATCGTGACATTATAATTCGTGTCTCCATTTTCAAACATAAAAAAGGCCGGGAAACCCCAGCCTTCTATGAACCATAACCCTTTTTCCATAAAACTCAAAAAGGCTTGGTAATCATCAATGCAATAATAATTAAAAACAGCGTATTGATAAGATGCTCATAGAAAAATAGCCGTTTAGACAAAATGAAGTATTCTGCTGGAATATCTTCTCCCTTATGCTCCTTCAACAATGCCTTAATCGGCTTAGAGCTGGAAACTAATACCGTCGGACCGGATGCTAGCGCAAGTAAAAAAAGAACGAGGCTGGTCCAGAACCATCCTTGCTGAAAGAGGTATGTATTTAAAAACCCCATCCATAATCCGGTAACGAGTAACAAGGTACCGCCAATCATGACGAATTGATGCAATTTGTTACGGAGGGCATACGCATGCCGCAGCTCTGTCATGTTAGCAGCCTTTTTAGCAATCGGCGTCATCACAAAACCAGGTCCCATCCCTAAAATGGCAGAAAAGATATGTATAAATACGAGTATTTCATAAAATGTCATACTGTCCGTCACCTCCAAATACAAACAGCATGCCATCCTTTATGGCAACAGGTACGCCATTTCTAGACAGCATGCTTTTGAAGTGTTTTTTGTTTCAGGATAAAGCCTGTAAAGTAAGCTCCAATCAGTGCAAGCAGGATTTTTACGGCAACGAGTGGAACGACAAAAACGATTGTAAAGGATAAGGATAACCATAAAACCGATACAGCAGTGATTTTTGCTTTTAATGGAATGCCTTTTCCTGCGCGGTAATTCTTGATATAAGAGCCAAAATATTTATTTTCAAGCAGCCAATGATATAATCTTTCTGAGCTTTTCGCGTAACATGCTGCAGATAATAATAAAAATGGTGTCGTAGGTAATAGGGGTAAAATTATACCGATGATACCCAGTCCCAGTGATAAGGATCCGCAGCTGACAAAAAATGCTTTTTTCATCATAACACCTACTTCAGCTTTAAATGAAATGCTGCCAAGAACAGCAGCCAATACGTTTTTTCATAAGAGATTACTTCTATTTTACAATATAATTCCTGCCTGTGAAGGAAAATAAAATGACTAATTTGTGTAGATTCTGCGCACTGTTGAAAGGTTAATGAAGGGAGCTGTCCATAAATCATGAGAAATATGATATGAACTTTGACAACAGATAAAAAGTTATAGTAGGAGTATAATAAGACTATATGATTTTAAAAGCAGGAAAGAAGTGTTAAAAGATGTTCAGTAAACGTCAAAAAATAATCTTATCCTATATTCTGTATACAAACGTACCGATAAAACTTGATTTACTTGCAGATATGATTCAAGTTTCTATCCATACCATCCGAATGGATTTAGAAAATATGAATATACTCCTTTCTGAAACGAAAGCTCAAATACAAATTTCCAAGAAAGGGCAGTGTTATCTGGAAGAGGAAGAAAAAGAAGCGGTTAAAAAGTTATTAGTGAACCCTATTTTTGTGGATAAAAATAATATTGAAAACCATGTGATTTGGGATAGAATATATACGATTATGGGGATGCTGTCCTTTGAATCAGATTATGTAAGTATGGAGGAGCTTGCTGAACGCCTCTATGTTTCCAAATCAACCATCAACTTAGATATAACCGAAATTAAAAAGCTGATTAGCAGAGTTTCTGGTATACGTTTTATCGTCTCTAGTACGAAAGGATTGAAATTTAAAGGGAATGAAGAAGCTTTCCGTTACTTTTTGGCCAAGATGGTTGTTCAAGGGTTAAATTTAGAAGTGATGTTACACTATTTATTCCCTGAAGAGAATTTCGATATCATTGAAACGTATGCTAAATTGAATAAAATTTTAAAAAAGATTATGGTAAAGCATCAGTTTATTATTTCTGGAAAAGCATTTGGATTAGTGGGCGCCAGCCTTTTAATAGCCGCAATCCGGAATCAGCTGGAATATCATTTGCCGCATAATCAAGCAAATGAACCGCTATTGCCTATGATGCAAGAATTAAAGGAGCGTTTAAAAGCTGAAGCAAGGATAGCTTTTACGGATGCTGATATGATGTATTTGCAGCAATTCATCATGGAACAAAACCATCTCTACCCCTATACAAATGAGAATTGGAATGAAACTGATCAGAAAATTGTCTCGTTATTCACTCGCGTGGTTAAAGACTTCTTTCAGGTGGATTTAATGAATTATCCTGATTTTGAGAAAAATTTTTTGTTTTATATTAATCAATTAAATCAACGGGCAAAAAATGGACATGACTACACCAATTTTAATAAACGGCAAATTAATCGAATGTTTCCTATGTCGGCTAGTATTGTATCCTTTTGTCAGACCTATTTACAGGATATCGAAACAACATACTCTGATGCAGAATTGGCTTATATTACACTCTTCCTGGGCAATTTATTGGAAACGAAAGAACCAGTCTTAAAGCTATTATTTATTTCGGATGAACATACAGCACTCGTAAATTGGATTATTTCTGAAGTAACCCGTCTGATGGGAGCATCCGTAAAGATCATAAATGCTATACCAACGTATCTATTCGAGGAAAAGGATGGGCTGTTTTTAAACGATGTGGATGTGATTTTAACAACAGAGCAAATCAACGTAAGTCATGGCCAAAATATTATTTTTATTCAATCCTTGTTTGGCAAAACGGAACAGGATTTTTTACAGTCGCTTCTAAATGACTATCTGAACCAGTCTAAGATGCAGAGATTGAAAGAGATAGAAAGGATAGCTATTGGGAAAGATCATTTTCTTCAGATTCCGGAGAGCATGAAAAAATTCAATGATAGTGTCCAGTACCTTCTCGAACAGATCGGGCATAAGGAAATACTGGATAACATCGTTAGGATGGATCATCATTTTATACCCAATGATACCAAAATAGCATATGTATCGTTTATGGCAGAGCGCCCGTTCCAATCAAAGATTATCATTGGTAAATTACCAAAGAGTATAATGTATCGAAATAAGGCTATTCATACGATTGTTATCTCGATCTATTCAAAGAATGATTATGTTTTAGCAGATTCTTATTATCAGTGTATACGTTTTTTAATGGAACCGGCCCAAAGTAACCAGATGGGGAAGGTTAAGAATTACCTTGATTTCAAGAAAATATTTGACCAATAAAGACTGTTTAGTTTTTTTAGCTGGAAAGCGAAAAAAAACTAAATGGTCTTTTTATGCTCTTCCTATTATCTTAGAACTGTAGAGAAGCTTAAAAGAAAACACCTGTAAAAGAAGATGCGGGGAATGGTTTTCCGGGTTTTGAAAGCGGATAATCTCAGTGTGCTTCGGAATCAAACGTGCATGCTAAAAAAAGCAATTTGTAATGGCTTGCATCTTTTCAGGAGTATGTATTTCTTTAATTACTTCTAAATCAATACAGATACTTATTTTTAGGTAGGGAGGAATTTATAAATGGAATATAAAGCGTATACTTCTTTTGATCCAGATTTTCTATGGGGGGCTGCTACGTCATCTTTTCAGATTGAAGGAGCTGCTAAAGAAGATGGAAAAGGGCTTTCTGTCATCGATATGATAGAAAAGAATCCTGCTATAACCGACTTTTCTGTTGCTTCAGATCATTATCATCGTATAGAAGAAGACGTTGCTCTCATGGCAGAACTTGGTTTAAAAGTCTATCGATTTTCAATTGCATGGACACGTATTTTTCCAGATGGAAATGGCGAGGTCAATGAAAAGGGAGTGGATTTTTACAATCGTTTAATTGATGCACTGGTTAAATATAACATTGAACCCTTAGTAACCATCTACCATTTTGATTATCCGCAAAGTCTTGTGGAGCAGTACGGAGGATGGCTCTCGAGGAAAAGCATCGAGGATTACCGGGCATATGCAGCGTTCTTATTTAAAACATATGGGGACCGCGTAAAGTACTGGTTGACAATCAATGAACAGGACCATGTTGTGCGTATCCCATCACGTCTGGGATTATCCGGGGAGGATCATTATGAACAGCTGAGACTCGGCTATCAGGCAAATCACCATATGTGTGTGGCTACCGCACTTACTATTAAAACATTTCATGAATTAGGTTTGGAAGGAAAGATTGGTCCTGCTATTTCCTATTCCATGGTTCATCCTGCAAGCTCTCATCCAGATGACATTTTGGCGAGTAGAGATGCGATGTTAGTTAAACATAATTATTTAATGGACTTACATTGCTATGGAGAATACAGCTATAGCTTTCAAAGATATCTGAAAGAGAGAAATTATATGCCGCCAATAGAAGATGGCGATTTAGAATTGATGAAGCAATACCCGCCTACGATGCTGGGAGTGAACTACTATTTCTCTGAAGCTGTTCGTGCTTTTCCTGCTACGGAAGAATTTCCAATTGGCTATCAAAAAAAATCGCTACTGCCTGAAGCGGAGGCAGGAGTATTCGAAGTTGTTAAAAATGAGAATCTTGCTGCGACAGACTGGGGATGGGAAATTGATCCTGTCGGACTGCGATTAACTTTGCGAGAGCTTCATGATCGCTACAATCTGCCAATGATTATTACGGAAAATGGCATTGGTGCTTACGATAAATTGGAAGAAGGGGACATCGTTCGAGACGATTACCGGATTTCTTATTTAAGTGAACATATCAAACAAGTCAAACTGGCTATCAATGATGGTGTCAACATGTTAGGCTACTGTGCCTGGTCATTTATGGATTTGGTCAGCGGCCGGAACGGAATGGAGAAACGCTACGGATTTGTTTATATCAATCGAGAAGATTTCGACTTGAAGGACATGCGGAGAATCAAGAAGAACAGCTTTCATTGGTACCAAAAGGTTATTGCTTCTAATGGAGAGGATTTGTAATCTCCTTGTGTATAGATCGTATTTTGAAAAATCAAATCATGCAAATAAAGGAGGATTTTGTATGAATCAAAAACAGTTAGCAAAGGATATTCTGTCTCTTGTTGGCGGCGAAGAAAACGTGGGAAGCGTTACCCACTGTTATACAAGATTACGTTTTAATTTAAAGAATAATGATTTACCGGAAAAAGAAAAGATTGAATCACTTGATGGTGTCATAAGCGTTCAAATTCAAAGTGGACAATTTCAAGTAGTTATCGGTAATGAAGTTGGAAAAGTATACAAAGAAATAGAAAAACAAGGAGACTTCAACAGCGGCGAAAGTGATAATGATACTCAAGAACAAGAAAAAAAGGGAAATATTATCGGCCGATTTTTTGAAGTGATTGCTTCTATTTTTACCCCGATTATTCCGGCGATTGCTGGTGCGGGTTTAGTTAAAGGGATTCTGGGATTAGTTACTACATTTAACTGGGCGTCAGAAGATAGTGATATTGTAGCTATTTTAAATATCGTAGCAGATTCTGTATTCTACTTTCTGCCTTTCTTCCTGGCTGTATCTGCTGCGAGGAAGTTTAAGACGAATGAATTTATTGCCCTTGCATTAGCTGGCGGATTAATGTATCCAACGTTGATTGAAGGAGCACAGGCCATTGCGGAAGGCGGGGCGACAGGGCTATCGTTATTTGGCTTGCCAATGCCGTTTATGGATTATAGCTCCACCGTTATTCCGATAATTATATCTGTATGGCTGTTAAGTTATGTATATAAATGGGTGGATGCGGCTATGCCAAGTGCTGTCCGAATTATTTTCACACCTACCATTGTTTTACTTATTATGATTCCTTTTCAATTGGTAGCAATTGGACCACTTGGATCGTATCTCGGTATCGGATTAGCAGATGGAATAACTTGGCTGTTTGAGCATGCCGGTATTCTTGCTGGAGGAATTCTGGGTGCGACACGTCCGTTGTTAGTTATTGTTGGGATGCATTATGGATTAATGCCAATTGCCATACAAAATATTGCAGTTCTTGGATTTGATTATTTGGTTCCAGTATTTCTGATGGCTAATATGGGACAGGCAGCTGCAGCGCTCGCTGTATTTATTAAGACAAAAAATAAAGATTTGAAAACAATTGCTGCTTCTTCTACGGTTTCTGCGTTTCTTGGGATTACAGAACCAGCTATGTATGGCGTAAACCTGCGTCTGAAAAAACCGTTTATTGCCGCATTGATTGGTTCTGGTATTGGAGGCGCATTTATAACCGGGTTTGGCGTAACGGCATCTGCGTTCGTTTTACCAGGTTTAACTAGTCTTCCGGTATTTAGCGGTCCGAGATTTATCTATCTCATTATTGGATTGATTATTACGATTGCCGTTACGATGGTGCTGACATTCGTACTAGGATTTAAAGATATGGAAAGTAAAAAAGAAAAGACAGAAGCTCCGACTGCGAAGGATGAACAGCAGCCTGCAAGCAAAGAGGCAATTGTAAACAGTCCGTTGGAAGGGAATATTATCCCGCTTCAAGAGGTAAGTGATCCCACCTTTGCAGAAGGACTATTAGGGAAAGGGATAGCAGTTGAACCAACGAATGGAGAAGTTGTTGCTCCTTTTAATGGGACGATTGAATCGCTATTTCAAACGAAGCATGCGATTGGTTTACGTTCAGAGCAAGGTTTGGAGCTATTAATTCATATTGGCCTGGATACTGTAAATCTGGAAGGAAAGTATTTCGAAGCGCATGTAGAACAGGGACAAGCTGTCAAACAAGGAGATCTGCTTATTACGTTTGATATCGATAAAATTAAAGATGCTGGATATCCCACAGTTACTCCTGTTATTGTAACGAACAGCTCTGATTATCAGGATATACACCCTAACGATCAAGCCGCTCAAGCCAAGCAAGGTAAATGGCTATTAAAAGCGGTGAAAGGGTAATACTGGAGATTATCATCAGGCATAGAATATAAATAAAGTAAAACGTGCTGCTCTTTCCATTGTTTAGAGACAGCACGTTTCTTTTGTTTCTTACTGGTCTATAAAACCAGCTGATTTTCCTTCTCTTCAATCAATTCTACGATTTCATTCTTCTCATTCATCACAGCCACTTTAGGTGTATGTGTTTTTACTTCATCCTGATCTAACTGCACATAAGAGATAATAATAATCACATCATCAATTTGTACGAGACGGGCTGCTGCACCGTTCAAGCAGATTTTTCCGCTTCCTCGTTCACCGGCAATGACATAGGTTTCCAAGCGCGCTCCATTGTTGTTATTGACAATAGCAACTTTTTCATTTGGCAGGATATCAACAGCATCTAAAATGTCAGCATCAATCGTGATGCTGCCGACATAATTTAAGTTGGCTTCGGTTACGCGTGCACGGTGAATCTTGCCATTCATCATTGTTCTAATCATGGTTGTCTCCTTTTAAAATAATATTATCAATCAATCTGGCTTTGGAAAATTTCACAGCCAGGGATATAAAAATCTGACCGGTGATTTGCGGCTGCTCCACTAACTCCGGGTAGCTGTAGACAGCAATATCCTCTACATTTCCAGAAGTGTTTTTGGTTAGGTACGCTTGGATGGTGTTAATCAAAACAGCGCTGTTTCTTTCGCCAGCATTATACATTTCCTTTGCTTTAATTAAGCTTTGGTATAAATGAACGGCCTCTTTCCGTTCCTGTTCGGTTAAATAGACATTGCGGGAGCTTTTGGCAAGGCCGTCTGCTTCCCGTATCGTATCAATACCGATAACTTCGATGGGGTGATTAAAGTCGGCAACCATTTTTTCAATAATCGCAAGCTGCTGGGCATCCTTCTTTCCGAAATAAGCGAAATCGGGACGAATGATATTGAACAGCTTATTGACAACAGTGACAACCCCGTCAAAATGTCCGGGTCGTTTCGCTCCTTCCAGCACCTCAGCCATGCGGTTCACCTTCAAGGAAATGGCTAACGGATTTGGATACATTTCCTCTACACTTGGGTAAAATACATAATCAACACCAAGCGGTTCTAGTTTTGCCTGATCACTGTCGATATCTCTGGGATAGGCATCAAAATCTTCATTCGGGCCAAATTGAAGCGGGTTTACAAATACACTGACGACGGTAATGTCATTATTTTCCAACGAAGTTTTCACCATTGTTAAATGACCATCATGTAAAGCGCCCATCGTAGGTACCAGACCAATTTGCTTTTGTTCTTTTTTTAAAGTTCGTATGATAGCGTTCATTTCTTGTATCGTTGTAATTCGTTGCGTCATGCGTCTACCTCATCCATAATTTGTTTCTTATACGTAAATTCAGGGGAAGGGAACAATCCTGCTTTTACTTCTTCGTGATAGGTGGTTAGTGCATCTACCCCTGTTGTAAAGTCTCCGTAGCGCTTCACAAACTTTGGTTTGCGGTCGACACCATAATTTAACACATCATGATAAACAAGGACCTGTCCATCTGTATCTGCACCGGCGCCAATGCCGATAACCGGAATGGATAACGTTTTTGTGATAGTCGCTGCCAGGTCACTTGGAATAGCTTCTAACACCAGCATCACGGCTCCGCTTTGTTCCATCAGCTTGGCGTCGCTAATAAGCTCCTCAGCTGCTTCTTTTGATGCTGCCTGAAGCTTATAGCCGGTGATACCGAAGCTCTGCGGCGTCAGTCCGAGATGAGCAACGACCGGGATGCCGCTTTGGGTGCATCTTTTGATTAAGGGAGCAGTATGAGCTCCTTCGATTTTCAATGCATTCGCATTTGTTTCTTGATATAATTCCACCGCATTTTCCATATCTGTTTTATCATCTATACCAACTGTTCCAAAGGGCATATCAACGACCATAAAGGTATCTCTTGCTCCTCTGCGTACGGCTTTTGCGTGGTGTTTCATATCCTGCATCGTCACCTGGACTGTGCTTTCATAGCCAAGGACGGTCATGCCGAGAGAGTCTCCGACAAGAATCGTCTCTATTCCAGCCTGCTCTGCCTGCTTTGCACTTGGGTAGTCGTACGCTGTAAGCATTGTCATTTTTTCTCCGTTACTTTTCATGTTCATGAAATCATGAAGGAATTTCACTTCTAAATCACCTACTATTTTTATTGTTCTTCTTATTATAAAATTATCTGTATAGATTCACAATGGCAAGTTATTAGCCTAAGGAAAAAAGGGGGAGATTAAAAATGGATACTTTTGGAGTTATCGGCCCAGGTGCAGTTGGTTCTGTTATCGGCGAATCATTACATAACAGCGGCTATCAGGTGACCTTTTTAGGCAGGGAAACGGGGGAAGTTTATATAAAAAGAGCGTCTGCATCGAAAACTGCCGTTTTTCCTGTCGAAGCTATTTCTGAAGCGGAAACAGTGTTTGACTATTTATTTATCACTGTGAAAGGAACACAGCTGGAGGGGGTTATGCCTTATTTAGATAAGCTGACGCATGAAAATACAGTCTGTATTCTTTGTCAAAATGGTAATGGACACTTAGATAAATTTCACATCCCCAATGCATACCAGGCGGTTGTCTATATTAGCGGACAGAAGAAAGAGCAGGTTGTTACGCATTTTCGTGACAGAATCTTAATTTTACCGGAGAATCCAGTGACGAAAAAATTAAAAGAAGGGATTGCCGCAAGTGACCTCGACATCCGATTAAGCCCGGATTATCGTTATGAGGTTTGGTATAAGCTCCTCGTGAATCTCGCAATCAACTCTGTTACTGCACTAAGCAGAAATACAGCGCTTATTTTAGAAGAAGAAAAAATACAGCACTTATGTAAACGATTAATTCAGGAAGGCATAGCTATTGCTGCGGCAGAGGGGATTCATTTTCAAGAGGGGATTACAGAGGAGATCATGCGCATCTATGCCGGATATCCGTCGTATATGGGGACAAGTATGTATTACGATATCCTGGCCGGAAAAACAATGGAGACAGCTTATATACAAGGGTATTTATATGAAAAAAGTCAAACGTACGACTTAGATACGCCCTGTTTAGATACGGTATACAGCTTGTTGCTGGCAAGTGAGATGAAGGGATAAAATGAATCAATTTATTTAACCAAAATATGGTAATGTGATTTTTTTATCATTCCTAGGTTTTGGAATTTTTCTTCTGTGGAATTACATAGACGTGAACGCAAACGCCATCTTAATAAATATATTTCTAATCAAAAAGTAACAGAGAGGAGAAATTAAAATGGACGTGCCGAAACGGCAGAAGAAAAAA
The DNA here is from genome assembly GCF_037969835.1 of Oceanobacillus sp. FSL W7-1281. GTDB lineage: Bacteria > Bacillota > Bacilli > Bacillales > Amphibacillaceae > Oceanobacillus > Oceanobacillus oncorhynchi. The sequence continues at coordinate 4,535,750 of NZ_CP150214.1, read as the reverse complement.
AGCTTTGTTGAGAAGAAAATTGTTATCCCTTCTATCGTAATTATAGCGATTATCAGTGCTCTATTTGCAATGTACACGAGCGAGTCCATGGAATTATTGGATAATATTTTTAATACATTAGTGGATACCTTTAAGTGGGGGTATTTATGGTACGCCTTTCTCATCGTAATAGCTGCATTGTTTTTTTCATTTTCTAAGTATGGAAATGTAGTCTTAGGTGATCCAGCACAGAAACCGAGATACAACTTATTTGAATATGCATCTATTTTAGTTGCCATGGGTCTTGGGTCAACGGTTATGCGGACTGGTTTGACGCAATGGAGTGAGGTTGCGAATGATCCGCCGTTTGGTCTGGATGCGGGATCGATGGAAGCGATTCTGGCTGGGAATTCCTACAGTATGTTTTTATGGACCTTCCAGACCTTTGCAGTCTTTGTAATGGTAGCTCCGGCGATGGGATATCTTTTGTATGTCCGGAAGAAACCGAGAATGCGTATTTCAGAAGCATGCCGCGTTATATTCGGTGATAAATTTACAGACGGAATTGGCGGCATCGTCCTTGACGTCCTTTTCTTAGTCAGTATTTTAGCTGGAGCTGCAGTGACCTTAGGTCTTGGTACACCGATTGTTACGTATAACCTGGCAGAACTATTGAATATCGAAGTCACCTTTCCTTTTACTCTTATTGTTACATTGGTATGGGTCTTGGGCTTCTCCATCAGTGCTTATGCAGGAATTGATAAAGGAATCAAACGATTAAGCACATGGAATATGTATCTGGCAGGAGCTTTTGCTGTGCTGATTATTGTAATTGGTCCGGGAATCTTTATCATGAATTTCTTTTCAGATTCCTTGCGTTATTTAATCTCTAATTATATGAATTTTTCACTATATACGAATTCGCTGGATTTAGAAGGCGGGACACATATTGAGAGTCATACCGTTTTCTGGTTTGCTTATAATGCAACCTGGGCTATGCTTCACGGCGTATTTGCAGCGATTGTGTCGAAAGGCAGAACGATAAAAGAAATGATTTTAACATACCTGATGGCACCTATGCTGTTATCTTGGCTTGCGACAGGAGTTCTTGGCGGATTAAGTGTTCACAGACAAGTGACAGATATCTTGCCAGTGCTGGATATTGTGCAGAATCAAGGAATTGAAGCATCGATTCCGGCTGTCTTGAATTCGCTGCCGATTTCAGCGATTGTTCTGATTCTTTTTACGGTTATCGCGACGATATTCCTGATTACTACATTAGATTCAACAACCTATACCGTAGCAACCTATATGTCTAATCAGGATATGTCAAAATCTACACCGTATAAATCACTACGAATTTTAGTGGCAGTACTGATTACGGTTCTTGCTTTGACGCTGATGAGTGTAGGCGGCTTATCTCCGCTGGAAGTGCTTTCGGGACTGATGGGGATACCGATTATTATTATTCAGATTCTGACCGTCTTTGCAGCAAAGAAAATGATGGACGAGGACCGCGCCTGGGTGAAAAATGTCCGGAAAGCAAGGTATTCTACCACCCCACAAAAGGATTAACCAGCAAGGAGAAAATGTACGAAACGGCTCTTCAAAAAAATATAATCTTTTGTTGAGTCATGGTATGCTAGGTGGTAAAGAGCATGGGTACGTTGGTTGCTCTTGAAACTTTAGTCGAAGAGGAGTTTATCTATGCAAAAGAAAGTTTATTTGAATCATGACGGCGGAGTAGATGATTTAATTTCCTTGTTTCTATTATTACAGATGGAAGATGTGGAGCTGGCTGGCGTCGGCGTTATTCCGGCTGACTGCTATTTAGAGCCTGCTGTATATGCGAGCCGTAAAATTATTGACCGTTTTGGAAAAGGACAGGATGTAGAAGTGGCTGCATCCACTTCCCGCGGCAAAAATGACTTTCCAAAAGACTGGCGTATGCATGCATTCTTTGTAGATGCCCTGCCACTATTAAATGAGTCTGGAAAGATAGAAGCAAAGCTTGTAGAAGAAGCGGCACACGAGCATTTGGTGAATGTGCTTCGTAAGAGTGATGAAAAAGTAACGCTTGTGTTTGTCGGCCCATTGACCGATTTAGCAAGAGCTTTAGAAATCGCCCCAGATATCGAAGAGAAAATTGAGAAGCTTGTCTGGATGGGCGGAACATTCTTAGAAAATGGGAATGTGGAAGAACCGGAGCATGATGGAACTGCTGAATGGAATGCTTTCTGGGATCCGGAGGCTGTGAAAAAGGTGTGGGACAGCTCGATAGAGATTGACTTAATTGCTTTGGAAAGCACGAATATGGTTCCGCTGACGCCAGAAGTCAGAGATAAATGGGCTGCTGAACGCCGGGATATCGGAATTGATTTCCTTGGACAGTGCTATGCCATGGTACCGCCGCTCGTGCATTTTCAAACGAATTCAACATACTTCCTGTGGGATGTTTTGACGACCGCAACGATTGGAAAACCGGATCTGGTGAAGAAAAAAGAAGTGAAGAGTATTGTTCACCCGGATGGGGCCAGTCAGGGAAAAACAGAAATCTCAGAAGCTGGACGCCCTGTTCAGTTTGTTTATGAAGTGGATAGGGATGCGTTCTTTGATTATATTACAGCATTAGCAAGGCAGGAGAAATAAGATGAGAAAAATCATTATTGATACCGATACAGCCGGGGATGACACGATTGCCCTGTTGACCGCAATGCATCATTTTAAAGTGGAGGGTGTAACGATAACCGGCGGAAATGTGGAGTTTAATCAAGAGGTGGAGAATGCGCTCTATACGATTCAGGTTGCTAACCCGGAAGAAAAGGTCCCTGTCTATAAAGGTCTGGAACGGCCGCTGCTTACAACAGGACAGGAGAAGCACCGGACAGTAGAAGACGTTCATGGTGATGATGGTATGGGCGGCGCGCACTTTCCAAAGGCAGCACAGCGTCCGGAGGAAGGACATGCTGTTGATTTTATCATTGAGAAAGTAAAAGAATATCCGGGAGAAGTGAGTTTATTAGCGATTGCGCCGCTAACGAATATTGCGATGGCCATCAAGAAGGACCTTTCGATTGTCAAGGATATTCCGCATATTTATATCATGGGCGGTACGAATAATACGCTAGGGAATATCACGCCGGCAGCGGAGTATAATTTCTATGTGGATCCGGAAGCGGCAAGGCTTGTCCTGCATTCCGGCATTCCGATTACAATGGTTGGCTGGGATATGTGTATCGATTATTCCATCATGGATGACGATGACCACGCGGAAATTGCCGGTCTGGAAACAGCTGGTTCCCAATTTTTTATAGATATTAATCAAGTGGTGATGCAGTTTAATAAATCTGTACACCGGCTGAATGGCACAACACATCCGGATACATTGTTAGTAGCGATTGCGGCAGACGAGCGTATTATGACGGAAGCGCATGATTATTATGTAGATGTCGAAACAAAGGGTGAGCTTACCAGAGGTTACAGTCTGGTGGATATCAATAACCGTCTGGAGAAAGCGCCCAATGTCCGTGTTTGTGAAGCAGTGGATCGTGAACAATTTAAGAAGAATTTGTTAAATGTTTTAGGGACGATTAAGTAAATAAGTCATGAAAAAGCCACGTCTTTCAGGAGAGAGACGTGGCTTTTTCATTACAGTAAAAATGATGTAAAAGGGCGGTTAATTAAAAAATAAAAAATAGATGAGTACTCCCAGTGAGAAGCCCAAAATAAGCCGGATAGCTCTTTTCATAATCATTCTCCTCGCTCTGATGTATGTTCTTACTATCATTGTACTAAAGAGAGAAGATGATGCAAGGCTGGTAATGGTTTACCCCATCAAAATAGCAAAAGCGCTATATACAAGCAATAAGCCCATAACCATATTAAAGACCTTCTGATAGCGGTCTAAGAAATTGTGAAGAACAGAACCAAACAGGCTCCAGGTAATCGAGCTGCAAATACCGACAATTCCTAAGAAAAGACAGAATAGGATATAGCTGAAATATGATTGGTAATAGGGCAGTAGAAATGTAGACACAACGGCAATGCCATAGAGAATCGCTTTGGGATTTATAAATTGCATCAGTGTACCAATGATAAACAGGTTTTTCTCTGCTTTGGCTGAAGATTCCTGCTTGCTTCCGGAACTGGTAAATGTTTTATAAGCTAAATAGAGCATGTAGATAACACCTGCAAATTTTAACGGTGTTTCAATAACAGGCAGGACTTCAATAAGTGCCCGATTGAAAAAGCTGCAAAGTAAAGCGATAAGAAAGAAGCCTGCTCCTACCCCTATACAAAAGGATATGGTATTTCTAAATCCGTAGCGGTTTGCGAAAGAGATGGCCATAAAATTATTTGGACCAGGGGTAAAGCTGCTGACAAAAACAAATGTAAGAAAAGGTAAAACGGGCATAGACAGAAACTCCTTTGTAAATGATTCAGAATAAAACTTATTATACATAATTAAAATCAAAAGATACAGGTTTTCTTTGCATATTTTGGCAAGGATCGTCTATGGGATGTTTCTTGAATAAACATAATCAGAGCACGGCTTCTCTTTAAAAATAATAAAAAATAAACAGCCTATTTCTCTGTTTTTCGACTATTCCTTTTTGAACTATGTTATAATGCATAACAACGCATATTTTTGCATGAAAATACATTTGTGATATAATGTTTTTTTCAGTATGAGGAGGTTTATCAGCAAATGTCATTAGAGAAAAACTATGAAGCTATCCAAGAAGAGCTGATTCAAATCAGCAATCAATTATATGAGAATCCAGAGCTGGGAGATCAAGAATTTGAATCAATGAAGTTACTGGTTAATTATTTAAAGTCTTATGATTTTGAAGTAGAGACAGGCATTGTTGACCGACCGACTGCTTTTCGCGCGGAGTATACAAGCAGTAAGCCGGGGCCGACCGTTGCTTACTTGGCAGAGTATGATGCGTTGCCTGGCATCGGACATGGCTGCGGGCATAATTTAATTGCTGCGTTTGCTGTTGGAGCTGGTGTCATACTACGTCAGCATATCGAAGAAATTGGCGGGAAGGTTGTTGTCTTAGGTACACCGGCAGAGGAAACAAGCGGTGCAAAAGTGCCGATGAGCGAGCAGGGGACGTTTGATGATATTGATGTTGCGATGATGGTGCATGGCGCCGATGTATCTTCTGAAAGCGGTCCGATGCTGGCTATGGACGCCCTTCAATTTGATTTCACAGGAAAAGCAGCTCATGCAGCAGCATCCCCGGAGCAGGGAATCAATGCTCTTGATGCTGTGATTCAATTATTTAATGGGATAAACGCACTTCGTGAGCATGTGCCGGATGATGTGCGAATCCATGGCATTATCACGAAAGGCGGAGAAGCAGCAGGAATTGTACCTGCAGAGGCTACAGCGCAATTTTATATCCGTGCCAATGAGCGGAAGCTGGTGGATGAGCTTGGAGAGAAGGTAAGAAATATTGCGGAAGGAGCTTGCTTGATGACAGGCGCTTCGGTAGAGATTTCCAACTATGAGCTAAGCTACGATAATATGATTACAAACCAAGCGCTGTCAGACACATTTACGAAGCATATGAAGTCGTATAGTGTGAATCCAGTGTATCCGGCTGTTCCGGCAACAGGGTCAGCAGATATGGGAAATGTCAGTCAGGTTGTTCCATCCATTCATCCATTTGCCGGTTTAAATGAGCCGGGACTTGTTTTCCATACGAAGGAATTTGCAGAAAAAACAATCACGCCAGACGGGGAAGCAGCGATTCATGATGCAGTCCTGGCTTTGGCACATACAGGCTACGATATTATAGTTAACAAAGATTTACTACATGCGATTAAACAAGAATTTGAAAATCGATAAGTATAGAATGGAATAATATTTCATTGTAACAGGTAGTTTATTTCTTTAACAAAGTAGTAAACTGCCTGTTTTCTATTTAGCAACTAAGAAAAAGGAGCGCTTGTCATGAGTGAAAATGTAAATACGACAGAAGGAAACGCGCAGAAGCAGAAGAAAAAATGGGAATTTCCGCATGTTTTTGCTCTCATGTTTGGGCTGATTATTATTACAGCAGTAATGACATACTTTATTCCGGCTGGAGAGTACGAACGGGAAACAACTGTCGTCAATGGGACCGAAAGAACGGTTGTTATTAATGACACATATCATGAAGCAGAAGGGAGTCCGACTGGATTCTTTGAAGTCTTCCAAACGGTACATAAAGGAATGACGCAAAGCGCAGATATTATTTTCTTTATTTTTATTGTGGGCGGTGCTTTTGGTATTTTAAATGCAACGAAAGCAATCGAAACAGGGCTTGCCAATTTATCAATGAAGATGGCGGATAAAGAAATATATCTGATTCCTGTTATCATGACGCTATTTGCTTTAGGCGGCGGGACGTTTGGGATGTCAGAGGAGACGATTCCATTTATTATGATCCTGGTGCCGTTAGCAATGAAATTAGGCTTTGATTCTTTAACCGGAGCGGCTATGGTTATTATCGGCTCTGGCGCAGGTTTTACAGCATCCTTTATGAACCCATTTACGGTTGGGGTAGCACAAGGGATTGCCGAGCTGCCGACATTCTCTGGAATGGGGATCCGTTTTGTCATGTGGATTATCTTTGTTACATTTAGTATAGCTTTTGTTATGATTTATGCGAAAAAGGTAAAGAAAAATCCAGAGAAAAGCTTAATGTACAAGATTGATAAACAAAGAAATTTGGATGTTTCTTTAGATGGGCAATATACTAAACTGACTGGCAGACAAGCTGTCATTATTGGATTATTAGTAGCGACGATTATTATTTTGGCTATTGGAGTAATTTATTTTGACTGGTTTATTCTGGAGATCGCTTCTCTGTTCTTAATTATGGGAGTGATTGCCGGTTTTGTCGGCAAGCTGCGTGTGAATCAAATTGCCGAATCCTTTATCAGCGGCTGTAAAGAGCTGATTGTCGGAGCATTAGTTGTCGGCTTTGCTTACGGGATTCTAGTTGTTTTAGAGGAAAGTAATACGATTGATACGATTCTATTTGCAGCATCTAATCTGGTAAGCCAGCTTCCTACTGCTTTTTCTGCGATAGGGATGTACGTATTCCAGAGTCTTCTAAACTTCTTAGTACCTTCTGGAAGTGGACAGGCTGCTTTAACCATGCCAATTATGACACCATTATCTGATCTTACCGGGGTAAGCAGACAGACTGCGGTAATGGCTTTCCAATTGGGAGATGGGATATCCAATTCGATTACGCCAACATCGGGAGTATTGATGGCTTCCTTGGCGATTGCTAAAATTCCATGGACCACTTGGTTCCGCTGGATTATTCCGTGGATTCTCCTGTCTTACCTTGTCGGTGGGATTATTCTTACAATCGTGCATATGTTTATTTGGACCATTTAATAAAAAAGGTTATGAGCAGAAGCATAGAATGTCTGCTCATAACCTTTTGTGATTTCTTAAGAAATAGAAGCCTCATAGATAGAATCAACCGCTTTTTTCAGAGCTGCATCAAATTCTTCCTGTGATTGATTAGCGTTTAGATCCTGACTTAAAGCTCTGGAGAAGCTGGCAATAAGCCCTTTATTGTCTTTTAGCTTCGCATTTGCATCATCTGTAGAGTAACCGCCAGATAAGGCAACGACCCGGACAACATTCGGGTGATCAATTAATTCTCTATATAAATTATTCTGTGTTGGAATGGATAACTTCAGCATAACCAATTGATCTGAATCAAGCTGATTTAAATGCTCTAAAATCTCTGCTTTCAAAATTTCTTCACTGTCTTCTTTAGAAGGACTATGAATGTCTACTTCCGGTTCAATAATCGGTACCAGTCCGGCAGCAATAATTTGTTTTCCAATTTCAAATTGCTGGTCGACCACTTTTTTAATACCTTCCCGGTTATCCTCTTTAATCACAGAGCGCATTTTTGTACCAAAAATATGACGATCGTTGGCCCGCTCTAATGTTTCTTGTAAATTATCGATTGGCTTCATCAGCTGAACGCCGTCTGCTTCGTCTGCAAGTCCTTTGTCGACTTTTAAGAATGGGACAATCCCTTTTTCCTCAGCGAGATAATCGCCGGTGTACTTTCCTTCGATTTTACGATCCATCGTTTGTTCAAAAAGAATCGCACCAATAATTTGATCGGCATTAAAAGAAGGTGATGTAATAATTCTTGTCCGCATTTCATGGACTAAGTCAAACATTTCACCCTCGCCTTGATAAGCATTTTCCGGGATTCCATAGGCAGCCAAAGCCTTTGGTGTACTTCCTCCACTTTGATCCAGTGCTGCTATAAATCCTTTGTCATTTTTCATTCTTTCTAATTGATTTTGCTGCATCACTTTCACTCCTTTTTTAGTTGAGCCAATAATCGGCTATTAAAAAATAGTCTGAAGTAACTCTCAACTTCTATTGTAGCACTAATTAATGATAGATTATAGTATTTTGCGTGAAGAGAAAGGCGTAAGAAGAGAGCTTTACGCTATCAAAAATAACATATGTTTTTTCTTGGAGGCCAGCAATGGAGTTAAAAATAGACACCTTCCAAGTCATTTAATAGGATAAAAAGAAAAGAGGTGGTAAGATGCAGGCTATCACGAAAAAAAGGTTAAAAGCTTATCTGATTGATTTAACCGTATCCACAGCAGTTACTTTGGCAACAGAGAGTCTATTAAAAAAGAAAATCAAGAGCCCGGTATTCTTTAATTTAGTCAACCCGACGCTGATTATGTGGTCATTGGAATACGCACAGTTAAAATGCGGCGGGCAGACGCTGGGCCACAGGACAGCCGGGGTAAAGCTGGAGCGTATAGACGGCGGGGATTTAACTGGAAGTCAGATTATCAAACGGATGGCGTATCGTGATACGGTGGGCACATTCGGATATTGGAAGAATCGTGAACAATTTGAAGGAAAGGATGGCAGTCAATTTCCTTATGACCATTCGGCTGGAGTCAAGATGAAGGAAGTATAATTATTTGGTCCGAGTAACAAAAAAATATAGAGTGAAAGCCCGATAATAAAGCTTGAAATAAGCGGATATTATTGGGTTTTTATTTGAAAAAATACACGTTATCAGCCGATAAGCATATCTTTACTTCTCTTCTCGCATAATATACAATTTATAGTAAATAAAAAGATGAAATTTAAACAATTTTTACATATTTTGAATCGTTACCAATCAGGTTAGCAATAGAGTCATTCTGTGAAATAGCTACCTTGAAAACGGAAGGTGAATCTATGAACATTACCTATCTGCTCTTCTTTCTCTGCATTGTTATTTGCACCCTGATTATTACCTATTGGGCGGCAAGGCAAAGCAAGACGACCAATCAGTTCTATATCGCTGCCGGCAGTTTAACAGGGACGCAAAACGGGATGGCGATTGCAGGAGATTATATCAGTGCTGCTTCCTTTTTGGGCATTGTCGGAACCATAGCAATTAATGGCTTTGATGGCTTTTTGTATGCGATTGGTTTTTTAGTTTCCTATTTAATTGTTTTATTTTTTATTGCGGAGCCGGTACATCGTTTGGGGAAGTATTCATTAGGTGATGTTATTTGCGCACGTTTTCCAAGCTATAAAATGCGGGGGATTATGGCTGTTGGAGCTTTAATTATTTCCATCTTTTATATGATTCCGCAATTAGTGGCTGCCGGGCTGTTAATTCGATTATTGTTAGATATTAATTATTCTGCTTCTGTTCTGATCATCGGAATATTAATGACGATTTATGTTGTTTTCGGTGGAATGTTCGCTACGTCCTGGGTACAAATTGTTAAAACGGTGTTGCTTTTGTCCGGTACATTTTTGTTGGCGCTGATTGTATTTTCGCGGTTTAACTGGAGTATCCCCAACCTTTTAGAGCAGGTTACACTTGGATCGCCCTTAGGAGATCAATTTTCATTACCGGGGCATTTATTTAACAATCCGTTGGAAACGCTTTCTCTTCATCTCGCATTAATCTTAGGTACTGCCGGGCTTCCGCATATTTTAATCCGCTTATTTACTGTCAGAAATACCGTAGAAGTGCGGAAATCTCTTTTGACGGCAAGCTGGATTATTGGTGCATTTTATTTAATTGCACTCATTTTGGGTCTTGGGGCTGTTGCTTTGGTTGGGTTTGAAGAATTAGTGCTGCTGGATCCATATGGGAATTTAGCTGCGCCATTATTAGCGGAGAGCTTAGGCGGAGATTTTTTAATGGCATTTATCGCAGCCATTGCGTTTACTACAATTGTTGCTGTGGTAGCTGGTTTGGTTATCTCTGCGACGACCGCGTTCTCTCATGATATTTATTTCCATATCTTAAAAAGAGGAAACACTTCGGAAAAGAAACGTCTCCGTGCTGCGCGCTGGACGGCATTTTTTATCGGTCTGCTGTCTACCCTCCTTGCACTTGGATTGCGGAATATGAATGTAACGTTTTTGGTTTCGTTAACATTTATCGTGGCAGCTTCCAGCAATCTGCCCGTCCTTTTATTCACGATTTACTGGCGGCGCTTCAATCAAACAGGAGCAATCTCGGGGATGCTCTCAGGGCTGACTGTGTCTCTGATACTCTTATTCTTAGGTCCGCATGTGATGAATCCGGATGGCGGATGGATAGCTGCTGAGGCTGTTGTCCCTCTTTATAATCCAGGGATTATTGCGATTCCTGCCGGATTTTTAGGGGCGTATTTGGGAGCTGTTTTATCACGGAATAAGGAAAATACCGTTCCATTTGCATCCTTCTACCTGCAGGCCCAAACCGGGATAGAAGGAAGGAGAAATCGTTCATGATGGATTTGACAATGGTTTTATTCGAACGTTTAGGTCTATTGTTGGTCATTGCCTTTGTTCTTACACGCATTCCGGGCTTCCGGTCGCTGCTTTACCGCGAATTCAGTTTTAAAATGGCAGGAATTCATGCATGTGTGTTTGGCCTGTTTGGAATTGCCGGAACATTAACAGGTGTCGTTATCGGCAGTGACTTTACGGTAACGCATGCTTTTGTCTGGGAAGTGGAAGCAGACCAGATGGTGGTAAGCTCCAGCTTAGTTGCCATTGTCATGGCGGGGCTGCTGGGGGGCCCGGCAGTTGGTCTGGGAGCAGGGATCATTGCCGGTACACATTTGTTTTTCCTGGGCGGGATTGGTGTTATGGCTAATAGTCTTGTAAATCCGCTGACTGGTCTGCTTGCTGGTTTTACCGCACGGTTTTTCTCGCAGGAGCGTGTTATATCGCCGATAAAAGCATTATTTATCGGAATATTTCCTCCTATTTTATTGATGCATTTATTGCTTATCTTTGATTCGCAGGATCGAACCATGGTAGAGCTGATCAACACGATTGGTTTACCGGTGGTTTTGTCCAACAGTATTGCCATTGCAATCTTTACTGCGATGATTGCAATTGTCCTCAGAGAGCAGGAAAATGAAGCAGCCTTTGCAACGAGGCAGGCATTAACGATTGCGGAGGAGGCGTTGCCTTTTTTAAAAGAAGAATCCTTTCAGAAGAAGGCAGAAGGGATTGCTGATTTGTTTTATGCGCGTTTGAAATTAGCTGCTGTTACAGTAACAAATGATAAGGAAGTAATGGCGCATAAAGGGCGCGGAGGCGATCATCATCAAATTGGAAATCCGTTAATCACTCAAATTTCACATCAAGCCTTAGAATCCAAAGATATATTAGTCGCTTATTCCCAAGCAGAAATTCAATGTACGCATAAAAAATGTGCATTAGAGGCTGTGATTATTATTCCAATCTGGGAAGCGCAGCAAACGATTGGGCTGATTAAATTATATTTTCGCAAACCCCAGCATATCCGCCCGGTCGAGCTGATGCTGGCAGAGGGTCTCGGTCAATTAATCGCTAACCAATTAAAAACGATTAAAGCAGAACGGCTTGAACTGCATACGCGTGATGCAGAGCTAAGCAATCTGCAAGCACAAATCAATCCGCATTTTCTTTTTAACACCCTGCATATGATAGCTGCCTTATTTCGCAAGGACCCTGAAAAAGCACGGCATATTACAGTGCAATTAGCGCACTTTATGCGATTTAACTTAAAGCTTGTATCAACACAGCTTGTCCCATTGGAAAAGGAAACAGAGCATGTAAAAGCGTATATCGAGATTATCCAGACCCGATTTAAAGGGAGGATGCAAATCCATTTTATACAGCCGGAGGAAATGTCACATCTGCTGATTCCTCCGTCATCAATTCAGCCGCTTGTTGAAAATAGTGTCAGACACGGATTAGAACATGTTTCTGAGGGAGGAAGAGTGGATGTGAAGATGGAGCAGGTCGGAGAGCAGGTAAAAATAAGTGTCCGGGATAATGGCCAAGGGTTTCCAGATTCGATTTTACTGCAGGCAGGAGAGAAAGTGCTGACAGGGAAGCCGGATGGCGGGACAGGTCTATATAATGTGAATCAGCGTTTAATCAATCTGCTCGGGGAAGAATCGAGGCTGCATGTGCGGAATTTATCTGAGGGCGGGAGTGAGGTCCATTTTACCCTTCCAGCTGTGAACACTAGAAAGGAAGATGATTTATGATGAAAATTCATACGATGATTGCAGAAGATGAGCAATTGGCACGGGAAGAATTGATTTATTTATTGGAAAAGGAAAAAGACGTGAAGCTTCTGCCGAGTGCCGAGACAGGAAAACAGCTGGTTGAATTGTATAAAGAGTATGAACCGGATGTTATTTTTCTGGATGTGCATATGCCGGGAATGCGCGGTGTAGCTGCAGCCAAGAAAATAATGGAGCTTGCCTACATCAGAGCGCCGTTATTTATTTTTACGACGGCATACGAGGATTATGCTGTGGAAGCATTTGAAATAGAGGCAGTAGATTATATGCTGAAGCCATATGATACAGAAAGATTTCAAAAGGCGATGAACCGCCTCCGCAAACGCATGCAGCATTTGAAAAGCAAAGAGGAGGGACCGTCCAACCAAGGGATGACTTCCTCAGCAAAGCTTTTGATCGACAATGATGACCGGACGATTGTTCTGTCTCCGGATGCGATTTATTATGCTATGCCGCATAATCGGGTGTTGGAAATTCATACAGAGGACAAGGTAATTTACAGCAGAATGTCATTGCAGGAGCTGGAAAAGAAACTGCAAGGTCATGCTTTTTTTAGAACGCACCGCAGTTATCTGGTTAATTTAAATCATATTCAGGAAATTACACCATGGTTTAATGGCGCGAGCAATATCACATTACGTGATAAAAAGCAGACAACGATTCCCGTCAGCCGGGCTGCAAGAAAGCATCTGTTTGAGTTATTTGGCAGCTAGGAAAGGAAAGACTTTCCTGGCTGTATAAAATAACCATTCATTACAAAATTCCAACCATTCAATCATTTATTTAAACCGTTGAAGCAAATATACATACGCACATAGGAATATTCCTTTATAATTTAGAAAGCGTTTACAAAAAAGGGATTAAAAAGGGCTGAAGGAGGAATGCCTGTCCAGGGAGACAATTGCAGCCGCTGAAGGAATACGAAGAAAAAGGCAGAGAAGCGGTAATTGATTCAGACAGAAAGAAGCTGGTTAACGACGACTTAAAGGAGATAAAAGGTTGGCAGTTAAGAAAGTTTATACTTCCTTCCTGCATAAGTGCAACTAAGGTTGTCACCTAATGGCTTGGTGACAACCAAGTTTTCTTTAGCAGAGAGACAGCGGTCAGAAGGCCTTTTGTTCCGATTTTTGAGGAGGATGCAGATGGGTGCAGAAAAAGAATATAAGCAGAACCCTGCAAAAGAGATTGACTATGTGCAAGTAACAGAAAGCAAGTCTTTTAAAAAGCTGATGCACGATCGAAAAAAATTTATTGTGCCACTAACAATCTTTTTCCTGGTATTTTATTTCCTACTTCCAGTTTTGACTTCGTATACAACATTTTTAAATACGCCGGCGATTGGCGATATTTCTTGGGTGTGGCTGTTTGCATTAGCCCAATTTATCATGACATGGGTATTATGTACGGTTTACGTCAAAAAAGCAGCTGCTTTTGATAAACAGGCAGATGAAATTATAAAAGAAATGGAAGAAGGAGGGGAAGAACGATGAGTGCAACGGTTGTTATCCTCTTCTTGGCGATTGTTATATTAACACTTGTTATTACGTTCTTTGCTGCCAGAAAGACGCAGACAGCAGGTGATTTTTATACTGCCGGCGGAGGACTTACAGGAATGCAGAACGGGCTGGCGATTGCCGGTGATTATTTATCAGCAGCCTCTTTTTTAGGGATTGCAGGTGCTATTGCTTTATATGGATTTGATGGATTTTTCTACAGCATCGGGTTTTTGATTGCATATTTAGTGGTTCTCTTTCTTGTAGCCGAACCGCTGCGTAATCTCGGTAAGTTTACACTGGCTGATATGATTAATTCGCGTTTTGACGCCAGTAAGGTTCGGGGAGCAGCGGCGCTGAATACGATAACAATCAGCACCTTTTATATGATAGCCCAGCTTGTAGGAGCCGGCGCTTTGATTCAGCTATTATTTGGTATTCCATATTGGGCAGCAGTTCTGATTGTTGGTGTGATGATGACAATTTACGTTTTATTCGGCGGGATGATTGCAACAAGCTGGGTACAAATTGTCAAAGCAGTTCTGCTGATGGCCGGGATGGTCGTTATGGCTTTTCTTGTCCTGTTAAAGTTTAATTTTAATATTGGCCAAATGTTTACGGATGTGAAGTCGGTGACGGCACATGGAGAAGCATATTTAATGCCGGGATTGCAATATACCGAACCGCTCAGTACGATATCGCTTATGCTGGCGTTAGTGCTTGGAACTGCGGGGCTGCCTCATATTTTAATGCGGTTCTTTACGGTCCGGGATGCACCGACGGCTAGAAGCTCTGTTGTTATCGCAACATGGGTTATCGGCATCTTCTATGTGTTGACATTATTCTTAGGCTTCGGAGCAGCAGCATTCGTTGGATATGAAAACATATTAGCTGCAAATCCGGGAGGAAATATGGCTGCCCCATTGCTTGCTCAAGTGATTGGAGGGGACATCCTGTTTGCCTTTATCTCAGCAGTTGCATTCGCAACGATTTTAGCGGTAGTAGCTGGACTTGTTCTTTCAGGAGCTTCCGCATTTGCACATGATTTATACGGACAGATTATTAAAAAGGGAAAGGCAACAGAAAGAGAGCAGGTGAGAGCCGCCCGTTACGCATCCTTGGCTGTATCTGTTCTGTCCATTGTTTTAGCTCTATTTGCTCAATATTTAAATGTGGCTTTTCTTGTCTCGCTTGCCTTTTGTATTGCGGCCAGTGCCAATCTACCGGTTATTTTGTACACCATCTATTGGAAACGATTCAATACGGCAGGAGCAGTGACGGCCATGCTGACGGGGTTATTCTCTGCATTAATCCTTGTGTCCATCAGCCCCAGCGTATTTTCACCGGTAGAAGGTGCAGCCTTATTTGTAGGAGAGCCTATCTTCCCGCTGACGAATCCGGCACTTGTTTCGGTTCCGCTCGGCTTCCTGGGTGGTTATCTAGGTACGATTCTATCGAAGGAGACGGATATGAAGCGTTATGCAGAAGTGAAAGTGAAAGCAAATACGGGATATAAGCGCAGCGGTGTAAGCCACTAAAGAGTGTAATAAAAATGCCTGCAGAAATTTTTCTGCAGGCATTATTTATGTGTTTCAAAAAAAGTAACCCATAAGTTGATTTATCGCTTTGATAGCTAACAATAACTCCATTGAACTGCTCTATGATAAAGCTATTGCATCCGAATCTTAAACATCGTCCCTTTCCCAACTTCACTCTTCATTTCCACCATGCCGCCGTGCGCCTGAATGATATCTCTTGAAATAGCCAGACCCAGACCGGTTCCGCGTGAAGTCGTATTCGTGCCGCGGTAATAACGATCAAAAATTTGTGCCTGTTCTTCTTTCTTGATCCCTTTCCCATCATCGCGGATGATAATACCGTCTTCTTGTACTTCTACGGTTACTTTGACGTTCTCATCATTATGGATTAAGGCGTTGAAAATGAAGTTCAGTATAGCTCTTTTCATTAAATGCTGATCAATATTCCAGGTTAGCTCGGGTGCATAGCTGCTAAAGCCAATTTCGCGTGTTTGGAATTGCGGGTCATTTAGTAAATCAATAATCATTTTTTTGACAAAGCCTTCTACCCGGATTTCCTGAAGATTCAATGTCATTTCCTGATTTCTTAGCCGCATCGTTAAATTAAAATCATCCAGAAGCTCTTTCATATAAAGCGATTGTCGTTCAATGACTTCAGCATATTCTAAGCGTTCTTCTGCAGAGATATCCTCATTGCTTAGCAGCTCGGCATAACCTCGGATGGATGCGAGCGGTGTTTTAATATCATGTGAAACGTTGCTGATCCATTCATTACGCATCTGCTCCAGTTTTTGCCGTTCGTTTTCATGAGCCTGCAAGGTTTCAGATACATCGTTTAAGTTAGAGAAAACGCGTTTAAATACCCCTGGACGCTTCATTTTCTTCGGTTCAAACTTTCTTTCCTTCAGCTCGCTGATTCGTTCTATGATGCGCGAGACTGGTTTGGTCAGCACGGTACTGAATAGAAATCCGACAATAAAGGCGATAATTAAATCGACTATAATAATCGCACCTAGGAATTGGGAAGCGTATGTCAGAAACTGTTGCGGGTCAGCCATAATAATAGTCCGTTGCTGCTTGGAATCCGGAACACCAATGATATAGCTGAAGCCCTCATATTCTCCGATAAAGTAGGTATTCAAATCATCATCCATATATTTATATTTATGAACTAAATCAATCGGTGTATAGTGTGTAGCTGCATTATCTGGTGCGAATTCATCGGATAACACATTTCCATTTTCGTCTAATATTTGCAGCCAGGCTCCAAATCGGGTCAGTGCATCCTTTCCTTCTTCGGATACAACAGGTTCGCCGTCTTCCATAGACAAATAGTAAAAGAAGGAACGGGTAAAGTTTTCTCCTGTATCATGAATGATATCTTCTGGATCCTCATTGTGCTGAGACAATATCAACGCAAGCAGAATAACGGTATTCACAATGCTGACGATAAAAACAATACTGAGAATGGAAATAAGGTAGCGAATGGTGAGTTTCCATTTCATGGTGCACTTTCTCCTTTATCAAATAAAAATCTCTTCATCATGTAAACATAGAAGCAGTTTATGGGTTAAAGCGATAGCCGAGTCCTTTTACCGTAACAATGTAGGTGGGTTCTGAAGGATTTTCTTCAATTTTCTCCCGCAGTCTGCGGATATGCACCATCAATGTATTATCTGCTCCGTAAAAGTCTTCGCCCCATACGGTTTCGAATAAGGTTTCCTTACTTAAAATATGCTTCGGGTTGCGCAGAAAGCATGCCATTAAGCCGACTTCCTTCGCTGTCAGCTCTAAAACCTCGCCATCCTTGCTTATCTCCGTTTCATCTCCATTGATTGTAAATTCGCCAATATTTTTATCCGCTTGCGCTGGAGCATGCGAGCTGGCAGCTTCCATGGAATAGATACCTGCCCGGCGCAGCTGAGCTTTCACACGGTAAGCCATTTCTTTAGGACTGAATGGCTTTGTAATATAATCATCTCCGCCAATAGCAAGTCCGAGTATTTTATCGATTTCATCTGATTTCGCGGACAAAAATAGAATCGGAATCCGTGATATTTCACGGATTTTCCGGCATAAATCATAGCCTTCGCCGTCCGGAAGCATCACATCCAATATCGCTAAATCGGGCTCGAATTTAACAAATTGCTGCCATCCTTCCCGGATAGAGCCGGCTGTTGCAATTTCGGTCATCCCCTCTTTTTGCAGAGCTGTTTTCATTAATTGACATAAGTCCTGTTCGTCATCCACGATTAAAATTTTTGGCTTTTCCATGCTGTGTTCCCGCCTTTCTTATTTATATATAAAGTGAGCTTTTCTTTTATCATTTACTAAAAAGTTGAATTATTACTATCTTAACAGGAATTCGTCAACTATGAGTGAGATTTAAACATTTTGTAAGGTTAGATTGATGGCTGTTTAAGGATGGAGGTCTATAGTAAAAATATAGAACGTTCACAGGAAATATAAAAGAGGTGTAAAAATAATGGAGCATTTATTAAAAGTAAATGGAGTTGAAAAAATATATGGAAAAGGCGCTAATACATTTCAAGCGCTGAAAGACATTTCCTTTACCATCGATCATGGTGAATTTGTCGGGGTGATGGGACCGTCTGGAGCAGGAAAATCAACGCTTCTTAATGTACTGGCCACGATCGATGCCCCGACAAAAGGGGATATTTACGTAGAGGCAGACAATATTGCCAAGATGAAAGAGGATAAATTGGCAGATTTTCGCCGCGATCATCTAGGTTTTATTTTTCAGGATTATAATTTATTAGATTCCTTAACGGTGAGGGAAAATATTCTGCTGCCGTTAGCGATTGCCAAACAGCCGGCGAAGGAAATTGAAGAGAAGGTAAATGCCATTTCCCGTTCGTTTGGCATCGAGGATTTATTGGATAAATATCCATACCAAATTTCCGGGGGACAAAAGCAGCGTACTGCTTCCTGCCGTGCACTCGTATCGAACCCGAAGCTTATTTTTGCGGATGAACCGACAGGAGCACTTGATTCTAAGTCAGCTACTGATTTGCTGAAGAGCTTAAGTAATTTGAATGAAGCGCATGAAACAACGGTGATGATGGTAACACATGATGCTTATGCAGCAAGCTTTTGCAGACGTATTCTGTTTATAAGAGATGGAGGTCTGTCGCAGGAGCTTATTCGCGGCACGCATACACGAAAGGAATTCTTCCAGATGATTTTAGATGAATTGGCAGAAGCAGGCGGTGACGGGAATGACCTTGTTTGATTTAGCATTAAAAAATATTCGCAGAAACATGAAAAGCTATGGATTATATATTGGTTCCACGATTTTCTCGATTATTATTTATTTTACCTTTGCCATGCTGAAGCATAGCGATGATATCAGCGGATTGGCAGAGACTTCGAAACAAATGCAGGCGGTGATGAGCGCTTCCGCATTTGTGCTGATGATTTTTGTAGCGATTTTTATTCTGTATTCCAATTCCTTTTTTATGAAAAAAAGGAAAAAGGAAGTTGCCCTTTATTCCTTATTAGGCGTACGTAAACGATCGATTGGTTTTTTACTATTCTTTGAAAATATCGTGATTGGGCTGATTGCATTAGTTATTGGGGTGGGCTTAGGCTTCTTATTGTCGCAAGCCTTACTAGCTCTATTATTAAAATTAATGGGCTTATCATTATCTGTCGGTTTTGCTTTCTCCATGCAGGCAGTGATTGAGACAGTAGTGGTCTTCTTCCTGATCTTTTTAGTTACTTCTCTACTGGGCTATCGGGTGATTTATAAATTTAAGCTCATTGATTTATTCCATGCCGAGAAAAAAGGGGAAGCACAGCCCAAAGCACGCATCCTTTCTGCGCTGATTGGCGTACTCGCTTTAGCAGGAGCCTATTGGCTGGCGCTTCAGGATTTAATGACCTCTTCCGCCTGGCGGATTTTCGGCTTAGCAATGCCGCTTATAATCATCGGTTTAACGATTTTAGGGTCCTATCTTTTATTTAACAGTGTGCTCGTTTATGTTTTAAATCTATTGAAAAAGAGTAAGAAGTGGGCTTGGAAAGGACTTAATCTGATGACCTCCTCCCAGCTTCTTTACCGGATTCGCGGGAATGCGAAAACATTAACGATTATTGCGACGTTGAGTGCGACAACGATTACGGCAGGCGGAGCAATATTCGGGACGTATTATAATACCGAAAAAAACGTAGAGCAATTTACACCTTTCTCCTTTATGTGGGAGGGAGGCGAACAGGACATCGATTCGGGCATAGTAGAAGATGCGGTCAGCTTTGAGGCGAAGGACATTACCGTAGAAGGGGAAGTATATGATCAGTCCTATTATGTCATTGACGAAGAAACGTTTATGAAGCTGACAGAGGCCCTTGGCTGGGATGTAGAAAATGTTGATTTAGCAAAAGATGAAGTCATCATGGCTGATCCCTTTTATGATGAACGGTTGGAAGAGAAAGCAGAAACGGTAGAAGTAGGCAATGACGTGAAAGCTGTGGATCAGTTTTTTGAACAACCGCTGTTTAATATTCAAACCCTGCCAGGAATAACTTTAGTGATGGATGATGCGTCGTTTCAAGAGCTGGACGGCGAGGAAGGCACTTATCAGGCCGTACAAACCGCTGATTATAAGGACCATTTAGAGCTTTCCAAAGAGCTGGAAGCAAAAACAGAGCATTTCTCCAGCGCTGTCCAAAGTTATCAGGATTCCATCGAATCATCGGGAGCGATGTTATTTGTCGGCAGCTTTTTGGGACTGGTATTTTTAGTGGCTACAGGCAGCATTATCTTCTTTAAAATGATGACGGAGGCGGAAGAAGATAAGGATAAATATACCGTTCTATATAAGATTGGTGTCTCTAAAAAAGAAATGAAAAAAACCGTCCGTTATCAAGTCGGTCTTATTTTCTTAGCACCGCTGGTATTAGGTCTGATGCATGGAGCTGTTGCTTTAATGGCGTTTTCTAATTTATTAGATATGAACTTATGGGAGCCGGTTATTATATGGATGGCTGCCTACACATTGATTTATATTTTATATTACGTGGTTACGGTTCAGGGATTTAATAAAACAATCACCCAGACCGCCGCACAGGAGGGGTAAAATGAAAAAAATAATGGCTTTGGTAATTGGTGTTGTAGTCTTATTTGTTGCTGCGGTTGTAGTGTTGATGACGGTAGACTTTAATCGGACAGGGAAGGATAATGCTTACGTTCAAATCGACGAATCAGCATATACGGAAGAAGATAAGCTGGATAATGGCGAAGTAATGAAGACGTATTGGTATGAGCAGCCGGCTTATACAGAGGATGGGGAAGAAATTCAGGTTGAATTTTCCGCCCAAAAGGAATTGCGTCAGGGAGCATATCTGATGCTCTACGTGAATAAGGATAATGAAGTTTCGTCGTATGATGAAGTAAGTGAAGCGGAATTGCCGGATGCGGTGGAGGAAGCGTTATAGTAAAAGTAAGCCATACAAGATGCAGGGGGATGCTGCATCTTGTATGGCTTTTCTTATAAAGAATAGTCAGGGAAAGTATAGCTATCTTTTTGATGAGTGGATAGGAATACATAGAAACAGCATTACATTCTAATGATAAAGCTGAAAGTTAGTGAGAGTACTTATCGAGAAAGTAGTTCATATGTTAAAAGAATGAACCGGAGGATTTATTAAGTTATCAAAAAAATATGGTGAAAATAGTAGAAAAAGCATAAGCAAAAACAGGTTAAGAAATGGTGATATAGGTGGTGAATAGAGTCTTTGTCAGCCGGAAAAGAAGATGGATTTTTCTATAAAACCGCTGATAATATGTGTATTCATGGACTTCTAATATATCAAAGTATAAAGGTCCTTTATGTCTGCATTATGGCAACCGCTTGACATATGAAAGCGGTTACCTTATGATAGTTTTGTATTTATCTATTTATTTTTAAACTATATGTCAACCGGTTGATATATGGTGGAAGTCAAGAATTGATGTTTTTTTAACTTATAAAAGGGGGGGATTACTATCGGTTGGAAAAAGATCAGTAAACATTCTATCTGGGTGATGCTATTTATACTAACTATCATATTTATTTGTGATTCAGAAATTGAGGCTACTGATAATAAGGAGGAAGAAATGATTAAAGCTAATACGAATCTAGAGAACTGGAGCTTAGAAGGCAAGGGGGAGTTGAAAGATACTGTGCATGGTATCCAGCTTATTTCGGAAGAAAATGAGCAAGCTGTTGCATTATCTGATACTACTTCTAAGGATTTTGCCTATGAGGCAGATATTAAAATAACTGAGACGAAGACCAAAGCCGGTCTTATCTTTTGGGAAAATGCGACAGAAACACAAAGTTATATGATTCAAATCAATCAAGAGAAAGGCAAGCTTCAGCTCTTAGATCGACAAAATCTAGATATGCCCTTAGAGGAAGTAGAAGTAGATTTGGAAGCAGGAGAAATATATCACCTCAAAGTAAAAGTAGTTGATCAAAAGCTTCAAGTATACTGGAATAATCAGTATAACGAGATATTAGAAACAGTACTAGAAAATGATATTGCTGGAATTTTAGGACTGCAAGTAGTGGATGGAACAGCATATTTTGAGAATGTATATGTTAGTGATTTTACTCATAATTTGGGTGGGATTATTAGGACTGAAGGGCAATGGCAGCCAGATATACAAGGACTAAAAGCCATTGGAGAAGGTGAGCAAACTTTTGAGAAAAAAGAAAAGGATTTTGTTTTGGAAGGTGATATATCATTTGCTGAAGAAGAGGGGGCCGCTGGATTTACTTTCCGAATAAATCAGGAATCTGCGTCTGGTTACCAATTGATATTTGTGAAGCAGAATAATCAGGTAGAAGTGCAGTTGCAGTTACTGGATGGCACTGTGTTAGCAAGCTCAGATCAACTTTATTCTTCTATCAGCGAAGCAAGGCATCATATGGAGCTTATAGTGAAGGATAATCAAGTAACTGTATATCTTGACGGGCATCGTGAGCCTACAATAGAACATACAGATGATCAATTCCAGGAAGGTCATATTGGATTGGTTAATTTATCTGGAATAACTTATTTTGAAAACGTATACGCGGTTAAAACCAATGAATATTTTAAAGAAAATTATCGTCCAAACTACCACTATACACCGGCAAGAGGATCGGCAAGTGATCCTAACGGACTTGTTTATTTTGAAGGGGAATACCATCTCTTTCATCAAGATGGCGGCACTTGGTCCCACGCGGTAAGCGAAGATCTCATACATTGGAAACATTTGCCTACTGCGCTGCCTTGGAATGAACACGGCCATGTCTGGTCAGGTTCTGCTGTTGTAGATGAAGATAATGCATCTGGACTTTTTTCAGATACAGGTGGAAAGGGTCTGGTGGCTTATTATACCTCTTTTAACCCTGATCAAGAGAATGGGAATCAACGAATCGGGCTTGCTTATAGTCATGATAAAGGGCGTACATGGGAATATTCAGAGGAACATCCTATGGTGATTGAGAACCCCGGTAAAACAGAAGAGGAACCGGGTGACTGGGATTTTCGAGATCCGAAGGTAGTCCGTGATGAAGAAAATAATCGTTGGGTAATGGTAGTATCAGGGGGCGATCATATTCGCTTTTTTACCTCTGATAATTTGATAGATTGGGAACATACGGACAGTTTTGGATACGATGATTATGTAAGAGGCGGTGTTTGGGAATGTCCAGACTTATTTGAATTATCAGTAGAGGGAACAGACCAGACCAAATGGGTGTTAATGATTAGTACAGGTGCCAACCCTAATACAGAGGGCTCTGATGCTGAATATTTTATTGGTGAATTAACAGATGACGGAACATTTATTAATGATAATGAAGCAGGGGATGTATTAAGAACAGATTTTGGCAAAGAATTTTATGCTTCTATGTCTTTTTCAGATATGCCAGATAATCGTCGTATTACTATCGCCTGGATGACAAATTGGGACTATCCTTTTGATTTCCCGACGGAAGGCTGGGAAGGACAACTGACGATACCGAGAGAATTAAGGCTGATAGATACAGAGCAGGGAGTTAGACTTGCCCAGGCTCCAATTGAAGAATTAGATTCGATTAGTGAGACAATTTTTGAAACAAGTAATAAACGAGTAAATGAAAATAATGCAGAAAATCTTTTGAAGCAGGTTAATGGTGAATCTTATCAGATTGAAGCAGAAATTGAAATCCCAGCGGACAGTGAAGTATCAGAATTTGGTTTTCAAGTTCGTCAGGGTATTGAAGAAAAAAGCGTGATTGGATATCACCCGGTAAATGAGCAAATATTTGTTGATCGTTCAGAATCTGGACAAACAGATTTCTCCAATCAATTTACAACACGACATGAAGCAGATTTAGAACCTGACAGTCGACGTGTGAAATTAAATATTTTCGTAGACAATGGATCTATTGAGGTGTTTGCGAATGATGGGGAAGTGGTTTTTTCTGATGTTATTTTCCCAGAGGCATCAAGCAATGAAATGAGCTTCTATACAGAAAATGGGCCTGTTGAGATTATCTCATTGGAAGTAAACCAGCTGGAAGATATTTGGGATCGTCACAATGAAGAAGAGGCTGAAATTGTGATTGATACAAGTAAAAAAGAGCTGAATATCGGTGATACATTTTCTCTTCAAGCTGCTTTGAAAAATGGTAATGGTAACGGATCCAATCCGTTGAAATGGTCTGTATCTGATTCGGATGTGATTTATATTAATTCATCGAATCATCGTCAGGCTGAATTAGAAGCTGTTGGCGATGGCGAAGCAGAGGTTACTGTTTCTACACCGAATGAAAAAGTTTCACAAACAATAGAAGTTCAGGTTTATGATGGAGAATTTAATACCAATCTGACAGGCTGGAGTTCTGACATTGAGACAGTAAAATGGCTGAAAACAGAAGCAGGAATTCGCGGTTCACATACAAGTGATGTCAATTATATGGCGGAAGAAACAGGAGGCAATTTTATTTATGAAGCGGATATGACATTGGGTCTAGATGGTGGTGCTGGAGCTATTGTGTTCCGAGCGAGTGAAGACGGCAGTAGTGGATACTATTTTAATTTAGACCCTAATATGAAGGCATTCCGTTTATTTTATAAGATGAATAGTCAATTAGAAGAGCATATGGTGATCGGCAATGTTCCGGCATTTATCGAGCCGGGAAAAACCTATACTATCAAAATTGAAGCAGAGGGACCACATATTCAAATTGATGTCGATGGCGAGAATATCATTGATCTTCAAGATGGCGTATTTGCTCAAGGGCACTTTGGATTAAATGTTTTTGATGGGGAAGCGACGTATCAAAATGTGAAAATAAGTCAGATATCAGACGCTGAACTGGCAGAAACTTCCTTTACGAATGTAGAAACGGGTCAATCACTATACGCTGCTAATTTACAAAATGGAGAGCCGGTAGTATTAGAAGAAAAACAAATGATATGGTCTCTTTTACCGACAGGAGATGAGCAAGGATCTTATTCGATTAGAACGGAGCGCGGTCAAGCGTTTGACCTGGATACCAATCAACAAAAAATCCAGTTATATGATTATCTTGGTTATGACAATCAGCGCTGGCTGATTGAACAGCTAGATAATGAAGCTGTGATTATTCGTTCTGTTCATAATGAACAAGTATTGTCAGTAACAGAAGACGGAAAACTTACGCTTACAGAATTACAAGAGGAGCAGGCAAGTTCAAATCAACAGTGGCAAGTATCAGAAGAAGTATTTTTAGACATTGAAAAATGAATAATTTGAAAAAAGGAAGGCTTGAACCGCCTTCTTTTTTCAAATATCCAGTATTTATTAACTGTATTTTGTTCTTTTCTTCGTAATGTTATAGTTGAAAAATGGATAGGCATTTTAGAGACATGTTATGGAGGACTTTATATGTTTTTGTCATTACGTAATAAATTATTTCTTGTTTTTTCTTGTGTATTAACTATTCCTTTTTTAATTTTGTCTCTAATCATGCCGAATTTATTTACAAACTATATTAAGGAACAGACACAAGAGTTGACGATTGGTATGATGGATCAATTTTCCCTTTATATAGACTCGGTTACAATACAAGTGGCTGATGTGGGTCAGCAGGTATTAGCCAATTCTATTACACAGGACTGGCTGCGAGTAAAGAATAGCAGCAATAATGATTATGAAACATTGGAGACGGCCAGATTAATGGTAAGAAGTGAATTGAATGACATGCTTAGTTCAATGATGGTTAATAATTCTAATAATATTTCTGTCTCTATTTTTACACATGATGGGGAAGGGATTTGGGGCAACTATCCGCAATTGGATGAAACGGAATGGTATCAGGGCTTTATGGAAAATAATAAGACTTTTACTCATTCCCACTTTGATACGAACCAGCAATCTGCATTAATACGGGAAATGCCTATTAATAGTTATCTCATACCGTTAGTTGACTTAAATACGCTTCAAGATAGTGGGATTATTAAAGTTAATTTTTCTACGGAAATGATAGAGAACTCATTGGATAAAATTAAAATAGGAGAGCATGGTCATACTTTTATTATCGATCATCAGGGTGAAAACGTTTTAACAGGTGAAATTCAAACCCCTCAATCTATCATTGACAAGTCTTTGACACAGATAACTAGTATGTCAGGGAATCAGGGATTGCTTGAAATAGAAGACGAACAGGAAACCTATTTAATGTTTTATCAACAATTATCGGTAGGGGATTGGATTTTAATTAGCGAAGTCACCGAGGATGATTTATTTTCACAGTCTAATCAATTACAAAAAAGTATGCTGTTATTAAGTGTCGGCTTATTTTTAGTTACTATTATCGCCTCATTTCTTTTCTCTTCTTCGATTACTGATCCATTAAGAGGACTGATGAAGGCAATGCGTTATCTAGAAAAAGGGGATTTCAACAACGCACAAAAAATCATGCCGACAATTCGGTCAGAAAATAATGAGATTCGTTATTTATTACAAGTCTTTGATCAGACAATGAACCGTTTAAAACAGTTGATTGATAGTGAATATAAAACTAATATTCGCAGGCGTAATGCTGAATATAAAGCTTTATTGCTGCAGATTAACCCTCATTTTCTTAATAATACCCTTGAAATTATTGGTGGCTTAGCAGCACAAGGGAAGAATAAAGAGGTAGTAAATGTCAGTGTTTATTTAGGAAAGATGCTTCGCTATGCATTAAACACACAATCGGACTTGGTCACCTTGGCAGAGGAAATACAATATATCCGTAATTATGCCCGAATTCTTGAGCTTCGTTATGAAGGGTCTCTTCAAATAACAATTGAAGAAGATCAGCAAGCAAAAGAATTTCCAATTATTAAATTTGTTGTTCAGCCGCTAGTAGAAAATGCAGTGAAATACAGTTTAATTTCTAAGGAACATGCTAATGTGGAAATAAAGGCTAAATATCAAAATCATCAATTAACATTGCAAATTGCAGATGACGGTATAGGGATACCAGACGAAGTCATTCAAAGTTTATCCATTAGTAATCAAGCCGATACTCTGGAAAGCAGCGGAAACAGTATAGGACTCAAGAATGTGTTAGATCGCTTGAATCTATATTATGGAGAGCAATTTACCTATCGAATTGAGACGGAATTAAACAA
Organism: Oceanobacillus sp. FSL W7-1281; assembly: GCF_037969835.1. Taxonomy (GTDB): domain Bacteria; phylum Bacillota; class Bacilli; order Bacillales; family Amphibacillaceae; genus Oceanobacillus; species Oceanobacillus oncorhynchi. The sequence goes on along the minus strand of NZ_CP150214.1, from coordinate 4,508,512 downwards.
AGGTACGAATATCATCTTACAAATAACAACAAGGGGGGACAATCAATGAGAAACGTCTTGATAGTTGATGATGAAATTCAAATTCGAAAAGGATTACAATGGAAAGTGAACTGGGAGGAATTAGGATTCCATGTTGTAGCAGAGGCGTCTAATGGTGAAGGAGCATTAACAAAACTCGAAGAGCACAAGGTGGACATGGTAATGACTGATGTCCGTATGCCAGTCATGGATGGAATAGAATTGGCAAGACATTGTCAAGAAAGATATCCATACATCAAAGTAATTATCTTATCTGGTTATTCCGATTTTGAATATGTGAAAAGCTCTATGAAAAAAGGAGTAAGGGATTATTTGCTGAAGCCAGTGGACCCAGAGGAATTGGCAGAGGTATTGCAACGAATGAAGAAAGAAATTGATCAAGATCGCACCAAACAGCTTGAACTGAATCAAGTTCGGCGAGTGGCCCGGACACAATTTCAAGAAGTGCAGGAACAATATCTGTTGTCATTGGTAAAAGAAGAGTGGTTTCAATATAGCTTAGTAAAAGAGCGTCTTGAGCAATTGAAACTTGATATGCTGCTTAAAGAGGATTTGCAGGTGCAATTTATTAGTGTTGGAGTGAGAGACATTAGCGGTCAAACGAATCGGACAAACGAGTTGAGAATGGCTTTTCAAATGCTGTGCAAAGAATTAGTTGAGTCAAAATCGGGAATACTGGCCTTCTATGATTTGAGTTATACAAATATGATGCATTTTCTTATCATATTAAATCAGGACTTTGATAACCATCCTGACAGGTTAACGAAAATGATTCAGCAACAAATAAAAACACTTTTAAAATTAGAGACTGTGATTGGGATTGGAAATCAAGTAACTGGTTTATCAGAATTGAAGACAGGCTATATTTCCAGTTTACTCTCATGGAGTCAGAGCCGGTTAAGCCATTATTCGCAGATTGTAGATGAATGTGTGAGAAGAGAGGAATTAATGGATTTTTCACCAGACCTGGAGAAGCATATTGTTAATGCAATTGAGAAGATGGATATGTACAGGTTTCAAAAAGAATTAGAATCTTTGCTGGGTGAAGCAACGACTCAATCAGTGTTTTCCTTTTCGATTGTTGCAAATCGGATTCTATTTTGTTTGGGTTCCATCGCTAAAAAATATAACGTTGAGAATAACGATGCACAACAATTGATTTGGCAATGTCAGCAAGTTATCTGGCAATTGAATGACCAGAGTAAAGTTATCGCATACCTTACTGAACTGGCTAAGTTAATCGTCGCTCAGATTCATAATAAAGGAACAACGGATGGTAAACAGATTGTTGATAGAGTCCGTCGCTATATTGATCGTTATTACGGGAATGATATTTCGCTGACAATTTTATCTGAACTTTTTCATATTAATAGCGCTTATTTATCAGAAATTTTCAAAGTACAAATTGGTAAAAATTTTAGTGAATATTTAACAGAGATACGAGTGAAAGAGGCAAAGAAATTTTTAAAAGATCCGCATTTGAAAATAATTGATGTGGCTAATCTCGTAGGTTTTTCCAGTTCTGCTTATTTTAGTCTAGTCTTTAAGAAGCATGTAAACGAGACTCCAGCGGGTTATCGGAAATCATTGGATGCGGATTAAAAGGGTGACATATCATGAGAAAAATAATTTATTACAGTATATTTATGATATTAATCAGTCTTGTTGCTGGCTATCTGATTATATTGATGCAACCTTTGTCTAAACAGGAGGAAAAGGAAGATGCAAAACTAGATGAAGAGTCAAGGAATATTGTGGAGCTGACGTTTTGGCGTAATTATGGGAATGCGGCAGAGAATAAGGCCTATAATGAGATATTGGAAGACTTTCATCAATCTCATCCACATATTCGTGTTAATATGCAAAATATAGAGTATTCCAATTATGAAGTGCAACTGCGAACAGAACTAGTTACTGGTACAGGACCGGATATTATGGCAATTGACAGCCCTTACTTAGCCCTATATGCAGAAGCAAATCTTCTGATGCCGTTAAATGCATATTTGACAGAAGATGATGATTTAGAGGAAGATTTTTCTGATGCTATTATGGAAGGATTAACTTATGAAAATCAGCTGTATCTGATGCCATTGGTAGAATCAAGCATTGCTTTATATTACAATATTAATTTGCTGGAAGAAGCAAATTTGCCTTTTCCAGATAGCAATCCTGATACCCCGATGACATGGGAAGAAGTTGTCGAATTACTGATAGAGGGGCAGCGACCAGAAGAAGAAATTTATGGTATTGATCCTGCACAAGGATTTGGAAGTGGAGAGGCACCTGCTTATTTTAAACTTCCAATTATCTGGCAATTCGGCGGAGAAGTGATTAGCCCCGATGGAACAACAGCCAGTGGATACTTAGATTCAGAGGAAACAATGGAAGCATTGCAATTTTATCAGGATTTATATCATAAAGACGAAGTTGCCGTCAGAGAGCTTCCAGCTGATGCTTTTGAAAACGGACAATTGTTGATGACGGTACTTGGTTCATGGGGGATAACAGATTTAAAGGAAAAAGGGTTAGAGTTGGGGGAGGATTTTGGTATTGCTCCGCTTCCAAAATCAACGTATCAAGTTGTTCCAAATGGAAGTTGGGCACTTGGTATACTATCCAATACGAATCATCCGGCGGAAGCATGGGAATTTATCCATTATGTAACAAGTTATGAATCCATGAAGAAATATAGCTCTATCACAGGAGAAGTTCCTGCGCGTTATTCTGTAGCTGAAGATCTTCCTATATTTAATACCTATCCTTATAATATCTTTGCAGAACAAGCTTACTCTTATTCAAGAAATCGCCCGGTTACACCTGCTTACCCAGACATAAGCATAACAATTAAAAAATTGTTTGAAGATATTGGTCTGGCTAATAAAGATATAGAAGCTTCTGTGAAAGAAGCAGTAGAAACGATTAATCAGCGACTGCGCGAAGCCGATTGATTTGTTGGCTCTATTCCAAAAAATTTATAATATTTATTCCAAAAATATTGCAAATGACAGATCTTCTTTTTTGATACAGTAACTATAAAGTGATTTTTTATCAGTGAAGGTATCTTCGTTATGAGATGATGAATTGGGGCTTTACTGACTGTTAATCTGTGATAAAGAAGGAGCGAGGCAATGTGATTGAAAAAAGATGGTATATGCGAGTGGGGACTCTTGGTTTTAATTTAATTTATTTAAATCTATTATGGGTCGTGTTTACACTATTAGGCGGTATTGTCTTTGGTATCTTTCCGGCAACAGCAGCTCTATTCGCTGTGATAAGGAAAATGATTTTGGAAGACGAAGATACAGCAGTATTATCAGAGTTCATTACACATTTTAAAGCTTCATTTAAGACATCGAACCTACTCGGATATGCAGGTTCGTTTATCGGTTTATTCCTAGTAATGGATTTTCGTATTGTTCAAAGTATTAGCCATGAGAGCGTGCAAGTAGTGCTATTTAATCTTATTCTTGTCATTGGAATACTTTATCTGGTTGTCATGCTTTATATCTTTCCGGTATATGTTCATTTTGATTTGAAATGGAATGAGTATTGCCGATATGCTTGTATATTGACAATTGCCCGTCCTTTGCAAACGATTATGTTAATAGCTTTTGTTGCAGCGGTTGTTTATCTATATATGCTTGTTCCGGCATTAGTTTTTGTACTTGGCGTCAGCTTTATGAGTTTTGTAATAATGAAGATCGCTTCATTATCATTTCCTAAGAAACAGGTTTTATATGAATCCACTTAATTAGATAAGCCTGCGGATGTGAAAGATTTCCTTTTACTTCGCAGGTTTTTTGTGTTTGTCAGACAGTGTAATTATACTTTCCTTTTTTACATGATATTTTCAAAAACGAAATCAAGAACCGAAGATTTTATAATCCATCGTCCTAAAATATTGAAATAAAACGCATACAAACTTTGATATATTAAGATTACGAAAATGTTACAGCAAAGCGAAGAGCTTTAAGCAAAGGAGGGTTTCAAGTGGCAACATCAAAGTCAGATACATTCCCTGTTGACACGCCGCCAAAAAAGAAAAAGGGGGCGATAGCATATATCCGGAAGAATTATATTCTTTACTTATTCTTATTACCGGCTATTGTATTAGTTTTTATTTTTAATTATATCCCAATGTATGGGGTGACCATTGCTTTTAAAGACTTCAGTCCTTTAAGAGGGATATGGGAAAGTGAATGGGTAGGATTGGAACATTTTCGAAATTTTTTAGAATCCCCTAATTTTCACCAAATATTTATGAATACAATTAAATTAAGTGCCTTTGAACTATTAATAGGGTTTCCAGTTCCGATTATACTGGCGTTGATGCTTAACCAATTAAGGCGGGCACGAGTTAAAAAGAATATCCAATTAATTATTTATGCCCCACATTTTATATCGGTCGTTGTTATTGCTGGTATGGTTTTTATTTTCTTATCTCCAGCGGGGCCATTAAATACTGTACTTAGCTCAATAATGGATCAACGTATTTCATTTATGTCTGAACCAGAATATTTTCGAACAATTTTCATTGCCTCAGGAATTTGGCAGGGAGCAGGGTTTGCTTCGATTATTTATGTGGCAGCACTTTCCAATGTTAACCCAGAACTACATGATGCAGCAACGATTGATGGGGCATCTTTATTGCAGAGAATCCGTCATATTGACTTACAGGCATTGAAACCAACAATGACCGTATTGTTTATTTTGGCAGTTGGGGGAATTATGTCAATCGGTTTTGAAAAGGCTTACTTGCTTCAAACTTCAATGAACTTACCAGCTTCAGAGATTATTGATACATTTGTCTACAAGCGGGGGTTACAAGCAGCAGATTGGTCTTTTGGAGCAGCGGTTGGATTATTTAATTCCATTATAAGTTTAATCTTATTGATTACGGTAAACTTTATCGTGAAAAAACTTAATGGAGAAACATTGTATTAGAGAGGAGGCAGTTTCATGGATAATAAATTAATTAATAATTCCAAGTCTGATAGATTTATCTTATTTATTAACAAAGTTTTGTTGAGCCTTATTGTACTAATCGTAACTGTCCCTCTTCTGTATGTGTTGTTGGGTTCCTTCCTGCAGCCGGATGTATTGTTAACTCGAGGAATTTCTTTTGATCCAAATCATTGGACGATAGATGGGTATGTTCGTATCTTTCAAGATGGAACAATTATGAGAGGCTTTCTAAATTCTATTCTATATGCAACTGGATTTACATTGGTATCCGTCGTATTCACAATTATGGCTGGTTACTCCCTCTCTGTGGATGAGTTAGTTGGTAAAAAGATAATTATGATCTTTTTCATTATTACCATGTTTTTTAATGGTGGTATGGTCCCTACGTATTTATTAGTGAGAGAATTAGGCATGCTTAATACTCCTTGGGCAATTATTTTGCCAGGTGCGATTACGGTTTGGAATATTATTCTAGCGAGAACATATTTTAAAGGGTTGCCAAAAGGGTTAATGGAGGCAGCGAGGATAGACGGTGCTTCAGATACAAGAATATTTTTAAGTATTATTCTACCATTGTCAAAACCGATTATCTTTGTATTAGCTTTATACTCTTTTATTGGTCAATGGAATGCCTATTTTGATGCAATGATCTATTTGGAAGATAGAAGTCTGTATCCATTACAGTTAATTTTGCGTGATATTTTAATCCAAAGTGAAGTGGAACCAGGTATGATTGGAGATCAAATGGCAAGAGCAGAATTGCAGCGTTTGGCAGAAATGATTAAATACTCAGCAATTATTATAGCAAGTCTGCCGTTAATGATTATGTACCCATTTTTCCAAAAGTACTTTGAAAAAGGCGTTATGGTTGGATCATTAAAATAATATATAAAGTGAGGGTTAAAAGTATGAGAGGATTATATCATTATTTAGCGGCAGGCATAATTGTTAGTTTGCTAATCATGGCAGGATGCAGCAGCGGTAATCAAGCATCATCAGAGGATTATGAATTAAGTGACATCACCTTTCCGTTAGAGGAGGACGATATCAGCTTAAAATTTATTACGGAAAGTTCGCCAATGGCTCCTGAAGATCCTAATGATAAGTTGATTTTACAACGTTTAGAGAAAGCGTCCGGAGTTCATGTTGAGTGGAAGAATTTTACCGGTGAATCCTTTGCAGAACAGCGTAATCTGGCAGTTGCAAGCGGTGACTTGCCAGATGCAATTATGAATACGGGTTATAGTGATTATGAATTATTGGATTTGGCTGCTGATGAAGCGATTATTCCAGTAGAAGATTTAATCGATCAATATATGCCTAATTTACAGGCTGTGTTAGAGGAAGCGCCGGAATATCGTGCTATGATGACTGCGCCAGATGGTCATATCTATGCCTTCCCTTGGATTGAGGAATTAGGTTCTGGTAAAGAAAGTATTCATTCCTTAGACGCTACAGGATGGATTAATGTGAAATGGTTAGATGAGTTAGGTTTGGAGATGCCTTCCACAACTGAAGAGTTAAAAGAAGCATTAATTGCCTTCAAGGAAAATGATATGGCGGGAGACGGTCAAACGATTCCGTTATCGTTTATAATTAGTCATGGTGGAGAAGATGTCTCCTTCTTATTCTCACCATTTGGTGAAGGAGAAAACTGGGATCATACCGTAGTAACCAATGAGGATGAGGTCCTTTTCACCTCTGCACAAGAAGGATATAAAGATGCTATTAACTATTTAAATGAATTATATGAATTAGACTTAATTGATATAGAAGCTTTTGAGCAAGAGTGGAATACGTATTTGGCAAAAGGACAAGAAGGGCGTTATGGCTTATACTTTACATGGGATATGGCAAATATCTCTGGCACGGAAGATTATGAAATGCTTCCTCCATTAGAAGGACCGGATGGACGTACGCACGTTGCACGTTCCAATGGAATGGGCTTTGATCGTTCGCGTATGGTTATTACATCCGCCAACCAGAATTTGGAACTAACCGCTAAGTGGATTGATCAGCTATATGATCCGATTCAATCCGTACAAAATAACTGGGGAACTTTTGGCGATGAAGAGAAGCAGAATATCTTTGAATATGATGAAAATGAGGATATGTTGAGACACTTGCCATTAGAAGGTACAGCACCAGTGGAATTACGTGAGGAAACATCTATTGGGGGACCGTTAGCGGTTCTGGACAGCTACTATGACGATGTAACCACTATGCCAGACGATGCCGCGTGGCGATTAGATCAGTTGCATGAAACATTAGTGCCTTATATGAATAATGATAGTATCTATCCGAATGTATTTATGTCTTTGGAAGAGTTAAACCAACTTTCTGATATAGAAGCAGATTTATTCCCATATGTAGAGCGTAAAAAGGCGGAGTGGATTACCAATGGTAGGGCAGATGAAGAATGGGACGATTATCTTGAAGAACTAAATCGTTTAGGTTATCAGGAATGGTTGGAAATTAAGCAAGGTGCTTATGATCGAAATGCCGAAGTAGAGGAGGAAGTTGTAGAATAATTCAGATTTGATTGATGAGGACAGAGTAAGGAATTTTATGAAATATTTTTTTAAAAAGGTAATAAAGAAATGGAATGAAACTGTTAGGCGGAAAGGTATCAAGAATGAGAAAAAGGTTATTTTCCTAGATAGACTGGAGGATAGCCTTTTTGATTTTAAAATTATGTAGTCGATTAAAAAGGAGTAAGAAAATAAATTATAGAGGAAGTTTAGGTTGCAATTACTCTCCCATTAAAATCGTTACTAGTTGAATGAATTAGGATATTAATGTACGTTATCTAGGGAAAGTAAATGGAGCATACTGTTCTTTACTTAACTAAAGAAAGCCTATATGCTTAAGAATAGATAACGAAAGTGGGTTTAAAAGGAGAAGATTTTATATGAAACCTAAAATCCAGGATGTCGCGAAGGTTGCTGGTGTATCTTCGACAACGGTTTCTCGGGTATTGAATGACAGAGGGTATATTAGCAGCGAAACGAAAGAAAAAGTATTTGCAGCGATGAAGGAAATTAACTATGTACCCAATGATCTGGCACGTTCTTTATATAATAAGCGTAGTTACTTAATTGGGGTGATTGTACCTTCCACCAGTCATCCTTTTTTTGGAGAATTGGTTGCACATATTGAAAACATTTGTAATGAAAAAGGTTATAAAGTGTTACTCTGTAACAGTCTTCATGAAGCAGACAAAGAAAAAAAATATTGGGAAATGCTACGCCGTAATCAAGTGGATGGAGTCATAGTTGTCACGTATAATCGTGGGTTAGTTGATAAAAATCAGCAATTTCCTGCGGTGGCAATTGACCATTATTTATCAGAGAATATTCATGTTGTCAGCTCCGATAACTTTCAAGGCGGAGAAATGGCTACCAAAGAGTTGATAGAAGCTGGCTGCAAAAATATCATTCATATTAATGGGGATGCTACTTTGGAAACACCGGCAAATAATAGACAATATGCTTATGAAAAAGTAATGAAAGAAGCCGGCAGAACACCAGAAACTTACCACGTTCCGGATGTCGCCTTTTTGGAAAGCAATATTGATATTATCAAGAAGCTTTTCAGGGAGCATCCCGAGGTAGATGGAGTTTTCGCAAGTGATGATTTACTGGCTATTCGTACATTGCAGTATGCAGAGAGCTTAGGTTACTGTGTGCCAGAGGATTTAAAAATTATTGGTTATGATGGAACCGATTTTATGCGTTCTATTTATCCTAACCTTACTACAATTATCCAGCCAACTTATCAAATTGCTGAGAATGCCGTAGAAACATTAATTCAAGAAATTGATGGAAATCCACAAGAGACTAAAGAAAAAACATTGCCAGTCTCGCTTTGGAAGGGAAAAACAAAAAGACGTACAACTTAAAGTTATATTGTTTATCCCCCTCTAAAAAATAGGTGAAATAGCGCCTCGTTGAAAAAAATCTGCTATAATAATCAAACAATAAGAGAGATAGATAAGGAGTGTTTTCAAAATGATAGGAGCAATTGAAGCAGGCGGAACAAAGTTTGTATGTGCAGTAGGAAATTCGGATGGAACTATTTTAGATCGAACTGCTTTTCCGACCACAACACCTGAAGAAACGTTAGCGAAAGTGGAAGAATTCTTTTCAAAACACAACATTGAAAAACTAGGGGTAGGAGCTTTCGGACCAATCAATTTGCGCGCAGGCAGTGAGAATTATGGTGCAATTGAAAATACACCTAAGATTCCATGGCGCTATTATCCGCTTATGGAAGAGCTTGAAAAACGTTTTAATATCCCTGTAGCCATCAATACAGATGTTGTTGTCGCAAGTATGGGAGAGTATGAATACGGTATTGGAAAAGATGCTTCCAGCTGTCTTTACATAACAGTAGGTACAGGTATTGGGGCAGGACTTGTTCTGGACGGGAAGCCGTTTCAAGGGAAAAACCATTCGGAGATGGGCCATGTGTTATTAAAAAAACATCCGGAAGATGATTTTGAAGGAGCATGTCCAAGTCACGGGACGTGCTTAGAGGGATTAGCTGCTGGGTCGGCAATTGAAGCACGTTACGGTCGCAAGGGAGCAGAGTTAGCTGATGAGGATCATGTTTGGGAAGTAGAAGCATATTATCTTGCACAGGCAATATTGGATTATTTTGTTATCCTTTCTCCAGAAAAAATTATTCTTGGCGGAGGAGTAATGAAGCAGGAAAAGCTCTATCCAATGATTCGTAAAAAATTTATGGAATTGTTGAATGGCTATATAGAAGTGGAAAATGTAGACGAATTGATTGTAGCTCCAGGATTAGATGATGATCAAGGGATAAAGGGCTGTATTGCTTTAGCGATAAAAGAATAGATATTAGCAGAGATGAATCAAAGGCTGGTTGAGCTTTCTGATTCGTCTCTTTTTTTTATGTATGAAGAAAGAATATGAAAAAAATAGAATTAGCAATAGGCTAAGGAAGTGTTATCAAAATAAATTATAAAAATTTATGTCAACCGGTTGACATATTTCTGAAAATATAAGATGATAGTACCTAAGAAATAACTGACACCGTTTTCAATGATTTTCATAAGCATTAATTAAATTTATAGAGAGGGAGATTTACATGCTATATCAAGAAAAACATCGTCCGCAATTACACTTCACACCAAAGGAAAATTGGATGAATGACCCGAATGGGCTTGTTTATTACGAAGGAGAATATCATTTATTTTATCAGTACAATCCACTTGCTAGTAAACACGCAAATATGAACTGGGGTCATGCAACAAGCACAGATTTGTATCACTGGGAAGAACATGGAGTTGCGATAGCTCCAGATGAATTGGGAACCATTTTCTCTGGATCTGCAGTAGTTGATAAAAATAATACCAGTGGCTTATTTGAAAGCGATTCCGGCGGGCTAGTTGCCATTTTCACTCATGATGGTGCAAGCCAGCAGCAAAGTATCGCTTACAGCGAGGACAAGGGAAGAACATGGATTAAGTATGAAGGAAATCCAGTGATTCCGAATACAAAAATAAAAGATTTCCGTGACCCGAAGGTTTCCTGGCATGAGGACAGTGAGCAATGGGTAATGGTATTAGCTTGTGGAGATCATATGCAATTTTATGGCTCCCCCAATTTAATTGATTGGACTTATCTATCCTCATTTGGGAAAGAATACCCTTCCCATGATGGCGTTTGGGAATGCCCGGATCTGCTTTATTTACCAGTTGAGAATAGTTCCAAAAAAGAGTGGGTCCTGATTGTAAGCATCAATCCAGGCGGACCTAACGGGGGATCCGCAGTTTATTATTTTACAGGCAGTTTTGACGGGAAAGTGTTTCACCCGAATGAAAAGCCGGATGATGCACTAAAATGGGCTGATGCCGGAAAAGACTTTTATGCAGCTGTCACCTGGGATAATACAGAGGATACGTACTGGATAGGCTGGATGAACAATTGGCTGTATGCTGGCGTTTCACCGGTGTCCCCTTGGCTCAGTGCAATGAGTCTGCCACGGAAGCTTTCCTTATTTGAAAAGGATGGCAGTCTTTTATTAAAACAAGAACCGATTATTGAAGACAACCGTAAGGAAGCAATTTCTTATAAGGATATAACTATTCAGCCTGATAAGGAAGAAAGCTACGAAATTAGTGATACTGCTCAAGTAGATTTACAAATTTCAAAAGGATCAAACAGTACACAGTGGGGCGTTAGATTTGTTACAGATCAGGATGAAGCATTCCGGTTAGAAATGGACCATGAAGAAGATATCTATACGTTCTACCGTACGGAAGGGCTGGTTGATTTTTCGGAAGATTTCCCGGATGAAATAAAGGGGAGTCTGAATGGAATGGATGCTCAGAATCTGAAGGTAATTATTGATAAATCTTCTATAGAAATCTTTTTAAATGATGGTTTAACTGTATCAACAAACTTGATTTATCCAGAAGGAACAGTAACAAAGCTGGAAATTTCTACAGTAAATGAAGCACTGCAATTAGACTCTGTTACACAGACAAAGCTGCATTCTATTTGGAAATAAACCTAAATGAATGGAGGAGTAAGAAAAACTCTTCCTTGCTTTACAAAGAAAGGATTTAATAAATATGGATTTTTTAAAAAATAGTAAATATTGGTTCTCCTCTGGCTATCTCTTTTTCTTCTTTATCACATGGTCTATCTGGTGGTCATTTTACGCGATTTGGCTGAATAACAGTCTTGGACTAACAGGAGCGCAAGTCGGAACAATCTATTCATTTAACTCTTTCTTTTCTTTATTCTTCATGATTCTTTATGGATATATGCAGGATAAATTGGGGACGAAGAAAAATCTTGTCTGGATACAGAGTGTGGTACTTGTTCTTATTGCACCATTTGTTATTTATGTCTATGAGCCATTACTTTTAAATAATTTTTACTTAGGAGCGGCTTTGGGTGCTATCTATTTAGGCGCAGGGTTTATAGCAGGCGCAGGATTTTTGGAATCCTTTACAGAAAAACTCAGCCGTAAATATGATTTTGAATTTGGTAAAGCACGGATGTGGGGTTCATTAGGCTATGCTGTTTCTGCTATTGGTGCGGGAGCATTAATGAGTATTAATCCGCATATTAATTTCTGGATTGCATCCGGAACAGGAATTATCTTTCTTTTGATTAATGTATTTTTTAAAGTGGAGGTAACGAAAACAGAAGAAAAAAGTGTCTCCAATATATCAATGAAAGATATTCGCTTTTTAGTTTCAAATAAAGTATTTTGGTTTTTAATTATTTATCTGTTTGGAACCGTATGTATTTATACGGTATATGATCAGCAGCTTTTCCCAGTTTACTTTGTAAGCCTATTCTCCGGGGCAGGTACGGACGGGAACACCGTTTACGGAATTCTGAACTCTATACAAGTATTTGTCGAAGCGATTTTCTTATTCCTGGCACCATTTATTGTGAACAAAGTCGGAATTAAGCGCTCGCTTGTATTGGCAGGAAGTATCATGGCTTTTCGTATCATTGGTTCCGCCATGGTAACAGGCGGATTTGGTATTTCATTCATGAAAATGCTTCACGCAGTGGAATTACCGATTTTATTGATTGCGGTATTTAAATATATTGCTGCGAACTTCGATGTGCGGCTGTCTGCAACCGTTTATCTCATCGGCTTTAAGGTTTCCAGTGAAATCGGGGTTATTATTTTCTCTGCATTAGTCGGCTGGATTTATGATTTGACCAACTATGAAACGACCTTCTATATTTTAGGGTCCATTGTTGTACTATTTGTTATCTTCTCGATTTTTGCGTTGAATAACAATGATAAAGAACAGAAATTAGATGAGCATGAATTTGCGATGGCAAAGGATTAAATAAAAAAGCAATGAGCTGTGTTGAAATACATACAGTTCATTGCTTTTTATGATGCCGTAAAAAATAGATAAGAAAAATGTTGTTGAAAAAGAAGGAGTTTCCAAAAAAAAGTCGAAATTAACTACTTGAAAGGGTTTTCAAAACAATAAATTAGAATCCTGCTGTTCTCTTTAAAAGAGATTTTTTTATCAAATAATACATTATAACGTTATGATTTAAAGGGAAACAGCATAGATATGAAGGGGTGATGATAAATGGAAATTTCAATTAAAGGGGATGCAGTGAGCTTACACGCAGGAATCGTAGAATTGCAGGAGGCCTATGCATTCCGTCTTGCAGAACAGGGCGGCATTGTACTGACCGGAAAGCAGGATGAGCGTATCAAGGGGCTAATAATAGCTTTTGATGAAGGGGGAGGCACGGTTATCTACCAAGAGCCATGCCATTTTTTCAGAGCGCTTGGCTTGATTTTAGAACAGTGGAATAAGGGAAATAAACAAATCCATATTCAAGAGACGATGCAATTCTCCAGTGTAGGGCCTATGTTTGATTTATCGCGTAATATGACGATGAAGCTGTCTACGCTAAAGGACTTCATCCGGAAATTAGCGGTGATGGGACATAATACGGCAATGCTGTACATGGAGGACACGTATGAAGTAGACGGAGAGCCTTATTTTGGTTATATGCGCGGGCGTTATAGTGAACAAGAGCTGCGGGAACTGGATAATTATGCAAATCTATTTGGTATCGAGCTGATTCCTTGTATCCAGACGTTGGCGCATTTAGAGGAATTTCTGAAATGGGATGCGGCTTATACCTATAAGGATACGCGGGGTGCGCTGTTATTAGAGAGTAATGCTACGTATGATTTGCTGGACCGGATGATTGCTTCTGCAACCAGCCCCTTCCGGAGCAATCGCATTCATATTGGTATGGACGAAGCGGAAGAGGTGGGACGAGGCAGATATTTAAATATCCATGGTTTCAAGGATCGTTTTGAACTGATGAAAGCGCATCTGGATAAAATCGTGGAAATAACGGATAAGTATCAGCTGCGTGTGGTGATGTGGAGCGATATGTTTTTAAAGCTGGCTTCCGAAACGGGGGAAAGCTATGACAAAACCACAGATTTACCGGAGTATATCGTGAACCAGCTGCCAGATAACGTGCAGTATATGTATTGGCAGTATGCTCAAGCAGATAGGGAGCATTATCAGCGGATGCTGCAGCAATTAAAACGGTTTGGCAGTACGCCGGCATTTGCAGGGGGAATGTGGGTGTGGAATACCTTTGCCCCGAACTATCAAATCTCTCTGACTGCCAGTGAGCCGGCACTTGCTGTCTGCAAGGAGGAAGGTGTAGGCGATGTATTTGTAACGCTTTGGGGAGATGATGGCTATGAGAGCAATGTGTACCATGCACTTTATGGACTGCAATTCTATGCTGAGCATGCGTATCATACCGAAATCGATATAACCCGTGTGAAGGAACGTACGTTATTTTGTACAGGCATGGATCCAGAAGCGCTTTTGGCCTTGAATAAAATGGATCAGCCGCCAGGGGTAGACGAAGGGAACACCTTACAGACGAACCCTTCTAAATTCCTGCTATGGCAGGATGTGCTGCTGGGATTATTTGATAAACATGTCGAAAAAAATCCTGTCGGAAATTTCTATAAGAAGCTGGCGGAGGAAATCCAGCAGTATAACCAGCAGGCGCCCGAGCGCTTTTTTGATGTGCCGGAGAAGCTGTGTTGGGTCTTAGCAAAAAAAGGGGATATCGGTGTCGAACTGAAAGCAGCTTATGATGCAGGGAATCAGGAAGAGCTGCAGGAAATTGCCCGGCAGGTTATCCCGGAAGTGACAGGGCGTGTGAAGGAATTGCATGCTGCGCATCGGAGGCAGTGGCTGTCCTTGAATAAACCTTTTGGGTGGGAAGTAATAGATATTCGTTATGGAGGATTATTACAGCGTTTAGATACTGCCCGCTTACGAATCGAGGAGTATGTAAGAGGAGATTTAGAGGCAATTGATGAATTGGAGCAGAAGCGGTTATATTTCTCTCCAAATGTGGAGGAGTCCAGCGGTTTGGGCTGGTGCAGCTATTATTATCGGATGGCTTCCCCTAACGTATTCTTTCATGTATTGCCGATTTATTAAGGAGGATGCCTCATGGATAAACGGAATACAGAAGTACTTGTCGGCTGCTATGGAGAAGCGGATTCGGCATGTATTCATTGGTTGAATATACATGCTGAATCAGGTGAAGTGACACCTCTGGGGGAACAAGCCGGAATTGCTAATCCATCCTTTTTAGTGAAGCATCCGGTGAAAAACCGTGTATATGCCATCAGTGAAGTAGAGGAAGGAGAGGTAGTTTGCTATGAACTGGACTATGAAGCCCATCGTCTGAAGGAAAGAAGGCGTTTGCCGACACATGGCGGTCCGTGCTACGCGGAGGTGAGTGCCTGCAGGAAGTATTTATTTATCAGTAATTATTCGAATGCAGGTGTTGTTGTTTTTGCACTGGATGATAACGGAGATCTGCAGGAAGAAGCAGAGCATATTGCTTTCGCTTCGGAAAACAGAGAGGCTTCCCATATCCATACCGTCCGGCAAATTCCAGAAACGTCCCTTTTCCTGCTGACGGATATTGGTAAAAGCAAGATCTATCTGTATCAATGGGATGAAGAGCGGAGGAGTTTACTTCCCTTTCAAAGCTTGACAGTCCCGGAAAAAGCAGAACCAAGGCATGCAGCTTTTCATCCGGAGAAGCCGATTGTTTATGTGGTCAATGAATATCAATCCACTGTATCTGTATATCAATATGCGGTTCCATCGGACTCTTTACAGTGCATTCAAACGGTAGAAACGATACGGGAAAGAAGGAATTATGGAGCAGAAATTCAATTTTTGGATGGCAAGGTGATTACCTCTAATCGGGGATCAGATACATTGAGTCTTTTTAAAGTAACTGAAAATGGAACATTGGAAAAGGAAGGCTCTATTTCTGCAGGAGGCGAATGGCCGAGACATTTTTGTAGTAACCAAAGGGAGGATAAACAATTATTTGTTTGTCATCAGCACAGTAACAACCTGGCAATTTTTAAACAAATGAATGGTACCTTTTCCATGATGAATAATACATTTTCTATACAGTCTCCTGCTTGTATTATTGATTTGTAGAGTTTATCAATCCATTTCAAAAGAACAGATTGAATGAGAAAATAATCCATACGACAAATAAAGACAAAAGATTCATACTAATCATTATAATGTTATGTTGACGTTTTAAAATAATAGTGGTACTATTTTGAATAAGCAAAATAATCCGTATGACATCTTAGACATTATTTGATTAAAGGGGGAAGGAGCTAAATTAAAAAATGAAGATGGCAGTTGTTTGTTAGAAAAAGTTTGTTTTACATTTTTACCTACTTAAAAGGGGGTTCATTATGTTAAAGAAATGGTTTTTCTTCATCGCAACACTTATTTTTGTAAGCGCTTTATATGCGTGCAGCGGCGGAGACGACGGTGATGGTAAGGAAGGCGAAGCAGCGGGCGGCGATAATGTCAATGAGACAGGGTTTCCAATCGTAGAAGAGGAATTAGAGCTCACTATCTTTGCGAACAAGCCCGCACAAAATGAAGGCAATGACTGGAATGATATTTTAATTTGGAATACGTACAGAGATTTAACAAACATTAATGTGAATTGGAATTCCGTAAGCCCGGATGCTCTGGAGGAGAATAGAAACCTGGCATTGGGCAGTGGTGACCTGCCAGATGCATTCTTCCTTGCAGAGCTGTCAAATACGGATTTATTACGATACGGTTCCCAAGGGGCGTTCCTGCCATTAAATGATTTGATTGATGAATATGCACCAAATTTAAAAGCTTTAATGGAGAATGACCCAACAATTGAAAAAGCAATTACTTTCCCTGATGGTAATATCTACTCCATGCCATCGCTCATTGAAGATGATTTTCTCTCTTTACGGCTCAGTGCAAGACCTTGGGTGAATGAGGACTGGCTGAATGAGCTGGATATGGATATTCCGGAAACGACAGGAGATTTTTATGAATATTTAAAGGCAGTAAAAGAACTTGATCCAGTAGGAAATGGGGATACGATTCCTTATGGAGGTACAGACATTGCGGAGCTTGTTCAATGGCTGTCTGGATCGTTCGGCGTAATGAACCATGGTGCCTCCAACACAAACTTGGATTTAGATCCGAATGATGACTCGAAGGTGCGCTACTATGCAACCGCTGATGAATATAGAGAGATGCTGGAATACATCCATATGCTGTACGAAGAAGGATTAATTGATCAAAGCATTTTTACCATTGAATGGGGCCAGTTCCTTGCCAATGCATCGGATAATCTATATGGAAGTATGATTTTCTATGATCCAATTGAATTATTCGGGGAAGAGATTGGCTCGCAATATAATAGTTTAGCAGCTTTAGAAGGGCCAGACGGGCACCAGTCCTATAATAAACTTTCATCTTCTGTATGGACTCCGGATAACCTGGTGATTACCAGTGAAAACCCGAACCCGGCTGCAACGGTCCGCTGGATGGATCATTTCTATGGAGATGAAGGTGCAGAGCTTTACTACATGGGTGTAGAAGGAGAAACATTTGAAATAGAAGATGGAGAAGCTGTTTACAGTGACCATATCCTGAACCCAGAGGGTGATATGACATTTGAACAGGCGATTGCCCAGGATTTAACCTGGCTTGGTTCCATCAGCGGAATTATTAAAGCAGATTACTTCCAAGGAGGAGAAACCGCGCCGCAGTCGATGGAAGCAGCTGAAAAAATTGAGCCGCAAGTCATTGAGGAGGTATGGCCGAGATTTACTTTTACAGAAGAGGAAAACCGTATTCTGCAGTCAACAGGGGAGGACATTAATAAATATGTAGAAGAAATGCGCGACAAGTTTATTACAGGTGATGAAGATTTAGATAACTGGGATAGCTATATCCAAACGATCGAGCAGATGGGAATGGAAGAATTGCAGGAGGTTTACCAGGCTGCATATGACCGCTATCAATCTAATTAAAGCAGAGGTTTAAAAAGATTCATTCACATCGAGAGGGCAGTAGATCTCATGCCCTCTCTTTTTTTACAAGTGGTACATCATGAGATGGATTACATAAGAAACAAGGATGGATTTTCGCTGTTGCTGTGTTTCATTTGGCAGGGAGGATTCCATAGAAAAAAGGGGGATAACGGAAAGATGGCAAAAAATCAATCCATACAAAAGGGTAGAGGAGCCGTTATCAAAAAGAATTTTCTGCGCAACTGGCAGTTATACCTTTTCATGATGCCAGTCTTTTTGTACTTTTTTATCTTTCATTATATACCAATGTACGGTGTGCAGATTGCCTTTAAGGATTATTTTGCAACACTGGGTATTTGGGGGAGCGAATGGGTCGGGTTTGAGCATTTTGAACGTTTCTTCAGCTCCTATTATTTTTGGAGGCTGCTCAAAAATACCATTATTTTAAACCTGTATATGCTGGTCTTGTTTCCATTGCCGATTATTTTAGCGTTAGCATTTAATGAGCTCCGCAATGGTGCATTTAAAAAATGGACACAGACGCTGACCTATGCGCCGCATTTTATATCGGTTGTCGTCGTTGTCGGGATGCTGGTAGCTTTTCTCGACCCGAATACAGGCTTGATAAATCACTTATTACGTGCGCTTGGAATGGACACGATTCCGTTTTTGACCAGTCCAGACTGGTTCCGCCATATCTTTGTATGGTCCGGTCAATGGCAGACGCTGGGATGGAGCACGATTATTTACCTTGCTGCATTGGCAGGCGTGAATCCGGAATTACATGAGGCGGCTAAAGTAGATGGTGCGACACGGATGCAGCGGATTACGCGGATTAATATTCCAAGTATTATGCCGACAATCGTTATCTTGTTTATTTTGAATATCGGTAATTTCATGCAAATCGGGTTTGAAAAGGTACTCCTAATGCAGAATACGCTGAATTCAGAGACGTCGGATGTTATTCAAACCTTTGTATATGAGACGGGGATATTGGAAGGACAATACAGCTTTGCTGCCGCTGTCGGGTTATTTGAGTCAGCTATTAATATCGTGCTTTTAATTACTGTGAACCAAATTGCACGGAAAGTTAGCGAGAACAGCCTATGGTAAGGAGGGAGATGCATGATGTCCAGGTTCAGTTTGTCGGATAAAGCCTTTGACCGGCTCAATTTAATATTTGTCTTGCTTGTGACGTTAATCATTATTTATCCGCTGATATTTGTGATTAGTGCGTCCATCAGTGATCCTCATGCCGTAAACACAGGGAAGATGTGGCTCTGGCCCGTAGATGTGACGTTTGAGGGGTTCCAGCGTGTATTTCAGAATGATGCGATTTGGACAGGATACAAAAACACCATTCTATATACAGCAGTCGGCGTCATTATTCACTTGTTTGTCCTCCTGCCGGCATCGTATGCGTTATCGCGGAAAGAATTAATGGGCAAAAAAGCGTGGCTTTGGTTTATCTTATTTACGATGCTATTCAATGGCGGATTGATTCCTACGTATTTGGTCGTCCGCAACCTGCAGATGCTGGATACGATGTGGGCGATTGTGATTCCCGGAGTAGTCGGTGCCTGGTCGATTCTCGTAGCGCGGACCTTTTTTCAGCAGACGATTCCCGATCAGCTGGTGGAAGCAGCTAAAATCGATGGAGCCAGTGATATTTATTTATTTTTTAAAGTCGTCTTGCCGTTATCGATGCCAATCATTGCTGTTATGGCATTATTTCACGGCGTTGCGTTATGGAATCAATATTTCAATGCGCTGATTTATTTGCGGAGTGAAGATAAATTTCCGCTCCAGCTCATCTTACGGCAAATTCTCATCCTGAATGAAGTCAGTGCAGACAGTGCATCCAGCGCTGCCGGAAGCGCGCAGTCCTTTGCAGATCAAATAAAGACAGCTTCCCTTGTGAAATATGCGGTAATTATCGTATCTGCACTGCCGCTGCTGATTGTTTACCCGTTCCTGCAGCGTTTCTTTGTAAAAGGGGTATTGATAGGATCTGTGAAGGAATAGCAGTACACAAAGGAAAGGAGAGATCATGATGGCAGAGGTAGCTCGCGGATATTATAGCGTTGCGATTTGGATAACACGTTTTGCTTATCTGAATATATTATGGATTCTATTTACGATGGCAGGTCTTCTTTTCTTTGGAGTTATGCCTGCAACGGTCGCGATGTTCGCTGTTGTCCGCAAGTGGCAGCGGGGCGAGGAGGAAGTTCGGATGTTTGCAGTATTCTGGGAAATCTACCGGCAGGAATTTTGGAAAGCGAACGGTCTTGGTATTATATTGTTCGCGCTTGGCTACTTGTTTTCGGTACAATTTCAAATACTTGGTGCACAAAGCGCCTTAGTCTATCAAATGGCCCAATTTTCCGTTGTGATCGCCTTTGCGCTGCTGGCTGTATTCTTGGTTTATTTATTTCCGGTCTATGTTCATTTTAAGCTGCGAACCATACAGTACTTAAAATGGCCGCTAATTATTGCGATTGTTCATCCGATACTCACGGTATTTTTACTGGTTTGTATTGGTGCAGGCGGTTATTTAATATTTCAAGCATTTCCGGCAGTGCTTTTCTTTTTCGGAGGCAGCCTTTCCGCTTACTTGATTACGTGGGGGGTGTCTAAAACATTTGCCAAGTATGAAGCGGCAGTCTAGAAATAATAAAATAGATAAAACGAAGCGTCATGAAGCGGGAGTTTTACAGGCGGTTTTCCGTGATAAAAGAAAAGCATGGACAGAGGGGGACGGGCGATGGTACAGGTGATTAAAAATGCATTACTTACGAATGGGCAAAAGGCAGATATTTTAATTGAGAATGGGCGAATCAAGGATGTCGTCGCAGATGCAGGCAGCTTTTATCCAGTTCTGGCAGATGCAGAAGGGATGTATGTTTCGCCCGGGTGGATTGACCTACATACACATGCTTTTCCAAAAAATAAGCCTTATTGCGCTGTCCCTGATAAAATTGGTTATCAAACAGGAGTAACCACTGTAGTCGATGCGGGAAGCAGCGGTGCAGATACGATAGAGGAATTTCACCAGCTTGCAAAAGCGGCAAAAACCAGGGTGCTTGCTTTTCTGAATATCTCAAGGATTGGTTTAAAACAAATGGATGAATTAGCAGATATAAATAATATTTCCTGGAACGCAATACAAAATACGGCAGCTGATTATCCTTTTTTCATTATTGGGTTAAAAGCGAGGATGAGTGCCAGCGTGGTGGGGGATAATGGATTAAAACCGCTGCAATTGGCAGTTAAGTACAGCAAAGCGCTCAGGAAGCCGCTTATGGTCCATGTAGGCAGTGCCCCGCCCATGCTGGAGGAGATACTCCCTTTGTTAAATAAAGGGGATATTCTCACACACTGTTATCATGGAAAATACCCTAATCATATTCTAAAGCCGGCAGGGGAAGTTGCCCCGGCTTTGGCGGAGACTGTCCAAAGAGGTATCTACCTTGATGTAGGGCATGGGAAATCAAGCTTTTCCTTTCCTGTAGCCAAAAAAGCAAAAGAAGCGGGAATACTTTTTGATACAATCAGTACGGATATTTATGAGGAGAATCAAATAAATGGCCCTGTGTACAGCATGGCAGCAACATTGACAAAATTCCTGGCATTGGATTATTCATTGGAAGCGGTTATCCGTGCGGTAACAGAAACCCCGGCACAGGTTTTAAAGCAGCCGAGGCTGGGTAATTTTCGCCGCGGCTCTTATGCAGAATTTACATTTTTTACTGTCGAGCATCAACCCCAAACGCTGACTGATTCGATGGGAAATGAAATTATCACGAACCAAGTGATTAAACCGCAGGCTGTTTATCTCGGTAATGAATATATTGAATTGGAAAAGCATTATTCCTATGAATAGCAGGGGAAAGAACCCCCTTTCCGGTTGATTACAAATTTTAGTATGAGCAGGATTCTTGGTATAATAAGAGAGTAGAAAAAGATATAATAATAGAATAGCAGTGCAAGCATGGGAATGCGTTCATCAGGAGGTAAAGCGCGAAAGTAAGGGGAATGACGGACACACATACAGTGGATTTGGATATAGAAAGGTAGAGATGACAATGAAGCTAAATTTAAGACAGGGTTCCTTATACTTACAGGTGAAGGAGATATTGAAGGAACGAATAATCAACGGACAATACCCCAAAAACAGCTTAATTCCTTCTGAACCGGAATTAGAGAAGGAATTCGAAGTGAGTAAAATTACGATTCGCCGGGCGGTGGAACAATTAGCTCAGGAAGGATATGTGGAGAAAAAAAGCGGCATTGGGACGACAGTGCTGGCGAACCAGGCTGTTTCGAAGCTTTCCAAAGGACAGCGTTTTTCTGAATATCTGATTGGGGAAGGTCATCAATTAGGTAAAAAGCTGATCGAGGTGGAAAAAGTAGACGCTATCCTGCCTGCTATCCATGATTTACCTGGAGAAGGAGCTTATTGTGTAGAACGTCTCTATACATTAGACGATAAGCCCTATATTCACTTCAGACATTATGTTCCATCGTCGATTTCCCTGCCAAATGATCCTGATGTATTTGTCAATTCATTATACGATATGCTCTATCAGGAGGGAATCCGCTTCTTCCGGTTCAAGGATGAATTCAGCGTGGCTATCCCGGAGCCGGCTGTTGCAGAGATGCTGGAAATGGAGCTGCAGCCATTGCTGCAGCGGGAACGTTTTTCCTATGATGAGCGTGACAGGCTGGTAGAATATTCGGTTGCTTATTACCGTACAGACATCCATAAGTATATTGTTAATTTTAATGTATAGCGAAAAGCGTACCTGAATCAATACAAGGTACGCTTTTGCAGTTTATATAGCATTATTTTGGCAGTTTACTTTCCAGTACTTCCTTTAATACAAGGGCATGATTGTGTTCTTTATCTTTGGCAGCATACAATAAAATAAGTGTCTGCTGCTTTTGCAGTTTCTGGAGTTCAGCTAATTTCTTTAATTTTTCATCATCATTTAGCAGTTCTTTTTTATATGCCGATTTAAAATCTGCAAATTTTTCAGGGTCATGGTTAAACCATTTTCGTAATTCTGGCGTAGGGGTTACTTCTTTTGCCCAATCATCGAGCTCTGCGTCTTTTTTTGAAATTCCTCGCGGCCAGACTAAGTCAACTAACACACGATACCCAGAGTCGTTAGATTTTTCATAGATACGTTGCAGTTTGATAGACATGGATTATTCCGCCTTTCCAACCAGTTGATTTCTCTTTCAGTTTATCATTTATGCGGTTCGGTTTCTATGGATTGGTTCAGGCTGGAATAATCATCTTTATACGCTTTGTTTTCGCCTTTTTGCTAAAAACAGCAGTAATCCGCCTGCTGCAATAAATGCCAGCCCCCAGATTCCTTTTTCTGCATAATTAGAAGCAGTATCAGGAAGCTTTTCTTTCTTATCCTTATCGCTTTCAGCTGGTGAGGCTGCTTCAATAGTTACTTCAGCTGCAACCGTTTTTGGAGATTCCTTCACATAAGAAGTCTCCTCTGTTGCCGGAGATTCTTTGTCCGGCCTTGTGATGACGGCCGGCTCTGCTTTCTTGTCAGCTTCTTTTTGAATTGCATTTCCAGTATCTACAATTGTATCAGAGTCAACTATTTCCCCGGAAATAATCAAATCAGCAAGAAAGTCTCCTTGCAGATTATAAATATTCGCCTTCAAGTACGCATTTTCGAGCTTTGTTAAGCTGAATAGTGTCTGCAGGGTGATAGGCTCTTCTCCTTCGTCTGTAACAAGAACAAATTCCACATGGAACTGAAAGATATCAATCAATTCCTGGAAAATAGATAATAGCTCCGTAGCTTGTCCAGGCGTTAATTCTGTCGCTTTCTCAAAATCGGAAAAAGCCATCATGCGTTCTGCTAAATTGAGCATTCTAGCGATTGTTTCATCACTGGTGATGTCTGGAATACTCCGAATATGCTCTTCCAGGCGAAGCAGTTCATCCTCTGTTAAATCGAACTCCTCCATAAAAAAGCTTAAATCAAAGAAAACCTCCTCCCAAATAACTTCGCCGTCTAAATCGTTGAATAAATCATCTAAGAAAACATAGCTATGGATGTCTAGCCCGTTATCAGAGATAAGCTGCAGAACATCTTCTGTGGTCATATCAAAATATGGACCGACATTGCTCAAATCTTTATGGATGATTTCTCCTAAAAAGTCGGACAGCTCGTCGACCTTCTTAAAATCATTTAACTCAGATCCGTAAAGAGCTAATGCATTTTCAACATGGTCAGGAGTGACCTGAAAGCCCCGGATTGCTGTTGCTTCCGCCAGATAATCTGCAAGTTTTTGGTCAAAATCGGGATCTCTAGGTGTTAAAATGTATAAGTAATAGTCCGTGTTCATATAAAGATCATCTAAAAAAATATAATCCTCTAAGGCTTCGCCAAACTCAGCCAGGGTTGCCTGGAGGGTACTCTGGTCAATATTATAATCACTATAAATCTGTTTTAAATTGTTACCATCTTGATGGATGACCTCTCCTAAGAAGTCTTTTAAATCGGTGACTGTATCAAAGTCCTCTAGATAGAAATCATAAAGCGACAACGAAAATGTGATATCCTCTTTTGTAACTGTAAAGCCGCGTACTTCACTAATTTCCGTTAAATAATTCTCAAAATCTTTTTGGAAGCTGTTTGATTGTGCATCTGCAGCTCCAGGTAAAACGACAAACAAAAATAAGAATAATGCAAAAATTTGTGTCGATTTCCTCATTCCTTCTCCTCTTTTCGATTAATATAACTAGCTCAATGAGAAAATTATAGCCTTGAAATCCCTTTCTGGCAATCTATTTTTTGAAAAATTTTTCAAATTTAAAAAGTATAGAGATTTCACACTGTCAAAAGAAGGATTACATCAGGAAACGTTTACAAAATAGAAAGGTTATGTCACTATATTAGTATACAAGTATTCATCGATTGATAAAGGAGATATGCCGCATGAAGACATTTTATCCGAAGAAGCAGCTGAGTAAGGAATCTAAGGGTGAGCAAGTGCTTGCAGAATTAAGAATGAGGATTATTTCCCGCGAAGTCAAGGCAGGAACGGTACTATCAGAAAATCAACTGGGAGCTTTATTTGATGTCAGCCGTTCTCCGGTGCGAGAAGCACTGCGTGTGCTGGCTAGTGAAAATCTTGTGCGATCCGAGCGGATGGGCGCAGTTGTTGTCGGTATCTCTGAGAAAAATATTGAAGAAATTTATGATGTGCGCTTAATGGTGGAATCCTTTACGTTTGAACGTCTATTGAAGATGCAGACAGATGCACTGGTTCAAGAATTAAGGAAAACGTTAGAGATGATGGAAATTGCAATCAAATACAAAGATGTAGATCAATTTTCTTTTCTAGATTTGGAATTTCACGAAACGGTTATTAAATACATTGATCATCACCATATTATGATGCTGTGGACGAATTTAAGGCCTGTTTTGGAATGCCTGATTATTTTATCGATGCGCTACCGGATGATAACGGATGAAAAAGATTTTGAACGTGTTCTTTATAACCATGAGCTTATTGTGGAAGCCATTGATAAAAAGGAAAAGAATTTAGTGGACTTGGCTTTTGAGAGAAACTTTCATGATGTGCACAATCAAGTCGAGCCCATCTGGACAGATGAAGAGATGATGAAGACGGTAAGAGAATATAGTGTAAAAGAATAGGCAGCAAGCTATTTTATATTAAAATAGCTTGCTGCCATTATCTTCAAGTTGTTTTATCTTGGACGATTTTTCCATCTTGCATTTCAATGACATAATCGGCAAAGGTCAGCATGTCCATATCATGTGTAACCATTAAAACCGTAATATTTCGCTCCTTTGCGAGCCTCTGAATAAGCGTCATTACTTCTTTAGAGCGTTTGGAATCAAGGCTGGCAGTAGGCTCATCGGCAAAAAGCACCTTAGGGCTGTGAATAATCGCTCTTGCTACAGCGACGCGCTGCTTTTCTCCTCCAGATAAAGAGGCCGGATAAGCATCTTTTCGTTTCCACATATCGACCAGCTCTAAAATCTCTCTGATTTCTTTTTTCTGCGTTTGCTTGGAAAGAGGAGTTTCCGCAGTCTCCAGCATCAGAGACAGCTGTTCCTGGACGGTTAAAAAGGGAACCAGATGCGCAAATTGAAAAATAAACCCAAACTGTTTCGCCCGAATTTGACGGAGCTCTTCCCTTCGCATCGATGTCAGCTTTTGCTGCTCGAAGGATATCTGCCCATCGGATGCTGTCTGCAATCCTGCTGCAATGGTCAGCAGGGTACTCTTGCCTGAACCAGAAGCACCGGTTAAGGCAGTAATTTTTCCTTCAGGCAGGGTAACATCAATCCCTTTTAATATCTCTTCTTTCACCTCTCCGTGAGTGAATGTTTTTTGGACGTTTTTCATCGTAAATAAACTCATTTTACATCTCTCCTTGCTGTATAGCCTGCATGGGCTCGACACGTTTGATTTGAATCCCGGACAATGTAGCTCCGATAAATCCAATGATGATAAAAACGAGAGAGAGCAGTGCGGTTGCCTGCCATGTTAAATGAAAAGGCATCCCGCTTGGTGCCAGCACTTGGAAAGCCTGACTAATGACAATAGATAAAATCAGCGAGACAACAGAAATAATAAGCATCTGCGCCCACATCATTTGAAACAGCTTTCCTGTCTTAACACCTAATGCCTTTAATATGCCGTAAATACCCAGCTTTTGAACGTTGATCATATAGAAAAAGATGGCAAACAACATCCCGCTGATAACGAGCAGGAAGATGACAATCATATTCAGTGACATCTGTTCGGCACTGTAGCTCGGGATCGTATTTAAAAATTCACTATTTGAAAAAGCCTGCAGGTCTTCAAAGGCTGGCGCCTCCCCTGTGATAAATGCGAGTTGCATTGAGTCGGTATGGAAGAACGCTTGGAAATCATCCGGGTTGATAAATGCCGCCGGCGAGTGACTGTATTTTTCATGTTCTATAAATCCTGCTACCGTCAATGTCTGCTCCCACTGTTCATTCGTTATCTCATCACCGACCGCGATTCCCTCTTCTTCCAGCGATGCATCTAAAATAACCTCACCAGTGTTGACCTCCGGGAAATAGGTGCTGTCCGTTGCTGCAACATAAGCAACGCTGCGCTGTTTATCTGCGGAGTCGATAAAATTCCCCATCTGGATTGAGAAAAACGTTGTCTCAGGCTGCTCTTCCGTTATTTCCTGCTGCTGCTCTTCTGACAGACTGGAGAAGCTGTAGGTTTCATCAGCTTCCTCCTCCATATAAAACGTCCCGTCCGGAAAATTTTTAATCAGTGAAGCATTGTCCTGCGAGAGCCCATTTGCCAGGCCAGATATAATAAAAGTTAATAAGCTGATTAAAAAAACAATCGAGCCCAGGATGGTATAACGTAATTTATTTTTCTTCATTTCTTTCCATGCCATTTTCATCTTGCTCTAACCTCCTGAATGTTTCGTATATCCAGAAGTATATAGGGAGAATATGAACGCAATATGAACAGGGAATGTCAACAGAGGTGTTGCAAGTATTTTAGGAGGGGAAATAAAAAGCCGATTTCTGTCACTTAAGTTTGAATGCAAAGATTCAAAATAAATGAAAGAATATCGACTATGTTTCATAATCTATGGAATTAATTATAATTAGCTGCGAAACGATTTACATAAACAATCAGCTGGTCTGGCCTTGCATAAATCTAACAGGTAATTGATAAAGACTATCCAGCTCCACATCTGCATTATTTATCCGTTTCATCAGTAAATCAATCAAGAGATCGACAAATTGATCAATCGGCTGTAAGATGGTCGACAGCTGCGGAAAATAGTTTTGGATAAATTCCGTCCCGTCATAACCAATTACTTTTAAATCTCCCGGGATATTAACCCCTAATTCCTGCGCTTTGTTAAGAACCAAAATGGCTGTTAAATCATCCGTACAAAAAATACTGTCTATATCCTCTTTGGATAATATCTGGCGAATTTCCGTAGCTTTTAAAAATGGAGAATGCTCCAAGGGGAAGTGGTAAACCATTGGTTCTAACTGATGCTCCTTTAATACAGATAAATAGCCTTCCAGACGCTTGTTTGTCGGTGAATCGGATTCATTCGTCCCTGTGAGGATGGCAATTTTTCTGCCGCCTCTTTGATAGAGCTGCTCCGTTGCCAGACGTCCGCCTTGATAGCTGTCGCTGGAGACAATAGGAATACCTTCTGCCAGATGACGGTCAAATGAAATAATAGGCAGCCCCACATTTTCATATTCCGGAATTCCTAGATTATGCGCTCCTGCAATAATACCATCTACTTTGTTAGCAGCGAGCATTTTTAAGTAGTCCCGTTCTTTCTCCTTGTTATTGGCGCTGTCACAAAGAATCGTTTTATATCCTTTTTCAAATAGCTTTGTCTCCATTTTGGATGCTAATTCGCCAAAAAAAGGGTGAGATACAGTAGGGAAGATCAGACCAATCAATTGTGTATCTTTTCCCTGCAGCGAGCGGGCCATCGAGTTCGGCTGGTAATTTAATTCTTCCATCGCTTTGTGTACCTTATCGATGGTTTTCTGGCTTAGGTAGCCATAATGATTAATTACCCGTGAAACGGTTGTTGCTGAAACGCCTGCCCTTTTCGCTACATCTGTCAATTTAACTCCCATGATGCTCTCACCCTTTACTTATTATTCATTCATTTCGCGTAAGGTCCAGAAATCTCCCGTATAATCCCCTTCAAACCCTTGAAGGAAGATATGCGTCTGCTGCGGGTCTTTCACAAAAACACGGCTCGTGATGACGCGATAGCCATCATTAACAAAAACCTCGCAGACAGAACGATCTGCAAAAATATGCAATGTCAGCTTATCCTGTCTTTTAAGTGCAGCAGTTCTAGTGGAACCATAGGACTCTCCAAAAGGGATACCTGCCTTACTGCGGTCCATGCTTATTGTATCATGTTTTGCATCGAAAGAAATCTTCAGACCTTCTTTATTCTGCTTATCTGCAAATAAATATAAAGAGCCGGATGTGCCTGCATTTAGTTCGAGCTTTAATTCATAAACATTGCTCTCAGGTGAGCTTAATAACATATCGGATTCTTGTGCAGAACCTTGCAATTCCTGATGATTCTGCCGTAATTCCTGCATTTCTGCAACTGGTTTTTGGTACAGATGATTTTCCTTAATGGACAATTCTTTCACGATACTGAGGCAATGCGCCCAGCCTTCTTCAAAGGTAGGATAATCAATTTCCGGGAGTCCAACCCAGCCGACGCTCAATACACGGCCGTCCGGTGCATGGAATGCTTGTGTTGCATAGACATCAAAGCCTTCATCAAGGTTGACTAAATCCGACGTGTTTTCGATCGATACCGTCTCTTTATTAAACGAGGAGCCGATGACGTACATATTTGGATAGATATTTTGATAAAAGGAAATGTCTTTGTCTAAACCCTGTGGGCAGAACAGCAGCACAGGCTGACCGTCTACCAAAACGAAATTAGGGCATTCCACCATAAAGCCCATTTCTTCTGTTGTATAATCTAATTCACCAAGTAACTCCCAATCTGTCAGATTGCTGCTTTGGTAAGCTAATACCGCACCTTTTTCATTTTCTGTTTGGGTACCAATCATCATCAGGTAATGATCCTGATAACGAAATACCTGCGGGTCCCGAAATTCATGTGTATAGCCTGCCGGAGGGCTATCAATCAATGGTTTCGTTATTTTTTCTACTTCCATTTCCGCATTCATCCAAGCTCCCAGCTGATAAGAATGACGCTCCCACTCCTCGTTACGTACATTTCCTGTGTACATTAAAAAAAGCTTGTCTTCTACTGTCATCGCTGAGCCTGAATAAACCCCATGACTGTCATAAGGAGAATCGGGTAATAAAGCGTAATCATGCTGCTCCCAATCAACTAAATTGTCCGATACCATATGATACCAGGACTTCACGCCGTGCACAGGTCCAAATGGATAAGCCTGATAAAATAAATGCCATTTCCCATTGTAGAATGAGAAACCGTTCGGATCATTTAAGAGGCCGGTTTTCGGTTGAATATGAAATGCCAGCTTCCATCCGGACTGTTCTAACTCTGCCGCAAGCATATCCTGATAGCTTTTAGACCATTGGTGATAAGGTTTATAACGCAAAGGTGTCGTCCATTCTGTTATTAATTCCATACTTTTTCAACTCCTTATATCTATTAAACTTCTTATATAGAACATATGCAATAATCATCAATATGTCAAACGTATAACATAATATTATCTAAATTAAAAGCATTTATATGAATGATTAGTGAAATATATGATAAGCGATTGACATATTGGTTTTTTGTTTGTATGATAAAAAAAACGGTTACAGGGAGGAAGAAATCATGAATCATAAGCAGGTTGCAGAAGATATCCTGAAAATGCTTGGCGAAGATAATATACAAGCTGCCGCTCATTGTGCAACTCGTTTACGTTTAGTCTTAAAAGATGATGAAAATATTGACCAGCAAGGATTAGATAATCATCCAGATATTAAAGGAACGTTTAAACAAAATGGTCAGTTCCAGATTATTATCGGTCCTGGTGATGTAAATAAAGTGTATAAAGAATTAACAGATGCAACAGGCATTCAAGAAGTATCCAAAGACGATTTGAAAGCAATATCGGAGGAAGAGAAAAAAACGAATCCAATCATGTCATTTATTAAATTACTGTCTGACATCTTCGTGCCGATTATTCCGGCCTTAGTAGCGGGCGGTTTATTGATGGCTTTAAATAATGTGCTGACATCTCCGGATTTATTCGGCCCGCAGTCGGTTGTAGAAATGTTTCCTGCCATTGAAGATGTAGCCAGTATTATTAATCTGCTTTCTTCTGCACCATTTGCCTTTTTACCAATTCTGATTGGTTACTCCGCCACGAAGCGATTTGGCGGTAATCCGTACTTAGGTGCTGCAATGGCGATGGCCATGGTTATGCCGGATTTAGTCAATGGCTATGCGGTAGCAAATGCGATTGAGGACGGAACAATGAGCTACTGGAACATTTTTGGTCTGGACGTAGCACAAGCTGGGTATCAAGGGTCTGTATTGCCAGTCTTGGCAGTGTCATGGATTTTGGCTAACATTGAGAAGTTCTTCCATAAACGGCTGGCGAATGCATTTGATTTTACCTTTACACCAATGTTTGCGGTAATTATTACTGGATTTTTAACGTTTATTTTTGTAGGACCAATGATGCGTTCCTTGTCTGACGGATTAACGGACGGTCTTGTGTGGTTATACCAGACCACAGGAGGATTTGGCTTAGGGATCTTCGGAACGTTCTATTCTGCAATTGTTATCACGGGGCTGCACCAAAGCTTCCCGACGATTGAAACGATGCTGCTTGCGGATGTAGCAAACACTGGCGGTTCCTTTATTTTCCCGGTTGCTTCCATGGCAAACGTAGCCCAGGGAGCGGCTTGTCTGGCAATCTTCTTTGTTACGAAGAATAAAAAGCAAAAAGGCCTGGCGTCTTCAGCAAGTGTATCTGCGATGCTGGGTATTACAGAACCGGCGATTTTCGGGGTGAACTTAAAACTGAAGTTTCCATTTATCTGTGGAATGATTGGGGCAGGCATTGCTTCTGCATTTATCGGCTTTTTCCATGTGCTTGCCGTAGCAATGGGGCCGGCGAGTGTGATTGGTTTCATTTCCATTGCACCTAATTCGATTCCAATGTTTCTGATTGGTATTGTCATCAGCATGGTAGTTGCTTTTACGTTAACCTTTATCTATGGAAAGCGAAAATTAGCTGCCCCAGAAAATGATAAAAGCCCGGAAGAACCGGCAAATGAAACGAATACGGAAGCCACTTCTGTTCAAGCAGATGAAGTAACAATCAGCTCCCCGCTTACTGGAAAGCTTATTCCGTTACAGGAAGTGAATGATCAGGTGTTTTCATCAGAGATGATGGGGAAAGGGATAGCTATTTATCCGGAAAAACAGCAAATTGTAGCTCCGGAAGACGGGACGATTACCGTCACTTATGATTCTGGGCACGCTTTTGGAATTCGTACGGATCGAGGGGCGGAAATCCTGATCCATATAGGTATTGATACTGTAAATCTGAATGGAGAAGGCTTTGATTGCAAAGTAAGCCAGGAGCAGCAAGTGAAAAAAGGCGATATTTTAGGAACATTCAACATTGATGGAATAAAAAGTGCCGGTTATGATCCAACGGTAATGATCATTATCACCAATACGGGTGATTATGCGGAAGTATCTCCTGTAGAGGAGAAGGAAATTGCAGAAGGTGACGATATACTGCAATTGAATTCACGCTAGCCGCTGCAACCTGCTTTTATGCATGAATAGTTTGCTGGAAAAAGCATCTGCCTCTTTCAAGGGGCAGATGCTTTATTCATGCAACTTTATTTTCCATATCGAGGTAATTTGACCGTGAAAATCGTTCCGGTATCATTCTCATTAGCCCGGACAGTAACAGCTCCTTCATGCAATTCTACAATCGTAGCGACAATGGATAAGCCTAGCCCCGTTCCTTTAACACTTCTGGTACGGGAAGCATCTGCCCGATAAAAACGGTCAAAAATACGTTCAGCTTCCTTATCGGATATGCCGATTCCTGTATCCGTAAAGGAAATGGAACAGTGCTCTTCCGTATAAGTGAGCTGGATATCAATACTGCCGCCCTGCTGATTATATTTTAGGGCATTGGACAGCAGATTATCCCAAACCGTATTTAATAAAGAGGGGTCAGCGTAAATCTCTAAGTCGGGAAGGGAATAGCTCAGCATGATTTCCTTCTCCTGCACCAGCCATTGATAACTCTGTAACAGGTTTTTCAACTGGTTACTGACATCAAAGTGTTTCTTTTTCACGATATGCTGGTCCCGGTCCAGCGAAGAAAGAAGCAGAAGCTGTTCTGTCAGGTTAGAGAGTCTGCTGATCTCTTCATTAATAATGAAAATATATTGCTGTTTATCCTCTTCCAGTGTTTCCTTATCGCCTATTAAATTGGTATATCCTTTAATATTTGATAGAGGAGATTGGATATCATGGGAGATATTTGAGATAAATTCTTTGCGCATCTGGTCATTTTCCACAATCTGCTGTGCCATCTGTGTAAAACTTGTGGATAACTCTCCCAATTCATCTTTTCGCTTTGTGTTTAATGTTTTCGCTTGAAAATCTCCTTTTGCCAGTTGTTTGGTAGCACGGCTGAGCCGGGAAATAGGCTTGACCAGGTAATTGGTGCTGAAAAGTACAAATAAGATACTTAGAATAATCGTCAGGCCAAATAATACGCCAAGCAATAAATGGAGTTCATTGAATAGCAGCTTGATATCCGGACGGATAAATAGAGCGTAAGATTCACCTTCGTAGGTTACAGGAACACCAATCGAATTTTTTGATTCATTCGCAAAGAAGCCTGTGACAAAGGTCTGTTTGGGGAAATGGACCATCCCATGAAATATTTCTCCATTCAGTACGCTCTGTATATCGCTGTCTGTTAAGTTATTTTCCCGGAATGCTGCTCCGAAAAATTGTTCTTGTCCATGGTTATCCACAAGGTACAGTTGATAACCTACATCTGCCATATTGGATAAATAATCATGGATGGCGATTTCCGGATTATTTTCAATAAAAGCAGCCATCTCCAAAGCAATTTTGGTGTTCTTTTCATCGTTTTGAGGCTTCAGGGAATGTTGATAATAGGTGTTTGATACGATAAAGGCAATCACACCGCTGAGGAGCATAATACCTATGGTGACAACAGCGAATTTAACATAGAGAGAGCGCATCATTCTGCCGGCTCCAGACAATATCCGACGCCGCGGACCGTTTTAATACTAAAGGCAGCAGTCAAAGAAGAAAAACGCTGCCGCAGCCGTTTAATATGCACATCCACTGTGCGCTCCTCGCCTTCATAATCCATTCCCCAAATTTTTTCGATCAGCTGTGCCCGGGTAAAGACATGCTGTGGATAAGTTGCTAATAGTGCGAGCAATTCAAACTCCTTAAGGGGAAGAAGGAGTGTTTTACCCCCAACCTTTACTTCATAGCTATTCAAATTAATTTCTGCCTCTCCCAATCGTATCGTGTGTGAATCACTCTCCTGCTGATAGCGGCGCAGCAATGCATGGATACGAAAGCTGAGTTCACGAGGTTCAAAAGGTTTTACTAAATAATCGTCTGTTCCCGCCAGAAAGCCTTCTTCCTTATCCTCAATTTGTCCTTTGGCTGTGAGTAAAATGATTGGAAGATCAAATTGTTTGCGAATTTCCTTTGTCAGCTGAAAGCCGTCCATAAAGGGCATCATGACATCGATAACAGCTAAATCATAATCTGTCTTTTTTAACATAGCTAAGGCCTCTGTACCGTCTTTCGCCTCGGAAACAAGGAAGCCTTCCTTCTCCAGCTGAATACGGACAAGCTGGAGGATATGAGCATCATCATCAACAATTAATATGCGTTGCATGTGGGTAATCTCCATTCACAATAAATAGTACTTGACCTAAGCTTACAGCAGCTGACAGGGAGCTGCCAAATTATTCGGCTGTTATCTTATGAACCGGAACATAACGAATATGCCAATAAATCAGCCCTATTCCCAGGAATACACTGATAACAGGAAAAACCAGCATTCCCAAAAAACCAAATTTTAAGTAGCCGAAAAGGAGTCCGATAACGAATAGAATAGGTGAACTCAGCCGTCGCACGCTGGTCTCCAAGGACCCTCGCAGCATGGATTCCTTCCATGGGAAAAGCTCAATAAAAGAATTAAATCGAAAGCCGAGCCAGCCTGTTTTGGTAATATCCACAATGATATAGATCGAAGCCAGCCAAAATAGATAGCCAGTCCAATGCGGTGCAGATACGATCAGCACAGTAATTAGAAGACCAGTAAGCTGAACAAGCGGCATCAGTACCGGTAAATTGCGGAAGAAGGATTTAAAATAGGCATCGGTGAATATCATGTCATTGCTTTGCTTTTGAAACATAACCTGTGATTCCTTCCAGAGCCTGATTGGTTTTGCAGAAGGCGGTTTGTACCCTTGCTGCCGGACATTGGTAAATAAAAGACCCACCCATTTTCCTCTTGCCTGTTCATCCATTTCAGCAATTTTTAAAAAATGAGTTCCATGATAAGCAAGCTTGTCAGATACAAAAGTAATAGCGATAACACTTAATGTTATCCACGTTATCCACAGGGGTAAATGTGATAAGATAGCCTGAGATAAACTTATCCACAATATAAGGATTAGAATAATGGATATGGAACGAATAATAAAAGAGGAGATATGAATCTGTGCATATTTTCTCCATAAGGTTATCAAACATACGCCTGAGAGATAGTAAAGCCATAGATATCCCAGAGAAAGCAGAGATAAAGAGAATAGTTTGCTTAGAAAGGGTGCAGCAATGATAAAAAATAGCGTTGCGGTAAGTAGCATCATACTAGTTGAATAGACGATTCCATATTGGGAGATGCGCCGCAGCAAGGGAATATTTCTGCTTAGGAAAAGCTGGTCCGCCAGATAGGTGAATAATTTGATATGATGGAAGAAAAAGCTTATTACCAATATCATCATCCAGCCATACCAGCCAATGAAATTTAATAGAAAGGGGATACCCTGCAGCCATTCCATGTAGAAAAAAGCACCAATAGCAATCCCGGGAATCAAGATATAGATAAATAAGGTCCAATCCAGTATCAGCTTGCTGGCTTCCCATAGATTTTTATAATCGGACTGGAGCCGTTTGAGGAACAGCGTGCGTGCAGTTCCATTCATGATACGCCCTCCTCTAATAATTCATAAAAACAATCTAAAAGAGAAGTGCCGGCGGACTGATTTGTTTCTTCCTGTAATGCTTGTAAATCTCCTTGGAAAATTGTATTTCCTTCGTTTAAAAGAATGAACCGGTCACAGAGCTTCTCTGCGGAATCGAGGACATGTGTAGACATCAACAAAGCGGCTCCGCGTTCTTTTTCCTGATACAGCAGGTTAATCAAATGCTTTGTTGCGATTGGATCTAATCCAATAAAAGGTTCATCAATGATATAAATGTCCGCTACTGTCATAAAACTGAGACAAATCAATGTTTTTTGCCGCATTCCTTTGGAAAAATGAATAGGCAGTTCATGTTCTTTACCAGTAAGCGAAAATTTCTTGAGAAGATCCTTTGCGCGGGGCTCCCAAATAGTTTGGGGCATTTCATAAGACGTCGCAGCAAGCCGTAAATGCTCCCAGAGCGTAAGGCGATCATAGAGAATCGGCTCTTCGGGGATGTATGCCAGCTGTTTGTCTTCTTCTAATTCAATATTTCCATGTACATGCTCCATGGTGCCGATGATTGATTTGATTGTTGTACTTTTCCCGGCGCCATTTGCCCCGATTAAACCGACAATTTCACCGGGACAGATGGTGAAATGAATGTCTTGCAGATAAAGTTTTTTTTGCTGGTATCCTGCTGAATCGATATGTACCTGCAGCACGGAATCTCCTCCCTGAGTTATAGAGTGTGTTTCTATTTAAGTAAATGAATTATTCTATAATAGAAATACGGTAAACCAGGAAAAAGGTTTCGTTATAATAAGAAACAGCGGCTTTCCATAGCTATATTCATTTTATCTGTTTGCTTTCATGTATGCCTTTCCATTAAGATAGATATAATAGAAATAATTTGAAAATTTGTTCGCAGGAGGAAGATAGAATGGCAACGTTTGAAGAGTTTATGAAGATCGATTTACGTGTAGGCACGGTATTGCATGCAGAACCGCTTGAAAAGGCGCGTGTTCCGGCGATTAAATTACGGATTGATTTTGGCGAGGAGCTTGGTGAAAAGCAATCATCGGCACAAATTACAAAGCGCTATACACCAGAGGATTTGATAGGGCGTCAGGTTGTTGCGGTCGTTAATTTTCCGCCACGTCGAATTGCCGGCTTTAAATCAGAGGTGCTTGTCGTTGGCGGAGTAGAAGAAGAGGGAGATGTCGTTTTGCTTCGTCCGGATGAGCAAGTAACAAACGGGACAAAAATTTCGTGAAGCGCTAAGTTTAAAATCAAAAAAGAACTGTCCAGCTATCTTGAACGGACCTTTGCAACGGTTTGTTCAAAGATGCGTGGAAAGTTCTTTTTTTCGCAGTAAACTGGCTGTGCGGATTCCACTGAATAAAGATTTATTTTATTCTTGCACCGGCTGTTCGATACTTCCCATAAATAAAATACTATCCTCTTCTGTATTGGTGATCGTGAATAGAAATGGACGGTTGATATCCATGGTAAACGTATCTTCCAATACAGCAGAAGTTTCTTCTACCTCCACTGAAGTAGCGCCGGCAGCTTCTGTTCCTTCTTCATCGACGTCGATAAATGTTTTATGAAAAATTCTGCTGATATAAGCTTCTGAAGCATCCGTTCCCTCAAACATGTTGGATAAATTAGCCTGATCCGGGTCGAAAGCCTGCTCCATGCCAAGATGGATGAAAAAGTCATTGAGCTCTGATTCGTATTCCAGCGTGAAGGATGGAAGTAATACCGTTCCTGTTTGCTGCTCCAACGCATCCATGCTTTCTTGCCATTTTTCCAAAGAAAAGTCTTTTCGGAAATTAGAAAAGCTCGTGTCCTCACTTGGCAGGAAAATCTGCATTTGTATGGTTTCATCCTCCTCATAAGGCAAGGAAACAACCTGGACATTCTCATCTTCCCAATAACGTAAGTCTTTCTTGTACAAAGTCATCATCGGTGTATCTATAGTGGAACCATCTTCTAAAGAAAATTCCTGTTCCTCTGTTAAGGTTTCATCGAAGGGATGCGTCCAATCTCCCTGAAAGTAAACGGCATTAAGCAAGAATAAAATTAAATCAGGAGAAATATCATCTGCCATATGATCAATCCGGTCATTGGTCTGTTCAGCAACCCAGTCATTGATGGCATCGGCTGTTGTTAAGGGCTCTGCCTTTGCCTGATAATATGTTTCCAGCGTCTCTTGATAAGCCGTATCTATTTCCATGTCTTCCCTGAACCATACAGCATTGGCGAGATGCAGTTCTACCTCCTGATTATCTGCTGCTTGCTTCATTAACAAATCGTGGTTGGCAGAAAGCAAGGCATCCGCATCGATGTTTTCCAGGCCAAGCACTTCTTCCATTTCTGCTTTTGTTTCCCCATCTGCGCCGTGATAGGTCATGTTCAGTGCTGTCCAAATACTGATAGGTGAAATAAATACATTACCATCCTCGTTCTTGTCTAATCCGGAGAGTGCTTCAAACCCAAGCTGGTTCAATCCTGACTGAACGGTTTCTTTGGAAGCATCGTCTGGCGAATCTATATCGGCAGGCGATGGATTTTCTTCAGAATCAGAGGAACTGCAAGCGGTTAAAAAAAGGACGATACAAAGACAAAGTAATTTTTTCATCATTTCATCAGCATCCCCTTATGTGGTTTTGTTAAACATATCATACATGAAAGGGAGGAACAACTATGCCCGAACTCCCCTCCAAAACACCTTCCACATGGACTCCCCATGACTTTCAATAACATCCATCTCATAATAGTTTGTTTCATACGATAGACCGTCCAATAAACCATAAAAAGCGCGAGCAGCTTCTTCTGGAGAAACTTCTTCTGTAACAGCACCATCTGCCTGTGCTTTTTTTATCTCTTCTTTAAAGGACGCCCGTGCCTGCTCCTCGCTGTCACGCAATATTTCTAAAACTTTGTCTTTTAAACCTTTAGGAGGATAAGAGGAAAAACGATTATAAAATTCAATACTGCTGTCGTGATTTGCCATGTCCTTCACATGTGCCTGGAAAGAAAGATACAATTTTTCCTGCGCTGTTTTCCCCTCATTTTTAAAGGCGGACTTCACAAAATCCACGTAATCCGCAGCAATTTTTGTGGTTACATCGAAAAATAATTCTTCTTTACTGTTGTAATGTGCGTAGAGAGAAGATTTCTGCAGGCCAACGCGATCGGCGATTTTTGTCATGGAGGTCCCATTATAGCCAAGCGTTGCAAAAAGCTCCATTCCTTCGAGTAAAATTTTTTCTTTTGTATGCATGATGATTCTCCTTTGACAAAGTAATGATGGTAAGGTAAAATTTCTCTAGAAACGAACGGTCGGTAGGTTATGTTATTTCTTATTATAAAGCATATATCCCTGCCTGTCATGTGAAAATAAACAAAACGCTTTGTTTCATCAATAAAAAAAGCCGGAGGAAAGATAGTATGGAAGCACAGCCTTTATTTAAAAATCGTACGTTTGTTTTGTTGTTTGTTGCTGGGATCTTTGGTGTTGTCAGCTTCAGTATGTTTTTGACAACAACGACATGGTTTGTTATCAGTGATAGCGGATCAGCCAGCTCGTTAGGACTTGTATTAATTGCTGCAACCGTCCCGAGAATTTCGATGATGATTTTCGGAGGAGTGGTAGCGGACCGTTACAAGAAGACGACGATTATGTTTTTAGCGAATTTTGTGCAGGCTCTTCTTTTGCTTGTGTTATATATACTGATGAAAAATGATGCATTATCACTTACTTTGCTTCTATTGATTGCTGCGGGATTTGGGATGCTGGATGCCTTTTTCGGGCCGGCAAGTTCATCGATGATTCCTAAGATTGTTGAGAAAAGCCAGCTGCAGCGTGCCAATGCTTTATTCCAGGGTGTCGATCAGATTTCATTTGTAGCGGGTCCGATTGTTGCCGGTGTATTAATGGAATCTATCGGTGTCGGCGGCAGTTATTTTGTAGCGATGATTTTGGCTTTGCTTTCTGCGGTCATTATTTATCCGCGCTTCATTAATGAAGGGCCGGTTGCGTTGCAGGAAAAGCAGAAGCCAATCAAAGAAATCAAAGAGGGTCTGGCGTATATTCGCAATTCAAGCTTTCTTATAACGGGGATAGTTGTACTTATTACCCTTAACTTCTTTGTGTTTGGAACATTGCATATTGCGATTCCCTTCCTGGTGGAAAGCTATGGCGGAACACCGCTTAACCTAAGTTATATGGAAGCCAGTCTGGGGATTGGTCTGGTGGCTGGCACAGGGATACTCAGCTCTGTCTTAGTCAAGAAGAAAGGGAGGACCTCCTTATTTGGATTATTGGGAGCATTAATCGCATATGTCATTTTTGCACTTGTTCCTAATTTAACGATGCTGACAATAGTTGTGTTCTTTATCGGGTTTTCCATGTCTTTTGTATTCATCCCATTCTTTACTGCTGCTCAGGAACAGGCGGAAGATTATATTATGGGAAGGGTCATGAGTATTATCTTCCTGGCCATGAATGGATTCGATCCGATTTCTTACGCCCTTGTTTCCGGGTTATCCGCTGCCAATATCCCAATTCAAGTTATTCTGCTTGGTTTTGGAATGCTTGGCTTGATTATTACAGCAGTGTTATTTACAAAAGCAAAAACCTACAAAAGCATTTAAATCTGCAGAGTTAAAAACCTCTTATGTGACGTTAAGGCCCATAAGAGGTTTTTTTACACAGTCATTTCTAATTGATTTCTGCGCCATCTCCCAATAAAAAGAACGGCAAGGGTAAGAATGTTAAGGAAGATAAGCTGTCCATATTTCAGCGAAGCAAAAAGCTGCTGTACAAATGCTTCTTCTAACAGCATTTTTCCGGCTGTCCAGGCAAGCAGGCCGGCACCGATATAAATGATAATCGGAAATTTCTCAATGAGCTTCAAAATCAATTCACTGGCTGTTAAGATAATCGGGATGCTTAAAATAATCCCGGCAATGATCAGAAGCAAATCACTATCAGCAATGGCGGCAATGGCTAGTACATTATCCAAGCTCATAATCACATCAGCAAAAATAATAATCGTAATGGCCTCCCGCAAGGAATTACCGCTTTTCATCTGGCTGTGATCCTGCTTATCCACCAGTAATTTATATGCTACATACAATAGGAGACATCCGCCGATTAATTGGATAAAAGGAAGCTGCAGCAGGTAAATCATAATAAATACAAAGAGAATCCGAAGTGCGATTGCGCCGAACGTTCCCCAGCGAATAGCGCGTGCCTGAAGATGTTCCGGAAGATTCCGGCTCGCCATCGCAATGACAATCGCGTTATCTCCACTCAGTAAGATATTAATCAGGAGAATCTGTCCGATGGTCTGTATAAACTCCAACATATCTCTCCTTTCCTCATCAAGTCATTGGTTAAATATATGAGCTTGTACGAGAAATCAGAACAGCTGGAAGGAAAAAAGGGAGCAAAAACAAATAGAACAATAATTCTCTTATACAAGGGGTTCATCACCAAACTCAAAAATCCTTATTTTCTTTATGAAGGAAGAAAATAAGGATTTTTTGGCTATTATGTACATACATGCTTGGAAATGTTCTTTAAGCTTTTTAAACCATCTTAGAAGAAGAGTTCATCCAGTTAAAAAATAAAATAATGAAAATAAATACGCTATTCATAGATGCGGAGGCTGCTGCTCCTGCATCCTCGAAAATATGTAAAGAAACTTAAAAATGAAAAATAGGAAGAAAGATTTGTGAAATATTAACTATTGTATCGAAGACGTGCATAAATGCCGTTTCGTCTGTCTAAATCCAACTTTAAGCCTGCATACGGATCGGCGTGGAGATTTTCTTTGATCCATTTTCTTAATGCAGCAATAATTTGCTTGGTCATCCATTCCTGTTTTCCAGATGATGTCACGACTTCTGCTGAAAATCCAGTGTAATCATCATAAAATAACTCTACTTGGACGTCATCTGCACTCATATTCTGTTCTTCAGCAATGTACATACATATAGCAAGCACAATATCCTCTTCAGGAATAATAAGTTTTTGCATACCTCAAATTCCTCCTGCATATGGTTGGGAGCTTATTTTCAGCTTCCGGTAATGATGCCTACTCTATTCTACTACAAACTCCCTATTTGCATGAAGTAAGAAGTAGTTATAGGGGCATAAACTTTCCCTGGCTTCTTTTTGACCGTTTCTTTTCCGTCCGGGTAAGTTGTAAATCTTTTCGGAAAAAGAAAAATGCGGATGAAAGAGCTTACTTTTTGCTTTGTGTAACGAACGTTTCTAAAAAGGATTATATGGATAGTATATCACTGTCTCAATTGATTTAATAATAAGAGCGACTTCAAATCTGCTATAGCGTATATAAAACGCAGTATATTTTAACCAATAATACTTTCTTACCGTATTTATGGATAGTGATATCGATTACTGCTGCCGCTTTTTCACACTGTTAATAAGTTCCTTTGTTGTTTATACATTTCCAAAAAAGGGTAGAGGAAATGATATAGATAGTTATCTTAAGAAATATAAAAAAGGAGCGTGCAGAATG
Organism: Oceanobacillus sp. FSL W7-1281; assembly: GCF_037969835.1. Classification (GTDB taxonomy): domain Bacteria; phylum Bacillota; class Bacilli; order Bacillales; family Amphibacillaceae; genus Oceanobacillus; species Oceanobacillus oncorhynchi. The sequence continues at coordinate 4,466,231 of NZ_CP150214.1, read as the reverse complement.
AAAAGCACTGGTATCGTTAGAAAAGTGGACGAACTGGGCCGGATTGTTATACCTAAGGAATTGCGAAGAAGTTTGAACATACAAGAGCGGGATCCGATGGAAATATTCGTAGAGGAAGACCGAATTATCATACGGAAATACGAAGCTGAAAAGACTTGTTTTATTACAGGAGAAGTCAATGATGATAATATACAGCTGCCAGGCGGATTATATGTAAGTCAAAAAGGAAAAGAAATTCTTAAAGAATATCTTTGATGTGAAACAGAAAGATTGAAACGGAAGGGAGACGCAATATGTCTCCTTTTATTTTTGGCAAAGAAAAGCAGCCGGATTTAATCTGTCACAGCTGCTTCCAAAATTGAAAAGGATACCTGATTACAATCAATTCGTGCTAATCTTCCATATGGAATGGGCGTTTTTGGTTCGGTATGTCCAAAAGAAACACCATATAACACTGGGAGGTCATTCAGCCTGTTTTCTGCTAAAACAGATAGAATAACCTCCTTGTACGCCTCGTAATGTACTTCCCCATAAGGCTTGGCAACAATCATTCCATTCGCTTGGTGTAGAATCCCCTGAGCGGCATAATTTCGAAGCCATCTTTTAATTAATTCCGGTTCCGTTTTTTCCTCTGATGTTTCAAAAAAGAGAATGCTGTTTTGCCATGCTTCCTGCTGCGGCCAAATGGCTGTTCCTTTAGCAAATTCAAGCACTTCGATACAGCCGCCGATGAGGTTCCCTTTTGCGATACCGTTTCCTTGCAGCAGTTCGTAACCCTGATTAGGGTGCATTGTTCTGGCAATAGACTTATTGGAAATATCCCACTCTAAAAATTCACTTGTCCACTTTTCCGGTGCAGGGATGCCGCCGACCGCTTCTGCTTCAAAAAGCATGCTTTGAATGGCTTGCACCGTATAATCATCCATCGCCACATTTTCTGCAAAATCTGTCATGATTGCTGGTCCGTAGAAGGAGGATAAACCAGCATGGAAGCAGAATAAATGAGCAATCGTCGTATCAGAAAATCCCATGAAAATCTTTGGATTTTGACGGATAATCTCAAAATCGATATAGGGAAGCAGACGAATACTGTCATCACCGCCAATATTAGAGATAATCGCTTTGATTTCAGGGTCTTTGAATGCAGTCATTAAATCTTCGGCCCGTGCCTCGGGATGTTCATCTATATAAGTTTGTCCTTTTAAGCTGTTAGGCATTGGAACGACTTCAAGCCCAAACACGCTCTCTAAGCGTTCCACACCCTGCTGGTAGCGCCAGCTTAAGGAGGGCTCGCCTGCTCCGCCCCAGGAGAGGCTGACAGTCGCTGCCTTATCCCCTGGAGATAATTTTGCCGGCTGCATAAGCATAAGAAATACTCCTCTCTGAAAATGGTATATCTTATGTATTCGTTATTTATTGGAGAAATCCTTTTTTTTATAAAAAGAGCCTGTTTTTTTCTTTCTTCGCATTAAAACAGCTACATATATTTATAAAGCCGTAACGATGAGAATGCAGCTATAAATAATAAAGCTGGGGCCGATAAAATCTCGGAATTTAGTCCTCGATATGTGCGCTTTATAAGGATGGCCTTCAAGATATTGAACATCAATGTTATGGTTAGTCTGCGAAAATATACGAGAAGATACTTCTTTGGAAACCATAACCTCCTTGTTTATGTCTTCTGCGTAGAAAGATAAATGCAAATAGTATGAACTTGTGCTATAGCGGCCAGCATTATAGTCATATTCCCTATCCGAAATATAGGCTTCAGTTTCTATTTGGTCTCCGCTATGGGACTGCACAATACTAACGATAGATTTTCCCATAAAGACATATGCCATTAAAAATACCAAGCAAACGATTCCCAATAGAGAAAAGAGAAACAGTGAAGCTGCTTTATCCTCTAATTTTTTTAGCAGTGGTATATGTTCGATATTATAAGCAATGAAACCGAAAGGATAGATACTAAAGACGACGATGACAATAAGATGCTCTATTATCTTTGATTTCTTATCGTCTTCTGTCATATCAGAATCATTCGTCATAATCGTGTCTCCGGCATCAAGCTGTTCAAATTCTGATTTGCTAATTAAGGAAATTTCTTGATTAGATGAATTTCGGGTCAGCTGCGATAGAGCTCCCTCTTCTAAAACAGCATAGTATTTCAATTTACCGAATAAATCACTGGATACCGTTTTACCAACAACAGTAACTTCCTTTTCGTGTCCGCCATTATCTTGTAACAGCTGATACAGATTCTTTGATTCATCGACTATGCCTGTAACTAAGACGCAGAAAATAAAAATCTCAATTGCATACGCACCTATTTTTTTAAATCGTTCCATGTGTCCCATCCTTATCTTGCGGGGTTCCAAAATGCATTGTAGCATTTTAAGATTAAAAAGTATTTGCGACAGGATTATTTTTCCTGTGTGAAAATTATAAAGGAAAATGACAATGGACTGTAGAATCATCCTTCCTTAAATTCTGCTTTACGCTTACAAAACTGTATGGTAATCTAAAAGGGATAAATACATACGCAATGGATCCACTAGGGGTGCTTATTAAGCTGAGAGAGGTATATTGCCTTGACCCTTACCAACCTGATCTAGTTCGTACTAGCGGAGGGAAGTGGGCGGATATGCCTTTAGGTAAATGAACCAAATTATTCTGCCGCTTTCTATATCAGGAGGCGGCTTTTTTGCGTGCTTTGAAAGGAGGTTTTTGAATGGATGGATTAATTCAGGAGATTCGAAATCGAGAAGACGAATTAATAGCGCTTGTCAGCGATTTGATTCGTTTTGAAACACCAGCCCCGCCTGCAAGAAATACAGAGGCTATCCAAGCTTATATTGCGAACTACTTGAAGGAAATGAATTTTGAAACAGAACAATGGGAGGTTTATCCCGGTGACCCGAATGTCGTCGGCTGTTTGCGTGGAACTGCTTCCGATACATACAACAGCTTGATTCTTAATGGGCATGTGGATGTCGCTTCTATAGAGGAAGGTGAAAACTGGAAGCATGCACCATTTCAGCCAGCAGTGGAAGGACGTACATTATTTGGGCGGGGTGCAGCAGATATGAAGGGCGGTCTGGCAGCGTGTTTATTTGCGATGCGTATATTGCATGACCACCAGATTCGCCTTGGCGGGGACGTTATTCTGCAGTCCGTCATTGGTGAAGAGGTTGGGGAAGCAGGAACGAAGCAATGCGGAGAACGCGGGTATACAGCAGATTATGCCATTGTTGCAGATACAAGTCATTGCGAAATACATGGGCAAGGAGGCGTTGTTACCGGCTGGATTACAGTGAAAAGTCCGTCCACGCACCATGATGGGACACGTCGCCAGCTCATTCATGCAGGCGGCGGGATGAATGGGGCCAGCGCCATTGAAAAGATGAATAAGCTCCTTACTGCGTTGCAGGAGCTGGAGCGACATTGGGCAGTGACCAAATCCTATCCAGGCTTTCCCCCAGGAACCAATACCATCAACCCGGCAGTGATTGAAGGAGGCAGACATGCTGCTTTTATTGCTGATGAATGCCGCCTGTGGATTACCGTTCATTATTATCCCGATGAGACTGCTGAGCAGGTTGCTGCAGAAATTGAGTCCCATTTACGAAAGACGGCTGAAGCGGATGTCTGGATGCGGGATAATCCACCCGCCTTTGAATGGGGAGGCGAATCGATGATTGTAGACCGCGGTGAAATTTTCCCGTCTTTCTCCGTATATAAAGAACATGCTGCTTTTGCGATGTTACAGGAGAGTCATAGCAAAGCTTTTGGCGAGGAAGCGAAAGTCCGAATGTCGGAAACAGTAACTGATGGCGGCTGGCTTGCAGCATACGGGATTCCTGTTGTCTGCTATGGACCTGGTGAATTGAAGCACGCCCATGCCGTGGATGAGCAGGTAAACATCGACGAGTTAGTAGATTATACAGTGTCCCTGCTGCGATTTATTTTGAAATGGTGTCAAACAGAAAAACAGGAATAAGGCAGTTACTAAAAAATGATGAATACTCCCGCCACTTAATTTCTACAGAAATTTGAGGTGGGAGACCTCTCGCCTAACCAAGATAGAAAAAGGAGTGTATAGAACATGAAATTTACAGAACGTATTCGAAAGTCAGCAGATTCAATTTGGGAGAAAAGCCACCAGCATCCATTTGTGCAGGGAATTGGTAACGGTACACTCGATATAGAGTCATTTAAATTCTACATGTGTCAGGATTACAAGTATTTGATAGAGTACTCAAAAGTAATCGCGATGGGAACGGTGCTTGCAAAAGATTTAGATACCATGTCTGGCTTTGCTAAATCGCTGGATGAAACCCTGAATTTTGAAATGGAGCTTCATCGCCAATATGCCGAGCGTCTCGGTATTTCCAGAGAGGAACTAGAATCTACGGTTCCAGGGCCTGTAACGCTTGCCTACAGCAGTAATATGCTTGCAGAGGCACAGAAAGGTTCTTTAGCAGCATTGATTGCAGCGATTCTGCCGTGTGCCTGGAGTTATTATGAAATTGGTCTGGAGCTGGCAAAAAAGTCGGGTGCACTGGAGCATGAACAGTATGGGGAATGGGTGAAAATGTACAGCTCGGATGAATTTGGTTCCATCGGCAAGTGGCTGATTGAAAAATTAGATGAGCTTGCGGAAGGCTGTACAGAAGCAGAACTGGATCATTTAGAAGCTATTTTTCTGAATACGAGCCGCTATGAATATATGTTTTGGGATATGGCATATAAGCGTGAAGGCTGGCCGGTATAAGGTAAAACGACCCTATATGATTTCTTAAGTTGTAAAATAATGTATAAACAGAATGTTCCGTATAACAAATTATTTTCTTCCAATATTCAAAAAAGTAAAATGGTTGGATAGACAAGAAGTGGATTCATGGTAAAATAAAGAAAACGGATACGGAAGATGGGTGAAGCAGATGAAGCTCTGGTGGAGAAAAATAGCAGTCGTATTTATAACAATTTTAACATTGGGTATCTATACGCCAACAAATCTTTTGGAAGTCGACGCCAATAAGCGGGATGACAGCAGTGTGTCTTCTTCATCAGATCTCGAAACAACATCTGTTATCGAGGAAACCACCCAATCATACAATGTAGAAGATCCAAGGGAAGCTTTTCTTGGCCACCTTCATGAAGAGGCGAAAAAATTGAGTATCGAAAAATTTGGAACGAGGATTGCGGGGAAGGTCGAGGATGAATTTTCTGCTATGATTTTACCACAGATGGAATTGGTGCTGTCTGATCTTGTCGAGCATTCTGACATATACAAGGATATAGCGATTACCGAAAAACCTTCAGACGGCTATGGAGAGCGGATTTTCAATGTTTCCAATAACAGCACCAGCAAAACATTGGCAAAGTTTCATGTCCGCCGGGAAAACCGGCCATTGGAAGGGTATTATTTTAATTTTCATTACCATTTAAGTGAGGATGGATTCCAAAAGCATTATCATATCGGGGATATTTATTGGAATAAGAATACACCGCCTAAATGGATGGCCTAAGACCGAAATTTTGGGGCTGCGGTTACTCGCCCCGCTTAAAACATTTGCCGCCATATTTATTTTAATCCATCAAGAAAGGCAAGGAAGCGTGCAGCGCCTCCTTGCCTTTTATCTGTTTTATAATAATTGATCCGTTTCTTCTAAATAAGCTCCAATCTTCCGGTCAAAAACAACTTCATCTGCAAACTCGTCTAATGGTGTTTTTTCCTGATTGACAATGACAAGTTTGGCGCCATTTTGTTTAGCGATTTCCGGGAATTGGTTGGCTGGTGTAACCGATAGAGAGGAACCTAGCACGATAAATAAATCGGCTTTCTTTGCATGCTCAAACGCAGCAGAAAAGGCATCCTCAGGGAGCATTTCCCCAAATAATACAATAGAAGGTCTGAGTATTCCGCCGCAAGAACAGTGATAGTCTTCGTTTAAATAAGCAGAACTGTCGTAGATTTTCCCGCAGCTTTGGCAATGCAGCTCTTGCAGGGTTCCATGAAGCTCATGAACGTGTCTGCTGCCTGCAGCCTGATGAAAACCGTCCACATTTTGGGTAATAATCGATTGGATCAGTCCATTCTTTTCCCAATCGACAAGAATGTGATGTCCTTTATGCGGACCAACTTCTTTGACGCCGAGAACGCGCTCCCGATAAAATTCGATAAAATCCTCTACGTGATGATTTAAAGCATCTACACTTGCGATTTTGCTTGGGTCTTTCTTTCTCCAAAGTCCCCGGTTTGTGGAACGAAAGTCAGGCAGCCCACTCTCTGTAGACATTCCTGCGCCAGTGAAAACGACGGTGTGTTTGGAATCTTTTAACCATTCATGAAGCATCGAGACCCCTCCTCTTCTATATATTTTCTATTATACATGTTGTTTAGGCTATATGCGACTAATATTGACAGTTAAAATAGAATATGGTATTCATGTAATAGAGGTTTAGCACTCTGTGAGAGAGAGTGCTAAAAACAGAAAAAGGAGAGAGCATTATGGCAAAGCATGAGTTTAAAGCAGAATCACAGAAACTATTAGATATGGTCATCCACTCCATTTATTCACAACGGGAGATTTTCTTGCGTGAATTAATCTCCAACGCAAGTGACGCCATTGACAAAATTTATTATAAAGCATTAACGGATGATGCTTTAACATTCGATCAAAGCAATTATTATATCAAACTGATTCCTAATAAAGAAAAGCGTACGTTGACTGTAGTAGATACGGGAATTGGAATGACAAAGGAAGAGCTGGAAGATAACCTCGGTGTGATTGCTAAAAGTGGGTCACATACGTTTAAATCGGAAAATGAAATTAAAGACGGCCATGATATTATTGGTCAATTCGGTGTCGGCTTTTATGCAGCGTTTATGGTTGCGGATAAAGTGACCGTATTAACAAAATCGATTGACAGTCAAGAAGGATATCAATGGGTTTCACAGGGGTCAGACGGCTATACGATTACGCCAATTGACCGCGAAGAAGTTGGAACAGAGATTATCCTTGAAATAAAAGATAACGAAGAAGAAGACAATTATGATACATTTTTAGAAGAATCTACTTTAAAACAAATCGTCAAGAAATACTCGGACTTTATCCGCTATCCAATTAAAATGGATGTTACGGAAAGCAAGTTAAAAGAAGGAACAGAAGATGAGTATGAAGATGTGATTGAAGAGCAGACGCTGAACACAATGGTTCCTATTTGGAAGAAAAATAAGAGCGAATTAACAGATGAAGATTACACTAATTTCTATCAGGAGAAACGGTACGGATTTGATCAGCCATTGCGCCATATTCATATCAATGTAGATGGAGCGGTCCGTTATAATGCAATTCTATTTATTCCGGAGCAAACGCCGTTTAATTATTACTCCAGAGAATACGAAAAAGGCTTGGAGCTTTATTCAAATGGTGTATTGATTATGGAAAAATGTGCAGATTTACTGCCTGATTACTTCAGCTTTGTAAAAGGAATGGTTGACTCAGAAGATTTATCCTTAAATATTTCCAGGGAAATGCTTCAGCATGACCGTCAGCTGAAAATCATTGCGAAAAATATTCATAAGAAAATAAAACAGCAGCTGTTAAGCCTGCTTCGCGATGAACGTGAAAAATATGAAACGTTCTTTAAAGCATTCGGTCAGCAAATCAAATTTGGCGTGTACAGTGACTTCGGCCAGCATAAAGAAGAGCTGCAAGACTTGCTTTTATTCTATTCTTCTACAGAGAAAAAGCTGGTAACGCTAGAGGAATATGTATCACGTATGCCGGAAGACCAAAAATATATCTATTATGCTTCTGGAGATTCCAATGATCGTATTGAAAAACTTCCGCAAACGGAAATTGTTGCAGATAAAGGCTATGAAATTCTTTATTTCACAGATGAAGTGGATGAATTTGCGATTAAAATGCTGATGCAATATCAGGAGAAGGAATTCCGTTCTGTTTCCAGCGGTGATCTAGGGATTGAAGCCGATGAGAAAGAGGAAGAGAAGGAAGAAACAGAAAGTCATAATGAGCTGTTTACAGCAATGAAAGAGGTTCTCGGTGACAAAGTGAAGGATGTACGAGCTTCCAAGCGTCTGAAATCCCATCCAGTCGTGCTTTCTGCAGATGGCGAGATTTCCTTGGAAATGGAGAAAATTATTAATGCGATGCCGGATAACCAGCAGATTCAGGCAGATAAAGTGCTGGAAATCAATGTGAATCACAGTATTTTTAAAGCACTCGAAGCAGCACAGGGGAAGGATCAGGATAAATTAGCGTTATATACCAACCTGCTTTACAATCAGGCGTTATTGATTGAAGGGCTGCCGATTGAAGATCCAGTGGCATTTACGAATGATATGAGTAAGATTATGGTTTGATGAAGAAAGCATCGTGTGGAAGGTATACCCTTCTATACGGTGTTCTTTTGTTTGACGGATAGTGAATTTTATTAATTTTGATACAGATAGTAATAAAACCTATCTAGCGTAGTGTTTTTCCGGAGCGGCTATTTTCAGCTATCTTTATAAACATTCTTATTTTTTAAGCTGATAACTTTTAGAAATTTTCCTATCTTGTTTAATTTTTAAGGTTATGAAATAGCATAGTGAGGGAATACAATGATTAGGTCGGCAGTTAAATGAAGCTGGGAAAGAAGCATTTTTAACTAAAGGTGTTTAGCAGAGGGAGGAAAAGTGTACACTAATGAAAAAGCAATCGTTTGCCTGCCATAGAATCGTCACATTTCATAAAAAAAGTGACACGATGTCATAAAAATAATTGACTTATGACATCGTGTCACTTAATATAGAATTATAGGACATGACATTGTGTCACAATAGGTTATGGAGGAGCAAGAATATGCCTACATCAACATTTTTTAATTTAAACGATTCCAAACGGGCAAAATTATTGCAAGCGGTTGAAAAAGAATTTGCAAGAGCACCGTTATCGCAGGCCTCCATTGCGAATATTGTAAAGCTTGCAGGTGTTTCAAGAGGAAGTTTTTATCAATATTTTGATGGCAAAGAAGATGCTTTTTATTATTTATTAAAGCTTCATACAGATAAACGCCGTGCTTATTTTTTAAGCCTGCTGCGCGAAACAGATGGAGATTTGATGGCTTCCATGGATAAGGTTTTTCGGGTAACACTGATAGAATTGTCCGAAGAGAAGCATTTGCAGTTTTTAAAGAATGCCGTATTGAATGTGACACATGAAGTGGAAGATTCATTTACGGAGTTATTCTTAGGAAAGCATAATGAAGTAGACGCAATGAATCAAGTAAAAGATTTAGTTGATTTTAAAAAGCTGAATATCGAAAGTAAACAAGAGTTTTTCCATGTTATGCAGATTTTAACGTCTGTTACATTTCGAAATATTGTGGATCAGCTATCCAGGAATCTTTCTCGTGAAGAAGCTCTAGATAATTTTCGTATTGAAATGGATTTGTTAAGCAAAGGGTTATCAAGTGCTGACAGGCAAGTATAGAACTTTTCTGATGGTTTGAAGAAAGAAACTATATATAAATGGGGTATGATTAATGACAGTTACAATTTATGGTGCAGCATGTTCATCAACAAGAAAAGCAAAACAATGGTTTACGAAAAACGGGATTGAGTATACAGAACGTAATGTAATCAGAGAACCTCTGACCGTAAACGAATTACAAAATATTCTTCGGATGACGGTGGAAGGTACAGATGAGATTATTTCCACACGTTCTAAGATTTATAAAGATTTAGATCTTGATATTGAAGCATTGCCATTGCAGGAGCTGCTGGAAATTATTCAGGAATACCCGCGTCTTTTACGCAGTCCGATTATGGTCGATGCCAAACGTTTGCAGGTAGGATATCATGAAGAGGATATACGTCAGTTTTTACCGCGTAAAACGAGAGAAAGCCAATGGCTCCAATGGAGAAAGAATCATTTGCGTGTCGCGGAAAGCTGATTGATAAAAAATGTTCAAAAGTGATTTTTACCGTGCTTTTGGACACACACTTTTAAGCAGAAATAACGGAGGAGACAATGCAATTTATTGCCAAACAACCGTATGTAAAAGTAGTCCGTCAAGTAAGTGCATTAGAGCAAAAGGATACAGAAGAGCAACGTTATATGTATCTTTATGAAGACAAAATCGCTACAAAGTACAGGGAATTTCCAATTGAAAATGTAATGGATATCTCGTATCGACTTACTGGGAACCAGACAAAGGGAATGCTCTATTTACACACGCTTAAAGGAGTTTATGCCTACATTATAAAATCTTCACCTGAACAATTTATCGATGCGTTTAAAGCTCGAACACATAGTACCACCCATCGAAATTAGAGAAACAAACGGAACAGCTCGAAGCTTTGCTAAATCCTTTCTTCGGGTTGCTTCTCCTGCTCACAAAACCTCAGCTCGACTTCCCCGGAGCGAGGTATCTTTATCCAAATATAAATAGCAATAAAGAATAAAACCTGAGTGACTATACCGCTTAGGTTTTTTTTCATCTATCCAATTAGGCAGATAACCAAAATTCGTCCTATTTTTTTCTTTGTGCATAAGCTGATTTTAGAGGTGATGTTAATGGTATATCTGAACCAGGAGAAGCACATTTATGCAGAAGATATAAAAGGAGCTTCGCCTAATCAAGAAACGTTTGTTTATGAATATGCAAGTGAGAGAGAGAAAAAGCAGCTGGAAATGCAGAGGGAATCTGTGGAAGTATTGCAGCAGCTGCAGCGGGATACCTTTGCTAAAAATCAGCAATTGGAGCGTATTGCGAAACGATTGAAGGAAATGGACAAAAATAAAAAAGATCAGCAGCAGATGCAAGAGAAGGTATTCAACCGATTAGATGTACTTGATGAAAATATAAAGAAGGAAAACAAGCAGCTCAATCAAATTATTGCTGCTCAAGAAAGTGCAAAAGAAAAGGAAGATGACTTCAAAGCCAGCCAGGCATCCATTCATACTAAGCTTGAAAAAATAGCTGAGGTAAATGAAACAGTGAAGAAAAAAATGGAGAAACAGGAAAATAAACTGGAAGAGGTAGAGAACCGAAGAAAAGAAGAACTGACTGTGCTTCATGAAAGGCTCGACAAGCAGGAGGCATGGCTTGAAAAATTAATAAGGCAGGTCCATGATTTGCGGGGAATTATATATGAAAGAGCAGATGAAGTGATAAAAAAGGTCGAAAAAAGTATTCAATTATTTGGGAGCAAGTGGAATGTTGTCCGTCGTACTGACTCAGAGTCCTCTAAAGAAACAATAAAGAAGTGAGCTGTTTTCTAAGAAGCAGCTCACTTCTTTACTGGTACATCATCAATCATCTGTTTTATCGGCAGTATTATCCGATGAAACCTCCTCCGGTTCAGGAATAATCGCTTCTTCTTCAAATCCGGTAAAGGCTGCTTCATCTTCTGTCGTCGGAGCAAAGAAAGTGCCGCCAGATACATCTTTCACATTATGGACAACGATAAATGAACTGGAATCGATTTCCCTGATAATTCGTTTAAGCGTTAAGAGCCGATAACTGGGTACGATAATATAAAGGATATAATGCTGGCGATCTGTATAGGATCCAGAACCATTGATAAATGTCGCACTAGACGACATGACTGTATTAATCTGATGAGCTATTTTTTTAAATTCAGGCGAAATAATGGTGACTGCTTTCTTAGAATCAAAACCGCCAATCACATAGTCGCTGGCGACCTTCCCTATGGATAAAGCAATAATGGTGTATAGTGTGTAAAGCGGGCCAATAATGAAAACTCCGGCTAATACGATAACGGCGTCCATGATGAAGGTGGTTAGTACGACATTCCATTCATAGCGCTGTGCGAGCAGACGAGCTATCGTCGAAGTACCTCCAATAGAGCTGCCTGCTTGAATAATCAAACCAAATCCAATCCCCATGGTAAGGCCTGCAAAAATAGCAGCTACCAGAGAATCGCCCAGAGGCTGTGTTACGATATTTTCTGTTAAAAAGATAAACAAGGATAGAAGCGGGACATTAACCATTGTTTTTATCACGATGCTTTTAGGAAGAAATTTAAAACTGACGAGTTGTAATAAGACAAAAGCAACCATCGTAACAATCCCGGGAGACCATCCGAGAGAATAAAAGAGTAAAAGTGCAATACCTAGAATGCCTCCATCAGAAATTTGGTTTGGCATGGCGAATATGGTCGTTGCCAGAGCACATAAAATGGTCCCAATCAGCGCCAGAAAGATTTGTTTCATGTTCTCAACCTCCATCGATAAAGTAGTTTTCCCTGACAATAGGAATCATACGTATATTTATATTTAGTGTAAAGAAATAAAGACAATTGGGAAAGATATTTCAATGCCGTCTCTCACACTTTTTAGATAAACGTGCTTTCATTGTGTCTGTCAAGCAGGCTGAGTATATCTATCCAACACAGAATGGAAGTGATAAAATGGATATGATGTATTGTATTAATCTGAAAAATAGACCAAAAAAATAAAAATGATGATGTTAGACAAGGTGGGAATCACATGATAACAACCAGTTTTCGTGATACTTGGGCAGAAGTGTCCTTGCAAGCATTAGCGTATAATGTACAACAATTTAAACAGCATATCCGTGAAGGAGCGCGGTTTATGGCGGTGGTGAAGGCAGATGGATACGGTCATGGAGCTGTGCCAATTGCAGAAGAGGCGCTGGCAAATGGGGCGGACTGTCTTGGGGTAGCAATCTTAGATGAAGCGCTGTCTTTGAGAGAAGCAGGGATTACTGCACCGATATTATTATTGGGCTATACGCCAGCTCATGCCGTTCATAAGGCAGTAGAACAAGATGTCACGCTGACTGTCTATTCAGAAGAGACAATCGAAGCCATCTGTCAGGCTGCAGATACCTTACAGAAAACAGCAAAAGTCCATATCAAAGTGGATACCGGAATGACTCGTATCGGTGTCCGTACCGCAGAAGAAGCTTTGGATTTATGCCGCGCATTAGAACGGGAAGAAATAGAACTGGAAGGAATCTTTACGCATTTTGCGGAAGCCGACAATGGAGAATCCAGTGCTTATACGTATCAGCAATTTGAAAGCTTCCAGAAAATATATCAGGCAGTAGAAGCAAAAGGCTGTCAGATTCCGATCAAGCATTGCTGTAATAGTGCGGGGACCCTCGCCTATCCAGAAATGCATCTGGATATGGTACGCGTCGGAGTCAGCTTGTACGGGCTCTATCCTGAACCGCATCTTAAGGAAATCCTCCCATTAAAACAGGTGATGAGCTTAAAAACAAAGCCAGTTTATATTAAAAATGTTCCGGCTGGACAATCTATCAGCTATGGCAGAACCTATACAACAACGCAAGAAACAAAGGTTGCGACCCTGCCGATTGGTTATGCCGATGGTTTTTCACGTCTTTTATCCAATCAAGGACACGTCACTGTCCGAGGCAAGGAATGTCTGATTGTCGGACGCATTTGTATGGATCAGACCATGGTGGATGTTTCCGATGTGGATGGCGTTAATGAAAATGATATTGTCACCATTTTTGGCGAGCCGGGTGAGGGCTATATTTCTTTAGATGTTGTCGCAGAGCAAATGCAGACCATTCATTATGAAACGGTTTGTTTAATTGGCAAACGGGTGCCGAGAAAATACGTGAAATAATAATGTGGAACAGGAATGATAAAGGATGACCCCTTTTACAGAAGAAGTTATCAAAATAATACGGAATATCCCCTCTGGAAAAGTAATGACGTATGGTCAAATAGCAAGAGAAGCTGGCAATTCGAGAGCCGCGAGACAGGTTGTCCGCGTGCTCCATTCCATGAGTAAAAAGCATCAATTGCCCTGGCATCGTGTGATCAATGCAAAGGGGCAATTAGCTATTACGAACGAAGAGGGAAATTGGGAGCAGCGCACACGCCTGGAAGCAGAAGGCGTCCTGGTGAGTTCCAGCGGATACGTCGATTTAAAGAAATATCAATGGCATCTCGAATGAAGCGCTGCAATTCAGGAAGGTTTCAATGGATAAGCATCTTATTGTATTTCTGTTAGTTAACTAGGTATAATACAGGTAATAACTGTTTTGAGAAACATTCTCATTCCTGTATTTACAGGTTCTCCAAATGCAGAAACGTGCTTCTTTAGAGGCGAGTCTTTGCAGAGCAGTAAACAGCGTAAATACATATTCATATATATGAATAGACGGACGAGAGAATCTAAAATCTAAACTTCTGAATACAGAATAAGACCACCATATAGGAGGATGCTCCGTGAAGATAGTTGGAATTTCCGGTTCCACGATTGGCTCAAAAACAAGGGTCGCTGTGGACCATGCATTGAAATATATTGAAAAAGAACATACCGGGGTAGAAGCAGAGCTGTTAGATTTGAAGGATTATGACATGGTTTTTAGCGATGGACGTTCTTATAAAGATTATACAGGCGACACGAAGATCTTATTAGAAAAAATCATGCAGGCAGATGGCATTTTGGTTGGAATGCCGGTTTTCCAAGCATCTATTCCGGGAACACTAAAAAATCTGTTCGACCTTCTGCCAATGGATGCATTTCGGAATAAAGTGGTTGCTATTATTGCAACAGCAGGAACAACAAAGCATTATTTAGTACCAGAACAGCATTTGAAGCCGATTCTTCACTATATGCACGCATGGGTGATTCCGAAATATGTATTTGTTGAAGAAAAAGATTATACAAACTATGTAATCTCGAATCAAAACGTCATTGACCGCTTAAATAAGCTATCAGATGATTTGATTCATTATGTAGGTATCATGCAGAAGCATCCAGAGATAACGTCGCTTATATAAGGAAAGCCCTCTTACTGAAAAATGGTTTTCATAAGAGGGCTTTCCTTTATTTACAGGGAACGGAAATCAGGATTACCAAGCCATTCCTTTTTGCCTCGAATCAATGGTAAACAAGCTGTGGGCGATAAGAAATTGAGCACCATAATACGTAAGCATAATGACTTCATGAGCTCCTGTAAAGCCGGTTATAAACATGTTCCACGCAAGAACGCTGTCAGAAATAATAAATAGAAGGCTGCCGAGAATAGCCCAGCGATTTCCTGTCATGATTGCTGTGAACGCCATAAGCGTGATAATTCCGATATAGGCAATGACAGGAAAGATGAAACCTGTATCCCCGTTTGTTTGCAGATTACTCACAAGCTGATAACCAATCCAAGCAGCAAAAAGAATAAGCGGGGCTGCAGAAAGACTTCTTGGCAAAGAAAAACGCCATTCTTTTAAAAATCCAATGATATAGAATACATGCCCGATAAAAAACGCGGTCAAGCCGATGAAAAACCACTGCAGCGTTGCGTCCCCAATCAAGCATAAGCTGATACCGCCAATAATCCAATAATGTGTGGGCTTTCGTTTAGGAAGCGATTTTTCAAAAGCATAAATCAGAATCAGCACCATTGGAATCACTTTGAAGAAAATACTAAATGCTAATGGCTCGGATGGTGAAATAAATATATAAACAATTCCAGTCGTCAGAATTAATATGGGTAAACGGTAAAGTATCAAAATGGGTACATTCCCTTCACTTGTTAAAATAAAAATCTTCAGACATGTTTAGTTCAATCATAGTAAAAAAATGCTCAGATAACAAATTCTAGATATGTAAACAGAAAACCTTTTTTCAATCCTATTTTTAACCTCGGAAGAGATAGAAGCTTCTGTTGAAGATAGGGAGGCTGTTTTGTATTGTTTGTACATACGAAGCTGAATACTGCTGTAATCCTTTGTTAGCAGCATTCGGTGGTTCTGATGGTGTAATAAAAAACTCCCCTTGTCCATCATAGACAAGGGGAGATTCTTTATTCTTCAATAGAAACATCTTTTAAATTTAACAGCTGTGTCGGAGACTGTGTCAGCCCTTTTACGCTGTCATCGACACCTAATAAATATTGCTGGTGATGGATATAAACCATCGGTGTGATTTCAGCAAGTAATTCCTGGGTTTGGCGATAAAGTGCTAATCGTTCATCTGGATTGCTTTCCTGTCGGGCTTGATCTAATAAATCGTCGAGTTCTTCATCTTCTGTGAAGGTGCGATTTCCCGGTTCGCCTAAATTATCTGAATGGAATAAAGGGTATAAGCCGTTATCCGCATCACCGGTAACAGTGGTCCAGCCAAAGACAAACATATCATGTTCCCCGTTGGCAGTCTGTTCCAGCATTGTTCCCCATTCCACTGTTCTTACTTCCGCATTGATACCAATTTCCTTCAGCTGAGCTTGGATTGTTGTTGCTGTATCGATGCGCTGACGGTCATCATTTGTCCAAATCGTGGTAGAAAAACCATTTTCATAGCCTGCTTCAGCAAGTAATTCTTTGGCCTCTTCCAGATTATATTCGTGATCCTCTACATCCTCACTATATCCGAATACACTTGGCGCAATCGGTGTGTGTGCAGGGATTCCGACATCGTCATAGATTCCGGAAAGAATTTCCTCTTTATTAATAGCTTTTGCAATTGCCTGACGGACACGTTCATCATCAAACGGTTCCTTGTCCATGTTAAAACCTAAATACGATAATGCCAGGCTGTCCTGAGACTGCACTGATAAATGATCGGAATTTTCAATTTGAGCTACATCTGACGGACTAAGGGAATTAGCGATTTGAGAAGCACCAGTCTCTAATTCTGCGACACGGGTCAGATCTTCTGTAACTACTTTAAAAGTTACGGAATCGAGCAGTGCCGGTTCGCCCCAATACTCTTCATTGTTAACTAAGCGTACCTGCTGCCCCGGCTGCCATTCTTCGTATTTGAAAGGGCCGGTGCCTTGCGGGTTTGCACTGATAACAGTACCTGCCTCTTCGCCATCTTCCATTGCGGCATAATCTTCTTCAATCTGGTCTTTTGAAATCATCACACCGCCGGGATGAGCAAGGTGTGCCGGTAACGCTGCAAAAGGATATTCTGTTTTAAAATGAACCGTATAATCGTCAATAACTTCTACCTCGGAAATCATATTGTACATGATTGCCCGTGGAGAACCAATCTCTGGATCAAGCGTACGATCAATGTTTGCTTTTACAACGTCCGCATTAAAATCAGAGCCGTCATGGAAGGTCACATCTTGACGAAGCTTGAATTCCCATGTTGTATCATCAATTTGTTCCCACTCCTCCGCCAACAGAGGCTGATTTTCCATATTCTCGTCCTGGGTAACAAGCGTTTCAAAGATATTTCTTTGTACGTCACTGGACGGAGTATCATTGGATGCTGCCGGGTCAAGCGATACAGCATCGGATGGCGTAGTAATAATTAAATCGCCGCCCTGCGATCCTCCCTCTGTCGTATTACTGTCAGAAGATGCATTGTCATCTGGTTCACTGGCGCAGGCGGCAAGTATCAGACTTAACAGAGCAATAAATGCAAGTACATATATCTTTTTCTGTATTCTCATGATGCTGTTTTCTCCTTTAAGTATCGTAGTCTGGGTATATTACCTGAAAATAAAGATTTACCAGCCTGGAACAACAGAGCCGTCAAAGTTTTCTTCAATAAATTCTTTCACTTCGTCTGTATGGTAAATATCAATAAATTGCTGAACGACTTCATCATCTTGGTTTTCTGTACGAGCTGCAATTAGGTTAACGAAAGTAGAATCCTGCTCGATAAAGAGCGAATCATCATTCGGTGAAAGCCCTGCTTCGATTGCAAAGTTTGAATTGATTGCTGCTGCATCTACTTCTCCAAGCTGTCTTGGAATTTGTGCAGAATCTAATTCCAGTAATTCAAGGTCTTTCGGATTATCGACTACATCATTTACGGTTGCATTGACACCCAAGCCTTCTTCTAATGTGATAAGACCAGCTTGTTCAAATAATAATAAAGCACGTCCACTGTTTGTAGGATCGCCAGGGAGCCCTAATGTTGCACCATCAGGAAGGTCCTCCAGAGAATCAACTGATTCGGAGTAAACCCCCATCGGGAAAGTAACGGTATCTGCTACCTTCACAATATCCAAGCCTCTTTCTTCCACCATGCTGTCCATAAAAGGCTCTGTCTGAAAGCTGCTGATGTCGATTTCACCTTCATCCAGTGAAACGTTCGGCATCACATAATCACTAAAAACAACTGTTTCAATTTCTAAATCGTCTTCTGCTGCAATTTCAGCTATTTTTTCAACAATTTCTTCATGTGGACCGGCTGTTACACCTACTGTCAATACGCCATCTTCAAGTAAATCTGAACCGCTCTCTTCCTCATCTCCGCCGCAAGCAGCGAGGAAAGTGACTAATAAAGCTGTAATAAGAAGTAAATATTTCTTTTTCATAATGGTTTTCCTACTTTCTTTTTTATTTAGTAATATTCTCAAGCTGTAAAAATGCATCAATAACGGTATTTGCATTAATTTCTTCTTTCATCAAATGAATGGATTCTTCTTCCCGTGTGACTTTTTTAGCTATGGTTTCCAGCAGTTCCTCATCATCCGTATGTATGGAGAAGTCTGCTAATCTTGTTGGGAAGCCCCATGTATCATAGTAAGCTAATAGCTTCGTAAGCTCCGCTTTATCCTGTTCGATGGCAAGCTGAGCTAAAATGCCATAGGATACAATTTCACCATGAAGTGAATCGGCAATCTGCGGGGCGGCAGTTAATCCATTATGAATGGAATGCGCACCTGCAATTCGTCCAGCTTTTCCGCCGAAGCCGCCAACCATGCCGCCTGTTGCGATAATTGCTTCGATAACACGAATAAGAGCATCAGTGACTTGGTTGCTCTCACAAGCTTGGATTGCTGCTTCACTGTCATCCAGCAAAATATCCTTGCACGCACGAGCGGCGAATTGAGAGATTTGCAGCCAGACTGGAAGCGTGCCTTCAGGGTAGAAGGCTTCAACTAGAGAGCGAGCTTCATAGAATTTAGCTAACGTATCGCCAATGCCTGCTTTTAAATATTTTACAGGAGCTTCTGCAATAATTGCTGGTTCGACCACTACGAGTGTATTAGACTCTGGAAACTCTGTATAATGAGAATGCGCACCATCCTCCTGATAAAAGACGCTTAATGGCGTCCAAGCTGCGCAGGTTGCGGCAATTGTTGGGATTAAGATACTTTTTATTTGCGCATTGGCAGCCGCTGCTTTGGCAATATCCAGTGCAGTTCCCCCGCCGAAGCCGATGACAGCATCTATTTGCTGTTCTTCATAAATCGCGGCGAGCCTGTCAGTTCGTTCCACGGTACAATGCCCATCTGCAGTATGTATATCTTTTTCCTCTATTTGGTTCAGCAATGCGGAAGGAAGATACGGTTTTGCTTTTTCCCAAGCAGTCCGCCCGGCAACTACAGCAATCCGCTTCACCCGCAAGTCATTCAGATTTTCTACCAGATATTCCAGAGAACCGTCACCGATTTGATAATGGCTGGGCGACCCCTTTACAGTAACTGTTTGCATGGTAAGATATCCCCTTTTACATGTGTTTAAATGCTACATAAAAAACCTCTCTATTTTGTTCTAGAGAGGTTGAATAAGTTCATTTACGAAACGTCCTCTCTTATTTTCCAAAGCACATTATGCACTTTGCAGGATTTAGCACCTTTTTTAGAACGAGTTCTAGAAAGGTTGCCGGGCTTCATCGGGCCAGTCCCTCCGCCACTCTCAATAAGAGTTCTTATGTAACTGTGGATACATTTTAATATGAAATATGAGAAAAGTCAAATATAGCTTGATACAAGGGGGCTGGCGTGCTAATTATGTTAATCAGCACCATTTTTGGTCCCAAACCCCAAATAATTAAACGGGTTATCCTTTGTTTCTTTTAAAACACATTCATCCATTTATTTCATGTTTACTCTTGCTTATTTTTTGATATAATAAGAACAAACGTTCAGAACAAAGGTTCTTATTTGGGGGAATAAATATGATTGGATTACTTCATCATTCTCTGGATAAAAAGGAAAAAATCATGATCTATTATATCGACCGCCATAACAATGTAACGCAGCGTGTTATTCGCGTCGTAGGTATAGATGATAAAAGGATTCTTGCTTATTGTTACTATAAAAAACAGGTGCGCAGCTTTAAGATAGAAAATATTTTATCCATAGGGTGTGTAAAAAGGAGCGTCGGGGCTTGAATATTCGTGTACAGGAAGAAAGGAATACGAAAGAAAAAACAATGTTAAATGAGCGGCAATGGAAGCAGAATTGCTTTCAATTAATTATCGCTCATAAAGATAATTTGCTTATTGAAGTGAAATGCTATCAGGACTGTCATGTTCATCATATAAAAGGATATATAGACAGCATCAACTATAAAGACGAGCACATAGCCATAGTTGATAGGCTGGGGCATAAGGATTTTACAATCATTAAGTTTAATGACATGATAGACGTTTTTATATTATAGATAAAAACCCGAATGTATTCCAAGCGGAATCATTCGGGCTTATTTCTAAACATAAACAGCGTATGGCTGCTTTTACCTATTTCTGCTCATCCAACGCGATGTCCTTTTTCTGCTTCTTCAAATAATACGCACTCATCAGAGAAGCAATTGGAATAACCAGAGCGATGCCAAGACCCGAAATAAGGATTCCAAGCATTTCATCATTGAATACTTTGGCATTTATAATTTGGCCAAGAGAGTAGTCTAAATCCTTAAACCAGATGAGCAGCCCCATATAACCTCCGAAAAAGGCGAAAAATAGCGTGTTTGTGCTTGTGCCTAGAATATCACGGCCAATACGAATGCCGGCTAAGAATAGATTCTTTCTGGAAATTTCCGGATTCTGGTCGTGGATTTCACGCATCGGAGAGGTGATTGAAATGGCAGTATCTACAATTGCCCCAATCGTGCTCATAATAATCACAGCTGTAGCAATTTGAATAAAATTTAATCCAATATGCACATTGAAAGCTGTTATTTCTCCAGATTCTTCTTCCCCAAGTCCATAGATCATGGATTGTTCGGTTAAAATAATAATGAAAAAGATTAAAATAACCATTGTTGCAATCGTCGATAAGAAAGCAAGCATCGTTTTATTATTTACCCGGTTGATGAAGAACAAGCTGATTGCACTGATAAAACCGCATGCGATAAGCGCAATAATAATTGGATTTCCGGACGGGTCATTCATGACAAAAACAGCCATAAGCACAATGATAAAATTAATAAAGAGGGCAATAAAAGATCGTACGCCCTTCATACCGCCAACCCAGGCCATTAATGCAAATAATATGATTGCCAGTAATACGAGTACATTCATAATTTCGCCTGCTTTCTCCGGATAAAGAAAATGGAAATATAGATGGCAATCGGAATGGTCAATACAATCCCAATTCCGCCGACTAAAGCACGTGTTAATTCAAGGGAAAGGTTCATCGATATGGTGAAGCCGAATGGTGCTGCATTTTTAAAATAGATTAGCAGCATGGGTATCGACCCGCTGACGTAGGCAAAAAATAAAATGTTGGTCATGGTGCCCATGATATCTTTCCCGACTTCGTAACCTGCTTTTTTTAATGTTTTTAAATCAATCCGGTTATTTTTCTCATACATTTCAAACATGGAAGCAGATAAAGTAATCGCAACATCCATAACAGCCCCTAAGGAACCAATTAGTAACCCTGCCATAAATATGGTTTCCGGGTTCCTGGTTAAAAAGGCCATTTCTTCATAACGCAGTCCTTCTTCGCCAGTGAAATGCAGTGCTGCATAAGCAATCACTAATGAAATAACTGTCCCTATTAATGTGGCTAGAATAGCTGTATAGGTTTTTTCGTTAAATCCTGTCGCCATCAATAAGGAGAGAACGGTGAAGATAATAATACTGATTGCAGTAATAACAGAAAGACTGATGCTGGGATGCTGTATATAAATGTCTAATGCAAATGATAAAATAGCTGCATTGACAAACAAACTCAACGCGGATAAAGCACCTCTGGACTTTCCGACTGCTAATAATATGATCAGGAATATCCATGCGACAAACACGAAATATTTATCCCGTTTAATATCCCCTGTTGCTTCCCCGTCTTGAGCAAGAAAGATTTCATCGCCTGCAGATAACTCATAGTCCAATGCCAGGGACTGCACATATTCATTATCAAATTCAGTTATTTCTCCTTTATTTGATCCATTTTTTACTTCTCCAACAATATGCTGGGTGACTTTTTCATCTTGATTGCCATGCTCATCTGGCTGATCTTCTCTATTTATTTCTTGAACATCGGTTATGTGAACAATCGTTCTATCATATAAATCATAATTGTTATTGATAAATATCATCGATGCGATAAAACCGATTAGTAATAGACAGACGGTAATATATTCGGTCCTGGTCCGATTTTTTAACCATGCCTTCAATGTAATCACTCCAAAAATAGGATTGTCCTATTCGTATTTCCGAAAACATATACTATGATAACACTTTTAATAAAAAGGAGATACATACAACATCACAAAATTTCGGGGAATAAAGGGAAGCTTCATTCCGATGTGGGCTTTTCATTCTCCGCGGAATGTTAGTTAAACCAATCGAGTCGTTATTGGCTGTTGGGTCTCCTGCCTAGAATTTTCAATTTCTCTCTATGCTTGAAGCGGGCATCATACAAAAGACCTTCTTATTTTAGTATGTACCAAAAGGGAGTGAGTATTTCATTGTGTCCAACGTTTTGGACATTTACAGGAAAGTCATGCTACAATTTTGTCAAATGCTTTTGACAAAAAGGAGCTTAGTTAGTGAAGAATAAGATTAAAAAATTAAGGAAGCAATCGAATATGACACAAGAAAAATTGTCTAAGCTTTGCGGTGTTTCCAGGCAAACCATTAACTGTGTGGAAAATGATAAATATGACCCGACGTTAGAACTGGCGTTTAAAATATCCAGAGTGCTTGATAAAAATGTAGAAGAGGTGTTTATGTATGACAAAATTTCATAAAAACTACCGTATAACGATGAAAGATATTAAAAAAGAGGGGGCTTCTATTTTAAGAAAACAGTTAGACCCTGTGTCTCTTCCTGTTTCGGAGGAAACGAAAACAGAGCTGGAATGCATGATGACGTATTTGAAAAACAGTCAGGACGCTGAGATAGCAAAGAAATATCAGCTAAGGCCGGGAGCAGGGCTTTCGGCGAATCAAGTCGGTATTAATAAAAGTATGTTTGTCATACGATATCAGACAGAAAAGGAGGAGACCATGGAATTAAAGCTGATTAACCCTAAACTGATCAGCCATGCTGCAAATACCATCTATCTTCCGGAAGGGGAAGGATGCCTTTCTGTAAACAGGGAAGTATCTGGACATGTGCCGCGTTATGAGAGAATAAAGGTGCAGGCCTTTGATACAGAGGGAGAAGAGCATACATATACCTTTAAAGGATATAGTTCCATCTTGGTTCAGCATGAAATGGATCACCTGAATGGAATCATGTTTTTTGACAGGATTAATAAAGAACGGCCATATTTGAATTTGCAGTAGGCTGCAAGCTTTTTTGGGAAAGGGGTAATCGCAATGAATCCATTTACTGTAATATTGCAAGAAGCGTATGGAATCCATCCTGTTCACATACAATCCAAACAGGGCGGATGGGCATCCCTTGCCTTTGAAATAAAGGCGGAGGATGCTGCTTATTTTTTGAAAGTATATGAAAAGAGACGTGCTTCTACGCCGAAGTTGACCGCATGGATTGACCAGTATGCTCCCATTGTGGAATGGTTAGCAAATAACAGTGATTTAAAAGGAAAAATTCCTGTTCCGCTACAGACAAAGGAAGGAAAGTATCAATGTGAAGACGCGGAAAATAGTTATTTACTGTATTCTTTTATTGATGGGGAAACCATTGGTGAACAAGATTTAACCAAGCAGCAGGTATCAGAATTTGCACATATAATAGCCGCACTCCACTCATTTGGGGAGGAAATCCCTTTTCCAACGGAAGCTTTGAAGGAGGACTTTGAAGTGCCTTTTTTAGTAGAATTGGAAGAGGTCATTCATTTCAATGAAAAACATCTCCCGGAGGAATTATATGTCCTTTTCCGTGAAAATCGGGAAAAAATAGACGCATGGATCAGCAGCGTAAAAGGACTTTCAAAAAAGCTGAAATCTCTTTCATTCGATATGGTTTTATGTCATACAGATCTGCATCATTGGAATTTGATGGAGGCGGAAAAGCTGATATTAATAGATTGGGAAGGGCTAAAACTGGCTCCTGCAGAAGCAGATATGATGCTTCTGACAGAGAAGCCTTATTGGAAGCAGTTTATGAAAGTTTATCTTCAGCATCACGAAAATTATCATATCAATCAAGATGCTCTTGCTTTTTACCAGTTAAGAAGAAGGCTGGAGGATATTTGGGAGTTTGCTGAGCAGTTATTATATGAAGAACTGGATGCGCAAGAAAAGGATGAAATTATCGGTTATTTGACGGAGTTAACGGACGATACAAATTGATTGTTTGAGATGACGGGTTAAACATTCTCTAAAAAGGGAATAAGCAAAGGGATTTGCAATGAAGCCAAAAGGAAGTGAAGGGATGTTTTTAGCTTGGAATGAAATAAAGAACAACAAGCTGCGTTTCACCTTAGTTATAGGTGTGCTGGTACTTATTTCTTATCTTGTATTCTTTTTATCCGGTCTGGCCAATGGGCTGGAGCAGCTTAATCGGGAGGCTGTTGATAAATGGGAAGCAGACGGTGTTATTCTAACAGAGGAATCCGATTTACGTCTGCAGCAATCCATCGTGTCTGCGGATGATTTTGACGGGGCCGGAGTGGATGAATATACCGAATTATCTCAGCTCAGCGCAATAGCGAGTCATGGGGATAAAAAAGAAAATGTATTTATCTTTGCTGTAGATGAAGCGTCCTTTATCATGCCAAATGTGACAGAAGGAAACGCATTCGCGGATGAGGGAGAAGTAATAGCGGATGATACATTAAAAGAAGACGGCTTTGAAATTGGTGATGAGATTTCCTTATCCTCCACAGAGGAGACGTTGGAAATCACAGGCTTTACGGATAAAGCCAGATTTAATGCAGCACCAGTATTGTTCACAGACTTAAATACGCTGGAAACACTGCAATATGGGGAAATGGCTGAAGGAGATAACGATGCAGTGAATGCCTTTGTTATTCGTACAGATAACTTAGACAGTGTGGAAGCAGATGAAGCATTGCAGGTGGTTGATACAGAAACATTTATAGAGAATCTGCCTGGTTACACAGAGCAGAATTTAACGCTGACATTAATGATATATTTCCTGTTTGTTATTTCAGCTGTGGTTCTGGCGATTTTTCTTTACGTGCTTACTATTCAGAAGATAAGCATTTTCGGGGTAATGAAGGCCCAGGGGGTTTCCTCCAAATACTTGGCCTGCTCTGTTGTAGCGCAGACATTTTTGCTTTCTTTAGCTGGCGTGATGATAGGATTGGTTCTTGCTGTAGCTACAGGATTATTCCTGCCGGCAGCTGTACCGGTAGCCTTTAATTACATTGAAATGCTGGTTTATGGAATGATTCTGATTGCCGTATCCGTCATTGGAGCATTTATTTCTGTACAGACCATTGTGCGAATTGACCCATTACGGGCGATAGGAGGTTAAGGGAGCATGGCTATTTTAGAATTGCAAAAGGTGCAGAAAACCTTTGGATCCGGCAGAACAAAAGTAGAAGCAATGAAAGAAACGAATTTTGAGGCGGAACAAGGCGAATTAGTTGCAGTTATTGGCCCCTCTGGTTCCGGAAAAAGTACGTTTTTAAGTATCGCCGGAGGGCTGCAGACACCCACAACGGGAGAAGTCAGGATGAACGGCACCGCTTTGACGGATCTAAAGGAAAAGAAGCGTGCAGCGTTAAGGCTGAAGGAAGTCGGCTTTGTTTTGCAGGCATCGAATCTGGTTCCTTATTTAAACGTCGGACAGCAGATGCAGCTGCTGGATAAGGTAAAGAAAGGGAATATGTCTAAAGCAGAATCCGGAGCGCTCTATCAGTCGTTAGGCATTGATCATTTGCTTCGCAGCTTCCCGAAAGACTTATCTGGCGGAGAGAGGCAGCGGGTCGCGATTGCTAAAGCACTCTATACCAACCCAAGTCTTATTTTAGCAGATGAACCGACGGCGTCTCTTGACTCTGACGTGCATTTGAAGTGATGCGTATGTTAAAAGAAATTACAGAAGAAAAGCAAACAGCAACAATCGTTGTAACACATGATACCCGGCTGATTGAGGATTGTGATAAAGTCTATCAAATGACAGATGGGAACATGGAATTACAGGAAAAGGAACGTTATACGGTATGACAAAAAGGATGTGATTTCCATTCACTGGAACATCGCATCCTTTTTCATCCTGTTACAAAAATGGATTATAAAACCTGCTGCCATCATGAAAGGTGATTATCAACGATACGGTTAAAATGACTGCTCCAACAGCTATCGTGATATAATCTGCCCGTTTAAAAGACTTGATGCTGTACCAGGTTCTTTTTTTATTTTTCCCAAATCCTCTTAACTCCATCGCGTTGCTGATGACTTCAATTCTTTCCAAACTGGATAGGATTAATGGCAGAATAATAGCTCCTGCATTTTTGATCCGCTTCCCTAATTTTTCATTTTTCGATAAATCAATCCCGCGGGCCTGCTGAGCTTGGGCGATAGTACGGAAGTCCCGTTGGATATCTGGAATATACCGGAGTGCCAAGGAGACAGAATAGGCGATTTTATAATTAATCCCAATCCGGTGGAGAGAGGCAGCAAATTCACTCGGATGGGTAGTGACGATAAACAGTAACGCAGCCGGAATAACGACAAAATATTTTAATGTAATATTAAATTGATAAAAGATTTGCTCCAGTGTCATATTATAACGCCCGGCTATTTCAAAAAGTACATGATTGGTGCCATAGATCCGGACACCTTCCTGAGGAGAAAACAGGTAAATAGCGATATTATTCAACAGTAAAAAGATTAAAATAAAGATTAATACAAAGGCGATGTCCCGGATATGAATCCTTGAAATAATAAATATGGTTATGCTGATTATGAATAAGAATAATAGAATCCTTGTATCATACGTAAGCATTGCAGCGGACGACCACATAATAAAAATAACCAATTTAGTGACTCCAGATAATCGATGGACAGGGGATTCCTTTTCAATATAAGATAACATTTCTATGGCCATGCTTTGCGTACCTCCCTGTCAAAGGCAATAAATCTGGATACAAACTCGACCGGTTCCTCGATACCGGTAAGAACTGCTAAATCAAATAAGGATGTTTCTTTTAAATTAGCTTCCGCCACAATCGCTTCATTGGTTAAGATATTTATAGGTGAATCATCCGCGATCACTTTGCCATCTGCTATAACAATCGCCCTTTGTGTATATTCCAGCATTAAATGCATGTCATGTGTAATCATCATAATGGTAATACCTTGGGCGTTTAAATCTGCCAGGAATTCCATCATCTCCGTATAGTGATAGAAATCCTGCCCGGCAGTAGGCTCGTCCAGAATAATTATTTCCGGCTCCAGTACTAAAATAGAAGCGATGGTTGCTCTTTTTTTCTGGCCGAAGCTTAATGCGGAGATCGGCCAATTTCGAAAAGGGTACAAGCCGCATATTTTTAATGTTTTCTCTACCTTTTCCCTTATCTCTTCCTCTGAATAAATTCCTTTCATAATAAGGCCTAAGGCTACCTCATCATAAATCATATGCTTTGAAATCATTTGATTTGGATTTTGCATCACCATGCCGATCCGTTCAGCACGCTGATAGATAGTGTCTCCGGTAATATCCTTTTGGTGATAGAGGATTTTTCCCTGGTTATTTTTTTCAAATCCGCAAATTAATTTGGATAAAGTGGATTTGCCTGCACCATTTTTACCGACAATGCTTACCATTTCTCCCTTATCAATGGAAAAGGATATCTTTTTAATGTTATTTTCCTTGCCACTATATGTAAAGGAGACATCCTCCAGCTGTAAAACAGGTTGTGTCAGCGTTCTCTTTTTTGCGGGCGGAGTTTGCTCGAACCATTGTAAAAGCTTGTCTTTGAATGCCTCTGTTTGCAATGTATTCAAATGCTCCAAGCCATGCTGGGGTGTGAGGGAGCAATCCGCATACTTTAATGCTTTGATGTATAAGGGCTCTCGAATATTATTTCTCTGTAACACATCGGAGGCAAGCAATACATTGGGAGAGCAATCATTTACAATCTCTCCGTCATTAACAACGATAATTCTGTCCACATTCCGGTATAATACATCCTCTAAACGGTGTTCAATGATAACGACCGTCGTATTTGTCTCCTTTTGAATCTGATCAATTAAATCTATGGCATGCTTCCCTGTAGCAGGGTCCAAATTGGCCAATGGTTCATCGAAAAGGAGAATATCTACATCATCCACCATGACGCCAGCGAGAGAGACCCGCTGCTTTTGCCCGCCGGAAAGAGCGTGAATAGAAGCCTCTAAGTATTCCTCCATATCCACAAGGCGTGAGACCTCGGCTACCCTTTTCATCATGGTATCATGCGGAGTAACATTATTTTCTAAAGAGAAAGCAATATCCTCGCCGACAGATAAGCCGATAAATTGCCCGTCAGGATCCTGCAATACCGTGCCAACCATTTTGGATAACGAAAAGATATCGAGCTCTTTTGTTTCCTGTCTTTGGATTTTCAAGCTTCCTGTCATCTCCCCTTTATACGAGAAAGGCACCAGCCCATTGAGGCAATGAGCTAGTGTGCTTTTTCCAGAACCAGAAGGGCCTGCAATTAATATTTTTTCTCCTTGATGAATGGTTAAATCAATATTTTTTAACGTAGGTTCCTGTTGGCTTCGATATTTAAATGTAACATTTTCAAACTGGATAATAGGTTGTTTCATGTTTATCTCCCTTAGAGCATCTGCTGTTCTCAGAAATCAGGTAACGGCAACAGACGCTATTCTTTGGTAAGACTCCCGCTCTGACTTTTGGTTTTTGCATAAGATGCGATTAGAATCGTACCAAGAATGCCGGTGGTTATAATATTGGCAATACCGGCGAAAGCTCCTTGTACAAATACTTTATTGGCAGGCTCTGCATAAATCAATATATCTAAAGCTGGAGCAATCAAGAACCAGCCTGCAGCTTGCACACCTGCTTGTACTACATTGAACTGAATGATTTGTCTGGAGGCAAATATTCCTGACTCTATATCGATTTTTCTAGTGAATAAGCCGATGAAAAATCCGATAAATACCGATACAAACACCCAGCTCCACCAAATAGAACCATAAAATACGGCATCCTTTAAGGCATGACCAATCAAACCGATCAATCCTCCGGCAATAGGGCCAAAAACAACACTCATTAAAGCTAGAAAGGCATATGCGGTTTCAATGGTTGTATTTGGTATCCCGGTTGGAATGGCTGCAAAGCGCCCTAAAATAACAAATACTGCTGAACCAATTCCAATTGCTACAATTGTTTTAATAGATAACCCATTTCTCTTCAATTCCCAATTCCCCCTTTAAATGATATGTTCTTATTTTATTAAATACCAATCAGCTTATTTTCGGTGCTTTGCGAATAATAATTTGCCAATGGGGCCCAGTTTCTACGTGATACGCATTGGCAAAGGAGCCCTGGTTAATCGCAACGCCTAAATTATCCAATGAATTCACATACAGCAAAGGCTCTCCGAGGCGAATCTCGGCAAAGGAATGCCGGTATGTCATGATATTTTTATATACCTGCTGGCGGTTATTGGCGATAGTGACTTCGAAAGCATCTCCGTGAGCCACATTAATTTCTTGAAACAGCTCTCTGCTGATGTTGGTCCATAGATTGCCAAAGCGAATATCCAGTATATCAATATTACCGTAGACGATATCATCTTCTATATAAGCTTCCGGTTTTGTTAATTCAACAATGTCGTTTACATCAACAAGGGCGCCGACTTCTTCAAAGGTAATGGTATTTGATGCTAATCTTGCCCCTGTATAGGCATAAACGTCACGTCCATGAAACGTATAGGATTCCCCTGAGCGAGGTAAACGGTTTGTTTTCTCATCGATGATTCTTGCTTCCTTAATGCCGATGTCCTTTTTAATATGGGTAAGTGTTCCATTATCCGGCGTCACAATATATTGGTTATTCACCGTTTTAACGACGACGCTCAGCCTTGCAGTACCAACTCCTGGATCAACTACAGAGATAAAAACTGTTTCCTCTGGCCAATATGGTAACGTTTGATAGAGACGATAGGAGCCTTCCCAAATATTATATTGCGGGATATCGTGTGTCAGGTCGAATACCCGGAGCTTGGAATCTACAGAAAGTGCTACCCCATACATGGCGCTGACTGCCCCGTCGCTAAGACCAAAATCTGTTTGAATGACTAAATTTCTTCCCATTTTAAATTCCTCCTTAATAATATGTGCTCAAAAATTCGATAAAAATTCGCTGTGTCATTTTTGCTGGACTTATGAAACTCCTCTTTCTGTTGCTTGCATTTTCGTCGATGAGCAGTTGGTTTTTAAGGAATTAAAAAACCACGCCCATATCGAATAAACGATAAGGACGTGGTTGGAATATACGTGGTACCACCTTATTTTACTGTATGCTCACACATACAGCCTCATCAAGTACGAAAGCAAGAAGCTTTGATACTGTGGTATTGATAACGAGTACCAAATCTCGTCGGAACCTACTCATATCGATCGATATTTTCAGCACGAAGCTCAGAGGCCATTGTTCAGATTCGTATTTTTACTTCTTTTCAGCTGCCGAAGTTCTCTGTGAAAAAATAGTTGAATCTTACTTTTCCTCTTCCACGCTTTTCATAAATAACCTATGCGAATTAATGTCATTATAAATAATCGAAATATAAAAAGCAAGCATTTTTAGAAAAATGATAAAAGTCGAAATAACAGGTCTGGCTTGTTAAAGGAATCATCTATTTCGGCAGTTTTCAAATTTGAATGCTAAATAGATTATCTGTGCATAGAATAAGATAGAGAAGGAAATGATTCTTTTTTTAATGACTCAACTTTCGCACATTAAAAAATAAATCCATTACCATAGAAACAGGAGTTGGTTGTTCCTTTGATAACACCCTTGACAAAGAATAGAAGGTGAAGTGTAAAGCACCGCTGCGGAAAAACACTACGCTTTCCATGGGCTTGCGCTCAGCCTCCTCAAAAAAAGAAGTTCGCTTTTTTCTGCGGGGTCTTCCCACTGGGACTGCGATTACTCGCCCCACCGAAGACCATTGCGCTTTCCCATAGGAGTCTCCGTGTTTTTCCTCCGCTAGTAGGATATTCTATACATGGAAAACACCTCACCAAATAGATGTTTAATCAGATAGAACATATTTTTCATGCTGTATGGTAAAATGTTCGACCAAGATTCCTTTCTATACATCGAAGCTATTCTCTGTATTTCATACCCATGCTTTCATGAATGGTTGTTCAGGAAAGTTGCTATTTCGTCTAGCTCATTGAGATGATATTTCTTTCATTCGCTGTAGAATCCTATCAGAGCGCAGGCCAACCACGCAGACTCCTAAGTGGTTGGCAGGCTAAACCCGTGACTCCTGGGGTTGCGATTACTCACCCCATCGAAAAGAGTTGTTGCAACGTCTGCACTAGTACGTCCTGGGACTGCGATTACTCGTCCCATCGAAAACATTTGTACGTCGGAAAGCGGAGTGGTTGGCCGGAGTGGAGCTATGCACCATCATCAATTCCAAAAAGGCCGGATATTTCACCAAAATGCAAGCATGGCAATGTAGAATATGTTCACCCTGGAATAGCAAGATATATATGCTCCTTCTTAGGTGTGAAAGTTGAGTTAATGAAATAGGACAAGCTTGAGAAGGAGAAACCAAATGGTGAATTGCCTTGTTTTTTTCAAAGTTCTGCAGCCGCAGCCCTCTTAAATAAAAAACTTAAATTTACATACTCTTTACATTAACAGCAAACTATATTAATAATTCTTCTCTATACTTCAAAGTGAGGACAGAGGAGAAATGTCCAGTAACTATTATGCAGATAAATTTAAGGGGGCACTTTAATGAGCTTTAGACGGTTTACTTTATTCTTTTTTGTTTCTATTTTAATTTTCTTGGCAGCATGCGGTTCAGGCGATGCAGATAGTGCAAGTGATTCAGAGTCTGGCAGCAGTGAAGAATTATCAGGTAATGTAGCAATTGATGGTTCAGGCACGGTGTACCCATTAATGGCGAGATTAGCTGAAGATTATATGATAAATGAACAGCAGGGTGTTTCGGTAGAGGTTAGCCGGGCCGGGACGAGCGCTGGCTTTGAAAAATTCTTAGTGGAAAATGGAACAGACTTTAATGATGCTTCCCGGGAAATAAAAGAGGAAGAACAAGCAAAAGCAGATGAATTAGGCATGGAAGTGCAAGAATTAAAGGTAGCATTAGACGGTTTAACGATTGTGACGCATCCAGATAATGATTGGGCGACAGAGTTAACACCAGAGCAGGTACAAGGAATTTTCCTTGGTGAATATACGAAGTGGTCAGATATTGATGACTCTTGGCCAAATGAAGACATTCAAACGTACGGTCCAAATGAAAATCATGGAACATATGAATTCTTTTACGAAGAAATTTTAGAGGAACAGGATTTAGTAGAAGGAATTGACCTTCAGCAGGATTATTCGACATTAGTGACATTGGTTTCAGAAGATAAGAACGCTATTGGGTTTTTCGGATTCGGTTATTATCAAAGCAATCAAGATGCGATCAACGCTGTATCTATTGACTTTGGTGAGGGAGCAGTTGAACCATCTCTAGATACAATTGCAGAGGACGGACCTTATGCAGATTATACACGTCCAGTGTTTACGTACTTGAATGTAAATCAAGCACAGGAAAAACCGGAAGTGCTTGATTATGCGAAATACGTTTTAGAAAATACAAATAATGTAGCTGGCGAGACAGGCTTTGCACCGATTCCAGATGAAGAAATCCAGTCACAGCTGGAAGAGTTAGAAGGAATCGAATAAGACAAGAAGAAGGATGAGCGGTGTGTAAAAACACCTCTCATCTTCCTCTTATTTTAAGAAATGGAAGGTGGCTCTAGCATCATGGCTGCAAATAATAAGAACCGCATGTCGGTTAGTAAAATGATTGAACAACAAAAACAGAAGCGCAAATTTTTTAATCAATTAGAACGGTTCATACCAAATCTATTATTCATTATTGCTTCGATATCGGTTCTTACCACAGTCGGGATAATTTATACGCTGTTTGCTGAATCGGTTGCTTTTTTTCGGAATGTCCCAATTCTTGATTTCCTTACAGGGACCGTGTTAAAACCGCTAAGCCAAAATCCTGAATTTGGACTACTGCCGTTGTTAAACGGGACCATTATCTCCACAGTGATAGCAATGCTGGTAGCAGGACCAATCGGGATGATGTCGGCAATCTATTTAAGTGAATACGCACCTGATCATGTTCGAAGAGTACTAAAGCCGTTATTGGAGATTTTAGCCGGCGTACCGACAATTGTTTACGGATTTTTCGCCTTTACATTTGTAACGCCTTTACTAAGAATGATTTTTCCATCTATTGAAGCAACCAACATTCTTAGCCCGGGAATTATTATGGGTGTAATGATTATCCCAATGATTGCTTCGTTATCAGAAGATGCGATGTCTTCTGTTCCAAACTCGATGAGAGAAGGAGCGCTAGCACTTGGATCAACAAAGCTTGAGACAACATTTAAAGTAGTTATTCCAGCAGCGCTGTCAGGGATTATTGCTTCCTTTGTGCTTGGTATTTCCCGGGCAATAGGGGAAACGATGATTGTCGCCATTGCCAGCGGAAGCTCCAAGAATTTCTCGTTTGATATTACGGGGTCGATGCAGACGATGACTGCTTATATTGTAGAGGTAGCAGGCGGGGAAGCGGCAGCAGGAACGACTATTTATTACAGTCTTTATGCCGTTGCATTAACCTTATTTGTTTTTACGTTAATGATGAATCTATTAGCAAAATATATTTCACGTAAGTTTAGAGAGGAGTACTAAGATGGCTACGAGATATATGGATGCAGTGCTTGTTGAGAAACGTATGTCATCACGTGTACGGAAAAATACCGGCTTTAAGGGCCTTTTCTTTGCCTCCACATTATTCGGTCTGATTGTGCTGGCTGTATTGCTCGTTCGTATTTTTACGCAGGGAATCGAATATATCAATATCGATTTTCTGATGAATCATCTATCCACAGACGCAAGCAGAGCAGGAATTATGGGAGCTATTTTAGGAACAGCATGGCTGATGGTGGTAGTAGTCCCGGTAACTATGGTCATCGGGGTAGGAACAGCCATTTATCTGGAGCTTTATGCAAAGAAGGGTAAGCTTCAATCCTTTATTGCAACAAATATTTCTAACTTAGCAGGTGTCCCGTCGATTGTGTATGGGTTATTAGGCCTGACATTATTTGTTCGTACTTTAGAATTCGGCAATGTCATCTTAGCGGGCGGATTAACCTTAGCCTTACTTGTACTTCCCATTGTTATTGTGGCAGCACAGGAAGCTTTGCGGGCAGTGCCGGGGCAGCTTAGTGAAGCGTCCTACGGCATGGGAGCAACAAAATGGCAGACGGTGCGCCGTATTATTTTACCAGCAGCATTACCTGGTATTTTAACGGGAGCGATTTTAGCATTATCACGTGCAATCGGAGAAACAGCTCCGTTAACTGTTCTTGGTATACCTGCATTGTTAATCCCGTTTCCGTCCGGTATTTTTGATACATTCACGGCATTGCCGATGCAAGTCTATTATTGGACGATTGATTCATCCCTTGTAGCAGAATATGCGAATTTAGCGGCGGCAACAATTATTGTGTTATTGGTTTTACTGTTCTTGCTAAACTCTATCGCTATTTTGATTCGGAATAAGTTTCAGCAGCGCTACTAAATGCACGATACAAAATTTAATGAGCTGAAATAGGAGAGGAGAATATTCCATGAGTACTGTCATGACAAAACAAATAAATTTAAAGCTTGTAAGAAATCCAAATGAAAAACACGAACCGGAAGTGCCTAAAGAGGTCGTTTATGATACAAAAGGGTTAAATTTATGGTATGGGGAAACACATGCTTTAAAAAATATTAATATGGATATCAAAGAAAAAGAAGTGACAGCGATTATCGGCCCCTCTGGCTGCGGGAAATCCACGTATTTGAAAACATTGAACCGGATGGTGGAACTGGTTCCCATTGTTAAAACATCTGGCCAGATAACGTATAAAGGGAAAAATATTTTAGATAAATCCTTTCGTGTAGAGGATTTACGCACACAGGTCGGAATGGTTTTTCAAAAAGCAAATCCGTTTCCGAAATCAATCTATGAAAATATTGCTTACGGACCTAAAATCCACGGCATTAAAAATAAGAAGGTTCTAGATGAGATTGTGGAGAACAGTCTGCGCGGCGCATTCATCTGGGATGAGTTAAAGGACCGTCTGAGTGATAATGCATACGGGTTATCGGGCGGACAGCAGCAGCGTTTATGTATTGCCCGCTGTCTGGCAGTAGAACCGAATGTGATTTTAATGGATGAACCGACGTCAGCGCTGGATCCAAAATCAACCTTACGCATCGAGGAGCTTGTACAGGAATTGAAGAAGGATTACGCAATTGTTATCGTAACGCATAACATGCAGCAGGCAGCCCGTATTTCTGATAAAACAGCATTTTTCTTAAATGGGGAAATCATTGAATATGATAAAACCGACCACATTTTCAATAACCCGACAGATCAGCGTACAGGGGATTATATTTCTGGACGGTTTGGATAAGTGAATAAAACTTCTTTAGAGAATGGCTTTCTGGGCCATTCTTTTTATTTTAGAATTTGAGTTTAGTGTTAAGTGATAGTGTTTTTTTATGATAGAAGCATATCGGATTTTTATCGCCAGACTTGAATTAAGAAATAAATTGATAAATGATTTTAAATGCGGGCGGTACAAGAATAACCAAGGCTACAAACAGATGAACATACCTTCTGTTCGTGAAACTGGTATAGGTGAATAATAATAAAATGATAAAAACAGCTAAAGCTAATAGATTGATGGAATATACCCAAATGGTTGAGTAGAACACATGTAAAATAGAGATGAAAAAGTAAATAAATGCGCTTGCAATAAAACTTTTTTTAGCGGAAGACATCGTTACCATCCCCTGTTGCTAGAGTTAATTTTATATATAACCATTCTTCCCTTCATACAAAAGAGAAAACCTGATTATTTTGTTTTGGAAATCCGTGTTTGGATATTTTATACAAGGGAACATGATAATATAAAGAATGATTAAAAGGAGTTGTGAGAAATGAAGGTATTTGTAATCGGAGCGAACGGACAGATTGGAAAGCATCTGGTGAATCAGCTGCATGCACATGAACAGCATGAGGTGACAGCCATGGTTCGAAAAGAAGGGCAGAAAAAAGAATTAGAAGATAGAGGTATTCATGCCGTGTTAACGGATTTGGAAGGCAGTATCTCTGATTTGGAAAATGCTATAGAAGGTGCTGATGCAGTCATATTTACAGCTGGCTCCGGCGGAAAGACCGGTCCGGATAAGACATTGCTCATTGATTTAGATGGTGCAGTAAAATCGATTGAAGCTGCGAAAAAGGCCAATGTGAATCGTTTTGTGATGGTGAGTGCATTTCAGGCACATAACCGGGACAGCTGGGCAGACAGTCCAATTAAACCATATATGGTGGCAAAACACTTTGCAGATGAAACATTGATGCACAGCGGTCTTGATTATACCATCGTCCGTCCAGGTGGATTACAGAACGAGCCAGGCACAGGAAAAGTGCTGGCAGGAGAAAACCTGGAGCGGGGCAGCATTCCGCGTGAAGATGTAGCAGCCGTCATCGTGGAAGCACTTGAAGCTGAAAACACGTATCAAAAAGGCTTTGATTTAATTACTGGAGTAGACTCTATTCATGATGCGGTAGGGAAAATATAAAATAAAACTGTAACTTTCGGGAATTTCCCGGATGGTTTTCCGTAACAGCGTGAAAAAAGGCGTTCTTTTCTAGAAAGAGCGTCTTTTTTGTGTGAAGAAAAATATACATAATCATTTCCACACAAAAGGATACTTTTTCTAAGCAAACGCTCATTTATCCCATTATTTATGTTTCTAGAAACAAATAAAAAACCCAGAAATTACGCGTCTTGACAGGATAAAAGCGGAATTCCTCAAAAAAATAAAAAAATTTTAAATTACCTCTTGCATTATTATACATAATGATGCATAATAATTCGATAACAGCACATTTACGAGAGGGGATTTTTTAAGTGGCAAAAGACAAGATCGTTTTAGCTTATTCTGGAGGATTAGATACATCTGTAGCGGTGAAATGGTTACAGGATAAATATAATTATGATGTGATTGCAGTAGCGTTGGATGTTGGGGAAGGAAAAGATTTGGACTTCGTGAAGCAAAAAGCATTGGACGTTGGCGCTATCAAATCATATGTAATCGATGCGAAAAAGCTTTATTCAGAGGAATATGTATTGCCGGCATTGAAGGCCAACTTGCTTTATGAAGGGAAATATCCATTAATTTCAGCATTATCACGCCCATTGATCGCAAAAATATTGGTAGATATCGCTGAAGAAGAAGGTGCAGTGGCTGTAGCGCATGGCTGTACTGGAAAAGGAAATGATCAGGTCCGTTTTGACGTTGCCTTTACAGCGTTAAACCCTGAGTTAAAGATTGTTGCACCAGTTCGTGAGTGGGCAATGTCGAGAGAAGAAGAAATTGAATATGCATTAGAGCATAATATTCCGGTTCCAATTAAAAAGGACAGTCCATACAGTATTGACCAGAATCTATGGGGAAGAAGTAATGAATGCGGCATTTTAGAGGACCCATGGGCAGAAGCGCCAAAGGATGCATATGATTTAACCCAAGAACCAGAGGATGCACCAGATGAAGCGAAAACGGTGCAGATTACGTTTGAACAAGGAAAGCCGGTTTCATTAGACGGCCAAAAACTGGATTTAGATGAATTGATTCTAACACTAAATGAAATTGCCGGTAAACATGGTGTTGGCAGAATCGACCATGTGGAGAATCGTTTAGTCGGTATCAAATCAAGAGAAATTTATGAAGCTCCGGCAGCAATGACGTTGATTAATGCACATCAGGAATTGGAAGCATTAACTTTACCTCGTGAAGTAGCGGAATTTAAACCGGTAGTAGAGCAGAAGCTGGCACAGGCAGTTTATTACGGCTTATGGTATTCCCCGCTGACAGAAGCCTTGCAGGCCTTTATTGAGAAGACACAGGAGCATGTTTCTGGTACAGTAAAAGTGAAGCTGTACAAAGGGCATGCACAAGTTGTCGGAAGAGAATCTGCAAATTCCTTATATGACTTTGACTTAGCAACCTATAACAAAGCTGATGCTTTTGACCATGATGCAGCACTAGGATTTATTAAGCTATGGGGACTGCCGACGCAGGTACATGCCTCTGTCAACGGCCCTCAAGGAAATAAATCGATTGAGAAAGTAAAACTAGAGGTAAAGGAAGCTGTTAATCCGTGAAATTATGGGGTGGAAGATTTACAAAACCAACGAATGAACTAGTCGACGAGTATACCTCGTCGATTCGTTTTGACCAGAAGTTAGCGAAATATGATGTGAAAGGCAGTCTGGCTCACGTTGCAATGCTGAAGAAATGCGATATTATACCGGCAGAGGACGCAGAGCAGATTACCGAAGGATTGAAAAAGGTTCTGTCCAAAATTGAGGCTGGAGAAGCTGAATTATCAGAAGCAGATGAAGATATCCATATGAATGTCGAGAGACTGCTGATTGAAGAAATTGGTCCAGTAGGAGGAAAGCTTCATACTGGGCGCAGCAGAAACGATCAGGTAGCGTTGGATATGCGGCTGTATGCAAGAGAAGCGGTATCTGAGCTGATTGTGCTCGTGAAATCAGTTCAGCAGGCGCTTATCGGGCAGGCGAAGGCAAACATTGATGTCATTATGCCGGGATATACGCACCTGCAGCGTGCGCAGCCGGTTTTATTTGCACATCATATGATGGCATACGTATTTATGTTTCAGCGTGATGTGGAGCGTCTGGAGGACAGCTTGAAGCGTGTGAATAAATCGCCATTAGGTGCAGGGGCACTGGCAGGCACAACTTTTCCGATTGATCGTGCTTTTGTAGCAGAGCAGCTTGATTTTGACGGAATTTGTGAAAATAGCCTGGATGCTGTCAGTGATCGTGATTTTGTGGTCGAATTCCTGTCCAATGGCTCGTTGATCGGTACGCATTTATCACGTCTTTGTGAAGAACTCGTGCAGTGGTCCAGTGCCGAATTTAATTTTGTCGAGCTGGATGATTCGTATACAACGGGAAGCAGCATGATGCCGCAAAAGAAAAATCCGGATGTGGCAGAGCTTGTCCGCGGCAAGACAGGGCGTCTTTACGGCAATCTGATTGGAATGCTGACGACGTTAAAAGGCTTGCCTCTCGCATATAATAAAGACATGCAGGAGGACAAAGAGGGGATGTTTGATTCCCATGAAACGCTGAAGGGCGCTTTACAGCTCTTTGCCGGAATGATTGCATCCATGGAAGTAAATAAAGAAAGCATGTATAAGGCGGTTTCGAATGATTATTCCAACGCGACGGATCTGGCTGATTATTTGGTGAATAAGGGACTCACCTTCCGTGAATCGCATGCGGTTGTTGGCCAGGTGGTTTTAAACTGTATTCAAGCCGGCAAGCATCTGCTGGATTTGAGCTTAGCGGAATTCAAACAATATTCCGATGTGGTGGAAGAAGATATATTTGAAGCGCTGAAGCCGGAGACAGTGGTTAATGCAAGAGCTGCTGCAGGCGGAACAGCCAAAAACAGTGTATTAGACCAAATCGAAAAGGCAGAGCAATTATTGGAATCATCTGATGTAAATAAGGTATAGTATATACGAGAAGTAAAATGATTGGAGCCCATAGAGTCAGCAGATGGGTTCCTTTATTTTACGCAAAAAAATACAATAGATTCAAGTTTTTCTAATGTCGTAAAGGCGGTAATGTATTATGAAATTAATTGCATCAGATATGGATGGAACCTTGCTTAACGAAAAGGGCGTAATCAGTGAAGCGAATGCGCAAGCAGTAAAAAAAGCAATTGACAAAGGTGTAGAGTTTATTGCTGCTACAGGCAGATCTTATAAAGCTGCGAATACGCCGCTTCAAGCTGCCGGGATTAATTGTCCTATTATCAGCTTGAATGGCGCAGTAACCTATCAGGAAAATGGAAAAGTAATCAATAGTATTCCAATGGATAAACAGGCAGCTGCACGTATTGTTGAAGAATGCAGCAAATTGGGGATGTATGTAGAATTATTTACAGATAAGGGTGTCCTTTCCGAAAGCCGGGAACACTTTTTAGACATCCTCATGGATATCCTGCATGCAGCTCATCCAAATATATCTGAGAGGGAAATGCGTGAGATGGTGGAGCAGCGGTTTCAATTAGAAGAAGTTTCTTTTATTGAAAATCTGCAGTTAGCAGTAAAGGATGAGGATACCGAGGTTTATAAAATTCTTTCCTTTGCTTTTGAGGAGAGCCAGCTGGAGGGTGCAAAGAGAAAGCTTCGTGATGAGACAGGGGCTGTAATTACCTCTTCCGGAGAGACGAATCTGGAATTTAATCATCCTAAAGCCCAAAAAGGATTAGCCATTCAAAAGTATATAGAAGACAGCGGCTGGTCTATGCAGGATGTGATGTCAATCGGAGATAATTGGAATGATGCAAGCATGTTAGAAATGGCTGGCCGCGGAGTCGCGATGGGAAATGCTGCAGATAAAATTAAGCAGTTATGCCAATATGAGACGGTGACAAATGAGCAGGATGGTGTCGCCAAAGCCATTGAAAAGATGCTGGCAGATTTAGATAAATAGAAAAATGCCGGGCTGTTTTACTTCTGCCCGGCATTTTTCTATTTAATGGCGTTTACTCAACCATAATACCCCTGATTTTGCGAGTCTTGGCAATAAGCCTGTCATGGGTTTCTT
This sequence comes from Oceanobacillus sp. FSL W7-1281, assembly GCF_037969835.1. Taxonomy (GTDB): domain Bacteria; phylum Bacillota; class Bacilli; order Bacillales; family Amphibacillaceae; genus Oceanobacillus; species Oceanobacillus oncorhynchi. The sequence goes on along the minus strand of NZ_CP150214.1, from coordinate 4,425,177 downwards.
AGCCATATTTCCAAAACCGTCTGACTTTCCTAAGGAGCCCAAGGTTCCTTTAAGCTTGATAGGTTTTGGCTTTTTCGGCTGTTTTTCATGTAAAACAGCGAGCAGGATTTCTGCAATCTGTTCTCCCTGCAGTCCGGCCAGCTGTGCACTCGGCGAATGCTCGCTGGATGCGCAGTCCCCCAGCACATACACGGATGGATCTTCTGGAACCTGATAAAAATCATTGACAACGACTTTCCCTTGATTATCCTTGCTGTATGGAAGTTCACGTACAAGCCAATTCGGCTGGACGCCTGCAGTCCAGATGGTCACATCATTTAAATAACAGACACCGTTATTGCATACCCCATCCTGTTCTACATATTCTACCGTTGAATGATGAATCACATCGACATTGTTTTCTGTCAGCCATTTTTGTACATAGGATTGAATTTTGCTGTCCAGCGGTTTTAATACGGTATTGCCGCGGTCAAGCAGGCGGATGTTTAAATCTGGCCGGCTTTCCCGAATTTCTGAAGCAACCTCAATACCGCTTAATCCTGCGCCAATAACAGAAACTTTTCCATAAGCTTTCAAATTCCCTATTGCCACGCCTGCTTTTCTGGCTTTTGCAAAGGTTTGAACGCTTTCGGTATATTCTTCTGCCCCCGGGATTCCATGGTAATTGTCTTCGCAGCCTAATCCGATAATTAAATAGTCATAAGGAACAATGGATTCTTCGTCTTGAATAATAATCTGTTTATTTTCCGTATCGATTTTTGTGATTTCCCGAAAAATATAGTTCACCCGGGAATCAGCTGGAAAATCAACACGAACATCATGATCGGCTGAAGTTCCTGCAGCAATCGCATAGAACTCTGTTTTTAGCGAGCGAAATGGATTACGGTCAATAACAGTGATATGTATATCATCGGATAATGTTTGGCTGAGAAGGCCGAGCAGCGTCTTGATACCGCCGTATCCACCTCCAACAAGAACAACTCTTTTCATTGTGTTACACCCCTTATTTAAATTGTGAAGAAATATAAAACGAAACTTTAATCAGCGGGAGTTTGCCAGACGACTCTCTGCGGGAAATGAAATGTCTCAACGGAATGGAACGATGATGCCGCGTCCCGTCAAAATGCTGCGATGAATTGCTCCAGCAAAAAGCAGATAGGATCGCAAGGGGATGCACCTAGAGATATGACCGGGAAGCGGCCTCCCTAAACCCCCTTGAACTCATGAACGTATACTGCCAGTTAAACTGTGGTAAAATATGAATGCATTTTCATTTAAAAATAGCCGCGTTCAGCTCCAAATGTTCTCCACTTTCGACATTTTGAAACAATCTCTCTTCCGAATACTAGCGTAACAAATTATGAAGGCGATGTCATTAAGATTGAGGCTGCAGTTTACGAATAAGAAAAGGATAATTTATTCAAAAAAATTAAATTATTTCAGGTGGAATGAATAGCTTGCTAGAGTTTTAGAAATAATGGTACGATTAAGAGTGCTTTTTATTCAATAAGATTAACCAATCATTCTATGGGAGGGAAATATAACTCCCGCTGAATGAAGTTTCGTTTTCATAGATATAGAAAAGAAAAGGAGTTGCCTATGGCAGGAATGAATTCAATCCCATTTACTGTAGCAAAAAATGAGCAATTTTTTGATCGCCTGGGAGATTATATCGGCGATGTTTTTTATGATATTTTACCAGAACAAGGCTTTGAGCTGCGTGATGAACAGATTTATATGGCGTTTCAGCTGGAACAGGCTTTTAAGCATAAAAAGACTATTTTTGCAGAAGCAGGTGTCGGTACGGGAAAAACAATCGTGTATCTCTTATATGCCATTTGTTATGCCCGTTATCAGAGAAAGCCTGTGATTATTTCCTGTGCCGATGAAACCCTGATTGAACAGCTGGTCAAAGAGGGCGGGGATATCGATAAGCTGGAAAAAGCGCTCGGCTTAGAGGTAGACGTCCGTTTGGCAAAAGCGCGCGAAAACTACTTGTGCATGAAGAAATTAGATCCGTTGTCCGAATATACAGAGGATGAAGAAATTCTTGATGTACATGACTCTATTCCAGATTTTGTGTTCGATCAAGGTGTTTCGATGCAGTCTTTTTATCCTTATGGAGACCGGAAAGATTATCCATGGCTTTCGGATAAGCAATGGGAACAGATTGGCTGGGACCCGCTGAAGCAGTGTGCGACTTGTGACTTTAGACATCGCAGTGCGCAGACATTGCATCGTGATTATTACCGCCATGCAAAAGATTTGATTATCTGCTCGCATGATTTTTATATGGAGCATGTGTGGACGAAGGAATCACGAATCAGGGAAGGACAACTGCCGCTGCTTCCGGAAGCAGGTGCAGTTGTGTTTGATGAAGGGCATTTATTAGAGTTTTCGGCCCAAAAAGGGTTGACCTACCGCTTCAACTATCAGAATATCACCAATGTCTTAACTGGCTACCAAGGGCAGGACGTGCGGGAAGAATCACTGCAATTAGCCGAAGATATCATGGCGCTCCATGATGACTGGTTTGATTATATTTCAGAAATAGCTGTGCGTGTAGAAGGCTCCAATCGACTTGAAATTCCAACAGATATGAAAATGCGTGAAATGGCAGTTCAATTAGAGAAGATGGTTCAAGAGCTGTTAGAACAGCTTGTTTTTGATGCGGAACTGTTCACCATGGATGCATACCATACAAAAATTATTGAAGAGTACTTGGAATTTTTCACGTATGGTTTATCGATTTTCTTAAAGGATGATGAAGGAGTTTACTGGTTGGAAGAGGATGGCGACCAAAGCAGTCTGGTTATCATGCCGAGACTGGTAGAGGATGTGCTTCGGGAAGAAGTATTTCAGAAAAACATCCCATTTATTTTCTCCTCCGCAACACTGTCTCAAAATGGAGATTTTTCTTATATTGCGAAGAGCCTGGGTGTGGATGCATATGACTCCTTTTCTGTCGAATCCCCATTTGATTATGAGGAAGTCCGTACCATAAAAGAGCATGGTTATTCGGAGGAAACAGAAAAGTATCTGGGGATTGCCAGCCAGCTTCAGGAGAATAAAGGGCACAGTCTCGTTTTATTCCGCTCGGAAGAAGAGATGCAGGCATTCCGGAAATGGACAGAAATGCAAGACTGGTCCTTTGATTTCTTGTTTGAAGGGGATAAGGAAATCAGTGAAATTGTCCGCGAATTCCAGTTTAATAAGTCCTCTGTTCTCTGTGCATATCATTTATGGGAAGGGCTCGATGTGCCGGGAGAGGCACTGACGCAGGTTATCATTGCTTCCCTGCCATATCCGCCTGATGATCCTGTGTTTAAAGCAAAACGCAAACATGCAAAGAACGCGTATGATGAAATCGATTTGCCTTATATGGAGCTTCGGTTAAAGCAGGGCATCGGCCGATTAATTCGTACAGAGCATGATAAAGGAATCGTTCATATTTGGAAAAAAGCATAGAGTTACATGCTCTATGCAGCATTTAATTTGATTTTTAAAAGGACCGTTGATACCTATATCCTCGTATTAACGGTCCTTTTTCGTATCAATTAAGCTTATAAAGTGATTTAGAACCTTTGCAGTCAGCCCCCAGATGGTATTGTCATCATATTGATAGAAAAGCTCCTCCATTGTCCTGATATGCCATTCATAGTCCTCTCCGCCGACAATTAAATGGTATGGGAAATTATCCTCGGGTTTTATTTCTAAATGCACTTTATATTTTTTTGGTTCATTTTCTAAAAAGAAGGAAAGCGGGACGGTGAAAATATGATCCACTTCATCCGGGCTGGGCTGGATATTTTCTATACTCTTCAGCCTCCCGATAAAAGGATATATAATTCTTCCTAAGTCATTCACCACATAATCAAGCGGAATGGGGTCGGAAATATCCTGTTCTGAAATCCCAAGCTCTTCCGTGGTTTCCCGTATAGCGGTATGGGCAGGATGCTTGTCATCCTGGTCTGCACGGCCTCCGGGAAAACAAACATCTCCAGGCTGGCTTCTTAGATTTTTGGACCGGACTTCAAAAAGGATATGGGTTTCTCCATTTAATTCAACTAAAGGAATTAAAACAGAGGAACGTTTAAAGTGTTTGTGCCCCATTAATGCCGGAGTGCGATCCCTTAAATGATTCAGAATATGTTCTATCTGCATGCGTATCCTCCCTTTTCAGCGTTCGTGTCATATATTAATTCTAGTATGCTTTTGGATTACTGTCATTTATATCGATTAACATGACAGATTATGTGTGTAAGTTGACACGTATTCGTAGAGATAGGATGATAATTATATAGAGAACGTTCAAATAAATATCGCTTTTGATAGAATAAGAATAAATAAGAGAAGGGTGCGTATGTAATGAAACATGCTATTTATCAAATGGATATTGTTCCCGGTGACCCGGAGAGCAATCGCAGAAGAGTGGAAGCGTGGCTGATAAACCAGGTTAAGGAGGATAAACCTGATATCGTCGTTCTTCCGGAAATGTGGACGACAGCATATACGTTGGACCAATTAGATCAAATCGCTGATTTGGATGGAGAGCCTACGAGGAGCTTTTTGAAGGAGCTGGCAAAAACGTATCAGGTGCATATTATTGGCGGGTCATTTGCAAATAAAGCAGAGGGCGCAATCTATAATACAGCGCTTGTTATTAATAACGAGGGGGAAGAGGTCTATACGTATGATAAAATCCATCTCGTCCCGATGCTGAATGAACCGGCGTATTTAGCAGGCGGAAGAAAACAGGCGCGTGTATTTGAGTTAGATGGGATCAAAATGGGGCTGATTATCTGCTATGACCTTCGTTTCCCTGAGTTAGCCAGAGAATTAGCTCTAAAAGGAGCAGAAGTGATTTATATTGTCGCAGAATGGCCATCCGCACGCAAGGATCATTGGAAGGCGCTTCAACTGGCACGGGCGATTGAAAATCAATGTTATATTATATCCAGTAATCGGATAGGAGCGTATGACGGTGTCGAATTCTGCGGAACGTCGCTGATTGTCGATCCGTGGGGGACGATTGTCCAGGAAGGGTCCGAAGAACAGGAAGAAACACTGATTGAAACAATCGCTGCTTCAAACGTGGATCGTATACGTGAGGAAGTCCCTGTCTTTAAAAGCAGAGTCCCGGAAATGTATCAAGGCTGGTAAGAATGAAAAGCGTAAAGTGCCCGTTTAAAAACGTAGAGACTGCGCTTCCCGTTTTTTTTGGGTGGTGGTTCGACTTTAGTCGAGCTTCCTTTACCTTAAACCGATGATGGCTTCCACCTGCAGGGCATAAGTGCGACTTTAGCTCTGTCTGTGCCTGATGGCTTGCCAATCGCTAAGTCTGCTTTATCATAGGGCACTCTCGTGTTGTCTCGTAGTTTTTGGCGCTTGGAGCTGGACATGGCTATTTCTGAATAAGAATAATATAAGAAAAATCTTATATTTTCCTATCCCATAAAAAAGACTCCTTTGTCAGTGCGTCCCTCGAAAAGCCGGAAGATAACCGGTTTTCAAGGGATAATCACCGTCGCAGGGAGTCTTTTTTAGTGAAGTGATTTATCAATATTAGGCGGCTCTTTTAATTCGCCTGTACAAACATTTTCTGTGATATGCACTTGGGAAGTTTTCCCTTTGTTGTTCACGAATTTGAATACACCGTTATTAAAGTCCGTACCAATTTCCTTGTAGAAGATTCCCTCGTACAGGTTATGCTTGGAACGAGTGAATTTCAGACGATATTGTCCAGGTACTTCGCCGTCTTCCTGAATAAATGCGCGTACGCCTTTTTCGTAAATCGTATCATCCGTACTTTTTAATGTACGATCAACAGAAACAATGTGAAGGTCAATAAAAGAAATCTCACGAAGAAGCACGTTGACAAAAGATCCTTTTGTAATCTCTTCCCAACGGTTCTGTGCGCTTTGCCCAATAATGATTTGTGTAATATTGTACGTATGTGCTACGTCTTTAATTGCTTTTACAGAACGCTTCTCTTTATCACGTATAATAAATTCCTCTACGTCTAATTCCTCGCACAATTCCTTCCAATGTTCAACAAAGCCAGATTTATCTGCATCAAATTCATCATAGGGAAGGGCATCTACTGTTAAAACATATAATGGGCAATCCATCATTTGTGCTAATTTATGACCGCGGCGGATTAGACGTTCTCCATTAGGACCATAATAAACACATACTAAAATACTTTCGTCCATACGACCTCTGATTTTTTTCATCGCTTCTACGCACCTTTCTTTAATAGTCATTTACTTTTTCTTTCGTTTTTAAAACATCTATATATATCTGAATAGGAACAGAATGGTTTCACTTTTAATTTAACCTGTCAGAAGGAGGTTTAACCCCTTTTATAACAGGTTTTTGAAGATAGTCATATCCTTTAAACCGTATCATTTTAACATGTATTTTTAGATTCGTATAGTACTAGATGTAAAATATTTATTTCACATTGATTTTTTCACTGTAAAGTCCTTTATACAGGTATTTCTTAGAAGTTGCAAGTAAATTTAATAATGACGTCTTCGTTGCTGATGAGATATATCAAAACATCTCAAAATAAAATTTTATAGGGGTGTCACAACGTCATACATGCAAACAAAGAAAAATTCTTGTATAATATCTATGTGTGATTATGAAGACGTCATGTTTAGTGTGTGTTCCAATAAGCTTTGTAAAAATGCCCAAGTGACAAATGCTGCAGCATTGCACTGCTTTTGTCAGACTTTTTGAACAACCATTTTAACACCTCATAATGCCTTTGCTCTTACTACATGAAAGGCTTATTATTTTACCACGTTTTAACATAGCATGAGTGTCCGTCATTTCCCCATGAGGGTATTGAAATAATAAAACAAAACGTTAATCCAGCGGGAGTTTTTATGAATGGTTCTCCCTAAAAAATGATATGGCTGGAAAAACGGTCACTACATTTCCTGATTAACTCAAGCTTCCATTCACAAGGGAAAAAACATGTGGATTAAGTTGAGTTTCTCTCTATTTTAATGCATTGGTTCAACCACTTTATCGTCTTTGTTCCATTCAGTAACGTAAAATGCTGAAGGGCCCCCTGCAGCTATTTATATATACTTTCGTCAATAATAAGCTTTCTATTATTAGATTAGCATTTTACGGACAAAATAACCATTGTATATGCTGTTTGTTTAGAAAGTATAAGAAAAGGTTTTAAAGAAGCTCTCACGAAGCTCCTTGCCTTGTGCCGGAATATTCAAGCTGGCACATCCTTATGGTGGTAAAGAACGAGCGTATCTCGCTTATTCGAATGTTCGTTTTCTCTCCCGTTTTAAAGGGTAGTTAGTAAATAGCATACTTGTCTGGATGAAATATGTGCGGACTTTTTAAACAGGTGAGAAATTTAACCCTTTTTTGCTGTTTGAACCCAAACTTTGATTGATACCTAAACATCTGGCAACCATCAGGTTTTCTAACATAATCACAAAATAAGAAAAATAATGAAATGATAGGAGGTTCTCGTTTGTCGACTTTAGTACTGGCTATTTTTATCCCATTTCTGGCTGCTGCAATTATACCCTTCTTATATAAGTATATAAAAAACATACATGTGGGCTGGTTCGTCATTCTGGTGCCGACAGGTTTATTCATTTATCTTGCTTCGCTCATCCCGGCTATTTCTAATGGAGAAGCAATTGTGCAGACAATAAACTGGATTCCGAGCTATGGAATTAATATAACGGCTTACCTGGATGGACTTAGTCTGACTTTGGCATTATTGATTTCCGGAGTGGGAGCACTTGTAATTCTTTATTCTATTTATTACCTTTCGCTGAAAGAACCAATAGGTACGTTCTATACATACCTTATGCTGTTTATGGGAGCAATGTTAGGTGTTGTGATGTCAGACAACATGCTGGTTTTGTATGTATTCTGGGAGTTAACAAGTATCTCTTCCTTCCTGCTAATCGCATTCTGGTATCAGCGAAAGCGTTCCAGAGAAGGTGCCAAGAAATCATTGATTATCACGGTTTCTGGCGGTATTTCTATGCTGGTTGGTTTTATCATGATTGGTGCCATGGCAAATACGTGGAGTATCCGCGAGATAATTGCTGAAGTGGCGGCAATTAGCGATCATGCTTTATTTATCCCTGCTCTCTTGCTTGTGCTGCTTGGAGCATTTACGAAATCAGCACAGTTTCCGTTCCATATATGGCTTCCGGATGCGATGGAAGCACCTACACCGGTTAGTGCTTATCTGCACTCGGCCACAATGGTAAAAGCGGGAATTTATCTGGTTGCTCGTTTCACACCGGTTTTTGGCGGGGAAGCTGTCTGGTTCTGGGCTGTTACAGGTGTCGGGATATTTACGCTTTTCTGGGGCTCCTTTAATGCTGTCCGTCAGACCGATTTAAAAGCATTGCTGGCTTATTCAACCATCAGCCAGCTTGGAATGATTATGAGTATGTTCGGGATGGGCTCCGCAGCCCTTCATCTGGGATATGCTGAGGAATCGGTGGTATATACAGGGGCAACCTTTGCGGCGTTATTCCATTTAGTGAATCACTCGACGTTTAAAGGCGCGTTGTTTATGGTTGTCGGTGTCGTCGACCACAGTGTGGGCACCCGGGATATTCGCCGCCTGGGCGGACTCATTACACTTATGCCTATTACATTTACGATTGCAACAATCGGCAGCATGTCCATGGCAGGGTTACCTCCGTTTAATGGATTTTTGAGTAAAGAGATGTTCTTTATATCTACTTTAGATATTACGGAAGCAAGCTTCTTCGGCTTAGGGACATGGGGGATTATCATTCCGATTGTTGCCTGGATAGCAAGTGTCTTTACATTTGTTTATTCCACCGTATTTGTTGTGAAAACGTTCCTTGGTCCATATAAAGAAGAAAAGCTGGAGCATCCGGCACATGAACCAAAGCCGGGAATGCTGATTTCACCGATTATATTAGGATTGCTTGTAATTATATTTTTCTTTGTGCCGAATGTGATTGGAGAGAATCTGATTACGCCTGCGATGAGCGGAATCTTCCCTACCTTTGCTGCAGAAGGCGCAGATTTGGGAACGGATATTTATGCTTGGCATGGCTTTGAGCCTGAATTATTTATGACCATTGGTGTCGTACTGTTTGGGGTTCTCTTATTCTTCACGAGAAAATACTGGTCAGGTATATATAAACTGTTTCCAGAGAAACGATCAATTAATGTGTTTTATGGATTCGTCTTAGACCAGATGGAAGATAAATCAACGGTTATTACAAATAAATATATGACACGTTATTTACGTGATTATATGGTGTATATTTTTGCTTTCTTTATTTTGGTGGTCGGCGGAACTTTTATTTATACAGAGGCATACCAATTTACACTGCCGGAAAATGCAACGATTTCGGTTTTTGAATGGCTTATTGTGCTGTCTATGATGGCAACCGGTATTACAATTTTATTTGCACAGTCCAGGCTGACAGCGATTGTGTTAAATAGTATTTTAGGCTTTGGAATTGCGATTCTTTTTGTCCTGCTGCGTGCACCTGATTTAGCGCTGACACAAACCGTTATCGAAGCAGTAACCACTGTTTTATTCCTTGTAGCGTATTATTTCTTGCCTGAGCTGGAAAAAGAAAATACGTCGAAGAAAACGAAGAGTATCAACCTGTTTATCTCCATTGGTGTCGGTGTCGTATTTACAGCTGTAGCATTAGGTGTTCAGGGGAACAGAGGGTTTGATACAATTTCCGGATTTTTTGAGAATTCCTATGAACTTGCAGGAGGAAATAACATGGTGAATGCCATCTTAGGGGACTTCCGTGCATTTGATACAATGTTAGAGGTAGTTGTTCTCTTAATTGCAGGGATTGGTATCTATACAATGATCCGGGTGAAGGCCAAGAAGGAGAGTGATCAGATTGAAGATAAATAACGTCATCCTTCGTACAGTGGCCAAGCTTGTTTTCTTTATCATTCTGACCCTTGCAGTTTATTTATTTTTTGCAGGTCATAATAGTCCAGGCGGCGGCTTCAGCGGCGGGCTGGTACTTGCATCTGCACTGGTACTGTTATTTATTGTATATGATATTGAAACCATCCAAAGAGGTCTTCCCATTGATTTTAAATTGGTAGCTGCTTTTGGTGCATTCTTGTCTGTGGGCACTGGGTTTGGCGCATTGGTGTTTGGTGCAAACTTCTTAACACAGGCCTTTGATTATTTCGATATCCCTTTTTTCGGGGAAATAGAACTGACAACAGTGACGATTTTTGAAGCTGGTGTTGCGCTTGCTGTTGTTGGTGTTGTGGTAACAATCTTATTAAGTATTAGTGAGGATGAGTAATTATGGAAACGTTAGTAACCATCCTGGCAGGTGTATTAGTTACAGTAGCAACTTATCTCTTGCTGTCAAAGAGTTTGATCCGCGTTATTATCGGTACTGCGATTTTAACCCATGCAGCCCACCTTCTCATTATGGTGCTTGCAGAATTAAAAACGGGAACAGTGCCGATTGTCGGCGAAGGAGATCCGGTAGATCCACTCCCGCAGGCATTGATTTTAACGTCAATCGTTATTGGTTTTGCAGTAACTGCGGTGTCTCTCGTTCTCGCTTATCGAACATATCAAGAGATTGGAACAGATAAATTAGATGAGCTGAGGGGGGAGACGGATGAGTAATTTAATTGTTATGCCCATGGCACTGCCGGTCCTGTTTGGGATTATTCTTTTATTTTTGAGACCTTATGTGAAGGTGCAAAGAGGACTGTCATTGCTCGTATTTGTTGCGAATATCGGAATCAGCGCATATATGCTGCAGCTGATTCAGCAAAATGGCGTCTTACGTCTTGATTTTGGCGGTTGGGAGCCGCCTTTTGGAATCTTATTTGTGGCAGATAGTTTTTCTATGCTGCTGGTGCTGGCGGCAAGTATTGTTGCTGCTGTATGTTTAATCTATTCGTTTTCTTCTGTGGAGCCATCATTTGAAAAGAACTTTTATTATTCTTTTGTTTTATTTCTTATCGCAGGGGTAAATGGCTCCTTTCTGACAGGAGATATCTTCAACCTGTTTGTCTGTTTTGAAATTATGCTGCTTGCTTCCTACGTGTTAATCGTATTTGGCGGCAAAAAAAGACAGCTTCGCGAGTCGATAAAATATGTCATTGTTAATGTTGTCTCCTCTTGGATTTTCCTTGTAGCTATTGCATATATATATGGATCGGTCGGAACATTAAATATGGCGCATATAGCAGAGCGTGTTGCAGAAAATGGACAGACTGCGACATTAACTGTTGTCAGTATTGTTTTCTTAACCGTATTTGCATTAAAAGCAGGTCTGTTTTTGTATTTCTGGCTGCCGGGCTCTTATTCTGTTCCAATTACTCCGGTCGCAGCTATGTTCGGAGCGCTGCTGACAAAGGTTGGAATTTATGCGATGTTCCGTATGTTTACCTTGATTTTCTATCATGAACCGCAAATGACGCACACGATAATCGGGATTTTAGCAGGGCTGACTTTAATCGGCGGGAGTATTGGAGCAGTTGCTTATAAGGACCTCAGATTAGTTGCTTCTTACAATGTGGTCATTGCAGTTGGTTTTATTCTCGTTGGTTTGGCTGTTGCAACACCAGCTGCTATAGAAGGTTCTATTTATTATTTGATTCATGACATTATTATAAAAGCATCTCTATTTTTACTGGTAGGAACGATGATTGCAGTGACTGGGCAGACGAAAATGGATGAAATCAGCGGTCTGATCAAGAACCACCCGCTGCTTGGCTGGCTGTTCTTCCTGACAACATTATCTTTAGCCGGAATTCCGCCATTAAGCGGATTTATCGGTAAAGTCCTTGTTGGGGAGGGTGCTGTAGAAGGCGGCGCATATGTCTTATTAGCTCTTGCATTTATCTCAAGTATCTTTGTTCTATACTCCCTGATGCGTATTTTCTTAACAAGCTTTTGGGGAGAAACCATTATCAGTAAAGACGAAGAAGCACCAGCAAAGAAAGGCTGGAGCGTTGCAATGTGTATACTAGCTTTAGGTACGATTGCTTTAGGCTTAGGCGCTGAATCTATGTCTGTTTATGTTCAAGATGCAGCAGAAACATTATTAAACCCGCAAATTTATATTGATGCAGTACTTGGAGGGAATTAGTCCGGATGAAATACGAATTATCCGGTCCCCCTAGGAGTGTGCATGAATACCTCTGAAGCAGTTTTTCTAATAAACAAGGTGGTGATGCTGAATGCCGGCACAGTTTTTATTGAATGTGTTTATTGCTGTATTATGGACCCTGATTAATGATGAATCCGAACTTCGATTTACAACATTTGTCGCAGGTTATCTCGTTGGGATTGGTATTGTATTTTTAATGCATCGTTTTTTTGGAGAACGATTTTATCTTTCACGCTTTATAGCGTTAATAAAACTGATATTTATCTTTACGAGAGAGCTTATCATGTCGTCAAAGCTCGTTCTTGGGCAAATTTTAAAACCGAAACTTTCGATTAAGCCGGGACTGTTTAAATACGAAACAGTCTTGCGGGGAGATTGGGAAATTACGGCTTTAGCACTATTATTAACATTAACTCCAGGTTCTGTTGTTATTGAAGTGACAGATGACGGAGATGCATTTTATATTCATGCGATGGACGTGGAAGAGTCAAAAGATATCCTGTTAAAGTCCATTGATAACTTTGAGAAAGCAATTATGGAGGTGACGCGCTAATGATTCAAGGAATGCTGACGATTGCTTTAACGTTTTATGGAATATCGATTTGTATCAGCGTGATTCGTATTATTATTGGCCCGAGTCTGCCTGACCGTATCGTTGCTTTAGATATGGTTGGTGTGACACTCGTATCCTCCATAGCTATTATATCTGTTATGATGACAACCACTGCATTTTTAGAAGTTATCTTGATTTTAGCTATCCTGGCTTTTATCAGTACCATTGCCTTCTCGAAATATATTGAGAGGGGGATCATTCTTGAATATCGACGCGACGATTGAATTTATTGCTGCTCTATTTATGCTTACCGGGTCGATTATGGCATTAATCAGTGCGATAGGAATTATTCGTCTGCCGGATGTTTTTACACGATCCCACGCTGGTACAAAAAGTTCTACACTTGCTGTACTATTGACCCTGCTTGGAGCATTTATTTATTTTGCTTCCAATCAAGGATTTTACAGTGTCCGGCTGCTGCTCGGAATTGCTTTTGTGTTCTTAACTGCTCCCGTAGCAGGGCATCTTATCACACGTGCGGCTTACCGGGCGAATGTAAAAATGGCTGATACGACTGTGGAGGATGAATTGAAAGAAGTGACAGATAAAGTAAAAGAAGAAGCGGAAAAAGAGCGCAGTGAAACTGGAGAAGTCATTATAGAAGACGAAAAGAAAGCAGACAAAGAGCATTCTGAATAGAGTGCTCTTTGTTTATAATTCTAAAATAACAGTGCATACTTTTAAAAGGGAGACAGGTTTTTAAGAGCGTTGAAGAGGGAAGTAGGATAGAGAAGTACATAGGGGGTTAGAAAATGGTAAAACCAATCGTGCAAGATAAAGGAATGGATCATACCATCGATTTTTTAAGAGACGGTTATTTTTATTTTTCTAAACGAATGAACGAGTATCAGGAAGATGTTATCGGATCACGTATATTTGGAAGAAAGCTGGTGATGCTGCGAGCGGAGGAAGCAGCAGATTTAGTAAAGGATACGGCTAAGTTTAAGCCTGAGAAAAGTATCTCTGAACTGTCCGCCAGCCTACTGAGGGAAGAAAATGGCGTATTTTATCTGGCAGACATCGATCAACATCAGGAGAAAGCCTGGTTTCAAGATGTCTTCTCTGCAGAAAAGCGGGAAGAGTTGGAAGCAATTATCCGCCAGCGCTGGGAAGAAAGAATAGAAGCATGGAAAATAAACCCGTCTATTGATTTTGTTGCGGAAATGGAAGAGATGTGGGTGATTGCTGTTTGTAACTGGCTGGGGATTCCGATTCGTGCAAACAATCTAAAACAGCGTACCACGGATATACAGGAGCTTGTTCAATTATTTTCAAAGTATGGATTCAATCGCTGGAAAAGAAAACAAGCGAAAAATCGAATAGAAAAGTGGCTTGTCTTCTTAATTCGTCAGCTGAGAGCAGGTAAAATCCATGTCGATGAAGAGAAGATATTGTCTAAACTGGCTTGGTATGAAGATGAATCAGGTCAAATTTTACAGACAGGAAAAGTGGTTCAGGAATTATTATTTCTTATCCGGACCTTTGCAGCTTCCGGCAGATGGGTTGTCTTTTGCCAAATAGCACTGATTGAGAATCCAGAATTAAAGGAACGGCTTCAAGTGGATCATCAATATGTTGATTGCTTTATCCATGAGGTTATCCGCTTCTACTCCATGATTCCTTTTGCTGTAGCAAAGACACAGGAACAGCTTTTCTGGAAGGAGATGTTTTTTGATAAAAATCAATTGGTTTTGTTTGATATACATGGCATCAATCATCATCCTGATAAGTGGCTTCATCCCGACTTATTTCAGCCGGATCGATTTTTAGATATTTTACCTGACTTTGGAGAAGGGGCGGCGAAAGAGCTCGCTTCTGCGAATGAGAATATAACAATGCAGCTCATGAAGATTAGCTTGTCTTATCTCCTGCGGACCGATTGGATAGCTCCGAATCAGACCTTCACCTGCCGTGGCACGGAAATTCCGGCACGGCCAAAAAATGGCATGCCGCTTGATTTTTACCATCAATCTTTTGTAGAGGATATGTAAGGGCGGTTTCTATTGAATCGGACAGTGATGTAATAAAATACATTTTTCACGGTCAATTGCATTGCGATAAAAAGCCAGCTTGAACAAGAAATAACTTCTTGTTCAAGCTGGCTGATGTTATCTATTATTCACTCATCAATTCGCCTACGATAGAATAGGAATAAAGTCTTTCCTTAATATCGTAAATCTGTGAGGTGATTATAATTTCATCTGCATCTGTTTCTTTACGGAATGCTTCTAACCCTTTACGGACAGTTTCTTTGTTGCCGATAATAGTTGTCTTCGGACTTAAAGACTCTTGCACAGCAGCTTTTTCTGCTGGAGACCAGATGGCATCCATGTTCTCAACAGGCGGCTGCAGTTTAGATTCTATCCCTTTTCGCAGATTTAAGAATTGCATCTGATGAGAGGTAGCTAAATAAGCTGCTTCTTCATCGGTATCCGCTGCAATGACATTGACTGCAACCATTGCATACGGTTTATCAAGTGCTTCAGACGGCTGGAACCGATCACGATAAAGCTCTAATGCAGGAACGGTATATGCAGGTGCAAAATGGCTGGCAAATGAAAATGGCAAGCCCTTTTCCGCCGCTAATCGTGCACTAAAATCGCTGGAACCAAGCAGCCAAATCGGGATATCTAAGCCCTGTCCAGGTATTGCCTTTACTCGGGAAACTGGATTGCTTGAAAAATAATCCTGCAATTCATTGACTTGCATCGGAAATTCCTCTGGACCGGCATGAAGGGTACGGCGCAGAGCAAAAGCGGTCGCTTGATCACTTCCTGGTGCCCGGCCTAATCCTAAGTCTATCCGATTCGGATAAAGGGATTCCAGTGTGCCAAATTGCTCTGCAATGACCAGACTGGCATGGTTTGGCAGCATGATTCCTCCTGAACCGACACGGATGGAGTTGGTATGCCCGGCAATATGGCCGATCAATAAAGAGGTTGCTGAGCTTGAGATTCCTTTCATGTTATGGTGTTCTGCAAACCAATAGCGGTGAAATCCCAGTTTCTCAACATGCTGTGCTAAACGGACACTTTCCTGAAATGCCTGTTTAGCATCTCCTTCTTCAATGATTGGTGCGAGATCGAGTACAGATAAAGGTATATTTTGAAACTTTTTGTATGATTGTGTATCCATTAAATCCCTCCTTCACTAATGAAAATGATAAAGGTTTCTTAGGGCAGCGTCCAATGTTTAAACTTATGGCGTAAGAAGAAGTTACTTTTTGCCTCTTTATCCAGGGGGAGGGGATTGCAGTTACCAATGTTGTCAGGTTAATGAATTTTATTAATTTTGATACAGATAGTAGTAAAACCTATCTAGTGGAGGAAAAACACGGAGACTCCTATGGGAAAGCGCAATGGTTTTCGGTGGGGCGAGTAATCGCAAAAGCTCTTCGATGGGACGAGTAATCGCAGTCCCAGTCCCAGTGTGAAGACCCCGCAGAAAAAAAGCGAACTTCTTTTTTTCTACCACAGGCATAAGCGCGACTATGCTTCTGTCTGCGCCTGTCGGCTTGCCAATCGCTAAGTCTTCTTTTCACCCTCGGGGCATAAGTGCGACTTTAGCTCTGTCTGCGCCTGCCGGCTTGCCAATCGCTAAGTCTTCTTTAAAGGAGATGAGCTCGGGGCCCATGGAAAGCGTAGTGTTTTTCTGGGGTTGCGATTACTCACCCTATCAAATATCGCCTTAGCGGACATCTCCTTGGCAGGAACATCCGGTGTTTTAAAAACCAAGTGATTTTCTTGATTCATCTAATGAAAAGAATGTGAAAACTATTTGCTAACCTGGTCGTAATCAAGTAATATAGGGAAAGCAGAAAAAATGAAATGAGGGTATTTTTGATGAGTCATTCATCTATTTACGGATTAACATATGAACAATTGCAGTCGTGGTTAATGGAACATGGTGAAAAACGTTTCCGTGCTGAGCAAGTGTGGAACTGGTTATATAAAAAACGGATTGACCGCTTTGAAGATATGAATAATGTCAATCAGTCAACGATAGATCTTTTAAAGGAAAATTTTGTCCTGCATACAATGGCTGAAGAAATTCGCCAGGAGTCAAAGGATGGAACGATTAAATTTTTATTCAAGCTGGCAGACGGCAATGTGATTGAGACGGTTCTGATGCGTTTTAATTATGGATTATCTGTCTGTGTGACAACACAGGTAGGATGTAATATCGGCTGTTCTTTCTGTGCAAGCGGGCTGCTGCGTAAAAGCCGTGATTTAAACAGCGGTGAAATTGTCGAGCAGATTATGAATGTACAGAAGCATATGGACGAGCGCGGGGAAGAAGAGCGTGTCAGCCATATTGTAGTGATGGGAATTGGCGAGCCGCTCGATAACTATAAGAATTTAATGGATTTCCTATACATTGTGAATGATGATGGCGGATTAAATATCGGTGCACGTCATATTACAGTTTCGACAAGTGGACTGGCACATAAAATGTATGAATTTGCAGATGACCCGATACAAGTCAATTTGGCTATTTCTTTACACGCTCCAAATAATGAATTACGTACACAAATTATGAAAATCAACCGTGCCTTCCCAATTGAAAAACTGATGAAGGCAGTAGATTACTATTTAGAGAAAAAGAATCGCCGGATTACGTATGAATACATCATGCTTCATGATGTCAATGATCATAAGAAGGAAGCATTGGAACTGGCTAAGCTGATCAGGAACCACCGTCATTTAGCTTACGTGAATCTAATTCCTTATAATACGGTCGATGAGCATATAGATTATCAGCGCAGCAGTTCAGAGAATATCCAAGCCTTTTATGAAACATTGAAGGCTGAAGGAATTCAATGCGGTGTCCGCTGGGAGAATGGTGCGGATATTGATGCAGCCTGCGGTCAATTACGCAGTAAGCAAATCAAAAAGACAAAAGCAGTTTAATATACAGTGAAAGAGGCTTGCTCTGAGACAGGGCAGCTTCTTTCTTTATAAATGGGGCAGGATAGCCGGGGGAGGAGTAATGTATTGGATAAATCAGTTCTCATCAGAGAAATCGAAGCTAAGGATGATAAAGCTATGGAAGCGATCATTAAGCGCTCCTTAGAAAAACATCATCTCGATCATGAAGGAACAGCCTATACAGACCCGCAGCTCGCTGAGTTAAGCTCTTATTATCAAGCACGGCCAAAGGATAAATATTGGGTAATGGAGCTGGATGAGGAAGTCGTTGGCGGTGTTGGAATAGGTATATATAATGAAAAGCAGTCTATTTGTGAGCTGCAGAAGCTTTATTTGGCTCCCGCAGCTCAAGGAAGGGGTTTGTCCCGGAAACTAATGAAAACGGCTCTGGACTATGCTTCTGTGCATTTTAAACAATGCTATCTAGAAACAAGACATGAGTTGGAGGCAGCGAGCAGCTTATATGAAAAATATGGCTTTCAATCCTTGGAGAAACCCTTGGAAGGAAGCGAACACTCGGCTATGGACCGCTGGTATATCAAGGTATTATAAAGAAAGGGCAGCTTCGTTAAAATGGAACGAAGCTGCCCTTTCTTATGCCCGGTGCACAAAGTAATACGTTATTTCTTGTTGTTTAACCTGCCATCCATAGAAATAATCCGATTTTTCCCGCTGTTTTTTGCCTTTAACAACAATTCATCAGCTTGTAAATAAGCATTCTTAAGCTTCGTCAGACGATTATTATGGATATAATACATCCCAAATGAGGCGGTATAAGGGATGCTGACAGCTTCAGACCGGAATTCTGTCTGGGCAGGAGTATCCAAAATAGTATCTTTTAATTCATTTAGGAATAGCTGGCAATCCGCAAAGGTTTTATTCCTGAGAATAATGGTAAACTCCTCTCCGCCAGTACGGAATACATAATCACTGGAATTTATATTTTTTTGCAGTATTTGTGCGAAGTGCCGGATGACACTATCGCCGACAACATGATTAAATGTGTCATTGATAGATTTAAAAGCATCAATATCACCAATAATTAATGCAATATTTTCTTCCTTCTCGTCTAACTCCTGCATGACTTTATTCAGATAGGTCCGATTGTAAATATTCGTTAGAAAATCGGTATAGGCCATTTTTTTAAATCGTTCGCTTTCCTGTTTTTGGAGTAAAAGCTTGGTATGAAATATCCCGGCGCGTCCTACGATATAACTCAATAGGAAAATAGCAATCACTGCTTCCCATTGGCCTTCAGATATAAATGTGAAAAGCAGCCCGTTTGTCAAAGCTGTTTTAAGCAAATCAAGCATGCTCCGCCCGGTAATAAATTCAAATGCTTCCTGTTTCGAATGCATATTTTTAGTAACAAGCATGATTAATATTAAAAAACAGGAAGAAATAACATCCATTAAAATAATTAAAAAGAACACAACCAGCCAGAACGAGAAGGGGAGGCCCTGTACAGCAGGATATATAATATGAAAACCATAGAATCCAATCGTACAGAATAAAGTCGGCGCACCAATATTATAAAAGGTATGCAGCAGTTCGTCCTCATCTGCTGTACCGGTGATTTTCCGATGAAAATATACATAAAATCGATTTGCAATTTCAAATAGAAATAAGCCTAATGGACCTGCTAATAAAACGAGGGAAAAACTATAGGAAATACTGTAATCAATATTCATTTTTCCAGCCTTAACAAGTGTCCTTAAGTGGACAAAAAGGATAGAAAAGAGAAGGTAGATGGAATAAATCAAAATATAAGAGTTTACATCCAGAAGTAATGTACCATAACTGACCGAAAGCAGAGCAGCCATGGTAAAAATCGATAGGATCACTATACGCAGGTATAATCGGACCATTATAAGAACCTCTCCATTTCAAAGAATAGTAATTGGATTTTCCACCGGTCTGATACTCCAAGTAAAAAAGAAGCGGTGAATTAGACCTAATTATATGGCAAGTAGAATCATAGCTGCGCAAATTTAAATAGATATAAGTAAATAAAGGATGTTTTTACATTTACTACCAACTATAAAATACAAATATTTACTTATTCTAAGTTAGTAATATTCATATGTATTCAGTTATATTTTATAGAAAATTGTAATATTTAACAAGTATTAATTTTGATTTTGTAAAAAAGAGGGTAGAGTTCACAGGTAGAAAAACATTAGTAAACAATTATGCACACAAGAAAACAATATTGTTTACATCGAGTACAAAAATGTTTACTTGTAAACAATGATGTGTATTAATTGATTTGATAGGGTTTATAAAAGTGTACAAAAAAACAAACATGTAAACATTTCGCTAAAATACTTGATGGATGGAGAAGATGTGTTTATGCTAGAGTTATAGTTTATCGAAGAAGATAACTATTAGATAGAATGGAAGTCTAGATAGATTGCTCATTCGTTTTATGTTGTATTATATAGAAGAAACGTAATTTTGAAAGGAGAATGGAAAATGACAAAGTCAAGAATTGCAGCAATTGATGTTGGAAATGATGCCTTAAAGGGGAATTTTGGTAAATTAGAAAATGAATACTACATACCCAATGTGGTAGCACCTGATTTAGAAGACAGGCCCGTTATTGGAATTGAAGAATTAGATACGAAGGAAGTACTGGATAATATTCATATCCGAATCCACTCCCCTGCCCTATCCGAAAATAACCTTGTTTACAGAGTAGGAAATCTGGCTACTAAAACAACCAACTCTCAGGAACTGGATCCAGGAAGCAGTAAATCAGAAGAAGATCAGACATTAGTTATGTTACTTGCTTCATTAGCATTAGATGCTGTATCAAGTGAAGCATTTAAAGAGAAAAACGGTGTTTATGATGCACTTTATACATTAGGTACAGGATTACCGCTTAGAGAAGTAAAAGAAGGAAAAGATGTGGGTTATCGTTCCCGTCTATTGGGCTCTGTACATCAGATAGAATTTTTAGTTACTCCGAAGCACCAGGGGAAAAAAGTAAATATTAAATTTGATGAAGTAAAAGTATATCCGGAAGGTTTTGCTGCATACGTCAATTTAATCATGGATAATGACTTAAAAGTTATCAACAAGGAATTAATTGACAAACAAATTTTAATTCAAGATATTGGCGGGTTATCCACAGATATTGCTGTTATTCGCAATAGAAATGTGGATGACGATAAAGCACAAGGTTTTAATATCGGTGTTTCCGAATCATTAGAACAAATTCGTGAAGAAATCAGGTCAAAACACGGTGTAGAACTGGACAGCAGAAGAGATGTCGTGGATATTATCACCAGAAAAAATAATCGTAATCATATTATGGTCAAAGGAAGCCGTACGAATGTTCATGATATAACAGATCATATTCTGCTGGAGCTTGCCAAGAAAGAATATCGTTATTTGCGGAACGTGTGGAGCAGGAATTCCCAGACAGAAATTTGCTATTTTGTCGGTGGCGGCTCTGCGGTGCTGAAAGATTACATCAAAGCGATCAATAATAAGCTGGAAGGCTACAATATTGAATTCTTTGAAGATGAGAATGAAAGCATCTGGATGATGGCTAATGCGTATTATAAATTAATTACCGATTTTGTGCAGAAGAATGAAAAGGTTGAGAAGGAAGAGAAGACTACGAAAGCGAAGTAAGGTGATTATTCTATGGGAAAGAATATCGAAAGAGGACAAACAATCACATTTCGAATTCCTTCAGATACTCCTGACTACTTACTAAGACAACTGCAGCAATTGAAGGAAACCGAACGGAGAAACTTCTCCAGTAAAATTGCGAGCTTCGTTCTAAAGGGTGTCAATGAAATGACAGTAAGGGAAAAGGAGACGGTTACGATTCCGCTCCCCCGACAGCTGACAAAGGAACAAAAAAGCTGGTTGAAGCATGAGCACTCAGAAGCTCTGATCGGGACGATTCTATATCAATTATTATCCGATCCTATGCGGGCAACGGCACTATTAACTTCTATGAACAGCGGAGTGGAAAATCTATTTACAGAGATAGAAGAACCAAGCAGCACCGCATCGGAAATAGAGGAAGAAAGCCTTCAGGAAGATTGGACTATGGACGATTTAAGTGCAGGTGATTTAATGATTCATCCTGCTGAAGAAGAAGAGAAAGAGGAAGAGGAACCCGACCCATTAGGTGATTTCTTTTCAAGTATGAATAAATAAAAAAGGAACAGCTGCCATGAAATATGGAGCTGTTCCTTTTTTATAAGAGTAAGAAATAAAATGTTGAGGATAGCCGCTCCAACGGGCTTCATGGAATGAGTAATCTTAGGCCTCAGAAATACACTACGCTTTCCATGGCCCCCGAGCTCATCTCCTTTAAAGAAGACTTAGCGATTGGCAAGCCGACAGGCGCAGACAGAGCTAAAGTCGCACTTATGCCCCGAGGGTGAAAAGAAGACTTAGCGATTGGCAAGCCGACAGGCGCAGACAGAGCTAAAGTCGCACTTATGCCCCGAGGGTGAAAAGAAGACTTAGCGATTGGCAAGCCGGCAGGCGCAGACAGAGCTAAAGTCGCACTTATGCCCTGAGGGTAAAAAGAAGAACACTTTTTTTCCTGCGGGGTCTTCCCACTGAGGCAGGGACTGGGACTGCGATTACTCGTCCCATCGAAGAGCTTTTGCGGTTACTCGCTCCATCGAAAACCGTTGTAGCGGACATCTCTTTGGCGAGAACACCGATGTTTTAAAGACCAAGTGATATTTTTGATTTTTCTTATGCTATTATAAAACCCGCTTTTATTTATACATATCTGGGGATAATTCTGTGGAAATCTAAAGGATAACTTTTTGGTTATCCACCCATTATCCACAGGGGTAAATGTGGATAAAAAATTGCCAATAAAAATCGTTTCTAAATACTTTTATTTCTATTAAATTAAGCTATAATGAGAACTTGAGTTTAATAAAAATTAGCGGATTCTATTTTTGATAGAAATTTTATATCTATCCATTTAAGTTGAATTATTTAATCTATCTTTTGCATCTGACAAAATTAATTTTTTCTATAATAAGCACTTTAACTAGCGTAGTGTATTTCCAGAGTGCAGATAGAAGCTAAAATCTTTATTTCAACTAAATATATCACGTTACATTCAATTAAAAAATCTTATTCGCTGTATGATAAATGAATCGTAAGTATGAGCGGTTCAAAAAATAACGTTAACCATACGTTGTTCCCCCTTTGCTATTTTAAGCAGATAGTGCAGAAATCATTTGTTTTTTTGGACAAAAACAGATTTTAGTTATAACATCCTATCTCGAATTAAAATCTTGCGTAGTTGAATAATCTATGATAGTGTTTAATACAAGATATAGGCGAAACGAAAAACGTTTAGCACTACATATTGTGTCTTGTCAGGGTAATGTCTGAATTGCTGAAATGGTGAAGCCTGCTGTAACCTTGGTTTCCTCCATCAACTGATTGTATTTAAAATGGAGTAATCTACTATATATAGTACGGATAACAGATTACTTTTTATCATTTCATTCATCAGCAGATTTGCCTCACAAGGCGCTTATTATTTTGGAGAAATATGCTGTAAAGCCGTTGGAAGAGTATAAGTTTATTTTTATTATGATAAATAAATTGATTTTAAATAGATACATATGATTACAGGAGGCATAAAAATGACCATTATTATTAATCCGACATCGATTCAAGAAAAAATCAATCGTGCATCAGAAGGTTTGAAAGTAGATGCTGATGCTTGGTTTCAAAAAGCAGAAAAGCAGACACAAGGGGTTACTTCCAGTACGAAAGTGAATGATACCATTATTCAGACAGCCCTTGAAAATATAGATGAAGCAAATCCGGATTGGACGTATGCAGCTGCACGAATTTACGTGGAGAATTTATATAAAGAAGCTGCTGCCAACCGCGGCTATGACGAAAGAGAAAAATATGGTTCCTTTTATCATTTAATTAACATGTTAACCAATGAGGGCATTTATACACCTTCATTTCTGGAAAAATACTCAAAAGAAGAAATTGATCAAATTGGAAGACTGATTGTACCGGAAAGAGATAGGTTATTTAACTATTTGGGAATTTATACCATTGCTACACGGTATTTAGCAACGGATCATCAGAAGCGTGTATTTGAGCTTCCTCAGGAGCGCTGGCTGATTATTGCGATGCACCTTATGCAGGATGAGCCGCAAAATAAACGGGTGGAATATATTCAGGAAGCTTACTGGGCATTAAGTAATCTATATATGACTGTAGCGACACCAACATTAACCAATGCGGGAAAAACACATGGCCAGCTTTCCAGCTGCTTTATTGATACTGTAGACGACAGCCTGCAGGCGATTTACGACAGTAATACCGATATTGCCAAGCTTTCTAAAAACGGCGGCGGAATCGGTGTTTACATGGGTAAAATTCGTGCACGGGGCAGCTCAATCAAAGGATTTAAAGGAATGTCCAGCGGTGTTGTGCCATGGATCAAACAGTTAAACAATACAGCAGTCAGCGTGGATCAGCTTGGAACCCGTAAAGGTGCGATTGCGATTTATTTAGATGTATGGCATCGTGATATCGAATCATTCCTTGATTTGAAGCTTAACAATGGGGATGACCGCATGCGTGCGCATGATATCTTCACTGGCGTATGCTTGCCGGACTACTTTATGGAGCAGGTTGAAAACCGCGGCGATTGGTATTTATTTGATCCGCATGAAGTACGTCAGGTAATGGGCTATTCTCTAGAGGACTTTTATGATGAAGAAAAAGGAAATGGTTCATGGCGTCAAAAATACGAAGAATGTGTCGCAAATGAAGATTTATCAAAAGAAAAAGTACCGGCGATTGAAATTATGAAGCGTTTGATGCGTTCTCAGTTAGAATCTGGCACGCCTTTCATGTTCTACCGTGATGAAGTAAACCGTCAAAATGCAAATTCACATGAAGGTTTGATTTATTGCTCGAATCTGTGTACAGAAATCACACAAAATCAGTCGCCTACTGAATTTGTAGAAGAATTTTTAGAGAGTGAAAATACAATTGTAAGAAAATATAAAGCTGGAGACTATGTGGTTTGTAATTTGAGCTCGGTCAACCTTGGAAGAGCTGTTTCCAATGATGTATTAGAGCGTCTGATTCCGATACAGGTAAGAATGCTGGATAATGTGATTGATATTAATACGCTGCCGATTATGCAGGCAACGATTACAAATCAAAAATATCGCGCTATTGGTCTTGGAACGTTTGGATGGCATCATCTTCTTGCGCTAAAAGGAATCGGCTGGGAAACAGAAGAAGCTGTTCAATATGCAGATGAACTTTACGAAAATATTGCTTATTTAACGATTAAAAGCAGTATGGAGTTAAGTAAAGAAAAAGGTGCTTATTCTGTTTATGAAGGAAGTAAATGGAGCACAGGTGCTTATTTTGACCAAAAAGGCTATACAGACTCTAAATGGACTGCATTAAAAGAAGAAGTCAAAGAGAATGGAATCCGTAATGGTTATTTAATGGCTGTTGCACCGAACTCTACAACGGCAATGATTGCTGGTTCGACAGCAAGTATCGACCCGATTTTCCAAGTGTTCTATCATGAAGAAAAGAAGGATTTTAAAATACCTGTTACAGCGCCGGCTTTAGATCATAACACGTATAATATTTATCGCCGTTCTGCATATATTGTAGACCAGCGTTATTCTGTCAGTCAGAATGCAAAACGCCAACGTCATATTGATCAAAGTTTATCATTTAATATTTATGTACCGAATACGATTCGCGCATCTGTATTACTCGACTTACACTTACAGGCATGGAATGAAGGATTAAAAACGACATATTATGTCCGTTCCACATCCAACGATGTCGAAGAGTGTGAGTGGTGTCAAAGTTGAGGATTCTCATTGCGTATTTAAGCTACAGTGGTAATACAGAAGAAGTTGCTGCGTATATTGGGGATTATTTAAATAAAGAAGGGGTAACAGTTGAGTGGCATCGAATCGGCATCGATGCACTCAACGATCCTGCTGATTATGACCTTGTATTTTTGGGTACCTTCACTTGGGAAAGAGGAGCTACACCAGATGAGGTAAAGGATTTTGTTATAGAAGTAGGATATAAACCCGGAAATATGGTTATTTTCGGAACTGGTGATACACAATTTGGCGGGGATGATTTGTTTTGCAAAGCTGCAGATAAATTAGCCCATTTTTATGGAAGCAGTTATCCGGCTCTTAAAATCGAACAATCGCCGCGTGGATCACAGGAGAATAAGATTGAACAGTGGTTAGAAGGAGTGCTGAATCATGCAAAAAGTTACGCTTGAGCGTGCTAAAACGTTAGAACCGCGTTTTCCAAATAAATCAACCGGCGTATTTGGAGGCCAATCAAGTGGCATTCTAAATTGGAATGATATTGCTTATCCACATTGGTATAAAATATATAAACGACTTGTCGGAAACTATTGGCAGGCCGATGAAATAAATATGTCTAGTGATGTAAAACAGTTTCCCACCCTGTCTGAAGAAGAGCAGGATGCGTATTTGAAAATAATTGGGCTGTTATCCACATTGGACGCACCGCAAACAAGAACAGCATTGTTGATTTCACTCTATGCAACAGATGCTTCTGTCCAATCAATTATGGCGGTTATCGCGCAACAGGAAGCAGTGCATAATGAAAGTTATTCTTATGTTCTATCCTCTGTCGTTTCCTGGAATGAACAGAATGAATCATTCCAATTAGGAAGAACAGATGAATTATTGATGAAACGGAACGAACTGTTAACAGAGCAATATAATACGTTTGTGGAAAATCCGACAATAGAAAATATCCTTAAAACATTAGTATATACTTCGCTGTTAGAAGGAATGTTTTTCTATTCTGGATTTGCTTTCTTCTATAATTTGGCGAGACAGAATAAAATGGTAGGGACCTCTACGATGATCAGCTATATCAACCGTGATGAATTGGAGCATGGCCGCTTTATTACAGAACTGTTCCGGGCTACATTAGCTGAGAATCCGGAGCATAATAATAAAGAATTCATTCAATGGGTTTATGACCATTTCCATCAATCTGTTGAACTGGAATTAGAATGGTCACATTATGCGCTTGCAGGTGTGGAAGGAATTGATATGGATGAGCTGGACGGCTATGTCAAATACCGTGCCAATAAAATGCTGCGTATGATGGGATTAGAAGAACTTTATCCAGAACATGTGGATAATCCTATGAAATGGATTCGTGCATATGTGGATAACGTGGATGGAACAAAAACGGATTTCTTTGAACAGAAATCACGTCAATATACGAAAACTAGTGATTTAAACGGTTTTGATGACTTATAAGAAAAGAAGCTTTTACGTTATATAACGTAAAAGCTTCTTTCGTATTTCAGAAAAATAAACCTGTGGATAAATTTATAACTTATTCACAACACTACTCGTCTATCGTGGATAGTTCTCCTGTAACGGCATCGATAGCATAGGAACCGCCTGTTACCTTTCCGCATAATTGATACATTTTTGTTTGCTTATCATAAACATATACAGGTTCTACTTCGATATGCTCGCATAAACGCCCGGCAGCTGCTTCTGTATCCACTTTTACTGCTTCCGCATCAGCAAGGAAATCAAAAGCTTCCAATAACGCTGCTGTGTCCATGTAATTATCAACTTGTAATGTCTCTGGATTGATCAACAGCTTCAAGGATGGATAAAGAACCTTTGGTACAGGTGCTGCAGGGTCCAACCTTGCTAATAAATACCCACTGTCACGTTTTACAGAAGTCAGGCGCCAACGCCCGCTGTCGTTTGGAAACTCCTTCCGCAGCATATCCGTAATCTCGGTTACCATCTTCTCTATGGTGTCCTTCTCAATGGGCCTATTGTTATCTGGAGTTATGTTCTTTTGAAAAACTTCCTCCTCTGTAAAGGTATGCTTTAAATCGATTTCCTTTTTCTCTAATCTCTCCGTGGAAGGCTCCTCCCAGGTTAAAATCGTATCAAGAGGTGTGTAAGAAAGATTGTTCTCTGCCTGATTGAAATAGATAATAGAATCAGGAATTCGATTTGGAATAAGGAAGCTGGATATAACATAGAACGGCTTCCAAGCAGCAGTCAATTCGTCCGGGACTTCAATAAGCTTACAATGCTGCCTTGCCAGAGGATAGATAACCTCATCTACTAAATTAAAAGGCTCCCATTGAATTTGTGATTCATCCGCAAACTTTCCATGCATATAGAAGCTTGATAACATTCCTTCCTCATTAAAAGAAATCGTGATTGTTCCTCCGGGGAAAAGTCTGATATTATCCACAGCAGCGTGGAAAACAATTTTTTCTTTTGCTTCATTTACAAGCTTGAACTGTCTGCCGTAATCTAATTGGGTCTGCTCCTCTATCCATTCAATCATGGCTTCCATGTTATCCGCTTGTGGAAATAACTCAGCAGGTAACCGATTTTCTCCCTTCACAAAAATAATATGATTCAGTTTTTTTGTGTCGGTATCCACAGCTATTTCAACAGTTCCAGCCGGGTTTAAATCATCGGTTTTATCTATTCCATTTGGGAGCCAAGTCATACTTAAATGAATTTGGTCTTCCTCATGCTGAACGAAATCATAGTTTTCTAAATAAAAATCAGTCAGTTGAAATTGTTCACGTGTTGTTTCAATTATTTGTTTTGTAGCAGGATGCATAGGTATACCTCGCTTTTTGACTTATAGATTGATTAAAGTATAACATGCTATCTTCTCATTCTAAAGAAATGCATCAGCATGAAAAAACGGCTTCGAAGTATTTTCGAAGCCGTTTCATCCTATTAATTTAAATGATTAATAAGTCCATTGGTAATTGCGCGGGCTACGCTAGATTGATAGTCACCTGTCTGCACAACGGTTAGGTCATGCGGATTGGTAATATAGCCAAGTTCAATCAGCACAGATGGCGCATTTGTGTTTTCGAGCACTTTATATCCCGCCTGTTGTGTGCCTCTGGATGGCAGAGAAACAGTAGAAGACAGAGTGCTGTTAAGTGAGCTGGCTAAAGCAGCATCAGAATCAGAGTTGTAATAAGTTGTTACTCCGCTCACTGGCACAGCAGAGAAACTATCATAATGTAAACTGATAAAAGCATCGGTATTATAGCTGTTACTGATTCGTGCTCTTTCGTCTAATGAAACAAAATAATCGCCATTTCGGGTCATGATTACATTTGCTCCGGCTTCTTCCAGCTGCTGCACAACATAATCTGCTGTAGAGGTGACAACATCTTTTTCATAGATATTATTTAATCCGATGGCTCCCGGATCTTTCCCGCCATGACCAGGGTCAATGACAATGGTGTGTCCGGATAGAGAACCAGAGCTGCTGGACTGTGTCTGAGCTGCTTCGACAGTTGGAGCAGTATTTTCTGTTGCTGCTTCTTCACTGCTGCTTCCATCTGTTGTCAGCCAGGAAGCAATCCATCCTGTTTCGCCGTTGCCTAAGGAAATCTCAATCCAATCCGCTGAAGTGGAGTTGACATCAAAGGAATCTCCTTGATAAGCATAGGAAATAATCGTATCTGATGTGCTCGGACCGGACCGGACATAAATGCTGTCAGCAGAAACAGTCACTGATCCGGAAGAATTTACAGCCGGCTCTGCAGCCGGTTCTTCATTTACTGTTTCTTCTGCAGCTGGAGCTTCTTCCTGACTGGGGCCGCCAGTTGAAATAAGATGGTGCTTGGCGACCCATACAGGTTCACCGCCATAATAAGTCTGAACCCAACCATGCTGTTCGTCAAACGCATTCACCTTATCTCCCTTTGTAAACTGACCAACCAGAGACGCATCGTTAGACGGCTCGCTTCGGATGTTTAACACAGCAGAGCTTACTTCATAACTGTCGCCATTTGCCAAGCTTGCATTCGGCAAGAAAAAACTAAGTATAAATAATATTGCAGCCAATAGATAAATCTTCTTTGTTTTCTTTTCCATTGAATCCTCCTCTAGATGACTAAAATGAATTACATGATTGGATACTAATAGAATAGCCTAAACATAGAAGAGTTTAAACCTGGAAAGGGAAAAATAATTAAATAAGACTAGCATTTTTAGATTCATTTAGGATTAAGTAGTTATTTTGGGAAAATAATAACAATTCTTTCATTAAGGGAATTATTTATATTTAATTGATAAATCCCTGTTGGCGTCATCAACAGGAAAGGATTGTAATCCTAGTCATCCGTAAAAGAAAGCAGTGTGGAAGCAGCTTTAAAAGCTCTTTTATCATGTAATATGTCACCTGGTTTACTGGCTTTTCCAATCACATATCCCGCAAAATGCATTTTATAAAAGTCACATATATATTGAAATTGCTGAATAAGCGGCAGCCCTTTAATAAATGGATTGTCACCCCCGACGATAATTAGATATACCTTCTTTTGAGACAGTTTTTCTCTGAAATCAGGATAATCTGAATCTCTTAAGATTTGCGACCAGCGATCAATAAACAGCTTCATAAGAGCGGACATACTATACCAATAAATAGGGGTGGCAAAAACAAGCGTATCATGTTCTAACAGCATATCAATAAGTTTTGTATGATCGTCATTTACTGGGGTGAATCCATTCATATCATGTCTTTGATCAATGATGGGATGAATAATATAGTCACGTAAATAAACGTGCGTGCCCTGACTTTTAGGCACAGCTTCATAGGTTAATATTTCTGTATTACTGTTTTGGCGTGTTGATCCATGAAACACAATCGTACTCATAAACATCCTCCTTCTATATAAAACGAAACTTCATGCAGCAGGAGTTGTTGCTCCTCTCCAGCTGAATTAGCCTGAATAATTCAGGGAGTCCATATCTGTTCTCTCCCGCCTGAATAAATTTAAATTCACTCTTTATGGTGAGACGGGGTTTACGGGCAGTTCTCCATGATAAATGAAGAAGCGGGGGAGAGGAAATAAAGATAGCAGCTTGCAATGAATGGAAGGGATTCTATCATTTATTTAGTATGAAGATTTTTAGATTTTTAGATTTTTACTTAAAAAGCAATATGATAAAGAATATGTATGACCTTGTCAGTGTATGCATGAACGAAAAAAACAGAGGCAGGAGAGCAGGATGAACTGCTTCTGTCTCTGTTTTATCATCATATGATATTGTGGTGTTTCCTTCGTAATTAGAATCGGCTGCATCTGGCCCTGGGCGCTGAAAAAAAGGGTGCTGCCATGGTAGTGAGCCCGAAAATAGCTCTACATACGAATCCATTTCCAGATTTCTTTTGGTGTGGCGTTCTTTCCATATAAAAGAATTCCGACTTTGAAAATTTTCCCGGCAATCTTCATAAAAAGAAGGATACTTAAAATAATCACAGCAAAGGCAATCATAATCTCTATCCAAGGCCAATCATCCAGCATGGTCAACCGCATGAGCAATACAGAAGGTGCTGTGAATGGAATGTAGGTGCTCACGGTAGCAAGGATACCATCCGGATTACTGATTACCGGTCCAATAATGATAAATGGCAAAAATGGAAGCATCATTACAAAACCTTGCAGATTACCAGCACTGGACACATCCGACATGGTTGCACCGACGCCGACGAAAATGGCTGCAAACATCAGATAGCTCAAGAGAGCGATAAATACAAATAGAAGCGTTCTCGGGACAAGCAGGTATTCTAAAACCGGAACTTCTGTCTGCCAGATAATAAACGGCAGCAGGACGGCAATATAGACTGTAACTTGAATAAGACCTAAGATAAAATAACCGATAATTTTCCCCTGCATCAGCTCGGATGGTGTTAGAGAGGATAAAATAATCTCTGCAATCTTATCTTTTTTCTCTTGGGAAGCACTTTGAAAAATAGCCATCCCTGTAAAAGTGATGGAAAGCATGATTACCCCGGCAAAAACACCTGGCAGGATACTTTCCCAAGGATCCTCCAGGGAAGCAATCCCACTGCCTTCGCTTGTCGCTGCTTCATCCTGGTTAGTGCCCTCTGCGAAGGAAACAGGCTCAAGCAGCTGGTTTATTTCCCGTTCACTGAGACCAGAGTCTTTCGCTTTCATTACCTGGACGGGTCCGCTTAACGCCTGTAATTGCCCAGGAAATAATGGATCAGCTTCCTCGCTTGTATAAGTGGCGATTCGGTTCTCCTCCAAGGATTGTTCATTAATAAACAGATACGCTGTATAAGGCTCATTCACTTCTGTTACTTCCGATTTTAATGTATCAGTAGAGTGAAGCTCCCAGTCAAAACCACGTTCTTCATTAATCGCCTCGATGTCTTCATATATTCCTATGTCATCATTTACATAGACTGTCATAGTTTCAGCTTCATCTGAATCTGAAGAAAATAAAGAGGCGAGGAAGAAGAATAAAATAAATAAAGCCGGTGTAATAAATAATCCGATGACAAATGTTTTATTTTTTAAATTCCGTTTTATTTCCCATTTTGCTACTTTTAGCGAGTTCTGCATTTCAGGCACCTCCTTCCTGAGAGATAAGATGCTTATCTGTAGCAATATCAATAAAAATTTCGTGCAGAGAAATACGGTTAATATGTAGCTCTTGTACATCTAATTCTGCAGGTAATTGCTTTAGCCAATAATGAGGGATGACCCCTTTTTGCAGATGGAGAATCGAACGGCTGCCATTATGCTCAATCCGGTCGACTTCAGGGATTTTCTCCAGCAGAGCGGGCGGATTCTCACCATGCAAGATGCATTTGAAATTGGCATATTGCTTTTTAACTTCGTCCAACGTGCCATAAATCACTTTCTGGCCATGCTGTATCATAAAAAGCCGGTCACACATCTGCTCCACAAGATTCATTTGATGTGATGAAAGCAGAATGGCCGTTCCGTTCGCAGCTAAAGAAGCGATTTCATCTTTGAAAATCTCTTGACTGACTGGATCGAGACCGGAAAAAGGTTCATCCAGAATGAGCAGGTCTGGTTCATGAAGAATAGAACCGATAAATTGTACTTTTTGACTCATTCCTTTGGAGAGTTCTTCGACAGAGGTGTTTTCCTTTCCTTCTAAATCAAATTTCTTTAAATAGGTTAAGATGCGTTCCTTTGCTTTATCTAAAGGGTAATTCTTTAAATCAGCAAGGTATAAGAGAATATCCATCACCTTGACATCTTTATAGAGGCCTCTTTCTTCAGGAAGATAACCAATTTTAGATTTAGGAATGGCTTCTCCCGACTGCTGATGGAAGTGAACTTCCCCGCTGTCCGGATACATGATACCCATAATATTACGAATCGTGGTAGATTTACCCGCCCCGTTTGGCCCTAGTATAGCCATGATTTCGCCGCGGTTTACTTCAAAGGAAATTCCCTTTAAAGCTTCCTTATCCTTAAAAGATTTTTTAAGGTTCTGAACGGTTAATAAGGTCTTCATATAAACACTCCTCGTTCATCCCATTATAAAAACGGAAAATTCTTCTTATTTTATTGTACGGAAACCCTGTTTGAATGGTTTCAAAAAAATGATTATTACTGGTAATTTATTACGGAGAATTGTCCGTCAGTTATCCTCCTTCCTTTTTGGAATTGATGATTGTGTATCGCTCCTGCAACCAACCGCTCCGCTTTCCAACGTACAAATGTTTTTAATGGGATGAGTAATCGCAGCAATGTTGTCAGTTTAGTGCGACCGATGCGATTACTCATCTCATTAAAACTGTCGCTAGCTAGTTGTTTTTATCACATTTAATTATATTTTCCAATCATAGATTTTGGTGTTGACTCATTAATATATGGTATTTTTTAATTTACTACCAAACGGTATAGGGAAATGTGCATATTTAAAATCCATGAGGGGTGTGTTTCATTTTAAAAAGTAAAAGAAAAGAGCGAATAAAATATCCGTGTTTATGTAGATATAAATTATCCATAATTTACCTTCATCATTTGTTCATATTCGGAATAAAATGTGAATAAATTCACAAATTAGTATTTACTGATGCGTATCTGCATGATATTATAAAAGTGTACTAAAGGATATCCTCTTTAAATAAATGTGAAACAGTGAACATGTTAAAAACAAATTATTTTATTAAATAAAGGGAGAGATTGACATGATGAATTTTTTAAGAACAAACAAGTACGTTGCGGGGCTTTGGGTGATTATTCGACTTTATCTTGGATTTAGATGGCTGACCTCTGGCTGGGGCAAAATTGTAGGCGGTGAATTTGATGCAGGTGGTTATTTGCAAGGTGCTATTGCACAAACAACTGGAGAAAACCCGGCTGTACAGGGCTGGTGGGCAACATTTCTTGAAACTGTAGCAATTCCGAACGCTGGACTATTTTCTGTATTTGTTATGTGGGGAGAAGTACTGGTTGGACTTGGACTAATCTTAGGTATTTTTACAAACCTTGCTGCTCTTATGGGCGTTGTGATGAACTTCTCTTTCTTGCTAAGCGGAACATTCTCTACAAACCCGCAAATGGCTATCTTAGGAATCTTCATTGCTATCGCTGGTGCAAATGCTGGAAGATATGGTCTGGACCGCTGGGTAATGCCTTATCTTAAAGAAACCTGGAATCAGCGTGTGAGAAAAGGAAAACAGCCTGAAACCAATGCAGCTTAAAGCAGCGGATTAAATAAAAATATAAAAAATACAGGAGAGCAGGATACCCCCGCTCTCCTGTATTTTTTATGGGGCGGAAGAACCTCCTCCAAATTCTTTTCATGTTATTTGCTGAGAAACTCCTGTATAATAGCTTAGGAATGACAAAATGAAAGAAGGATGTTTATGTCGTCGGTTCAAGCGCAAGCCGTCTCGCAGAATGATAAGATTTTTTCGCGGGATTTTTTATATATTTGGATAGCGAACTTTTTTATTTTCTTAGGTTTTCAAATGACAATACCTACCATACCTCTGTTTGTGAAGGATCTTGGCGGCAGCGATCAAATGGTGGGAATCATTGTAGGTATTTTTACGTTTTCTGCCCTCCTGATACGTCCCTATGCCGGGCATGCGCTCGAAAATAAGGGGAGAGGGTTTGTTTACTTAATCGGATTAGGGATTTTTGTTCTCTCTGTAGGAGCATTTGCGTTTACAGCGAGCATTTTAATTTTAATTATAATACGAATTATTCAAGGTATCGGCTGGGGATTTTCAACAACAGCCGGAGGAACAATAGCAACCGATTTGATCCCGCCAAAGCGGAGAGGGGAAGGAATGGGCTATTTTGGTTTATCCGGAAATATTGCGTTGTCTTTCGGACCAAGTTTAGGCCTGACGCTGGTTGTGCTTATCTCCTATCAGCAGCTTTTTTTACTATGTGCATTTGGTGGTGTAGTGGCGTTTCTTTTTGCCATGCGCATCCGCTATAAAAAAGTTGACCCGGCTCATCAAACAAAGGTTGCGCGCTTTGACGTACTGGAAAAAAGCGCCCTGCAGCCATCGATTCTGCTATTTTTTATTACCTTTGCATTTGGTGGAATAGCGACATTTCTGCCTCTGCATGCGCAGGAAAGAGGCGTAGAGGGGATTCAAATCTATTTCTTTATTTTTGCAGTATTTATTATGGTTTCGCGGCTGTTTTCGGGCAGACTATATGATAGAAAAGGTCATAAAATGATTTTTCTGCCGGCAGTTTCGCTTATATTCCTGTCTATGCTTCTCTTAGCCTGGCTGCCCAACATAACTGTCTTATTGACAGCAGCAGCTTTATTTGGACTGGGATTTGGGGCAGTACAGCCTGCCCTGCAGGCATGGGCGGTCAATCGGGCGCCAGCTGACCGGAAAGGAATGGCAAATGCGACCTTCTTTTCCTGTTTTGATCTTGGAGTCGGCGTCGGGGCAATTTTGTTCGGGCAGATTGCAGCTATGCTTAACTATACATCTATCTATTTAATAGCAGCAGGCTCTATCGTTATTTCCATACTGATTTATGTATTTACTGCCCTTGGGAAATCATCTGACAACATAAAGGTGGGTTAACAGATTTGAAACAAATTAAAGATATCAATATAAAAAATGCGTTTCCTGATAATTTTTACCGTCGTGGTCTGAATTACTTTAGAACCAATAAAGTAAAGGATTTAATGTATAATCCGAATCAGTTGACTTGGTCGGCAACAGTCCAGGGTACAGAAGATTACTTTGTAGAAGTGAATACTAATGATTTGCAGCAGGGTTCCATCGACATGCATTGCGATTGTCCTGCATTTGAGGTGTACGGCTATTGCAAGCACATCGTAGCCGCCTTATTAGCGGTTCAAAGCTATGAAAACAGTGATGTGAAACCGAAAGTAAATCACTATCGTTTAAATCGTTTTATGGAAGCTATCCGGGGAACGAGAAGTGTCACAGAAAACACTTCTTATCAGCATCCGGTAAAGGTAGAGTATATTGTAAGCTGGTCTTATTTGAGACATTTGCAGGTTGAATTGAAAATTGGCGAGAAGCATCGCTATGTGGTAAAGAATGCAGCGGACTTCTTAGAAAATTATTTTAGAAAAAGAGATCATTATTTCTCTAAAAAGTTTACATTTCAAGCAGGGAAGCATGTCGTGGAAGAAGCAGATCAAGAGATTTTTGAGCTGCTGTATCAGGCAAGCAAGAGTGCTGACCTGTATGATTCCTATAATTATGCAGGGAAAAAAAGCAGTGAAAGGTATCTTCTGATTCCGCCGGTACTTGCAAAAAATTTATTATATAAATTAATGGAACGGGAAACGGCTGTGAAAACAGAGCGGGAAGAATATAAAGAGGTGCAAATCGTTGACGGAGAGCTGCCTTTTCAATTTGACGTTATGAAAAACGATCAGCATATCTCGCTTAATCTGCAGCAGGGAAATGAAATGACATTCTTCCCTAACTATGATGTATTGTTTTTAGACGGTGTTTTCTATTTTCCTAAACGAGAGCAAGTTCCTGTTTTGAAGGAATTGGAAATGTTTCGTTTAGAGAATATTTACTTTGATGTTCCTGTTGAACAGACAGATACCTTTCTCTCTGAAATTATGCCGGCGCTGGAGACAGTCGGCCAGGTTCAATTAGATGAACGTATTGCGGATGAGGTCATCAAGGAGCCGTTAAAAGCAAGATGCTATTTAGAATTACGGGAGGATTTAATTGTCGGGCGTCTGGAATATCATTATGGCACACATGTGATTGACCCCTTTCAAGGAAAAAAAGATACGGATGTGATGCTGATTCGGGATGTGGATAAAGAAAGTCTTATTATGCAGCATATCGAAGAAGCAAATTTCAAATATAATGGCAGAGAACTTTATATGTCTGTGGATGAAGAAGACCTCTATTATTTCTTATATAAGATTTTACCTTCCTTAGATAAGGATGTAGAACTGTTTCTGTCCAGCGATTTTAAAAGGCTGTTCTTTGATTATGATCCGCAGCCGAGCACGAGTGTCCGGATGGAGGGGCAAAATAATTTATTAGAAATCGGTTTTTCCATTGATGGAGTAGACGATAATGAAATTAATCGAGTTCTTCAGGCTGTGATTGAAAAGAAACGCTATTTTCGTTTGAATTCCGGTCAAATGCTGGATTTGGATACGGAAGAATTTGCTTCCATCCAGCGGTTTTTTGACGGATTGGGAATGGATAAGGATGCCGTTCAGGACGGTCAGGTACAGATGCCGGTATATCGCGGTGCCCAGCTGGATGAGCTGCTCGATACAAAAAAACAGTATGATTCGAATTTCAGAGAATTATTAAGCCATTTGAAGTCGCCGGAGGAACAGGTTTATGAACTGCCTGAAAACCTGCAGGCCTCCTTGCGAACTTATCAGAAGGTTGGTTACCAATGGTTTAAATCTCTGAGTCAGTATCAGCTCGGCGGAATTCTGGCAGATGATATGGGGCTGGGAAAGACCTTGCAGAGTATCGCCTATATTACGTCTGAAACGGAAGAGAATCCTGTCGGCCCGCATCTGATTGTAGTTCCATCTTCTGTAGTATATAACTGGAAAAGTGAGCTGGAGAAGTTTGCCCCGCACTTAACATCGGTTATTTTGACCGGGCAGCCGGCGGAGAGGCATAAGCGAATGGAAAGCGCCTCAGAGACAGATGTCTGGATTACTTCTTATGCAACCTTGCGTCAGGATATTGACTATTATCAAGAGATTATGTTCCAAACATTATTGCTGGATGAGGCGCAGTATATTAAGAACTATCAGACGAAAACCTCGAAAGCCATCCGTACACTTCATGCTACACGGCGGTTTGCGTTAAGCGGCACACCGATTGAGAATTCGATTGAAGAGCTGTGGTCCATTTTTCAGGTAGTCCTGCCTGGATTAATGCCGGATCAGAAGACATTTAGGCAGCTTGATTCCAGCAAAGTAGCCGCCATTACAAAACCGTTTATTTTACGGCGTTTGAAGCGGGATGTGCTCAAAGAGCTTCCGGAAAAAATCGAATCCGTGCATATTTCGGAATTAACAAATGATCAAAAGGATTTATATGTCGGTTATTTAAGGAAGCTGCAGCAGGAAGCAGCGATGTCCATGCAGGAGGATTCTTTCCAGCAGAATAGAATGAAGATTTTAGCAGGATTAACGAGACTGCGCCAGATCTGCTGTCATCCTTCCATGTTTGTCGAAAACTATGAAGGAAGATCCGGCAAGCTGGAGCAGCTGATGGAAACAGTAGAAACAGCAATCAACAACGGCAAAAGACTGCTTATCTTCTCCCAATTTACCAGCATGTTAGACATTATTCGCGAACGGTTAGAGGCAGCAGAGCATGACTACTTTTATCTGAGTGGCGAAACCCCTTCTAAAAATCGTGTCGAAATGAGCGAACGATTTAATCAGGGAGAAAAAGGAATATTCCTTATTTCCCTGAAGGCAGGAGGGACTGGTCTGAATTTGACTGGTGCGGATACGGTTATTTTATATGATTTATGGTGGAACCCGGCCGTAGAAGACCAAGCGACTGGGAGAGCGCATCGATTCGGACAGAAGAATGTGGTGCAGGTCATCCGTCTGGTGACAGAAGGCACGATTGAAGAAAAAATTTATGAGCTGCAGCAAAAGAAAAGAGAATTAATTGATCAGGTCATTCAGCCTGGAGAAACGATGCTTTCTTCTCTAAGCGAGGATGATATTAAAGAACTTTTAAGTTTGTAGACATCAATGTAGAATATTCCTTTCTAAATAACAAAAAAGACGGCCATGCTCCGTCTTTTTTGTTTGGAATTATTGATTTAAACTGAACAGCTTTCTGGGTCTTCCCTTCGAATAGGGACTTTCCTTGCCGGAAATTTTAATAATCTCTCCGGACAGCAATTTTTTTACAGTCCGTTCGGCACTGCGCTTGCTGACCTGATAAAATATTGCAATATCGTTTGAAGAGAATGGTTCATTATTGCGTTCAACAATAAATTGAATAAAAAGATAAGATAATTCATTGTTTAAGCGGGCCTGATGAACAAGCTCATGAAATAATTTATTGGTGTCGATATGTTTCCGCTGGCCGATAGGGCCAATGATTTCCTGACATTCATTAACCAGATAGCTGAGGCTATGCCGATCATTACGGCAGGCTTCCAGGGCCATAAACGCATTTTTTTGGGAAGAAAGAGGATTCAATCCAAGTCCAAATGCCAGTCCAATAGAACAGCCGGCAAGCTTTTCTACCTCATCGATAAAGGGAAAGTCACGATAGTTTTCTTTAATCACTTTAATCAGCTTGCTTGTACCGATGATAAAATAATGATTATCTTTATTCGGTAAAAGTATAGCCTCATACTTTTGACAAAATGTACTGACATATTTTCTGACTTCTGTATGTATTTGATGATGCATATGGATAGGGAGGCTTTCTTTTAAAAATAAAATACCTGTTACTACAAGGCCGGTTGAATGCTTCTGTACCTCCAGTGTTTGTACTACTTTTTCCAATGCCTGATAAATACGTTTATCAGGCATTGGAATATAATGAACGGGTAAAGCTTCCTGGAAAAGCCCGTTATAGACATCTCTTCTCGAGGTCAGAATCAAATCTATTTTTTTCTGTAAAAATAGATCCTTATGGAAATCAATCAGCATTTGAACATTGAAACAGCTCTGCTTGGTATAGCTGGCCGAAATAAAATCATATTCTGTCATGGCGATATCATCCTTGAAATCAATGTGCTTTATATCTTCCGGATAATCGATGGATATGCATTTTTTCTTAGAAAGCTGTCCAATACGTAAGATAGATGACAAAATACTATATTCATCGTAAGCGATATAAAGCATGATTTGCTGACGCTTTTGTTTTAAAGCTTCACTGTAGGAACTGTAATCAGTGAAAAGAAGTGCGTCACACATCATGGCCCCCTCTGCCCGAACTGCAGCATTGCATGATTCAGATAATATAAAAGGGAGGACGTCAATAGATGGAAATTGTTCCGCGATTTCTTGTACTCTTTGAACGATTGTTTTTTCTCCTAAAACCCCTAGTGTTATATTCATTTGTTTCCCCCCTTACAGATAGCTGTATTTTTTATAAGAAAAGAGGCATGACTGCTTAACTTTTCAAATAATGATAGATATGTGCTCCTGCTCTCTGATGAAATTGCTGTCCCTCTCCATTGTTCATCCATCCTTCTGTCAGCATAACTGCTTTGAGCTGTTTATCCGCTGTTTGAAAAATAGCTGCATCGTGCTCTGCCCCGGCCAGTTCCCCGGTTTTATGAAATGTCTTGATGGAGGAATCGTAGGCAGAAAAAGCAGTCAGTTTACTGTTGAACTGCTGATTTTTCAAGATAGTCAGCATTTGCTCCTGACGGTGTTTTGGCAGTACGTTATTTGGCTCTGTCAATAAATCCAGCAGAAGCATGACATCATAGCAGCTCGTCCGATTCTCCAATCCGAGCTTTATTGCTGCATCATCCATCAGCTTTCGCTCTAATTTCGTATGCTTTCCGCCTATTTGTTGAATAAATGCATGGATAGTATCTAAACCGATGAAATCAATCACTGCATTTGTAGCGGTATTATCAGAGACAATGATCATTAATTCGAGGAGCTGCTGATATGTATAGGTCTGCTTATCTGATAAATAAGGAATAATTCCCGCACCGCCGACCATATCGGAGGAGGAGAGATGCACCTGTTTAGATAAATCAATCTTTCCTTTCTCTTCTTCATAATAGGCAGCGGCAAGGATAAACAATTTAATAATACTGGCGGAACGAAGCGGCTTGTTTTCATTAAAAGCGATTTCATTTTCTCCGGATTGAATCAAATAGCATATTTTTACTGGCGGTAAAGGCTTTATGGAATAAATAGCATGCTTTAACATTTTTAGTGACAATGTTTTATCACCTCGTTGGAAAGTGGGTTATGTTAATCTTATGGAATATTCAAAAAGTAGTCAAGAAATACTTGGAAATCGCTTAAAAAAAGTATACAGCATGTTTTCGCACTATATATCATACAGTAAAAAGAATGTTTAAAGTAATGAATATTTTTAAAATTGTATATGTAATCGTTTCCTGTTTTGAGAATAATTTGACGTTTATGTTACTAATATTGTAAACTTATTACAAGTACGATACTTTTTTGTAAAAGGGGGACTTTTAGATGAAAAAGAATTGGTTAAGCCCGCTAGCACTTATTTTTGCGTTATTGTTATTATTAGCAGCCTGCGGCGGCGGTGACGACGGCAATGCAGACGATGGCGGCGAGGAAGCTGGAGATCCGAGTACAGATCCGGAAATGATTCAGATTGCTACCGGCGGAACAAGTGGAACTTATTATCCGCTGGGAGGAGAAATGGCAACCATCATTTCGGATAATACAGATGTAACAGCAGATGCGATTTCTTCCAATGCTTCAGCAGAAAACGTGATGTCAATTGAAAATGGTGATTTAGACGTTGCTTTTGTACAAACAGATGTGGTAGCGCATGCTGTAGAAGGAATCAACGCTTTTGATGAACCTGTTGAAAATGTACAGGCAATGGGTTCTTTATACCCGGAGACGGTTCAAATTGTAACGACGGCGGGTTCTGGAATTGAATCGGTAGAAGACCTGGCAGGAAAAACCGTTTCTGTTGGTGCTCCTGGATCAGGTACATTTATCAATGCCGAACAAATCCTGGAAGTACACGATATGACAATCGATGATATTGATGCTCAAAACCTGGACTTTGGTGAATCTACCGGAGGAATCCAGGATGGCAATATTGATGCCGCGTTTATTACATCGGGAACGCCTACAGGTGCGGTAGAGGGCTTGGCTGCTTCTGTAGATGTATCTATTGTCCCGATTGCTCAGGATAAAATCGATGAGCTTACGGAAGCGTATCCTTACTATGCTGCAGATACGATTGAAGAAGGTACTTACAGTCTAAGTGAAGATGTGGAAACAGTTGCTGTATTAGCGGCATTGGCTGTAAGCAGTTCTTTATCTGAAGACCTCGTCTATGAGATGACCAAAGCAATATATGAAAATGCAGAAGGGATGGCGCATGATAAAGCATCCTTTATCACAAAAGATACCGCATTAGACGGAATTGATATTGAAGTGCATCCAGGTGCACAGAGGTACTTTGATGAAGAAGGTATCGAATAAATAAATGAAATAAGCCGGCTCCACCCAAGAATATGCAGGGATAGGCTGCCGGCTTTTTTACAGAGCACAGCTTGTATAAATAGGTGATGTGAAATGTGGAGAAAGCGGTTAAAGCTTCTTCTGGTATTACTCCTGATAGGAGGAGGAATTGGTTTTGGCGTGAATTATCCGATTCAGACAGCGTTAGTTTTTAACGATGGCGAATCCGGAGAATTGACGGCTTTTTTACCTTTAAAAGAGAATGAGCATTTCTCGATTACGTTCACTCACTCCATTCATTTAACAGATGTTGTGGAGAAATATCGAGTAACAGATGACTTAATGATCGAGCAATATGAAATAATTTATGAAGAGTTTGGTATTGGCATGCCAAATAATGCGGGCGAAGGAGAAGAATTTGTTTATGAGGATGGGAAATACCATATAAAAAATATGAAACATCAATTTGAATCGTTAAATATTCGTAATGGAGAAGTTGTTTCGAATCATCGTTTAGCCTGGAAGGATAATAAACAAATCGAGGAGTGTTGTGAAGTACCTTTCAATGATTATTTTGTGCCTGGGGATTGGTACAAAGTGAAGGTAGATAAAATAACATTGCTTGATTATTGGGAAGGAGAGAAGATCAATGAGTGACAAAAATCATGATCAACTTTCAGAAAAAGAACAGCAGGAATTATTGGAGAAATATGATACAGAATCAAAAACAAGAAATTTAAAGGGTAAGATGGCTCATGTTATTTTTCTTGGTTTAATTGCATTCTCTGTATTTCAATTATATACAGGCATTTTTGGTCAATTTACTGCTTATATTCAACGGACCATTCATTTAGGGTTTGCATTGTCACTTATATTCTTATTGTTCCCGGCTGTCCGCGGGATGAAAAAGGATAAAATTCCTTGGTATGATTATGTTTTAATGTTGTTATCTATCTTAGTTTGTGGATATTGGCCGGTGTTTTATGACACCTTAGTACAGCAATTTGGCGGTATTTCTGCAGTACAAATGTTTGTAGGCGGACTGGCGATTTTGCTTGTATTAGAAGCAGCCCGACGTGCAGTAGGCCTGCCGATTACCATTATTGCGCTTATCTTTCTTGGTTATGCGCTTCTCGGACCGAACATACCAGGAATGTTTGCCCACCGCGGTCTGTCGCTCGAGCAGCTGATTCAATCAATGTTCTTTACGACAGAAGGAATTTTGGGAACTCCGTTGCAGGTATCGTCTACATATATATTCTTATTCCTTTTATTTGGAGCCTTCTTAGTGCAGACAGGAGTAGGAAATTATTTTAATGATCTAGCGATATCGATAGCTGGAAAAAGAGTAGGGGGACCTGCAAAAGTAGCGATTTTCTCCAGTGCTTTAAATGGGACCATCTCCGGAAGTTCTGTTGCGAATACGGTAACCACAGGTTCTTATACGATTCCAATGATGAAAAAGCTTGGGTATCGAAAGAACTTTGCAGGTGCTGTAGAAGCAGCAGCGTCTACAGGAGGACAAATCATGCCGCCAATTATGGGGGCAGCTGCCTTTTTAATGATTGAATTC
Organism: Oceanobacillus sp. FSL W7-1281; assembly: GCF_037969835.1. Classification (GTDB taxonomy): domain Bacteria; phylum Bacillota; class Bacilli; order Bacillales; family Amphibacillaceae; genus Oceanobacillus; species Oceanobacillus oncorhynchi. The sequence goes on along the minus strand of NZ_CP150214.1, from coordinate 4,381,384 downwards.
GCTGGAGAAAGCTATTGGAATATCGCAAAAGCAGCTATTATTCCAGCTATTTTATACTTTGCAGGAATCTGGATTATGACACACTTTGAAGCAAAACGAACAGGATTAACCGGTTTACCGGACGAAGAGATTCCGAGTAAAATAGGTGTTTTAAAAAAGATACATCTATTGCTGCCAATCTTAGCAATTGTTTACTTCTTGTTTATCGGGATGAGTGTGGAAAGAGCAGCCATTTATGGTATTCTGGCTACAGTTATTGTAAGTCTGTTCCGAAAAGACACGAGGATTACGCCGGCTAAATTTATCGTTGCTCTGGAGCAAGGAGCTAGAACAGCATTAGGAGTTGCCGCAGCCACCGCATGTGCCGGGATTATTGTTGGCGTAGTTACGAAAACGGGGCTTGGATTGAAGCTTGGAAACAGTTTGGTTTCCATTGCAGGCACTATTGCTTCATCACCAGAGATTCAATTGATGCTGACATTGGTATTTACCATGATTACATCGATTATTCTTGGAATGGGCTCACCAACGACAGCGAACTATATTATTACATCCACCATTGCTTTACCGGCAATTGTCGCACTCAACGGAGAGTTAGAGGTTGCTATCCCAATCCTGGCTGCGCATATGTTTGTATTCTACTTCGGTATTGTTGCTGATATTACACCGCCAGTTGCTCTGGCTGCCTTTGCGGCAAGCGGTATATCCGGGGGAGAACCGATACGTACGGGAGCGAATGCAACCAGGCTCGCTATTGCTGCGTTTATTATTCCGTATATGTTTGTATTAAATCCGACATTGTTAATGATTGATTCAACAGCACTTGAAATTATCTTATCATTAATTACCGCCATGCTGGGGATGGTTGCAATTGGTGCCGGAATGATTGGCTACTGGTATCGTCATGTAAAATGGTATGAGCGGATTATAGCGATTGTTACCGGGCTTCTGTTAATCTACCCGGAAGGATATTCTGATACGATAGGCTTTGTTATGTTTGTTATTATGTTTGTTATCCAGTACATGTCAAGGGAAAAAACAGACCGAAACAGCAGAGTGCAAGCCAGTTAATAAAGCTGCTTCCAAAAGAAGGTCTCCTTATTTTCATCTGAAAAGGAGACCTTCTTTCTTTTTTTGTGTTTTACCCTTTATAATAATGAAAGAATGAGTTCAGAAAAGAGCAGGAGTGCAAATAAATGGCTAAGAAATATGATTTTACAAAAGGCAGTATCGGGAAAAGTCTTTTTTATTTTTCAGGACCAATTCTTTTGGCAAATCTGTTGCAAACATCGTATCAATTTGTAGACAGTCTGTGGGTCGGTAATCTGCTTGGTGCGAATGCTTTGGGTGCGGTTGCCATTTCCGGGAGCATTATATTTGTGGTGCTTTCGTTGATTATTGGTTTAAATAATGCTGCTTTGACCATTTTGTCACAGCAGCAGGGGAAGCAGAATGAAGAGGGTCTTAAGCGTTATTTGAATGCATTTGTTGTTCTGATGACGTCCATTGCATTATTACTTGGCGTGTCAGGATATATCTTTGCAGACGTGCTGTTGGCAATGCTGGGCACGCCGGACGTAATGGCTGCAGACGCTGCTGCTTATCTGCGAATTAATTTTATGGGAATCCTTTTATTATTCGGTTATAACTTTATAAGTACAGTCCTGCGTTCAATAGGAGACAGTAAAACACCGCTTTATTTTGTGACGGCGGCAGTCCTGTTGAATACTGTGCTGGATCCGCTGTTTATTCATGTATTTGGCTGGGGCATCTCTGGTGCAGGCTATGCTACAGTTGTGTCACAAGGGTTTTCCTTTTTAATTGGCTTCCTTTATATTATAAAGAAGGATTTAGCACCGTTTACCTTACCAAGTCTGCCAAAATGGAAAGAAATTAAATTGATTCTGCATATCGGTATTCCTTCCAGCCTGCAAATGGCTGTGATTTCTGCCGGTGCGGCAGCAATTATCGGAGTTGTGGCGGCACAGGGAGAAGCGGTTGTTTCAGGGTATAGTGCGGCACAGCGTCTGGACAGTTTATTGATGCTGCCTGCACATGCTTTGAGTATTGCAATTTCCAGTATGGCTGGTCAGAACATCGGTGCACAAAATTGGGGAAGAGTCAGGGATGTGGCGAAGTACGGTGTGATTTATAATTTTCTTATTATGCTTCTTATCGGCATTATCGTCGCCATTTTTGCTGAGTATGGTGTAAAATTATTTATCCAGGATGAGGCAGCAGTCCAATTTGGAACGATATATCTTCAGATTGTTGCATTATGCTACCCGTTCTTAGGGATTAATTTTATCTTAAACGGCGTTGTTCGTGCAGCTGGCGCAATGTATCCTATCCTTATATTAAATATCATTTCATTCTGGATACTGCGTTATCCGCTGGCTGCTTTGTTCTCTTATCTGTTCGGTGATATTGGAATTGCAATCGGTGTAGGAGCAAGCTTTATCTTAAGCAGTGTAGTAGCCATTCTATATTATCGTTTTGGGAAATGGAGAGAGAAGAAGCTATTTGCAGATGCTTGAATGGGGAGGAACATAGATGATTTGGATCGTTGGTTTTGTATCCGGCTGTGTGCTTGGCAGTTTCTTATATGCTTTGCAGCAATGGACAGCAATTCCTGTTTACACGCTGCTGATGAATGTAGATTATTTTCCCGTAATTGGCGGAATGAATTTACCTGATTGGGTAGAGTTTTCCTTCCACTTGGGTGTTTCTGTGGCTATTGTCTGGTTTCTCTATCGCCTATTAACAAAGAAACATCTGGAGCAGAATCTGATGCCTTATATATGTTGTAATGCTGCGATTGGCCTGCTTATTTTCCCGACAACGATGCTATCTGACCGAACTCCGGAAATAGACAGTATAGAGGCGTGGCTTATCTGGCTGGCCGGACATATTGTATATGGTATTTCTATATGGGGGATGCTGAGGATAGGTGAATGGGTAAAGGAGAAAAAATATGAAACGTAGGAAAAAACGCCAGCTGGCAGATTTACTGAAATATTTGATGGTAATTGGGTTGGTATTTGTTTTCGGATTAATTTTCCTTTCTTTATTAGTCAATTATGTTTCGGATCATTCTGGACCAGAATTGGAAGAGTCGAAGCCCGTCCCATCTTTGAATCAGCAAATTTGGGAATATAGACCGATCGTGGAAAAGTATGCGGAGCAGCACGGGATTGAGGAGGAGACAAATACAATTCTTGCTATGATGATGCAGGAATCTGGCGGGCAAGGTACAGATCCGATGCAATCCTCTGAAAGCCTGTGCGGGGAAAGGGGCTGTATTGATGATCCAGAGCATTCGATTGAACAGGGAGTATCCTTTTTTGCCTGGGTGTATGAACAGGCAGAAGGCGATACCGCATTAGCAGTCCAAGCTTATAATTTTGGTCCTGGTTTTATTGATTATGTACAGGAAATGGAAGAACCTTATTCGGAGGACGCTGCCATTGCTTATTCGCAGTATATGTATGAAGAGGCGGGAAGGGAGGCTTCCATTTATGCCTGCCGGAGAGAAGAAGCAGAAGAACTAGATGCATGCTATGGAGACATTTATTATGTTTCTTCTGTCATGTCCTATAAGGAAGCAATAGAAATGGAACTGGAAAACTGATATGATAACAGTATGTGAAATGCTCTTGATTCAGAGCAGCTTTTACATACAGAAGTGTTGTCATATCTTTTTTGTGCATGAAAAGAATCGTTCTACAATGCATATTTCCAAGCAATTAACTGATGATTATGACAACAGTGGATACTAAAAAAACAAGGCGGAGGATGATTTTTTATGAAAGCTATTCAGACAAATAATGCACCAGCAGCAATTGGACCATACTCTCAAGCAATCGAAGCAGGAGATTTTCTTTATATTTCCGGACAAATTCCGATTGATCCGGCAACAGGGGATGTCGTAGAAGGAATTGAAGCGCAGACGAAGCAAGTATTAGCAAATTTACAGGCTATTTTAGATGAAGCGGGGTTAAGCTTTGCAAACGCAGTGAAATTTACGATTTTCTTAAATTCCATGGAGGATTTTGCGACAGTGAATGAAATTTATGGAGCAGCGTTGTCCGAGCCATATCCGGCACGTGCTTGTGTGGAAGTGAGCCGTCTTCCGAAAGACGTTCTTGTAGAAATGGATATTGTAGCATACCGTAAAGCATAAGGAGTGATTATATGGAGAATTTTATCTATCACAATCCAACGAAACTTATCTTTGGAAAAGGACAAATCGAAAAGCTGGCTGGCGAAATTCAGCCTTACGGAAGCCGTATTCTGATTGTATATGGCGGAGGAAGTATTAAACGAAATGGCATCTATGATCGTGTATTGGAAGAATTGAAAAAAATCAATGCGGAGGTGTTTGAGCTTTCTGGTGTAGAACCTAACCCGCGTATTTCTACAGTACGGGAAGGCGTACGTATTTGCCGCGAACAGAGAATTGATTTTATCTTGGCTATCGGTGGAGGCAGCACTATTGACTGCTCCAAAGCAATCGCTGTCGGCGCCGTAACGGATGCAGATATGTGGGATGTAGTGACGAAAAAGGAAAAGCCGGCAGGTGCACTGCCATTTGGAACGATTCTCACCTTAGCTGCTACAGGCTCTGAGATGAATTCGGGCTCTGTTATTACCAATTGGGAAACCAATGAAAAGCATGGATGGGGGTCTCCGTATACCTATCCAAAATTTTCTATTCTGGATCCTGTGCATACTTTCTCTGTACCGCGGGATCAAACCATTTATGGATTGGTAGATATGATGTCGCATGTATTAGAGCATTATTTTCATCATGAAGAAAATACACCGATTCAAGACAGATGGTGTGAAGGTATTCTGTTGACCCTGATTGATGTAGGGCCGAAACTATTAGCAGACCCTGAAAATTATGCCTATCGCTCTACAGCAATGCTGGGCGGAACACTGGCCTTAAATAATATGCTGAATTTAGGTTATCGGGGTGATTGGGCAACGCATAATTTAGAGCATGCGGTTTCTGCTGTCCACGATATTCCGCATGGCGGCGGTTTAGCTATCCTATTCCCGAATTGGATGCGGCATGTACTGGATGAGAATAATGTACATCGCTTTAAGCAGCTTGCTGTCCGGGTCTTTGACGTAGATACCATAGGGAAATCAGATAAAGTAGTTGCCTTAGAAGGAATTGACAAACTGCGTGAATTTTGGAATGAACTTGGTGCGCCATCCAGTTTGACAGATTATGATATAGACGAGTCCACGCTTGAAGAAATGGCGGAGAAAACCGTGGTGGCAAACCCGACATTCGGCAACTATCGTGCTTTAACGAAGAAGGATTCCCTGGAGATTTTTAAAGAAAGTCTGTAATTTCCCGGGAAATCATGTCTGACTATACAAAGAAGAGCTTGCAGTTATTCATAAACTGCAAGCTCTTCTTTAATTTGCAAACGTATTTTATCAAGACATTCTTCCGGTGTCTTGCCAAACACACGCTTATTATTTACTAATGCGTACGGCCGAACGGCACAAAGTCCGCAAAACGACAGGCATTCATTCATAAGAACCGCTACCTCAGGGAATTCTTTCTCTAAGATGGATTCAATATCTATAGTAGTGATGGCATTTCCGTCACATATTTCTACGACAACGATACCCATTGCTATCACTTTCTTTCTATAATAATTAACGCTACTTTGTTAGTTTTAGCATAATTATAGAAACAAATCAATATTTTTATCTGGATGAGAAAGTGTGCGAATGAGAATGCTTTGTATTCGGTTCATGTTCATAACGTAACCAGGCAACAAGCATGATAAAGCCGCAAAGAATAAGCAGCAGGCCGGTTGTTAAAAAGACGGAAGAGAATCCCCAGGTTGCAGCGATGGTACCGCCAAGCATGGGACCGATAATGTTTCCGAAAAAGCGTAAACTTGTATCGTAGCCAAGTACTTCTCCTTGTGTAGACAGCGGTGCTTCTTTCCGGATATAAGCCACACGGATTGGGATAACTCCACCAAGGAACAAACCGAGTAAGAATCGCATAATGACTAATTGCCAAATACTCGTAATGAACATACCCGGCAAATAGACCAAGCCGGAAACAAACAGCATGATAATTAATATTTTCGTATAGCCGTGCTTATCTCCGATCATTCCCCAGCGTCTGGTCATCAACAGATTGCCTACCCCTGTGGCGGAGAAGGCAATTCCTGCAAAGAATGCGAGGTTGACCGGACCATGAATTTCTTCAACGAATAATGATAAAATCGGCTGAACGCTGAAGTGAGCAATCTGTACAAGTGCTGACATCAATAAAACAATCAATAAGATTGGTTTACGCAGGATATACTGCAATACTTCTTTTCTGGAGTAATTCTTTGTATCCTCTTCTTTTGAAAAGGTCACCTTCATTTCTTTCACTCCAAATATAACGAGCAATCCGGAGATAAAGATAGTGATCGCTACCCACTTAAAGGTGCTGGAATACCCAAATGCATCTGCCAGCGCCCCACCTAATAAGGGTCCCATCAAAGAACCGGTGATGGTTCCGGTCTGCAGGGTGCCTAATACTTTCCCGGCAACTTCTTTAGGCGTCTGGGTTGCGATAAACGCCTGAGACATTGGAATAAATCCTGTTACGATTCCCATTAAAAAGCGCAAAAGAAATAACTGCCATACGGCTGTGACGAATCCCATTAAAAATACGGAAATTCCGATTCCTAATGCAGACATCACCATTAAACGTTTCCTGCCGAAGCGGTCGCCGACTCTTCCCCAAATCGGGGCAAAGATAAATGCACTGATGAAAGTAACGGCAAAGGTCAATCCAGACCATGTCTGCACATAAGACGCAGAAAAGTTTCCCATGGACTGAATGTATAAGGAAATAAAAGGCACAACCATTGTCATGCTTCCGCTAATAAAGAAATTAGCAAACCACATAATCACTAAGTTACGTTTTACTCCTGGGTGTGTATTAATAACGTTCAAACCTTCTTTCTGACATTGTAAGAACTGCAGATTCATGTACACTTATTGATTCAAGCATACAGCAGGGGAAATCGAATTTGCTGTATGCATTTTCGTTTTGAAATGGGATAAGCGTCTTTAGTACATATGAAAAAGGCATAAGTGCAATGACCCATACCTTCTCTAAAACAATCTGCAGCCGTCCGTTTAAGTTGCATAAATGCATAACGCTATCACCATCTGTAAAATTCCTTCCATCCTGAAACAAAGGAATGCGGAATTTTACTAAAAGTTATCCTTTATTTATTTCGCTACTCCAAATATACACTAACACGAACTAAATGAAAAGGTATCTGCTCACAAAAAGGATTTATTTTAACATCTCAATTTTCGCATATTAAAAAGTAACTTCTTTTCTATAGAAACAGGAGTTGATCGTGCCTTGGGTAACTCCCTTGACCTAGACAAATAATAGAAGATGAAGTGTAAAGCACCGCAGGATATTCTATACGTGGAAAACAAATCACCAAATAGATGCTTGATCAGGTAGAACATATTTTTCATGCTATATGGTAAAATGTTCCGCCAAGATTACTTTCTGTGGAGAGAAGCTATTCCCTGTATTTCATATCCATGCTGTTATGATTGGTTGTGCTGGCGAAAGCTTCTATTTTGTCCAACCCACAAAAAACGTTTTATCATAAAAAAAGACAGGGAATCAGCAAGGTACATGGACAGTGGGCCTGCATGATAAATATAATTCAAAGCTTTTCCTATAGAAATAAATCATTTGATAGAAGCTCCTGAAACTGGCAGCATGTTTTTATGCAGAACTTTATTCAGCCGACAGAATAAATTAATGATTTAAAAACATGTAAACATTTTTCCTTCGGGTTATAATAGATGACGATAGTTGCTCATCATAAATATCAAACGTAGGGGTTAAAAAACGCTTACGAAGAAAAGGAGTAAACAGAATGAATAAAAAGGTAGTATCCGTGCTGAAATACGTAGCACTAAGCTGCATATTATTTTTTAGTATCCTATTGCCAGTTTCAGCAGCTTCTAATACGACGATTATCTATGGGGAAAAACTCAGTGACAGTCAGCGGGCGGAAGTTCGGGAGGCTTTGGAAATCTCAGATGATGACACATATGAAGAACATGACGTTACAGGACAAGATTATGCTGATTTTATAAATGGAAATCCAGATGCAAATATGTATTCTTCTGCAGGAATTACGCTGGAGTCAAGCGGTTCCGGCCTGGAAGTAAATATTTTAACACCGGATAATATTACGGAAGTAACCAGAGAAATGTATATGAACGCACTGTTAACAGCCGGAGCGGAAAATGCGACGGTAGATGTTGTTTCTCCAGTCAGAGTATCTGGTCATTCTGCATTGACAGGAATATATAAAGCCTATGATGTAGAAGGAGTAGAATTAGATCCGGAACGAATGGAATTAGCTAACGATGAGTTAGAAGTAGCAACAGATTTAGCAGATAATGAAGATATCAGTGATGAAGAGGTAAGTACGCTTTTAACAGAAATCAAAAAAATGATTGCTGAACAGAATCCAGTAACCAGAGAAGAAGTAGAGCAAATCGTTAATGAGCAGCTTAACAATCTGGACATTCAGCTGAATGACGCTGACAGGCAGATGCTTATTGATTTAGTAAATCGAATGAGGGATTTAGAAATCGACTTTGGAGCAATGAGAGATCAGCTTGAGAGTATTACAAATGACCTTGTCGAAAGAGCAGAGGATTTAGGTTTAGACAGGGGATTTTGGGAGAGAGTGGCGAACTTCTTTAGTGATATCTTCCGTTCCATTGCAAACTTTTTTAGCAGCTAATTGAATACTGGCAAGCAGTTGACGAAGAGTTCTCTAATCATAGAGGGCTCTTTTTTTATATTACAGAAACGAGCCTTTGACGTGGGTTTGTCATAATGCATACGCTTTACCGCTCTTCTATAACAAATATGTTACAAATGTAATAGTAAACAGGGCATATGTAATCATTGTAATTTACACTTAACTCTTCTGTAACTGTATTCTTCTGATTCCTGTGATAGGATAGTCATTGTGAAAAAACATAAGGAGGTTATCAGATGAGAAAACTCGTAGCAGCATTATCTGCTGGAATTATTATAACCGGTACAGCTGCAACAACAGTTTCCGCTGACGCAAATGAACACAAGGTAGAATCAGGAGAGAGCTTATGGAAGATTGCAGCTCAATATGATACAAGCGTGCAAAACTTACTTGATATAAATGATCTTAAATCAGAGGTAATTCACCCGAAAGATGTTATTAAGGTAAGTGAATCTGATGAAGATGGAGAAGAAACAGTATACACAGTAGAAAAAGGGGACACCCTTTCAGCTATTGCTAAAGAATTCAATGTATCTGTCAACGATATTAAAGAATGGAATAACCTTTCATCTGATATTATCGTGATCGGTAATGAATTATCCATAAATGGAACAGCTGAAGCACCAGCAGTGGAAGAAGAAGCTGCAGAAGAACCGGCTGAAGAGCCAGCAGTAGAGGAAGAAGCTGCAGAGGAACCGGCTGAAGAGCCAGCAGTAGAGGAAGAAGCTGCAGAAGAACCGGCTGAAGAGCCAGCAGTAGAGGAAGAAGCTGCAGAAGCTACTGTAGAGCAAACTTCTAATGAAGAAGCAACTGCTTCTGAATCAGAAGAACAGTCTTCGGACAATGGTTCTCCACAAGGAGAAACAATTTCTGTAGAAGCAACTGCATATACAGCAGATTGTAATGGATGTTCTGGAGTAACTGCAACTGGTGTAGATTTAAACCAAGACCCTAATGCGAAAGTAATCGCAGTAGACCCAAGTGTTATTCCTTTGGGAAGTGAAGTTTATGTAGAAGGTTATGGCTATGCAACTGCTGCTGATACTGGCGGTGCAATCAACGGAAACAAAATCGACCTTCACGTACCATCCCAAGATGAAGCAGTAAACTTTGGAAGACAACAAGTTAACGTAACAATCGTTGAATAAATCGTATAAAAATAGCTTAAGAGTCTATGAAACTCTTAAGCTATTTTTTTTAGTTGAGAAAATAAATATAATAAAAAAGGCATCATACTTTTGATTATATAAGCATGAGACCCTATGAAGTCATGATATTTAGCTGTCCGTATCTCGTAGTTATCACGCAGAGTTTTTCTGATATACATGCGTTTCATCTATTATCAACGATCATCTGATTTTTTCTTTACATTTTAAAAAGACGAATAAACATTTGCTGATATATTTTACACCCCAGAAAGCCGGCAGTGTTATCTTTATCAAATTTTTGGAATATCCTCTTTAGTTCTGAAATTCGGTAGAAGTGGCAGCCGGGCTTTGTTCAATTTCTTCATTACTATCGTTATGAGCACTTGAATAGCCTAAAGCTCCTACTGCAGCAATGACAAAAATAAACAAAGTAAGTAGAACTTTTCGCATGTTTCTTTTCAACCCTCCATCATATATTTAAAGTATGTGTTCAAAAAAAGTTCACTCTATCAAAGTATCATTTTTTAAGAGACTTTTTGAACATCCTTTTTAATAATATTCAACTCTCTTAGTATAGGACAATATGGTCAAATTGGCTAGCAGGAAAAACATTAATTTTCATATATATTCGCTAATTCTGTGAATAACTGGATTGGGTTATTTATATGTTATACTTGAAAGGGATTACATTTTTGACAAAGAGTTGTCCGCAGACCCATGCGGTGCAAAGTTACATTTTACAATGCTTTAAAGGAGGAAAATAGGGTATGACAAGCCGAAAATTAGATCATTTTTTGGAATCAAATATAAATGATTTAAAGGAAAATGGTCTCTATAACGAAATTGATACCGTAGAAGGTGCAAATGGCCCGGAAATTACAATCAAAGGAGAAACATTAGTCAATCTTTCTTCTAATAATTACTTAGGGCTTGCGACGCACCATGAATTAAAAGATGCAGCCAAGCAAGCTGTGGATTCCCATGGTGCCGGCGCTGGCGCTGTCCGCACGATTAATGGAACGCTTGACTTGCATATCGAATTGGAAAAGAGAATTGCTGCATTTAAAGGAACAGAAGCAGCTATCGCTTATCAATCTGGATTTAACTGTAATATGGCAGCGATTTCGGCTGTAATGGATAAAAATGATGCGATTCTATCGGATTCTTTAAACCACGCCTCTATTATTGACGGCTGCCGCTTATCGAAGGCGAAGATTATTCGATTTGAGCATTCAGATATGGCGGATTTACGTGCGAAAGCGAAGGAAGCGACAGAATCAGGGACATATAATAAAGTGATGGTAATTACGGATGGCGTATTCTCCATGGATGGAGATATCGCGAAGCTTCCGGAGATAGTGGAAATCGCTGAAGAATTTGATTTGATTACTTATGTAGATGATGCACATGGCTCAGGAGTAACTGGTGACGGTGCAGGAACAGTAAAGCATTTTGGCTTGCAGGATAAAGTTGATTTTCAAATGGGCACCCTGTCGAAAGCAATTGGTGTTATCGGCGGTTATGTTGCAGGGAAACAATCATTAATCGATTGGTTGAAAGTCCGTTCCCGTCCATTCTTATTTTCTACAGCGGTTTCTCCAGCAGATGCAGCTGCAAGTACAAGAGCAATTGAAATGCTCATGGAGAGTACAAAACTGAATGAAAAGCTCTGGGAGAACGGGGATTATTTGAAAAAAGGGCTGAAAGAACTTGGTTTTGACATTGGAGACAGTGAAACACCAATTACGCCTTGTATTATCGGTGATGAAAAACAGGCACAGACATTTAGTAAAAGACTGTATGAAGAGGGTGTTTATGCGAAAGCGATCGTGTTCCCGACAGTTCCGAGGGGTACCGGACGGGTTCGTAATATGCCGACAGCTGCGCATACGAAAGAAATGCTGGATCGTGCTATTGTCATCTATGAAAAAATCGGTAAAGAATTGAAACTTATTTAAAAAAATAAGAGCGCGTGTTCAAAAGGCTGATTGAAAGCTGCAAATTCTTTCTAACGGCATTTTGAACATCCTCTCAATGGAGGTTTTCCGAGATGAAAAAAATATTAGTGACCGGTGCATTAGGCCAAATCGGATCAGAATTAACGGAGAAGCTTCGTAGTACATACGGTGAGGATAATGTCATTGCTTCTGATATCCGGAGACCGGAGCAGCCATCAGGAATATTTGAAGAAATCGATGTGACAAAGGAAAAGGAAATTTATGAGATTGCCAAAAAATATAAGGTAGATACAATTATCCATTTAGCTGCACTTTTATCTGCTAAGGCAGAAGCTTTTCCAAAAGTCGCCTGGGAAATCAATATGGGCGGACTGGTAAATGCGCTGGAAGCTGCGAAGGAACTGGATTTAAAATTTTTCACACCAAGCTCGATTGGAGCTTTTGGACCAAGTACACCGAAAGCCAACACACCGCAGGACACGCTGCAGCGGCCGACGACAATGTATGGGGTAAATAAAGTAGCAGGAGAGATTCTTTGTGATTACTATTATTCCAGATTCGGAGTAGATACCAGAGGAGTTCGTTTTCCAGGTTTAATTTCCTATGTAACTGCTCCAGGCGGCGGTACGACAGACTACGCGGTGGAAGTGTATTATGAAGCGCTTCGGTCAGGAACATATACCTCCTATATTGCAAAAGGAACGCATATGGATATGATGTATATGCCCGATGCTTTACAAGCGATTATTCAACTGATGGAAGCAGATCCCGATCGCTTAAAGCATCGCAATGCCTTCAATATTACTGCAATGTCTGCTGCGCCGGAGCATTTTGAAAAAGCAATCCGCAAGCACATTCCTGATTTCACAATGGATTATCAGGTAGACCCGGTCCGGCAAGGAATTGCAGAGAGCTGGCCGGATTCGATTAATGCGGCGGCTGCCAAAGAGGAATGGGATTTTGAAGCAGCATATGATATGGACGTGATGACATTGGATATGCTGGAAAAAGTTCGCGAGAAAATAAAGAAGAATAGTGCATAACAGGACAAAATCATTCCAGGGTTTCAAGTGAAAAACGCACTTATATTTCAATCGTTTAAACTACTCCTTTTATATCAGAACCCTTTTTACTATTTTTTGACTGCTGTAAAGGAAGTATCTCCGTGTAAATTAAAAAACCGCCTTATTGTCCAGGTTAATCAATGACGACCATGGACATAAGGTGGTTTTCAATAATACTGCGGATGTAAGATTGGGTATAGCGTTCTGGATTAAACAATGCATGGATAGCCAGCCCATCGAGTATACTATACAATTTCTCTAATTCAATATCTCTATAAATATCTTTTTTCAATAAGTCATTTTCTTCTAAAGTCGTTAAAACTAATTCAATAACTTTTAAAACATCATCGTTATTGAGGTCAAATCCATCCTCTTTTCGACCATGAGTAATAAAGGCAAACCAAACCTCCATTTCCTTTCTTGAAATGTCATTATAAGGAGTTATCTCCATTAGAAGCTGAACCAATTTTTCTAGAACAGGCAGATCTTTCTCCATAATTTTTTTAATCCTAAACCCCACGTTTTCTTTTAATAATTCCATTGCAAATTTAAGAAGTTCTTTACGAGTAGGAAAATAATACCTGAGAGCGGATTGAGAAATTCCAGTTTCTTCTGCTATTTTTCGTGTCGTTGCTTGTTCAATTCCCTTTTGAGATATAATTTCCCATGTAGATTTTGCGATCTGTTCCCGACGTTTGCTATGATCAACTTTTTTTGGCATAGAATAATTGTATCAGATAAGAAGTGAAAAACAAAACTTTTTCGCTCAATTGAGCTATTAAAATTGCGCGGTCGTTTATCGTTATGATAAAATCTTTTTAGCTCAATTGAACTAAAAAAGTTTGCTTAACTAAATACTCAAGTCAAATGATGGAATTTAATTTTAGAACAACCAAAAAAGCTTTAGACAGCGAAGGGGCAGATGGGATGAAGGGGCAGGAAAATCGAATAAGATTATTAGATGTGTTAAGAGGCTTTGCGATTATTGGCACGTTAGGAACGAATATCTGGTTGTTTGCTCAGCCGGGGAATATTATGACCGTTTTTTCAAATGCAAATTGGTGGGAAAGCTTAGACTCTTTCCTGCAAGCTTTCCTATCTGTATTTGTTAATGGTAAATTTTTAAGCTTATTGACTATTATGTTCGGAATTGGTTTGGAGTTGAAATATCGTAAAGCTGCAAGAGAAGGTCTTCCATGGATTCGCCTGTATTTATGGACGATGTTTCTGCTGTTTTTAGATGGTTTATTACATTTTATTTTTGTGTTTGAATACGATATTCTAATGAGTTATGCAATTACAGGAATGATCGTTGCCTTCATTATTCGTTATCGTGAAGAAATGATGAAGAAAACGATGATAGTATCAGCAATTATTCATCTTACGGGCGTAATGCTGCTGTCGATAGCATGGTTCTTCTTAATCAAAGAAGCGTCATTTCTAAATGAAATGGCGAGAATATCTCAAGAAACAAGTAATTTATACTCCAGCCAGAGTTATTGGCAACAAGTACAATTTAGAATTCGAGACTTTTGGGGGTTAAGGGTAGAAGCTATTCTAATAATCTTTATGAATATCACCTTGTATATTTTAGGAATCCGGTTATTCCGTGCAGGTGCATTTTCAAATAACGAAAATGGGCAGCGTCTTCGGAAAAAACTAATGATATATGGTCTCGGTATTGGGATACCATTAAATTTACTTACATTAGTTCCGGGCGGATATTTTGATATTGCTTCCCGGTATATATTTGCCCCGGTTTTGGCATTAGGCTATATTGGCTTATTCGCTTGGGTACTGAAAATAAGAATAGCCCCATGGCTGATTAATCGATTTGAATCTATAGGAAAAACCGCCTTAAGCTGTTATATATTACAAAATATAGTGGCATCAATTATCTTTTATGGCTGGGGGACAGGAGTGGCTCCGTTGTCTTCCGCTTATACTGTAATTGTTTATTGGATTCTTATCACAATAGTGATGATGATAAGTGCTGAACTTTTCATCAAGTATTTAGGTAGTGGTCCGTTGGAATACTTGTGGAGAAAATTATCATATTCCCCATTTAAAAAATAAAGTGATCCGTTATACAATCAAATTTTAAAGTGCAGCTAAAAGTTTGTATGATGCAACGGATTGATTCTTTAAACTAACTCTAAAATAAGAGGTTATTTAGCAATAGCAGCTTTTTTATATGTATGAAAAAGAAAGAGACTGCTTCACAACCATGTAATCGATTGTGCAGCAATCTCTTTTCTAATGTTCCTTATCACAAGCTTCTATTTAAGCCGTTGTATACATCTCATTCACTTGCTTTTGCAGCTTTTTATCCTGTACATATTCATCATAAGACATTTCTTTATCAACGATACCGTTTGGAGTTACTTCCATAATGCGATTCGCAATACTGTTGATAAACTCATGGTCATGTGATGTGAATACAATGGAGCCTTTGAATTTAACAAGTCCATTATTTAATGCCTGGATGGATTCAAGGTCAAGATGGTTGGTCGGCTCATCCATAATAAGTACATTCGCCTTGGAAAGCATCATTTTAGAAAGCATACAGCGAACCTTTTCGCCTCCGGACAGTACATTTGCTTTTTTCTTCGCTTCTTCTCCGGAAAATAGCATTCTGCCTAAGAAACCGCGCAGGAATGTTTCCGTTTCGTCCTCAGGAGAATATTGGCGCAGCCAGTCTACCAAGGAGAGGTCTATGCCGTCAAAGAACTCGGAATTATCTTTCGGGAAATAGGATTGAGAAGTCGTAATTCCCCATTTGTAAGAACCTTCATCCGGCTCTAATTCTCCAGAAATAATTTGCAGTAACGTTGTATTGGCAATATCATCCTTGCCGACCAGCGCTACTTTATCATTGGCATTTAGTGTGAAATTAACCTTATCCAACACTTTCACACCATTAATTGTTTTCGATAAATCCTTCACCTGTAATAAATCATTTCCAATTTCACGCTCTGGGGTAAAGGCGATATATGGATATTTTCTAGATGACGGCTTGATATCATCCAGCGTAATATTATCAAGCATTTTCTTACGGGATGTTGCCTGCTTCGACTTCGAAGCATTCGCACTAAAACGGGCAATAAATTCTTTTAACTCTTTGATTTTCTCTTCTTTTTTCTTATTAGAATCCTGTGCCATACGGGAAGCAAGCTGACTGGACTCATACCAGAAATCATAGTTTCCGACATAAAGCTGGATTTTTCCGTAATCGACATCCGCAATTTGTGTACATACTTTATTTAAAAAGTGACGGTCATGCGATACAACAATAACGGTGTTTTCAAATTGAATCAGAAATTCTTCCAGCCATTGAATTGCCTGAATGTCTAATCCGTTGGTCGGCTCATCCAGAAGCAGAATATCCGGATTGCCGAATAAGGCTTGTGCAAGTAATACTTTTACCTTTTGTTCTTCAGGGATCTCAGCCATTTTTAAATCATGGGCAGATTCTTCTACACCAAGTCCTTTCAGAAGCACGGCAGCATCGGACTCTGCTTCCCATCCGTTCATTTCTGCAAATTCACCTTCCAGCTCCGCAGCACGAATGCCATCTTCTTCGCTGAAGTCTGCTTTCATATAAATCGCATCTTTTTCCTGCTTTACATTATATAAACGCTCATGGCCCATCAAGACAGTCTCTAAAACAGGATGCTCTTCGTAAGCATAGTGATCCTGTTTCAAAACAGTCAGACGCTGTCCGGGTGTCAGGGATACATTACCGGATTGCGGCTCGATTTCACCTGAGAGAATTTTTAGGAAAGTAGATTTCCCTGCACCATTTGCTCCAATCACACCATAGCAATTTCCAGGGGTGAATTTTAAATTAACATCTTCAAAAAGCTTCTTATCACCATATCGTAAACTAACATTAGTTACTGTTAACATATTTTATATTGCCTCCAAAAAATCGTTATCAGAATAAGCTTACGTTATTTGAGATAACAATGCAAGATAAGACGGTTAAATAATTGATGTCGTATCCTATAAATGAAGGTGAGCAGAGAAATAGACCGGAAGGCTTAGTCAGAAATATGACGCTGGGTTATTACAGGAAGGTAAAATAACAGGTATCATCAAAGTAAGTTAAGGAAATATGTTATTCATTATTTTCTAAAACCTGGCTGAGAAGCGGAGAGGTGTGAATGACAGCAAAAAATGGTACACAAGCGGGATGCCAATTCAGATTATTTTCATATACTAAGAAATAAGAACATGCTGAAGAAATATCGATAGATGAAAGCAAGGGACCAAAAGGAATCTGATGATGCGATGAAAAAGTACAAGGCGTATCGAAAGCATATTAAGAAAAAATCATGCCGATTTAAAAACAGCCAATGAAACTTTTTTAAAATGTAATACGTAAATAAATGGTAGAAGAACGATTTTTATTTATATAGAAGAGAAAAAAATGAACACGACATTTCCTCATTAATGAAGGATGCAGTGATTTGAAAAAGCAATTTTGCTGAAAAACGTTAGGTTTACTAGTTTACCTATTTTTTTGTATCAGCTGTTGTATATTAAAAAGCTTTTGTATATATTAATAAAAAGGGGTATGTCCGAAGAGGGGGAACACGTAGATGAAAAGCAAGACGGTTTATTTGCTGTTTACCGATACAGGAAGCTATCTGTCACGATTGATTCATCTGTATACCCATGAGCCTTTAAACCATGTTTCTATAGCTTTAGATAGAGAATTAACAGAAGTTTATAGCTTTGGGAGAAAACAGCCTAATAACCCATTTATCGGCGGCTTTGTGAAGGAGGATATTTTCTCACCGTATTTAAACCAGTCCAGGTGTGAAATTTACGAGCTTAAAGTCACTGAAAAAGAATATGAATATATTAAAACCTTTATTCAGTATATAGAAATTGATAAAGAGAAATATCGTTATAATTTTATCGGCCTGTTCGGGGTCATGATGAAAATAAAAATTACACGGCAGACAGCCTTTTTTTGCTCACAGTTTGTGGCTACCATTTTACAAAATGTAACGAGCCTTCCGTTAACAAAAGATCCTTATTTTACAACACCAGAGGATATTCGGAGTGCTCCTAATTTAAAGCTTATTTACGAAGGAGTATTATTACATTATAAAGATATAGATTCCTTATCGCTGACAGAACAGCCATCATTATCTTATATTTCTAATTTATAAATGTCGGGATAAAGCATCTAAAAAGCACAGCGTCTCACTGGAGGCGCTGTGCTTTTTAGTTTCTATTCAAACAGGTCCTGCATGGCATCCATGCTGACATCTTGAATGCCGAGTGTTTCATAAGGGACGACAAGTTTCATGGTAATATTATTTGCTTCTAAATCCATATGCTGCACAGCAACATCGAAATTACCCTGCAATTCCATATCGGTAACAGCTACATAAATTTCTTGGCTGTCTGGATCAATGGTTACCCATTCAGGCATTGGCAAAAAGCGGTCCATATATTCCATTATTTTTTTGTTCGGCAGCTCTAACAGTCCAACGGATATCGACTTTTGCTGCAGAACCAGATCTCCATTTGCCTGTTCAATCGGTTCAAAACGGACGGATAGAGGTACAGTGGATGAAAAGACGGGCAGTTCTCCCATCAGATGCACATCATCTTCAAGCATAATACGGTAGTGATGCTCCGTTCCCTCCAGTAATTTTTCAACATAAGCATTAACTAGATTATTTAAATTTTGCTTGGTTGTCTGAATGTAAAACTCAGAACTTTCCTGCTCGTCTATCATGGTATTTGGAGGAAATTCATTATTGGAAACCGGCCAAAAAATAAGTACCAGCAGAATCAGCAGGATAAGGCCGTTAAAGATGAGGAGACCAAAAAAGCCGGCCCTCCATTTATTATTGATTTTTATTTGTCTGTTCTTTATTCTCATTATGTTTTCATCCCAACTTAATTAAAATATTCCAGAATACGTTCAGCCATTAAATAATATCCGTCATAATTAGGGTGGAAATTATCTTCTGCAAATAAGTCTGCAGCATCGTCATCAAATAAATCATCAATTGGAACAAAAGTGCTGTTTTCATTTTGACTGACAATTTCTCTTCCGATATCATTCCAATTCAGAACGATTTGATCCAATTCCGGGATATCCTCAAAGTAATTTTTAAAAGGATTAAATATACCTAATAGATAAATAGAAGCATCCTCATTAAGGGAGCGGATCGTATCAAATATCTCATGTAATCGTTCTTCATAGGATATTTGTTCTTCATTGAAATAGCTGATCTCTAAATCCATGATATTTTCCTTCAGTACTTGCATAATATCATTTGCACCGATGGTAATGATAATCATATCTGCTTCTTCTAAAGCATCAGCTAATGCAGGTTCTTCCTCCAGACGGTGAAGCAGCTGGTCCGTTCGGTTTCCGCGCTTTCCGAAATTTTGAAAATGAACATTGGTATCAAGCACCTGGAGTGTTCTGTCTAATATCCCGACATACCCTCCCTGTTCTGTATCGTCTCCTACACCTTGCGTCAGAGAGTCCCCGAGTGCCACAATATCTACATCTTCCTCAGAAGCAAATTCAAATGTATTTTCTAAATCTTCGTCGACAGCGATTGGAGCATTTTCCTGCTCTTCAACGTCACCCATAACATCCTCGCTCTCTGCGGGTGTTTCTTCCTCATTTTCTGTTTCTTCAGGCGTAATTTGTTCTCTTAATGCTTCTTCTTTTTCCCGCTGTTCCGAGCTTAATTGAAAATAAGGCAGCTGTAAAATTGCAAAAACAGCAATAGCGGCAATCAGAATGGAGCTAGTGAGAATAAACCATTTCTTTTTCGTCATCTTCATCATCACACCTACGTGTTCTTTTCTTCTAGTTTATGTTGGAACAAATAAAATTACCTAAGAATATGAAAGGAAATTATATTTGTTATATGTGTATTTGTAAAATGGATTGGTAAAGTTTCATAGAATATATGCGTCTTCTTATAGTCTTATTTTAATCAAGGATAACCAATACTAAACAGGCTAAATGAAAAACGCCTTCTAATTTTTAAGCTAGAAGACGTAACCACATTATATTATAACATAAAACGAAACATCAATCAGTGGGAGTGTTGTTTTTCTCCATCATAAAACTACCCGCCTTTTTTAACAATAAAACATGGAAATGTTCTATAAAAGAAAGGCGGGTAAGGATGTTATTTTTGTATTTAACGTCCGGAGCTGCGTAATTCAAGAGCAAATTGCGCCGGCTGAACGGTTGAAAGAATAAACACTTCAGATGATACTTCAGGAGCGGAAGCTGTGAATAAAATCGTACCCTGATAAGCTGCATTTTCTTCTGGAGTCTGTTTACCTTCCTGCAGCCATATTGCATCAGCTCCTGTTAATATATCTGTTGTCACCTCATCGATATCTGCCGCAGGAATCACCTCATAGCCTAATTTATAGAGAGGAACAATTTCTTCGTCCGCGATGCCGACAGTAATAATCCGCTTTTTGCGGACGCCTTCGCTGCGGTCAAATGGGGATTGAAGTAAATTTTGCACTGCTATTTCCTCGGCTGATTTTTGATTGCCTTGTGATTTTCCTGTTGCTTTATCAATGGCCTGGTCCAAGTCAGCTACAATATCGTCAAATGACTCTAAACCAACGGATAAACGGACCAATTCTTCCGTCGTACCGCTTTTTGCCAAGTCCTCATCCGTCAATTGCTGATGGGTTGTAGAAGCAGGGTGGATAATAAGTGATTTGGCATCCCCCACATTGGCGACATGAGACCAGAGCTGCACATTATCGATTAAGGTGCGGCCTGCTTCTCGTCCGCCTTCAATACCAAATGTAATAACCGACCCAAAACCGCCTTTTAAATATTTTTTAGCAAGCTGATGGGAAGGATGTGATTCCAGCCCCGGGTAGTTGATCCATTCTACAGCAGGGTGATTTTCCAGATAAGCTGCTATTTTTTCCGCATTTTCGCTATGCTTCCTGATGCGTAAGTGTAAAGTTTCCAGGCCTTGCAGTAATAAAAAGGCATTTTGCGGACTTAGCGCAGGTCCGATATCACGTAATAATTGAACGCGCAGCTTGGTTATAAATGCAGCAGGACCTAAATCCGCATATTTTAAGCCATTATAGCTCTCATCCGGCTCGATAAAATCAGGGAATTTATCATTATTCCAATCAAATCTGCCGCTGTCGACAACGACACCGCCGATGGTTGTGCCATGTCCGCCAATCCATTTCGTGGCGGAGTGAACCACAATATCCGCGCCCCAGGTTAACGGCTTGGCAAAATAAGGGGCAAATGTATTATCAATAATTAAAGGAATGCCATGATTATGAGCAATATCAGCCACCGTTTCGACATCAAAAACATATAAACTTGGATTAGTGATGATTTCTCCAAATATTGCTTTTGTTTTATCTGTAATCGCAGCCTCAATAGCCTCCGGGTCTGTTCCATCTACAAATTTTACATTGATTCCATAACGGGGGAGCGTGTTGGCAAATAAGTTATACGTCCCGCCATATAGATTGCTGTCCGCGATAATTTCATCACCGGCACGGGTGATATTTAAAATCGCCATCGTAATAGCTGCCATCCCGGAAGCTAGACCTAAAGCGCCGACTCCGTCTTCTAATTGCGCAATCCGCTGCTCAAATGTATCTACCGTCGGATTCATAATTCGAGTATAAATATTACCTGGCTCTGCTAATCCAAATAAGTTTTGTGCATGCTCTGTATCGCGAAAAACATAAGAGGTTGTTTGATAGATTGGAACAGCACGAGATCCGGTTGCCGGGTCTGGAACCTGCCCCCCGTGTAACAAAATCGTTTCGTCTTGCTGTACTGGATAGTTTGACATTGTATTTCCTCCCTTTTTATTGAGAACACTCTTTTACCTGAAAAAAAGCTCTCTTCTAAAATGAAGAGAGCTCTGATAACTGACTTAGAACCCTCTCTTATCTTTCAGATGATATATCTGTAGGATGGAGCACCTGAATGTTCAAGTTGCCGGGCTTCACAGGGCCTATTCCCTCCGCCGCTCTTCATAAGAGATTCTGCTAAATATTTTGAAATTACTTGCGAGTATATAGTTTTAAAGGATAAAAGTCAAGTGTTTTACTAGGGATTAATAGATAAAATAAAGTGAACCTTCCTTCAGGAGGATTTCTTTCATCCTCACTGAAGAAACTATCACAAGAGTATGACCTAAAGGCCCTTGAACGAACCAGGCCCTTACTGGCTGAAAACTATGCCTTTCTTCTTTTTCTCCGCGGTGCGTCCCGATAAATACTGGCCATATAGATAATAAGTGCAGCCCAAATCAAAGCAAAAGTAATCATATGATGTACCGTAAAGGTTTCATTATATAGAAATACCCCCAGAAAGAACATAATTGTTGGTGCTACATATTGCAAAAAACCAACCATTGCCAATGGAATCCGTTTGGCACCTGCAGCAAACAGCAGTAAAGGTATTGCTGTAACACCGCCCGCGCCTATGAGTAAAAGATTGTCCGCTGCAAACAAAGGAGAAAAAGTAAAAGATCCTTCTGACGGAACAAATAGTAAATACAATAGAGCGATTGGAGCCACCACAAGTGTTTCAATAGTAAGTCCATACATTGCATGCAGATGGAGTGTTTTTTTAATCAATCCATAAAAGCCAAAGGTGATGGCCAATAACAGCGAAATCCAAGGAAATACGCCATAGCTGAGCGTTAAATAAACCACTCCGATGCCGGCAAGAAGAAACGATAAGACTTGACCTTTCGTTGTCTTCTCTTTCAGTACAAAGACCGCTAATAAAATACTTATTAAAGGATTGATATAATAGCCTAAGCTGGCCTGCAGGACATGCCCATGCTGTACCGAAAAAATAAATAGAAACCAGTTGATAGATATAACGATAGAAGCTGTAATGATAGCGATGGTTTTCTTCTTATCTTTTTTCAGCTCGTGGACCGTTTCAATCAGCTCACGCCAATTACCTGTCACCAGTACTAAAAAAATCATGAAAATTAAGCTCCAGACAATCCGGTGGGCTAGTACTTCACCAGCTGGAACATGTTCAAGAAACTTCCAATAGATTGGAAATATTCCCCATAATAAATAAGCAGCAAAGGTAATAACCGCTCCCTGTTGTAAAGATTTATCCTCCATTATCCATTCCTGCCTTCTAAAAAAAAATTAAACTAAAACCAATATTAAAACTTTATGAGGAAGGAAGCAATAACTTTTAAATAATGTATTCCGTAAAACGAAGCTTCATGGAGATGGAGCTTTGTTTTCTTTGTATGAAATATTAGATATTTTTTTGAGCCGGAAACATTTCCAACAGCACAGGAATACTTTATCATAAAGAGAGAGACTTATCTGAATTATTACCTTTATCAGGATCGGGGAGAATATAAATGAGCAAAAAGTTTAAACATATGGAAACAGCAATGATTCATGAAGGGTACGATTCCAAAGAGCTGCTTGGCAGTTTAACACCGCCCATTTTTCAAACATCTACATTTACCTTTGACACAGCGGAGCAGGGGGCGGCCCGTTTTGCCGGAGAGGAAGAAGGACATGTCTATACGCGTGTCAGCAACCCGACCGTGCAAATACTGGAACAAAAGCTGGCCGCATTGGAAAAGGCGGAAAAAGGACTGGCATTTGCCTCGGGGATGGCTGCCATATCTGCCGTTTTGATTGCACTCACCAAAGCAAATGACCATATTATCTGCTCGTCCGGGCTATACGGCTGTACCTTTGGACTGTTATCGATGATGGATAAAAAATATAATATCCAGACAGATTATATAGCTATGACGGATGTGGAGAGTATAGAGGGAAAAATCAGGCCAGAAACAAAGGTTTTTTATATTGAAACGCCGATTAACCCGACAATGGAAGTAATTGATTTGAAATTAGTGATTGATATTGCTAAGCGGCATAATATTTTAGTTGTGGTGGATAATACATTTTCTACACCATACCTGCAGCGTCCGTTAGAATTGGGGGCCGATGTGGTAGTGCATAGCGCGACGAAATATTTAAGCGGTCATGGTGATGTGATTGCGGGCATCGCCGCAGGAAATAACGAATTAATGGAGCAAATCGCAGCAACAACGCAAAAGGATATTGGCGGTGTTCTTTCCCCGTTTGATGCCTGGCTGGTTGTTCGCGGAATGAAGACATTGCCGCTCCGAATGGATAAACATTCGGATAATGCCCTGCAAATTACAGAAAAACTAAAGCAGCATCCAAAGATTAAGCATGTATTTTATCCGGGTGATCCGGATGCGGAAGGTTATTCAATTATGAAAAAACAAATGAAATCTGGCGGAGGCACCTTATCTTTTGAGATAGATGGCGGAAAGAAAGAAGCGCAGGCTTTTCTGAATAAACTTCAATTTATAAACATCGCTGTCAGTCTTGGAGATACAGAAACATTGATTCAGCATCCAGCGACGATGACACATGCTGTGATTCCTGATGAACAACGCCGGAAAATGGGAATAACAGACGCTCTGATCCGATTATCTGTCGGGATAGAGGCATGGCAGGATATTTGGGAGGACTTGGAGCAGGCGCTGACATAATTAAAATAGGGGATTCAGTTATTTGCCGGAAAAAGAACGTTTTAAATAGAAGAAATAACAGACACGCTTGCTATGGGTAAAACGAAACTTCATGAACCCTTTCACGCTGAATGAAGTTTCGTTTTGTGCTATGATAAGAGCAGAATTCCCTTTTTTATTGGAAAAGAAGTGATGGGAGCAGGATATATGGGCGTTTACTCAATCATAATTGGATTAATTTTTGTTATAAATATTGCGTTAGCTATATCCATTATTTTTCTGGAAAGGAAGGATCCGACCTCTTCCTGGGCATGGGTAATGGTATTGCTGTTCATCCCTATTTTAGGATTTATTCTTTATTTAATTTTTGGACGGCCCATCAGCAATCGCCGGATATTCAAATGGGATCAGCGGAGCCGGATGGATGTGAAGAAGGCTGTACAAAAACAAATCAATGCCATTGAGGATGACGCTTTCCTGTTAAATCATGACGATTTAAAGAAACATCAGGATTTAGTCTATCTTCATCTCCGTAATGACAATGCTGTTTATACAGATAATAATGGCGTAGATATTTTTACAGATGGACATGAAAAATTTGAGGCTCTTTTAGAAGATATCAATCGGGCAAAGCATCATATTCATGTACAATATTATATTATGCGGAGTGACGGGCTAGGGAGCAGGCTTGCGAATGCATTAATAAGAAAAGCAAAAGAGGGGGTATGCGTCCGGCTTTTGTATGATGATATGGGCTCCAGGTCACTTAAGAAAAGCTACATAAAAAAATTAAAAGAAGCGGGCGTTCTGGTAGAAGCATTTTTCCCATCGAAATTTATTATTAATTTTAAAATCAATTACCGGAATCATCGCAAGCTCACGATTATTGATGGAGAAATCGGATACATTGGCGGTTTTAATGTTGGAGATGAATACCTGGGAATGAAAAGCAAATTTGGTTATTGGCGTGATACTCATTTGCGGGTGATAGGTGATGCAGTGCAAAGTATGCAGACACGCTTTGTATTGGATTGGAATCAGGCCTCGAAGCAGAAAATTCCTTACGAAGAAGAGCATTTTCAAACCATCTCTGGAGGGAATATAGGGATGCAGATTGTCTCCAGCGGACCCGATTCGGAGTATGAGCAAATCAAAAACGGATATATTAAGATGATCATGGAAGCAGAAGAGTATATCTATATTCAGACACCTTATTTTATACCAGATGAAAGCTTGCGTGATGCACTGCGTATTGCCGTGCTATCCGGAGTAGATGTCAAAATTATGATTCCCAATAAACCGGACCATCCCTTTGTTTATTGGGCAACCATGTATTATTGCGGGGATCTGCTTGGCGCCGGTGCAGAGATTTTTATTTACCAGAATGGATTTCTGCATGCTAAAACCATTATTGTCGATGGAAGAATAGCTTCTGTCGGTACGGCAAATATTGATGTAAGAAGCTTTCGGCTCAATTTTGAGGTCAATGCATTTTTATATGATATTGAAGTTGTGCGTCGGCTGATGGTCGATTTCGACAAAGATTTGGCGCATTCTACACAAATGACGAAAAAGTTATATGACAAACGTTCTATCGGAATTCGTTTTAAGGAATCCGTCTCGCGTTTAATATCACCAGTTTTATAAGACAAACTAGACAGCAGGAGGCAATATAAATGAAAGCAAAACCTTGTTCCGCATCATTAGCTTTAAAAACAACACATATCCTTCCGCCGGATACGAATCAATATGATACGTTATTTGGCGGAAAATTAATGGCGCATCTTGATGATATCGGTGCGATTGCAGCAGTAAAGCATGCAAATAGCCCGGTGGTAACAGCTTCTACGGATTCTGTAGATTTCTTAGCGCCTGTAAAAGTTGGCCAATATATTTCGATTGAAGCATTTGTGACCTGGACACATCACACCTCCATGGAGGTATTTATCCGGGCAATCACCGAAGATATCCGGACCGGGGAAAGAACAGCATGTACAACAGCGTTTATGACGTTTGTAGCGATTGATGAAGCGGGCAAACCGATTAAAGTGCCATCCGTTTATCCGGAAACCGACGATGAAAAGATGCTTCATGAAAGTGCACCGCTGCGTGCCAACCGCCGTGCGGAGCGGAGAAAGCAATCTAAGCAGCTTGCAGAAACCTTTGGAACCGTCTATGGAACAGAAAAATAAGATAGATCGTAAAAAGCCGGTTAAAATCACAACATATGATTTTAACCGGCTTTTTATATATTGTATTACACTTTTTCCCGATAAGAATACCAGTCAGCAATTGAATAACTATCCGCTGTTCGCAGCTCTTTAATGACAAAATGGCGTCCTGCGCCTTTATTTAAAATAGCCATGTCCAGCGTTGCAAGGGACTGCTTTCGGTGAAGCAGATGCTGTTTCTGCTGCAAGGCCTGGATCCTTCGATGCGGAATAATCGCAGTATCCTTGCTGATTGTTCGTGTCTGAATCGTTATCTGCTGTTCATCAATCGCATAGCCGATGGATTTGAATACAGCAAACCCCATTATCCCGAGGACCAGCATAATAATTGCAGGTATCCAGATATAGGATACGAAGAAAATACCTGTAATGATAACAGCTAATAACGGAAGATTGATGGACCGCCATAGATAATAAGGTAAGGCTTTTTTCGGCGGATGAATCAGATTCTCCGTACGATAGCTATACTCCGGTAAAAATTCACTTAGAAAAGCTACAAATTCTTTCTTGCGGAGCAGCGGGAAAATAATCGTATTTACTTCCTGACTGCTATTTATCTCTCCGCTTGCAATTTCAACATAAGGTCTGGCAAAGCCAAATAGTTGATGAATAGGGGATTCCTTCATCCCCACTGCCTGTATTCTTTTTAATGGAATGGTTGTTTGTTTTTTCTCTAATAACCCTCTGGTAATAAATAGTTCTTTTTCATAACGGGTAATGGTAAAATTCCAATCTTTAATCACCGTATATAGAATACTTAATAACCATAGAAAGATGAGAACGATAATCGCTAAAATAATGATAATTTGCATGCCGAGAGACAGAAGCCAGCGTGTCGCATCATCGTAAAATTGGTCTGGAATCAAAGTTTCAACCTGAGAAAAGGCAACCCCGAAGAGCCCGATTAAAATGCCGAAGCTTGCTGAGGTGGAGCCGGTAATCAACAGGGCTTGAATTGTTATTGTCCGTTTAGGGAGGTGAGCTTCATCCTGCTCCTGCTGTTCGTTATCTGATACCTCGGTTTCCAGTACGTGTTTCTTGTATTTTAATTCATCATGCAGCATGCGCCCGTCCTCCATACGGACCGCAGACAGCGCGGCATCTGTAGAGGAGTCATTCCCTGCAGTTTCAATGGCTACTTTGGTTAACCCGAAGATGCGGTGAATAACATTCTGTGATAAATCAATAGACTGAATCCGATGCTTGGAAATCGTGCGTTTTTTACGAATGAGAATTCCGCGTTCGATACGTAACTGGTCTTCCTCTAATTGATAGGTGAAACGAAGCCATGATAAAAAGCTGAATAAAATAATTAATCCGATGATTACAAGCAAACCAATCATCAGATAAAAGGTATTACTGTTTCTGATAATGACAATAGCAATAGGTAAAAGCCCAATGATAGACTGTTTCAATGATTGAATAATATTAAATATTACTGCAGCGGGGTGCAGTCGTTTCGGATTAGACATCATCTTGCTCCACCCTTGCTAATTCAGAAATTTGATCGCGTAAATCATATGCTTCCTCTTCTAATAAAGCAGGTATCTGATGTGTTGTCGCTGCCGTTGATATTTCCAGGGTGGCCAGCTTATATTTTTTCAAGACGGGCCCTTGCTGTGTATCGACATGCTGGACACGAATCATTGGTACAATTGTCCGCGTTACTATAAGAATCCCATGTTGTATGTAAATCTCCTGATCGTAGACCTGATAACGCCATCTGCGCCATCTTAATTTTGGAATAATCAAAGCAGTAATGATCCATTCCGCCACGGTAAGACCGGCAATGATGAAAACAATCCAGAGCGGCAGAAAATCGAAAATAATATACACAACAATTGCTCCAATGGTTATCAGTAAAAAGATGAGTGCGTATATATGTGCTGTAAGCTGCCATGCTTTGATAGCATCTGTAGCAATTTTTACATTAGGCTGTTCCCGCATGCATTTCCACTCCTTGTTTTTTGACTGCTTCTATCATACAACAGATGGGGAGGTTTAGAAAAAATTTAAGAATAGCTTAAGAAAATCCAAATATATCAGTGAACCGTCATCTATCCATAGAGATTACTTTAGGAAGTATAGGACAGAGATTCATCATACATTTGGATTTTTTACAACTTAACTTTCACACTTAAGGATAAGCACATATATCTTGCTATTCCAGAATGAATATGTTCTTCATTACCATGCTTGCATTTTGGTGAAATATCCGGCCTTTTTGGAATTGATGATGGTGCATAGCTCCTGCAACCAACCACTCCGCTTTCCGACGTCCTGGGACTGCGATTACTCGTCCCATCGAAAACATTTGTACGTCGGAAAGCAAAATGGTCCGCCGCAGCGGTGCTTTACACTTCACCTTCTATATCTAAGAAAAAAGTTTACGTCACTTCGTTATCTGCTGCATCATCTGTTGAGACATAATCTTCCGCCCAGCGCTGAATATCTTTAATAACAGGCTCCAGTGCTTTTCCTTTTTCTGATAAGGTGTATTCAATACGAACTGGAAATTCCGAATAGATATTACGCTCGACAATCCCTTCTTTTTCCAATAATTTCAAACGATCCGATAGTAAACGGCCGCTGATTGGGAGATCTGCTTCCATCTCTGAAAAACGTTTTGCCCCTTTTAATAGTTCAAATAAAATAAGACCGACCCAGCGTGTACTTAATAAAATCATTGCTTTTTCAAAACGTGGACATAATTGATTCATTTTTCCACCCCCATAAAACCATCTTGTATCTAAAATGCGTGATATATACATTAGTTACGAAAAGTAATCTAATGATAGGGTATCATAAATAAGAGAGGTAGTAAATGAAAGCTGAAAGGAGGGGATAACGAATTCCATGTTTTCTTTAGGAATATGAAGAAGGATATGAAATAATAGGGTATGATAAGAATGAAAAATAAATTTGTAAATATGGAGGGATGCATAAATGGTTCAGGCACAGGTACAAGAAAAATATGCAGAATTAACATTGAAAAAAGGGGTTAATTTACAAAAAGGACAAGCCGTTATGATCAATGCCCCGATTGAAGGAGCAGAATTTACACGGATTGTGGCCCGTAAAGCATATGAAATGGGAGCAAAGGATGTCCATATTAACTGGGTGGATGATGAGCTTACCTTGTTAAAATATGAGAATGCACCGGATGAAGTAATTACGGATTATCCGGATTGGAAAGTGAAACTGCATGATACATTTGCAGAAGATGGCGCTGCCGTTGTAAATATTCGCTCCACCAATCCGGATTTATTAAAGGATATTGACCCATCCCGTGTGGCCAAAGCAACTAAAGCTGCCGCTGAAGCAATGGTGAATTTCCGTAAATATACGATGAATGACCGGATCCCATGGACGATTATTTCTATCCCTTCAACGGATTGGGCGAAGAAAATCTTCCCTGATAAATCAGCAGAGGATGCGGTTGCCAGCCTTTGGGAGGCTATTTTAAAAATTGTCCGTGTTGATCAGGAGGATCCTGTTGCAGCATGGGATAAGCATAACGAAACATTAAGAACCGCCAGAGAAGTGTTAAATAAGAAAAGCTATCAAAAATTAATTTTTAAAGCGCCTGGTACAGACTTAGAAATGGAGCTGCCGGAGGGACATATTTGGAAAGGCGGATCGGCCGTAGCAGAGACGGGAGTCACCTTTAACCCGAATATGCCGACAGAAGAGGTTTTCTCCGTACCGCATAAATATGGGATTAATGGAACCGTGTCCAGCACAAAACCATTAAACTATGGCGGAAGCTTAATTGATAACTTCTCCTTAACCTTTAAGGATGGAAAAGTAGTTGATTTTCAAGCGGAGCAGGGAGAAGAAGTCTTGAAGCATTTACTGGATTCGGATGAAGGAGCCCGCCGTTTGGGAGAAATTGCGCTGGTCCCGGACGAATCTCCAATATCTCAATCCGGACTTATTTTCTACAATACGTTATTTGATGAAAATGCATCCTGCCATATTGCGTTAGGGAAAGCTTACCCAACGAATCTCGAAGGCGGAGCTGCAATGGACTTAGAAGAGTTAGACAAGCATGGCGTGAACGACAGCCTGGTCCATGTCGATTTTATGATTGGATCAGATAAAATGGACATTGACGGAATTACTGCAGATGGCAAATCGGAGCCGGTTTTCCGTAACGGGACTTGGGCGCTGGACATTAAGTAATTAAACAAAATAGTAATCAAAAAAAGACAGCAAGATATGATAAAAAATCTTGCTGCCTTTTTTAATGGCTTAAGAGCTTTTTTCTTTCGCCATAAACTTATCATTTTTTACTAGAACTGCTTTGATTTTGCGATAGGTGTAATCTTCCGGCAAAGCCTCTTTCAGCTCTTTCAATCCAGTTGGATCAATTTCTTCGTGCTTGGATAAGATTTTGCCTTCTTCCTCGGTATTAAAGAATAGATTCCAATTCAGCGTATATCCCTTTTGGAAAGCCTGAAAAATATGTGATTCGATGGTCAGCTCTTTTAAATCCCGGATGGAAGCAATTTCTCGAATCGTTTTGCCTTTTTGCAGGAGCTCATACGATATTTGATAGGACGGCCGGTCATCCGCATCTTTTACTTTCGCAGCCTTTTGATAATGAATGGCAGTAGGGGCTTTGTAATCCGGATTTTTTTCTTTCCATTCGGCAACAGCTTCCAGGAAGGCTTCTCCATAGAGTTCATATTTCTTTTGCCCTACTCCTTTTAACCGTAAGAATTCATCCTTATCTTCTGGAAGGTAACGGGCCATTTCTTTTAATGTCATATCTGAAAACAGCACATAAGGAGGTAAATCCAGCTCCTGCGACATCGATCTTCTTAACTGGCGCAGTGTCTCAAAGAGATCATCACTGTAATCTGTTTCACTTACAGCAGGGACATCCTGGATAAACATGGTAACATTTTCTTTTCCAGTCAGGATGTCCATGGACTTCCGGTTTAGTTTTAAAACCGGAAACTGCCCTTCCTCTGCGGATAAGCATTCTTCAGCGATTAAGAAGTGAATTCTTTCTGTAATTTCCTTCTCCGTATATTTGGATAAGATGCCGTAAGTAGATAATTTCGATAAGCCAAACTGAATCAGTTTTTTATCCTTGGAACCTTTTAATACTTTTGCAGTCATGGAAGCGCCAAAGCGTTCACGCATGCGCTTTACACAGGATAAAATCATTTGTGCTTCTTCGGTAATATCCTCTAACTCTCCTTGCTTCAGGCAATTGCTGCAGCGTCCGCAAGAAACGGAAGAGGCGGCCGACCCCATCTCAAAATAGTTTAAAATGTAACTGTATAAGCAGTTTTGTGTACGGCAATAGTTCACCATTTTATTTAATTTTTGATATTCCCGCTGTGTTCCTTCTTCATCCAAATCGGATTTCTCAATCAGAAATTTCTGAGTATGGATATCTTGAGGAGAGAAAAGCAGGACACAGTTGCTTGGCTCGCCGTCACGTCCTGCTCTTCCGGCTTCCTGATAATACGATTCCATATTCATCGGGATGGCATAATGGATAATAAAGCGGACATTTGATTTATCAATCCCCATTCCAAACGCGGTGGTGGCGACCATCAACTCTGTCTGGTCAAAAATAAAGGCCGTTTGCGCAGCCTGCCGTTCCTGCTCGGACAATCCGCCGTGGTACTTGGATACAGCATAACCTTTTCCTTTTAGGACATCATAGACATGTTCGACCTGTTTTCGCGTAGCTGCATAAATAATACCGACTTCTCCCTGATGTTTTTTCAGATAGGAAAGAATATAATCTATTTTATTTACCCCTTTTTCGATAAAAAAGGAAAGATTTTTTCTTTCAAAGCCAGTATGTACTGTATTTGCAGGAGCGATATGTAAAAGGGTTTGGATGTCTTCAATTACTTCAGGGGTCGCTGTCGCGGTGAGCCCCATAACCGTTGGATTGCCGCCAATCTCCTGGAGAATAGGAACGATAGAGCGGTAGCTTGGGCGGAAATCATGGCCCCACTGGGATATACAGTGCGCCTCATCAAAGGCAATCAGAGATATATTGGTCTGCTGCAAGGCTTGAATAAAAGCCCCTGATTCAAAACGCTCTGGAGCAACATAAACAAATTGATAGCGATTTTGCTGCATTGCTATTAAACGCTGATACTGCTCACCTGCAGGTATGGAGCTGTTAATATAAGTTGCTGCTGCCCCGAGGGCATGCAATCCGTCGACTTGGTCTTTCATCAGTGAAATAAGCGGTGAAATGATAATTGCTGTTCCATTCATCGCAAGCCCGGGTACTTGATAACAGAGTGATTTTCCGCCGCCGGTCGGCATCACAGCAAGGACATTTTCACCTTGGTCGATCGTATCAATAACTTCAGCTTGTCCAGGCCGAAAACTGGAGTAACCAAAGTAATTCTGTAAAATATTTAAATGCTTTTCCATAAATAAATCTCCCTTTTTAAGGTTGGTTGAAGCTGCGAATATTCGCCCCATTAAAACCGCTGTAGCATGAATTGCTGATATAGGAAAGAATAGCTTGAGTTTATTATTTCGAGTTTGTATATGTTAGATAATTACATCATTATTCTACTTTCTATCGTAGAACGTTTTGTCCGGAAAGTAAAGTAAGGAAAAAGGGCAAATAACAGCTGGAAATACTATCAAAAAGCAAATATGACATAAGGAAATGTTAATTTTTCGATGGACAACTTCATATGAATTTACATTTCCTTGTTTCATCTTTAAAATATGCTATATCTTTTTGAAAAGGGAGGAGGATATATGGTACCTTCTTTGCTGTTTGAATTAATGTTGATTGGCTTATTAGGTGTCGCTTCCCAATGGGTCGCATGGCGCTTTCGTATGCCGGCTATCGTTGTGATGGCTGCTACAGGACTAATCATTGGCCCTGTTTTCGGATTAATTAACCCAGAACAGGATTTTGGGGACTTGTACAGTCCGCTTATCTCTGTTGCTGTAGCAATTATATTATTTGAAGGAAGCTTAAATTTAAGCTTTAAAGAATTACGCGGAATTGGAAAACCAATCTTTCGGATATCTACAGTAGGCGCATTTATTGCCTGGATTTTAGGGTCGCTGACCGCTCATTATATTGCCGGATTATCCTGGGCGGTGGCCTTTGTGATTGGCGGTTTGTTTGTTGTGACCGGTCCGACCGTAATTATGCCGCTTTTACGTCAGGCGAAGCTGAAAGCACGCCCGGCGAAGGTTTTAAAGTGGGAAGGGATTATTGTTGATCCAATTGGAGCATTGCTTGCGGTTTTTGCTTTTGAAATTATTACATTTATCACCGCTTCTAATCCCGAAGCCAGTCAGATTTTATTATTCTTCGCAGGCTCGATATTTGCCGTCTTCTTAGGCTGGATATTAGGACGCGGACTTGGCTGGATGTTCGAAATGGGGCATGTGCCTGAATTCCTGAAATCTCCGACAGTTGTCGTCGTTGTCTTATTCTGTTTTACCATTGCGGATGTCGTTATGCATGAGACAGGACTTTTATCTGTCACTGCGATGGGAATTACTCTGGCAAATATGGGGATTCGCTCTGTATCGGATATGCGCCATTTTAAAGAAAATATTTCTGTACTGCTGATTTCAACCATTTTTATTATGCTGACAGCCTCTTTGGATGTGGCAACGATTATGCAGATTTTTAACCCTCATATTATTGGCTACGTATTATTGATGATGTTTGCTGTCCGTCCCTTATCTATTTTCTTGTCAACTATTGGAACAGGGCTCAGTCTTAATGAAAAAGTGCTGATTGGCTGGATTGCACCGCGGGGAATTGTTGCACTAACGGTTTCTGGATATTTTGCCGGGGTGTTAACAGAAGCTGGCTATGAGGATGCATCTATCCTGACGGCATTAACCTTTGCGCTGGTTATCTTTACGGTTATTGCGCATGGATTTTCTATCGGCTGGCTTTCTAAAAAGCTCAATCTGTCGAATAAAGGGAACCCGGGAGCGCTTATAGTCGGAAGCAATGCATTTACGATTCAATTGGCTAAATCATTAAAAGAAGCAAATTATCCGTCTATCATTGTAGATTCTTCATGGGAAAATCTTTCTCTGGCAAGAAAAGAAGGCCTGCAATTTTATCATGGGAGTATGCTGTCCGAACAGACAGAGCATCATCTCGATACAATTCCATATGAGTATTTATTAACGCTGACGCATGATAAATCGTATAACTCGCTCCTCTGTACAACGTTTCTTCCGGAATACGGAAGAACTAACGTGTTTAAAGTGAGTCCGTACACAACATTCAAGGATAATGGATACTCAACAGGTATGGTTTCACAGGTTGGCGGCCGTATTTTATTTGATAAAAAATTCTCTCTGGAGGATTTAATCGATAAAGCGGAAAATGGCTTTACTGTGCGGCAGACAACACTCACCGATAAATTCACGTTTGAACACTACAAACAGACAAAAGACCCGGAGACGGTGTATTTGTTCTTGATCAAACCATCCGGACAGCTGAAGTTTTTCTCTGAAGAAATGCGTACCGTACCTGCATCTGGAGATAAGATTGTCAGCTTAACGAAAGGGAAGGAAACAGAAAAAACTACTGTTAAAGCATAGCAGAAAGCTAATAAAAAAACTGACTCATGTGCGAGTCAGTTTTTTTATCGTAGTGTAACCGGCATAAACCATAGGGGATTCAGCCGTTATATTGTTCCAATTCTTTTCTTACCTCAGCAATTTCTCCTTCTAAACGGACCAATTGCTCTTCGGCAGAGGAGACACGTCCTTTGACGAATTCTAACTTGTCTAAATCCCCTTGGATACGAATGTAATCAGACTTTAATTCGTCTAATTTCTGTTGCAGTTCTGCTTTTGTTGTCAAGAAAACCCCTCCTAAATCAATGCATCGTCTTTATTTCTTCTCGATTCCACAAAGGTTTGATAAAAGTGGATTACAATTGTCCGGATTACTGCATACACAGGGATAGCGAATAAAATTCCTAAAAATCCAGCAATACTTCCTGCCGCCAGGATAACTGTGATAACAGTCAGCGGATGCAGGTTAAGTGCCTGCCCCATCACATTAGGAGAAATAAAGACACTTTCCAGCTGCTGTGCAACAAACATAATAATGGCTATCCAGATGATATTCATTGGATCCTGGAACCCCGCAACCAGGATAGCTGGAACAACAGCGATATAAGGTCCCAAAAACGGGATGACATTCATCATCATACCGAATAAGGCAAGTACGACGGCATATTCTAAACCGATAATCAAGTAGCCGATTAACAAAAGGACACCTACTGCAAAACTTACTAATAACTGTCCTTGGATAAACGAGGACAATACATTATCGATTTTACTTAATAGGCCATGCAGGTTATCTGCTTTTTTCTTGCTGAAAAATTGCAGGATAAAAGGTACAAGCTTCTCTCCATCCTTCAACATGAAGAAAAGGAAGAAAGGCACCAGGATTATGCCGGCAATGATGCTTACCAATTGGCCGATAAAGCTTCCTAAAAAGCCAAAGACATTATTCAATACACTCTCAATATGTCCGGGAATATCATTGGCAAAATTATTGATGGCATCAATTACCTGATCAGGGACTAAAGCAATATTCTCCTGCCAATACTCAATCCAACTCTCGACCGTATTAACCATTCCAGGAATACTGTCCATTAAATTATCAAACTGATCACGGGCAATCGGCCAGATAAATACAATGAATAGCGTAACAACCCCGATAATAACAAGAAATACGATAATAATAGATAAAATCCGCGGTATTTTATATTTTACCAGCAAATTCATCAACGGCCGGGTCAAGTAATAAAGAATACCTGCACCGATAATCGGAAGAGCTACAGCACCGATTAATTGCAGAACAGGTGTAAAGATAAAATGTGTTATAGAGATGAGAAAAATTAATGTAAACAAACAAATGAAAAAGATAAAAAATTGAAACCAGCGTTTCTGTGTCATTGAATCACACTACTTTCTTTCCAAGTTATGCTATATATTATTTTACATTAACCGAATTCAGAAAGCTATAAACATCTGCGAGGGATTTAAGAAGATTTCCAAGGGATAAATATGAAGTTATTGTAAAAGATATTGACAAAGGTCATAAAAAAGGTTTTAATAAAGTATACTTAATAAATGGCTGACAAAGGACATGCATGAAATATTTTTGCTGTCTGGAAACGTCATATTTAAAAATCTTTGTGAACATTTATTTCCTAAAGGGGAGTAGCTGTACACGTAAAGTCGTCATTACGAGATAATCATCTCCGGCTTTATGTGGCAACCAGAAAAGTTGTTAGCGAGACCTTTACCGATTGCAGGTAAAGGTCTATTTTTATGGCCTTTTCTGCAAAACACATGTAGAAGAGGAGAATACATCATGGGAACAGAACTACTGCTGGAGTATTTATGGGTCTTGCTTGTATTAGTTGCATTAGAAGGCTTATTAGCAGCTGATAATGCGCTTGTACTGGCCATCATGGTAAGACACCTTCCTGAAAAACAAAGGAAGAGAGCATTATTTTATGGATTAGCCGGGGCATTTGTGATGCGTTTTGCGTCTTTATTTGTTATCTCATTCCTGGTCGATTTCTGGATTGTACAAGCGTTAGGTGCTGCTTATCTTTTATTTATATCAGGAAAGAATTTGTACGACAGGTTTAAGAAGAAAGAGCCCCAGACGCCCGATGCATCGGGAGAAAAGGGCGGAAAAGCTGGTGTGACAGGAAATCAAGAACCAGAGCAAGCATCTAAAAAGGAATTTTGGATGACCGTGGTGAAGGTAGAGTTTGCAGATTTAGCATTTGCTGTAGATTCCATTTTAGCAGCTGTTGCCTTAGCGGTAGCATTGCCTCCAACTGGTTTTGGACATGTTGGAAGTCTGGATACCGGCCAATTTGCTGTTGTATTTGCCGGCGGTATGATTGGTTTGATTATTATGCGATTCGCTGCCAATATTTTTGTAGGTCTCTTGCACAAACGGCCAACATTGGAAATTGCCGCCTTTCTGATTGTGGGCTGGGTAGGAGTGAAACTGGCTGTTATTGTATTAGCCAATCCAGATTTAGCTGTGATTCCAGAGCACTTTCCGCACTCTACATTATGGAAAGCTTCCTTCTATATTATTCTTGTAGGAATCGCATTAGCAGGCTGGTTTGCATCTAGTCCGAAATTAAAAAGAAATAAAGAACAGTCCAGATAAATGTAATCACGTACTGTGAGGAAAAGTCGTGCTGCCCTGTAATAGGAACAGCACGACTTTTTTAATCAGCAAATTTTAAAATTCTATTTTTTGTAAAAATTCTTCCTGTGCGTCATAATTGAAAGAAAAGAAAAAACAAGGAGTGATCCGGATGACATTGCATCACTTTCATCTAGAAGGGAAATGGCAAGGCGGCCGTAACAGCGAAGGGTATATCGGGGCCGGGAACTTACAAACGAAAATCTCCATCCCGCCAGAAATGGATGGGCCCGGTATTGGTACCAATCCAGACGAAATGCTGCTTGGAGCGGCTGCGACATGCTATATTATTTCATTGGCAGCTATGCTTGAACGTGCGGAAGTTCCCGTTAATACCATGAGCATAACTTCTGAGGGGATGGTAGACGTAACAAATGGCATTTTCACCTACGAAAAAATCATCCACCGTCCCCAGATTACCCTAAAAAAAGAGGCGACAGAGCAGCAAATACGCTTAACCAATAAACTCATTGAAAAAGCAGAAAAATCATGCATGATTTCAAGAGCAATAAAAGGAAACGTTCAATTAGGACTGGAGCCAACAGTTCAGATAGAAAAGTAAAAAAGTATCAAGGTCATATGAGACAAGGAGAACTTCAGCTCAAATTGTTATCATATGACTTTTTACTGGGGGGTGAAATAAAAGCCCGGCTCCATAAAGTTTTGTTTCATGTTACATTTTTTCGAGTCCCTAACAAATAGATTACAAAACGATAAAAATTCCCTTTTTGGGGAGATTTTTTAAATAAAAGCGGGTAAAGTAGAATATACAACTTTAAAATGGTGTACGAAATAGAGGGATGGTCTATGGAACGAAATGCATTTTTTGATAATGCGAAAGTGTTTTTGATTTTTCTCGTTGTTTTTGGTCATATGATTCAGCCTTTTATCAGCGATTCACAGTCGACAGAAGCAATTTATATATGGATATATACCTTCCATATGCCGGCGTTCATTTTATTAGCCGGTTTCTTTGCAAAAGGCTCGGGAAATAAGAAATATATATGGAATCTAACGAAAAAGTTAATTGTTCCATATTTTATCTTTCAAACATTATATACGGTTTATTATTTCTTTATAGGAAAAGCAGATTGGCAGACTGGAGTTTTCTATCCGCAATGGTCATTGTGGTTCTTATTTAGCTTATTCAGCTGGCATATTCTGCTTGTGTTATTTAAAAAGATACCTGCTGGCTGGAGTATTACTTTATCCATATTTATAGGTATCGTTGTCGGTTATTTTGGAGAAATTGGGCATTCGTTCAGCTTATCCAGAACATTTGTGTTTTTTCCATTCTTCTTGATTGGTTACTGGTTAACCGTCGACCAAATGATGCTGGTGAAGCATCGCAAAGTGAAGATCGCTTCAATTGCTGTGATGGCAAGTATGTTCTTATTAATTTATGTGTTCCCGGTTATCGATACCGGGTGGCTGCTTGCTTCAAAATCATACAGTAATTTAGGTGTGGAGAGTTTCGGCGGCTTCGTGCGGTTATTTGTTTATGCCATTGCAGCTGTGATGACAATTAGTATATTAGCCTGGATTCCTAAAAGAAACCTGGGGTGGGTAACGATCCTTGGAACAAGAACATTATATGTTTACTTATTGCATGGTTTCATTGTTCAGTTCCTGCGAGAATTTGATTTATTATCTGTTCATCATTGGTTTGATGTCGTCGGAATCGCCGGCTTGTCAGCGCTGATTGTCATTTCGCTGTCCAGCAAGCCTATTTTGACCATCTCCCAGCCGCTGATTGAGGGACGCTTAGCCAAGGTCAAATCATTATTTAACCACCGGCACAAAGGAACATCTTCTTAAAAAATGTAAAATTAAAAAATGCGGAGTTCCCGGGAAAGGACTCCGCATTTTTTATTGATTTTAAAATAATAGATGCGCAATAATGGTGATAATTGGCAGTGTAATCACGGTACGCATTAAAAAGATAATTGCTAAGTGACGGAAGGATACTGGAATTTTAGTACCCAGGATTAGTCCGCCGACTTCAGACATGAAAATAAGCTGTGTCACAGATAAGGCAGCAATAATGAATCGTGTTATTTCTGCCTCTACGCCAGTAATTAAAATGGCCGGCAGGAACATATCTGCAAAACCAATCAGAATAGTTTCAGATGCTTCCTGGGCAAATGGAATCTGCATCAGTTCTAAAATAGGAACGAATGGCATTCCAAGCCACTGGAAAAGTGGTGTATATTCTGCAATAATCACTGCGAGCGTTCCAAATGTCATTACAACAGGCGTGACAGCAAACCACATATCAAAAATATTTTTCCCGCCATCTACAAAAAAGGTTCGGAAGCTTGTTTCTTTCTCTGCACGTTTGACGGCATTTTTGAACCCATGAGTAAATACATTATCAGAGGCAGGAATTTTTTCATCGTCAGTTCTTTCCTTGCCGCTGATATAGGTATTTGGCATCTTAGAGAGTGGCGGAATACGCGGCATAATGAAAGCAGCAGCTCCTCCTGCAATCAGGATAGTCAGGTAAAAAGGCAAAAACATATGCGCTAAATGAACTTGTTGTAAAATAACTAAGGTGAACGTGATGGATACAACAGAAAACGTTGTACTGATAATAGCTGCTTCGCGCTTCGTGTAATAACCTTCTTCATACTGTTTATTTGTCAGCAGTACCCCGATAGTTGCATCTCCGACCCAGGAAGCTAAGCTGTCGACAGAAGCTCTGCCCGGGAGACGGAATAAAGGCCGCATGATATTTCTCATGATGCCTCCGAAAAACTCCAGCAATCCAAAATTAGTAAGGAAAGGTAAAAAGAGACCGGCGAATAAAAAGGTAACAAACAAGGTATGCAGCAGGCTGTCCAGCAGCATGCCGCCTGTATCTTCGCTGTAAACAAACTCCGGACCAATTTGAAAATAAACCATAATCGCAAACACGGCTGCTAATAGACGTGTAATCGTCCAGAACCATGTCGTATAAAATAATTGATGCAGGAAAGGAGATTTGCTGAAAGTTGATTCACCGGCTAGTTTAGCAAAGACAGTGAATCCAGCAGTGACGATAATAACAATCATCATAATAAGAGACAGATTGCTTTCAAGTATATCCTGCAGTGTACCGGCTAAAAAGGCAATAGGTATGGTAAACCCTTCCTCTGTCGGTAATGGATATAAGAATAGGAATAAACCTAATAAAGACGGAATAATGAATTTAATGATCTGGCTAAAGGAATAGGACTTCATTTATTTTCCTCCTAAATAATAATAGAAACTAAAAATTGCAACTGTATGATTATACAATCAAACGTAATTTTATTCAATAGGGTATGGCTAGATAATGATTAAAGATAGTAAATAAAGGGAATATAAAAGTATATTAGGGAAATTTGGCGCCAAAATCATTTACGTGACAGTAAAATGTTTT
The DNA here is from genome assembly GCF_037969835.1 of Oceanobacillus sp. FSL W7-1281. Taxonomy (GTDB): domain Bacteria; phylum Bacillota; class Bacilli; order Bacillales; family Amphibacillaceae; genus Oceanobacillus; species Oceanobacillus oncorhynchi. The sequence continues at coordinate 4,339,937 of NZ_CP150214.1, read as the reverse complement.
ATATAATAGGTAGTAAGAAAGTTTATTTTATTATATGTACCCAAAAGATGTATAGAACATTCCTGTTTCACGTATTGTAAGGATGGCAGGTTGAAAAAGCAAGCTTCATCCAGTTTTAAGGAATCATCATAACAGCATACAATAGGAGGTATAAATGATGAGCGATTATTTACGTAAAGGATTTTTACTGGGGCTGGGTGCTGCAGTAAGCGGGAAAGAGAAATTTGAACAAAAAGTGAAAGAATTAGTGGAAAAAAATGAGTTAACACAAGAGCAGGCAAGAACTGTTTTAGATAATTTTATTGAAAAAGGCAGCACCAAAAAAGATGAATGGGATGAAAGAAGCAGAGAAAAGAAGAAAGACTTGGCTAGAGAAACCGGACTGGCAACAACAGATGACATCGATGAGCTGCGCGCCAGAATCATTGTGCTTGAAGACAAGCTGGGCGTTTCCCTGGAGGAAGAAGCTGACACAGAAGAAGAGCAGAATTAATGTTTAAGGGCAGGATGCTTTCGAAAGGGTGAAAGTGTCCTGCTTTTTTACTGCATAAGCACGGAAGCGGGGAGGATAGAATATGCCGACAGTTCATGGACCAGTGGTTGATAATCAAACAAGATGCAGGCATTATCATACGCTAAAAGATATTATTGCCATTAAATTTAAATGCTGCCAGAAGTATTATCCGTGCTTTCAGTGCCACGAAGAATGTGAAGATCACAAAGCAGCTGTATGGGGGAAAGATGAATTCGATACGCCGGCGATTTTGTGCGGTGTTTGTAAAACAGAACATACGATTAAACAGTATTTAAATACGGACAAGTGCCTCCGTTGTGAAGCTGCCTTTAACGAAGGCTGCCAACATCATTATCATTTATACTTTGATTATACAGCGGATTGTAAAAGACAATAGCCTATCCGTCGTTGACATCATTTAATTATCATAAACATATTGTAATTTTACGCTATTTCTATTAGTATCATATATAAGCACCAGGTACTAAATATGAAAAAAGGAAGAGACGCATGTATTATTTTGCTGCATATCTATTAAAAGTTATATTGAGTTTATTTGGACGTGTAAAGGTATTTCAAAAAGAAAAACTCCCGCAATCAGACGGGTATATTATTGCATGTACCCATACAGGCTGGGTCGATATTTTGTGGTTAGGAGTCAGTCTATTGCCGACGAAAGTCCACTATATGGCGAAGAAGGAATTATTTCAATCCGGACCTCTAAGATGGCTGATGAAAAAATTAAATGCATTTCCTGTGGATCGGGATAATCCAGGACCCAGCACGATTAAAGTGCCTCGCAAGCTTTTAAAAGAAGGAAAAGTCATCGGTATTTTTCCCAGTGGCACGAGAACAACGAATCAGGTTCCGTTAAAAAGAGGGGCTGTCACCATTGCCGCATACAGTAAGGCGCCGATTGTTCCAGCTGCTTACACAGGTCCAAATAATTTTAAAGAGCTTTTCAAGTTTAAAAAGCCGAAAATTATCTTTGGCGATCCGATTTATTTGCCTGAGGATGTCCCTCGAAAAGAGGCAATGGATCAGATGATGGAAATAATGAATGAAAAGTTATACGCATTGCAATCAACAATAGAAGAAAAATAAAGCAATAGCTTCACTCGAAGAAAGAATTTTCTTCTGACATATTCAGCGTAATGAATGAAGATATATGTCAGAAGAATTTTTTCTTGTTAAAATTTGCTGCAATAAGCAGATGAAGCGTTTTCTCTAGAAATAAAAACTTGAAAAATTCTCCTATTGAAGATAAAAATAGACAATGCTATAATATTTCTATATTTGACTGCGCAGTATAGGGGGAGTTTTCAAGAATGAAAAACTTTTTTCATCTATATCATCAAACTTCAATACAGCTAGGAAGAGAATTAGAAGAATCTGAGGTTATATTTTTGAAATGGATGTATGAACGCTATACCGTGGAGGAAATATCGGGAAGAAAGCTGAACGTAAATCGTATATTACGTTAAAGAGCAGAGAGGCGGCTATCGTCTGAAGCTCTTTTTTTATGTTTTCAGGTTTTGAACGGTGAGAAGTTTACCTAATGGATTTCTGTGCTATAATTCGTAATGAGTGTAGATAAAGGAGGGGTTGTATGGCTGTAAGCAATGAAATAATAATCAATAAAATGATTCATGAGCTGGAAGAAGCCAAAAGCAAAGCCCATCAGGAAGGTCAAGTAAAAAAACATATGGAAAATATCCACCTGTTAAGTGAACTGTTTCTTTCAGGGAGCTCTGATTCCAGTGTTGCCAGTCAGAAGCAAGTAAGTATAGAAGATACAGAGGAGCAAATTTCAGAAGCAGAGATGAGGGCAATGCTCGGCAAGCAGCCTGCGGGCAAAGGGGCTGTACCGGAGAAGAATAAGCTGATAGAAGAAGATGCGAATGGAGATTCTATATTTGATTTTTAGGTTATGGAAAATGCATTTTATATAATATGTCATGATTAGGAGATGAAAAGATGAAGTTATTTTTAATCATTGGAGCTATCCTTGGATTTCTGGCAGTTGCTTTTGGAGCGTTCGGTGCACACGGTTTGGAAGGAAGGCTGTCCGAAAGAGCCTTAACAAATTGGGGCAAAGCGGTAGATTATCAAATGTTCCACACCGTAGCCATTGTTGCAGTTGCGCTTCTTTTAGGAAAATTTGAAGGAAGCAGCCTCTTTGCATCCAGCGGCTGGCTGTTCTTAGCAGGTATTATTTTATTTTCAGGAAGTTTATATATCTATGCTTTAACCGGGGTCAAAGCGCTTGCGATGATTACACCAATCGGAGGATTGGCCTTTTTGGCAGGCTGGGTTCTGTTGGGGATAGGCGCGATGAAATTAGTATGAAAAGATACGTTTTAGCCTTTGAATTTTAAGGTTAAAACGTTTTTTTATATATAAAAGAAAAGAGAAGTAAGAAATATAAACAATAAAACAGCCCGGATAACCTGTTTCATGGCATCCGAAGCTCTGTGTGTATACAGCAGAATGAAAACATTACTGAGCATGCTGAATACAAAAAGATAACAAGCAAGGAATAAAAAGAACATCCATCCTGTTATCCAGGCAAAAATCCCGGCAAAGAGGCCTCCGATCATTGCGAGCATTTCCATGCGTATAAATTTTTCCAGAGGGTGTCTCATTTTAATCTCCTCGCAATACACACATTTTAAGGTAAATAAAGCGTAGACGTCACGAATGTCTACGCTTTATATTGCAGTTTCCTTTTCATTATCTTGGATTGTAGTTGGGTGATTGGTCCTGATTGCCGCCATATGGGTAAGAATAGTTGATTTCCTCATCAAATAATACATAATCGAGATACACCATTAATAATAAGAAACGGCGGTTGGAGTCTTCCTCCCGAATTAAAATATGATCCCGTCCGGCTTCCTCAATATAGCCTCGAAATGACGTTGGCTGCTGTCCTTCAAAGGTCAGGTAAAAGGTGCCTAATTTTCCACGGTTCAATCGTAAAATATTCTCAATAAAAGATTGCTGGTTGGTTAACTGCCCGCCGCCAGTTCCATTGCTTGGCTGGGCATACTGTCGAACGGAATAAGCCGGATAAAAACTTCCTGTTGCCTGAGGATAATAGTAATATGGGTTAGGGTAGTAAGCCTGGTTATTATTCACCGGCTGATTTGGATTCATTTGATCACTCATAAATTCACTCTCCTTCAAAATAAAAACGTCATGCTATACATGCAATATAAAAAGTTATCCATCTCTGCTTACCGAAATACAGTTGGACACTCCTCTGCAGATGGTGCATAAAAGCAATGTGATTTAAACCTTCCCGTATTCCATTGACCGTACCATTGGTCAGGACAGGATCCTTCAGGCATAAAGAACCAAAGCGAATTGGAAGCAGGATGCTGCATCTCGCCTTGTAGAGGTCTTCTTGCAAGACGTTTTTCGGATTTTCTTGCCCGCTGATAAAAATATCCTTTCTGCGTTGCTTCAAATCCTCCAGGACTCTGAAAAAGCCTATTCGATATGGTGCAGGTATCCGTGAAATCTAAACAATCCACAAGAACACAGTTAACCCCTGTATTACCTGCCATCAACATGCCAAGGTCGCCGTCTCCCTCTGCCTCAGCACGCATTAGCCGGGCAAGTAAATCAACATCTGCTTCATTATGAGCAATAACAGCCATAGATCGACCTCATTTCTCGAAAATCTTCGGTGCAAGCTCATTAATGATATGTATGTAGGCGAGTGTATTTTCATGATTATTTTTCACAAAAAAAAAGAGGCCATCTCAGCCTCTTTTAATAAATGAAATTATAATGCAAGATAATCGGAAAGTTCATCTGGTGCTAAGTAATTACCCATGATGAAATCGCCAAACTCTGCATATTTTGTTGTTACTTCATCAAAACGCATTTCATAAACGATTTTCTTAAACTGCAGCGGGTCATGAGCAAATAATGTTACGCCCCACTCCCATTCATCCAGTCCAATCGAGCCAGTGATGATTTCTTTTACTTTACCGGCATATTTACGTCCGGTCATACCATGTTCATAAAGTAATTTGGTGCGTTCTTCTTTCTCAATGGCAAACCAGTTTGCTTCCGGCTCCCGGCGTCTTGCCATTGGATAGAAGCAGGCATGCTCCCATTTCGGCATAATCGGTCTTAAGCGCTCTTTAACATATGGAGAAAGCTCGCGATCCTCACCGGCTTTCATTGGATCATGCATTGTCATTTCAATAATGGATACATAAGAATAAGCAGGGATTAAGAAATCACCTAATACCGATTTATTGATAGCTCTTTTGATTTCTTCCAGCTCGTCCATTGTTTCACGTAAGAAAATAAACATCAGATCTGCTTTATTTCCGACAACTTTGAATATACTATGACTGCCTTCTTTATTTTCTTCTACCGTTTCCCATTGTTTGATAAGTTCTTCAAACTCTTGTATTGCTTTATTTCTTTCGTCTTCTGAAATGGATTTCCAAGATGTCCAATCAAATTGACGAGTATCATGTAATGCGGACCAGCCATCTACAGTTACTACTGCTTCTGCCATCGTTCATACACTCCTTCATATAAATTAAATACTGAATCACTATTAACTATAGCATAACCAGAGGGTGGGAATCATATAAAAAAAGACGCAAAATCATGATATTTTACGTATTGTCAAGGGTTTGTCAAAATTGGGAAGCAGGGAAAGGCCGATTCAGGAACATGATGAACGAGGAGGAACGGTGAAAAATGGAAGGGAATATGCTTGCTGCTAAAGAAAAACAGATGTAATCCTTTACATTGATTTTTCGGGGTTCAAGGCTTTATTTGTGCCGTTAAATGGTATATCATTAAAGAGAATTTGAAGGTAAAAACGAATTGTTTTTTCCAAACAAAAAGTCCGTAACTATCATTTTAATATGTTAATTATTATAGGAGGTTTCATCATGGGTTTATTTGAACAATTAACAGAGAAAGTAAAAGGAAACGGCAAACGCATCGTATTTCCAGAAGGATTAGACGAACGTGTCTTAACAGCAGCAGGACGTCTGGCGGAAGATGCTGTGCTGACACCTGTCGTCATCGGCAATAAAGAAGAAGTAGAAAAGAAAGCAGCAGATCTTGGTGTACAAGCATCTGGACTAGAAATTATTGATCCGGCAAGCTATGAAGGCTTCGGGGAAATGGTTGACGCTTTTGTAGAAAGAAGAAAAGGAAAAGCAACTGAAGAAGATGCAAAGAAAATTCTTTTAGATGAAAACTATTTTGGTACGATGCTCATCTATTTAAATAAAGCAGACGGTCTGGTAAGCGGTGCTGCCCATTCTACAGCAGATACCGTACGCCCGGCACTACAAATTATTAAAACAAAAGAAGGCGTACAAAAAACTTCCGGCGTATTCATTATGGTAAGAGATGAAGAAAAATATGTATTTGCTGATTGTGCAATTAATATTGCTCCAGACAGCAATGACCTTGCAGAGATTGCTGTAGAAAGTGCGAAAACAGGAGCGCTATTCGATATGGATCCGCGTGTTGCTATGCTCAGCTTCTCTACTGCCGGTTCTGCAAAATCGCCGGAAACAGAAAAGGTTACCGACGCTTTAACGATTGCAAAGGAAAAAGACCCTTCTCTTGTAATCGATGGAGAATTCCAATTTGATGCTGCCTTTGTTCCAAGTGTTGCAGAGAAAAAAGCACCGAATTCTGTTATCAAAGGGGATGCTAATGTATTTGTATTCCCAAGCCTGGAAGCAGGAAACATTGGTTACAAAATCGCACAGCGCTTAGGCGGATTTGAAGCAGTAGGTCCGATCCTGCAAGGGCTGAACAAACCCGTGAATGACCTGTCCAGAGGCTGCAGTTCAGAAGATGTGTACAACCTGGCACTTATCACAGCAGCTCAAGCAGCAGCTGAATAATCTATGCATACAAAAACAGCCTGATCAGAACTTCTGAACAGGCTGTTTTTGTATGCATTTTGAACAGGTGCTTATCACGGAGAAAAATCCGTAAACCTCTCATGGCATGAAGCATCGTTTTATATATTTTCATTTCGTTTTATCATTTGCTGATACCGTTTATCAAAATTTTCCTGCTCTGTATCCTGCATCGGCATGGTAATGATTTCTTCTGTCAGCCCATTTAATGTATCCATTACACGCTGTTTCACTTCTTCGACTGTTAAAGGAATTCCCAGTAAATCAGAAAGGGAAGCCATCACATCAGGGGTCACCTCTGGATAAGTAAAGGTAGTCGCTTCATTTTGTTTGGCAATATGATAAAATTCCCGAATCAGGGAAGCACGTGCCTTACTGTTTCCTTCAATATCCAGATAAATTTGTACGGAAATCCCTTTTTTGACCCGGCGCTGAGAAATACCAGCGAATTTTTTGCCGTTAATACTTAAATCATAATCTCCGGGACAGTAGGAGCCGACAATTTCATAGGCTTCAATCGCATCGGTTAAATCCGCAAACATGGCCTGCACAAACTGAACCATCGCCTCATAGCAGTCATAAATGGATAAGTCATTTGCCCCGGGGATAATCAGGGAAATATTAAGCACGCCTTCATCCAGAGCAACCGCAAGCCCCCCTGAATTGCGGACAATCCCTTGATACTTTTTTTCTTCAAGAAAGGCCATCCCCGCATCAATATGAGGCAGACGAGAATCCGGGATACCTAAAACAATGGTATCTGGATGCACCCATAAACGGATAACAGGAGGAGAAGCTGCTTCACTGACGGAAATAGCCAGAGCATCATCCACAGCAAAGGAGGCGAGGGCTGTATTCGGTTTGCCCGCCACCATTGTTGCTGTGGAGTGGTCTATATAACGAAATGTTTTATGTCGAATAATTTCTTTCCAATTTTTCATCGTGTTCATCCTAAACCTTTCATCAACTGATTAACTATATTATAATATATTCAAAGCATATATGGAAAAGAAGTATAAGAGGCTTCTTTAAATATACAAAGAGATAAACGGAAACTTAACTGGATAACTATACGAAAATTTTTAGGAAACTGCGGATGGAGATAATGATATGGCATATAAAGATGAACAACTAATAGAAGAAAAGGTATTCAAAGATCCGGTCCATCGGTATATTCATGTCCGTGATCGGGTTATTTGGGATTTGATCGCTACACCGGAATTTCAGAGACTTCGCCGGATAAAGCAGCTGGGAACAACGAATCTGACCTTCCATGGTGCAGAGCACAGCCGTTTTAATCATTCGTTGGGTGTCTATGAAATTGTCAGAAGGATCACCTACAATTTTGCAGACCGGGAAAGATGGGATAGAGAGCAGCGGCTGCTGTGTCTTTGTGCTGCGTTACTGCATGATTTGGGGCATGGGCCATTCTCGCATTCGTTTGAGAAAGTGTTTAAGCTGGATCATGAACAGTTTACACAACAGATTATTTTAGGAAGTACAAAGGTCAATGAAATCCTGAAAAAAGTATCTGCCGATTTTCCTGTGAAGGTAGCAGATGTGATTGCCAAAACGTATTCAGACAAGCTTGTTGTCAGTCTGATATCGAGTCAAATCGATGCGGATCGAATGGATTACCTGCAGCGCGATGCGTATTTTACCGGGGTAAGCTATGGCCATTTTGACATGGAGCGTATTTTGCGCGTCATGCGGCCGATGGATGACCAGGTTGTAATTAAATCAACGGGGATGCATGCGGTCGAGGATTATATTATGAGCCGTTATCAAATGTACTGGCAGGTTTATTTTCATCCGGTTACGCGGAGTGCAGAGGTTATCCTGTCAAAAATCTTTCAACGGGCAAAGGTGCTTTATGAGGACGACTCGTATCAATTTCAGCTGGAGCCGACACACTTTATTTCCTTTTTTGAAGAAAAAGTACAGCTGTCCGATTATTTAAAGCTGGATGATATGATTGTATATTATTATTTTCAGCAATGGCAGGAAGAAAAGGATGCTATATTGGCTGATTTAAGCTGCCGGTTTATCAACCGTCATTTATTTAAATATGTGGAATACAACCCGGATCCGCAGATCAATGCAGGGATGGAGCTGTATCAGCTGTTTAAAAAGGCGGGTATTGATCCAGACTATTACTTAGTAGTAGATTCATCGTCCGATTTGCCGTATGATTTTTACCGGCCGGGGGAAGAGGAGGAACGTCTGCCGATCCATCTGTTAATGCCTGATGGCGGTTTAAAGGAACTGTCCCGTCATTCCGATATTGTCGAAGCAATTTCTGGTAAGAAAAGGACGGACCATAAGCTGTACTTTCCTAAGGACAGCATACAACGAATAGAAGATACCGATTTGAAGAAACGAATTTTAGATATATTGTACGGGAAGGAATGACCATTTGTGTTAGACAACCATGCGAAACTGCTCTATTTTTTCTCTAAAGCCAGGCAAGTGACAGGAAGAAAGAAATTACAGAAAATGATTTATATCTTACAGCAAAGCCGAGTTCCCTTTGAAGAAAAATATCAATTTCATTTCTATGGACCCTATTCAGAAGAATTAACGTTGCGTGTCGAGGAACTTTGTAATTTACATTTTTTAAAGGAAGAAAAAGAAGAAAAAAGCAATTATCATCAATACCACTATTCCATCACAGCAGATGGGGAAACTTTCTTAAAGCAATTTGAAGTGAACATGCCGGATATCAAGAATCAAATTAACCTTTTACAGGAGTGCAGCGCCCGCTTTTTAGAGCTGGTCTCGACGATGTTATATTTTTCTTATTTGTCAAAGGAAGAAATAATTGATAAAGTGCACACCGTAAAATCGAAACTGAAATACACAGATGAGGAGATGACAGAAGCATTCCGATTTATGGACGAGCTGGGGAATAAGTCTTCTCACTAAAAAACCTTTTTAGAACATGGTAGAATGAGACAAAGCTCAGAATGAATGTCAGGAGGCGAATACAATGACGGAAGAAAATAAAAAGAAGAATACATTCACGATTATAAAAGATGATTCAACGGACGGGCACGGCGGTTATGGTGCGGGAACAGTCAGTCTGGAAAATATGTCATCGATTATCGTCGATCCAAATGAAGATAAAGCATATGTGGATATGGATGCGATGCATGCAAGAAGTTCCGTAGAGCGTCGTGTGAAATGGATAAGAGATCGTGAAGAAGTGCAAGGCGGAAAGCTTTATTGGATTGTCTGGGTAACGGTGGAAAAAGGAGAAAATGGTCCTTACTATGCCGGGGTTGCCGGCAGTGAAATCCGCGTGAACCGGGAAATCAAACGTGCTTATAAATCCATGGCAGATCATGTGAAGCATATGGAGAAATCCTTAAAGGGCAAAATTATTGTAGAGCACATGGATAATCATTCTAAAAAATTACTTGGTGACTTCTTAAAAGAATTCAAACCGGAAATGTGGGAAAACTCTACTGCAGAGCTGAAAGAGCAATTAGATATTTAAACCAAAACAATGACAAAATTGTGAATGAATTATGAACATATTTAGAAATTCTTGTACTTTTCTCAAATCCTTTGTAAACTATGAGTACATGGGCTGAACTCATGTTTACTAGGACAAAAAAGCGGTTCGTATCGAATTAATCGGTACGAACCGCTTTTTTGTCCTATTTTCATTATAAATGATGAACTAAATATAAACTTAAAATAAGTCAGATTAATTTAAAAAAAGTATTGAAATTCGACAATTATTGCTATAAAATACACTAAAACGATAAGAATTATATAATTTATTTGGAAAAGAGGATTAAGAAGATAAATGGGATCACATGTTATTGATTTACGGATGTTGCAAAATAATTTTAGCACAGAGGAAATGCGTCAGATTTGGAATGATGAAAATAGATTGCAAAAAATCCTTGATGCAGAGGCCGCTCTTGCGTTAGCTCAAAGTGAACTTGGTGTCATTCCGGAAAAAGCGGGAGAAACCATTGCCGAAGCTGCCAAAATAGAGAACTTTGATGTAGAGGATATTGCGCAGGAGGCAGTAAAATTAAAGCATTCGCTGATGGCTACGGTCAATCATCTGCAGGATTTGTCAGGGGAATATGGAGAGTTTGTTCACTTTGGTGTTACCACACAGGATATTACAGATACGGGAACCATACTCCAGTTAAGAGAGGCTCATCAGATATTATCCAGAGATATGAAAGAAACCGCACAATTGCTGGTTGAACTTTCAGATAAATATAAAAATACACCAATGGCTGCGCGGACACATGGCATGCAGGGGCTTCCTACCACATTTGGATTTAAGCTGGCAGTGGTCTTGAGTGAATTTGACCGTCACCTGCAGCGATTGAAAGAAGCGGAGACACGTACGTTTACAGGTGTTCTTGCCGGAGGAGTAGGTACATATGCAGCGCTTGGAAATATTGGCCCGAAGGTAGAAACGAAGGCATTGGATAAACTGAGCTTATCTACACCAGATATTTGCTGGCATTCCTCTCGTGACCGTATTTCGGAGTATGGGTCCATTCTTGGACTTGTCAGCGGATCATTAGGCAAGCTGGGGAATGAATTCTATAACTTAATGCGGACAGAGATTGATGAACTGGAAGAGCCGTTTCAAGCTGGAAATGTTGGTTCGACAACCATGCCGCACAAACGGAATCCTGCTTTGTTTGAAGGAATTGCGAGCTTGACCAAACCTGTATTACACAGTGTGAGTCTGCTTCATGAATCATTGGTTATGGATCATGAACGGGATGCAAAGAGCTGGAGAAGCGAATGGGTAGCGCTGCCGGAAATTTGTTTATATCTATCTTCTCAGCTTAAAACCACAATTAATGTATTAAAAGGATTGATTGTGAAGCCGGAAAATATGCTTCGTAATTTGAATATGCAAGGCGGCTTATTATTGTCCGAACGAATTATGTTTGCGTTATCAGAAAAGGTTGGAAAGCAGACCGCTCATCATCTGGTATACGAGCTGTCTATGAAATCCTACGAAGAAAATATTCCGTTTAAAAAAACACTGACAGAAGATGAAGTGGTAAGCAGCGTATTATCAGAGGAGCAAATAAATGATTTATTGGATCCGAGTCAATATACCGGTTTGGCGAGTGAAAAAGTAGAAGAAGTCATTGCTCAAATAAAAAAAGGAGCTCTTTTACATGGGTAAACTAGCATTCTATCAAGCTACTGAAGATAATGTATCAGAAATAAAGGAGCTCACATTAAAAGCTTATGCATCCATTCGCGATCTTGGTATCCATTTCGCTGCTGCAACAGCAGATGATGCACTGGTTAAGAAAAATATAGATGAAAATATATGTTTTTATATGAAAGATGATGAAACTACTGTAGCGACTGCATCCATCCGGATGCCTTGGAGTCCGCACCACGGTCCCTATGAAATTCCGCATATTTGGTGGGTAGCTGTCGATCCGCAATATAAACGAAAGGGATATGCATCTAAAATTCTTGATTTTGTGGAACAGGATTATTTAGCTCGCCAGCTACATTGTCCATCGGTGAGTCTAGGAACAGCAAAAGAGCACCCCTGGTTGGCAGATATGTACATCAAGCGTGGTTACCAACCAGTCGGAGAAGCGGATTTAGGAAAGGGTCATCAGACGGTTTATTTGGAAAAATTACTATTGGGCAAAGAATATAAAAAGAGATAAGAAGGCGGGTTATAGAAAAATGAAAAAATTGATATTGCTAGCAGGAAGCATCGTTTTAATAACTATTCTAGCTGCATGCGGGGGTTCCGGAAGCTCTGAAGAAGGTTCAGGTGATAATGTAATACAAGCAGGGACAACTGCGCAAAGCTATCCAAATGGCTATGAAGAAGACGGAGAATTAGTAGGCTATGATGTAGAAGTATTAGAAACAGTTGCTGAAAACTTAGGCTATGAAGTTGAATGGGTAACAACAGATTTTTCAGGACTTATGGGACAGCTGGAAACAGGACGGATTGATACCGTTGCGAACTTTGTGGCTGTAACAGAGGAAAGAGCTGAATCATATGACTTTTCGGTGCCTTATGCGTATGCCGGTGCAACCATTGTGACTCATGAGGATAACGATTTTACAGACTTAGAACAATTTAAAGGGAGAACTGTTTCTGGGGTATTGGGTTCCAATAATGTTAAAAATCTAGAAGCCTTTGATCCGGAAATTGAGCCAAGAACGTATGAAACACGTGATGGTGCGATGAATGATGCTATCAATAACCGTGTCGACGGCTATGTGAATTCGAAGTCTGCTTTAATCGCAGAGATCGAATTAGGAGATTTACCGCTTAAATTTGTTGGAGAACCATTTGTGTACGAAGATATTTCTTTCCCGTTTACACAGAATGAGGAAGGTGCGGCATTGCGTGAAGAATTTGATGAAGAATTAGAAAAGCTTCGTGAAGACGGTACACTTGCAGAAATCTCAGAGAAATATTTTGCCGGAGAGGATATAACCGTACAAGAATAATTTATTTGGCTGAGCATATGAAAACAGAAGTAATGCCGCTGTAAGCATCTGGGTTGATGACGCAGTCCCAGCTCCGACAGCGGCTTTCACTTCATGACTTGGCTGGTCTTCATTTTTGAAGTTTTTCTAACTGGAGGATGACATATGGATTTTAATATAGACTTCGTTTATTTAATAAGTTTGATTCCAGACTTATTACCATTTATACCACTTACATTATTTTTAGCGATTGTTACGATGGTGATTGCAGTTGTTTTGGGGATGGTTATCGCACTGGTGCTGCGATCAGGGATACCTGTCCTAACGCACTTAGCTATCGCCTATGTTTCGTTTTTTAGGGCAATTCCATCCCTGGTTCAACTTTTCTTAATCTATTACGGGCTGCCGCAGATTTTTCCTGCTCTAAGCGGAATGACGGCGATTGCTGCTGCTATCCTTGGTTTAAGTTTGAAGCAGGCAGCCTATTTAGCAGAAATATTTCGTGCTGCACTCGCTTCTGTTGATAAAGGACAAATGGAAGCTTGTCTATCTGTTGGAATGACAAGAGTTCAAAGCTTTCGCAGGGTTATTTTGCCCCAAGCGGTACGAAATGCAACGCCTGCAACAGGAAATATTTTTATTGGATTGATTAAGGAAACATCCCTGGCGTTTACATTAGGAGTTGTAGAGTTGTTCGCACAAGGGAGAATACTTGCCGCTTCCTCCCTGCGCTTTTTCGAGACGTATTTAGCCCTGGCGCTCTTATACTGGGCGATGATTATTATTTATACGTTTATTCAACAGGCGCTTGAAAAAAGAATGGAACGGCCATATCAATCATAAGGGAGTACGAATATGATTACGGTAAAAAATTTGAAAAAACAATTTGGATCTAATGTTGTGTTAGACGGAATCAACCTGGAGGTAAAAGAAGGGGAGGTTCTGGCAATTATCGGACCATCTGGTTCAGGAAAATCGACGTTGCTGCGTTGTTTGAATTTATTAGAAAAACCTGATGCAGGAGAATTGATTATTGGAGATAAAAAGATAAATGTTAAAAAAATGTCTTCCAAAGAAATTTATCAATTAAGACAGCAGACAGCGATGGTTTTTCAGCATTATAACCTATTTAAAAATAAAACAGCGTTGGAAAATGTAACAGAAGCGCTGGTTATTGCTAAAAAAATGAAGAAGCCAGAAGCTGAAAAAATTGCTATGGAAATATTAAATCAAGTTGGTTTAGGAGATAAGGTGCATCAATATCCGGTAACATTGTCCGGGGGACAGCAGCAGCGTGTAGGTATTGCTCGTGCGCTTGCAGTGAACCCGTATGCGATTCTGTTCGATGAACCAACCTCGGCGCTTGATCCGGAATGGATTTCTGAAGTGCTTCAAGTGATTAAAAAAATTGCAGAGCAGAACTCAACGATGATTATCGTGACACATGAGATGCAATTTGCAGAGGAAGTAGCAGACCGCGTTATTTTTATGGCAGATGGAAATATCATTGAGGAAAATACACCGAAAGAATTTTTCCATAATCCACAGTCTCCGAGAACAAAACAATTTTTAAGAAGGTTAGGAGCAGGTGAAGAAAATGTTTAAGGTAACAGAAGAACGGCTCAACGATTTAATCGAAAAACGCAGATACTTACATCGGAATCCAGAGCTTGCGTTTGAAGAGATAAATACGACAGCCCACTTAAAAAAATGGCTGGAAGAGAATGAAATCACGATTCTGCCTTTTGATATAAAAACAGGCGTTATTGCAGAAGTAAAAGGGGAACATGCTGGTCCGACAATCGCTATTCGTTCGGATATTGATGCATTGCCGGTCAAAGAAGAGACAGATGTGCCTTTCCAATCGGAAACAGAGGGGAAAATGCATGCATGCGGCCATGATTTCCATATGGTTTCTATTTTAGGTGCAGCTATTCTGCTGAATGAACAAAAAAATCAATTACATGGCGCTGTCCGTTTTATTTTTCAGCCGGCTGAAGAAGTAGCTCAAGGCGCAAAATATCTGGTAGAACAAGGTGTTTTAGAAGGTGTGGATGCTATATTTGGCATGCATAATAAGCCTGATTTGCCAGTAGGCACCATTGGTGTGAAATCAGAAGGATTGATGGCCAGCGTAGATAAGTTTGAAATAACGTTTAAAGGCATCGGCGGACATGCAGGGATTCCGCATAATGCAATTGATCCGATCGTGATAGCATCCCAGTATGTAACAAATGTACAGTCGATTATTGCCAGAAGAATTGACCTTTTTCATAACGCAGTCATCAGTATTACAAGCATTAATGGCGGGAATACGTGGAATGTAATACCTGATCAGGTGAAGCTGCAGGGTACAGTCCGAACATTTCAGCCGGAAGCACGTCAGGCCATTCCGGAGTTTATGCAGAATTTAGCAGAAACCACTGCTAAAGGAAATGGCGGCGAAGTAGATTTTGAGTGGGAAAGCTATTTACCGGTAGTAAATAATGCATCCCAGTATGAACAAACGGTGCGTGAGGCGGCTGCAGAAGCCGGGTATCAAGCCGTAGATGCTGTACCAAGCTCTGGCGGAGAAGATTTTGCTTACTATCAGAATTATATTCCGGGATTCTTTGTGTGGATGGGAGTCGATGGATCAAAAGAATGGCATCATCCAGAATTTGATTTGCAGGAGGATGCGATTGAAGTAGCGGCATCATTCTTCGCCACATTGGCTGTAAAGGTCCTGAAAAATGAATAATATGACAGAAGCCCTCGTTCAGAGGGTTTTTTCTGCTCCTGGCTGGGAAGATTTAAAAGCGGATACCAAAGAAAATTTACAAAAAGGGTTATTGGATTATCTTGTTTGCTGTCATGCCGCTGTTGCGTATGATACATATTTTCACCAAGTATGGAATGCACGATTATTTCCACATACAGCCTGCGAGACCGCACTGGTTATTGGGATGCGTGAAAAAGTTCATCCTTATGACGCCTGTTTTTTGAATGGATACGCTGCGCATGCTTTAGATCTGGATGATGTCCACTCGGAAATCCGCGGGCATCCATCGGCTGTTATTCTCAGCTTATTAATGGCTTTGGTGGAACAGAAGCAAGATACTGCCCGTTTTTTTGAGGCTTATTTAATTGGAGTAGAAGTGATGACACGCATATCCAAAATATTGGGGAAATCTCATTATGAAAAAGGATTTCATACGACAGCCACAGCGGGAATGTATGGAGCCGTTGCTGCTGGAGCGTATTATATGAAATTTCAAGAAAAAGAATTTAACCAAGCACTCGACCTATGTGTGTCGCAAATCAGCGGCTCCAGAAGCCATTTCGGAACACTTATCAAACCATTACACGCAGGGCTGACAGCACAAAAAGCGTGGCAAATTTTGCATTTGGTTAAACAAGGTGTTGCTGGTAATAGCAATACAATAACAGCTGAGAATGGATTGTTGTCCATGTTTGGAAATGAAGACAGCAGTATAGACAGTCTGCTTGATGAATGGGGGCTGGAATGGGCTGTTGATAAGCCAGGATTTTGGTTTAAGCTGTATCCTTGCTGCTCAGCAAACGCTCATCCAATTGATGCGACAAAAGCCTTGATGAGGGGCTGGGAAGTAGATTTGAAGCAAATCGCTTCGATTCAGCTTTATTTTCCTGAGAACGGTGATGCAGCGCTTATCTATACAAATCCGAAAAATGGGGAACAGGGACGTTTTAGTGCAGAGTATTGTGCAGCATTGCTGTTAACTGGAAGAGAGCTTTCCATGGAGGCTTTTTTATGGGAAGAGATACCGGAAGAGGTCAGTGCATTAATGAATAAAATAACAAGGGTGTATGATGAGAATATTCCATTTGCCTCTGTGAGTTATCCGGCGAATCGATATAGTATGATAGAAATCAGCCTGCGTAATGGGGATACAAAGCAAGCCCGCTGCGATATCCCGCATGGTTCTCCGGGTCATCCATTGAATCGGGAAGATTTGATAGAGAAAGCAAAAGAACTACTGCACCAAGAGGCGATGCCATTTATAGAAGTATTTCAGCAAGAAGAAACAGTCACATTAGAGAAATTGCTTCCTCTGTTAAAAGCAGAAAGCTGATCTAAAAAGGCCTGCTGGACGAGGTCTCTAAAAACCTCGCCCGGCAGGCCTTTTCCACGTTTAGAACAACGAATCAAACCATTTCTCAAGAATCCCCGTGTCCTCGATGGCATCATCCCGCTGATCGACATTTCCGTTATGACAGTATCCAAGCGGCTCGGTCCCTTTTTCATAAAACATGATTCTGCTTTTTTCACAGCTGGTATCGGCACGTAATCCGCTGACTGGATCGATTGGAAGTCCGACAACTCCGGAAGGCATGGGAAAAACATTTTTTCCGTCTTCGTCAATATTCTCCATATAATTTGCCCATATCTCTTTTGAAAAGGCTGCTTCCGCTACATTGGTTATTTCCCGGTGGTCATCATACCCAACCCAAATGCCGGTAGAGATAACAGGGCTGTATCCGATCATCCAGCTGTCAAAATCCGTTGTTCCCGATTTGCCGGCATAAATATCGGTAAGCTTATTTTGCAGGCTTGCTCCGGTGACACTGGTGTAGCTATTTAATGTTTCGTCAAACATTCCGGTTAGAAGCTGGGTCAGAATAAACGCTTTTTTTTCATCAAGAACGGGCTCGCTCTCCTCGGGACTGTGCGAATAAAGTGTTTTTCCATCCGCATCTGTAATTTCTTCAATAAGATATGGCGTGACTGCTTCCCCTCCATTGGCAATACGGGCATAGGCGTTCGTCAGCTCAATGACCGATAAAGAAGAAGTGCCGAGCGCCAGGGAAGGAACATTATTCAGGTCACTTTCTATCCCGAATTTTTCAGCTGTCTCGATAAATCGTTCTCCGCCTACATAAAGCGCGGTTTTGACAGCATAGATGTTATCTGATAATGCAATTGCCTCTGCTAGCGTGATAGGGGCATCTGCATAATACCCATTAAAATTACTCGGCTGGTAAGCAGAACCGTCTGCAAGCTCAAAAGTCGTTGCTTCGCTGGTTAAGGTCGTACTGGCTGTATAGCCATTTTCCAAGGCAGCATAATATAAAATAGGCTTAAAGGTAGAACCGGGCATCCGTTTGGCATCCATCGCCCGGTTGTAGCTGCTTTCTTTATAATTGGTTCCGCCAATCATGGCAGCTATTTCGCCAGTTTGCGGGACAATGGAAATGCCGGCAGCCTGTAAGTCGCTGCCTTCCTCAATGGTTTGAGCAGCGGCCTCTTCCATTTCTTGCTGATAATCGCTATTCAATGTTGTGTGCAGCTGATAGCCGCCGAGCTTTATTTCTTCCACGTCCTTTTCCAAAATCCGTGCGGCCTCCTTTAATGCTTCATCCTTAAAATAGGACGCTTCCTCCTCAGCTGGAGCCAACTGCTGATAAGCTAATTCTTCATTTATTGCCTCTTCGTATTCTGTCTCCGTAATCATTTCATTTTCCAGCATTCGATGGAGGATAAGCTGCTGCCTGTCCGTCGCATTTTCTAAGTTATTGAGCGGTGAATAATACGTCGGTCCCTTTGGAATCCCTGCCAGCATACTCGCTTCTGCCAGGGTTAACTGATGAGCAGGTTTTCCAAAAAAATAATTGCTTGCCGCTTCAATCCCGTGGGCTCCGTGACCGTAATAAATGGTATTCATATATCCTTCTAGAATTTCTTCTTTGGAATAAAACATTTCTAAACGAATGGCATAGAAGGCTTCTTGCAGCTTGCGGGACCAGGTTTTATCTGCAGATAGATAGAGATTTCTGGCATATTGCTGTGTAATCGTGCTGGCTCCTTCTTTTAACGAGCCGGAAATAAAATTATTCCACAGTGATTTCGCAATCCGGAAATAATCGAGGCCGTGATGATCAAAAAAACGATTGTCTTCAATCACCAGACTCGCCTGGACAGCGGAATCATCTATATTTTCTAAAGGAACCCATTCATAAGAGTCTCCAAATGTATCCTCAATCTCATTCCCTTCCCGGTCGTAAAACACAGCAGGAGATTGAGTGCTGAGACTTGGAGGGCCCATGAGATAGGCTAATAAGTAAATAGCTAAAAAACCAGTAATAATCAGCAGCACAACGCCGCCAATTAATTTATAGATTAGACGCAGCTTTTTTAATGATTTCATCCTTTATCGTCTCCAAAATAAATATGTCTTTGCAAAATGGTGATACTGGAGTTTATTTATTCTCTCTATTTATTATGGAAAAAGAACGGCTTTTATAAACGTGTAAAACGAAACTTGATTTAGTGGAACGCTTTTTTACTAAATTCTAGTTGAGTTAATCAGGAGATGAAGTAATCGTTTTTCCCCGCTCATGCCGTGATAAAGTTTTTTACACAGCAAGAGTATTGCTTATCATGGTGTTTTAAAGATATAATAAGTACACTATAAATATAAATTTGTAAACAAGATTAAAGGAGTACGTATGCAACATAATTCCGAGCATGTTAATATTACGCTGAAGACAGTGATTTATGACGTAGATTCCGGTGAACAGGAGACGCAGGAACAATCCTTCACGGGAGAATGGACGAAGAAAGGCAGCATCGATGTACTTAAATACGAGGAAGTAAATGAAGAAGCCGGAACGATTCAAAATATAATTATGATTCGGCCGGAGCGTGTCTCGATTAAGAGAACAGGTGTCATCCAAATGAATCAGCAATTTCAATTAGGCCAGAAAACAGAAAACATTTATCAGCATATGCATGGCAATATTCATATGGAAACTTTTACAGAATCGATTTCATTTACAGAGGATGCCATGCCGCGGGTGCTTGATATGAATTATACGATGAAGCTGAATGAACAACTCGAACGGAAGCATCAGCTCAAGCTTCGATTTTCAACAAAATAAGCAAAGATTTTCCCACCTTTAAGGAATTGGGAGCAGGTAAGCGGGAGAGAAATTGCCAAAAGTAAATCCGTGACAGAAGGAGCGGAACGTGAGTGGTATCCCTTTCTGGCATAAGAGCAGTCCACCTGTATGTCGTGTTCCTTAAACTGCCGGCGGGGATAGAAACAAGGAGGAAATAAGGAATGAATGTATTAGCACAAACAGAAGAAACATTAAAAGCGCAAATTCATACAGCTGTTCTTGCTGCAGAGCTTGCGACGGAGGATACGATTCCGGATATTATTCTGGAAACACCGAAGGATAAAGCGCATGGCGATTTTGCCACCAATATTGCGATGCAGCTGGCTCGAATTGCGAAAAAAGCACCGCGTCAAATTGCAGATGAAATTACAGCCAACTTAGATAAGCAGGCAGCGTCTGTTGAAAAAATTGATATCGCCGGACCCGGATTTATCAACTTTTATATGAAGCAGGATTTCCTAGGAGAAGTCATTGAAACCGTATTGGACGCTGGAGATGCTTATGGTACTTCAAAAGACGGCAACGGAGAAAAGGTTCAGGTTGAATTTGTTTCTGTTAACCCGACTGGTGACCTTCACTTAGGCCATGCGCGAAATGCTGCATTTGGGGATGTATTATGTAATCTTTTTGCAGCTGCAGGCTATGAAGTGGAGAGAGAATATTATATTAATGATGCAGGAAACCAGATTAACAATCTTGGTTTATCTGTAGAGGCTCGTTATTTACAGGAATTAGGGCGGTCTGTAGATATGCCGGAAGATGGCTATCACGGGCAGGCAATCATTGATATTGCGAAAAACCTTGTGAAAGAGGAAGGAGACGCCTGGACGGAGAAATCACATGAAGAGCGTCTCGATTATTTTAAAGAATATGGCTTAAAGGCTTCCCTGCGTAATATTGAAAATGATTTAAAGGATTTCCGTGTGGAATTTGACAGCTGGTTCTCCGAGCGTTCGCTTTTTGAAAACGACCAGATTGATGCTGCTTTACAAGTATTGGAAGATGGCGGCTATACGTATGAAAAAGACGGGGCATTATGGTTTAAGACGACTGCCTTTGGTGATGATAAAGACCGCGTCCTTATCAAGCAGGATGGAGCTTACACGTATTTAACACCAGATATTGCTTACCATAAAAATAAATTAGACCGCGGTTTTGACCAGATTATTAATGTATGGGGCGCAGACCATCATGGATATATTCCAAGAATGGGCGCTGCTTTGCAGGCATTAGGTTATCCAGTCGATAAATTCTCGGTAAAAATTATCCAAATGGTTAATCTGTTTGAAGCTGGCGAAAAGGTGAAAATGAGCAAGCGTACCGGTAAAGCTGTCTCCTTAAGAGAGCTGATGGATGAGGTAGGGATCGATGCGGTCCGATATTATTTCGTAGCGCGTTCCAATGATTCGCAGTTAGACTTTGATATGGACCTTGCCAAATCACAATCCAATGACAATCCGGTTTACTATGTTCAATATGCGCATGCACGTATTTGCACGATGCTGGAACAGGCGAAGAACAAAGGATTTGCAACAGATGGGGATTTTGATGCGTCCTTATTGACCGCAGAAAAAGAACTGGACCTGCTTAAAAAAGTAGGAGAGCTGCCGCAGGTGATCGCTGAAGCGGCAGACAAACAAATGCCGCATAAAGTCACGCAGTATGTATTTGATCTCGCTTCTACGCTGCACAGCTTCTACAATGCAGAAAAAGTATTGGATGCAGATAATCCAGAGCGTACCAGCGCACGTATTGCTTTGATGAAAGCAGTACGTCAAACACTGGCGAACGGCTTGGGTATCTTAGGTGTGAATGCACCGGAGAAAATGTAAAATAGAAAATGATAGGAAAATCCTGCAGAGAGATGGTTGATTTCTTTGTGGGATTTTCCTATCATTTTCGTAAAGCATACTTAAAGGAAATTATTGATCGTATTATCGTTATGAGAGAGCAGGTAACCAGAGAAAAAATAATTTTTCAGTCTCCTGCTAAAGATCATGAGAGGATTATTTTTGTTTTTATCAGCTATAATGAACGCTATCAACTATTATTAACGCCAAACATGATAAACCGCTAAAAATTATCATTATTTCCTCCAAATAGGTTGACTGAATGTTCATTCATGTTTTAAAGTAGAGATATAATTATTTTTTACACATATATGAAAACGCTGTCAATTTATATTATAATATAAAGAGGGGGAATCATCTTGGATACATTTCTGATGATTAATTGGATAGCATTTATAGCTGTAACAGGCTATGCATTATTCTTATTTGCCAAAGTCATCGCAACAAGAGTCGCCTATATCAGGCTCGGTAAAAAATCAGAGTTTGACGGCGAGATAAAGCTGCGGATCCAACGCATTATAAAAAATGTATTTGGGCAATCCAAGCTGTTAAAAGATAAAAAATCCGGCACGATTCACGTCATGATGTTTTACGGGTTCATTCTGGTTCAATTTGGAGCCATTGATATGTTTGTTAAAGGGCTGTCACCGGGGAATCATTTACCGTTTGGCGTGCTTTACCCGGGATTTGTCTTTTTTCAAGAGCTCGTTACATTAATGATTCTGGTGGCTGTGGTATGGGCTTTTTACCGCCGCTATATGGAGAAGCTCGTTCGTTTGAAAAGAGGCCTGAAAGCAGGGCTTGTCCTTATTTTCATTGGAACATTGATGATTTCTGTGCTGTTCGGAAATGGAATGGCAATGATTTGGCATGGACATGAATTAACATGGACGGAGCCGGTTGCCAGTGCTGTTGCCGGGTTATTCGGCGGCATTTCAGCAGGGGCAGCAATGGTTTTATTCTATATTGCCTGGTGGGTACATACGATAACATTGCTTACGTTCTTAGTGTATGTGCCGCAGTCCAAACACGCACACTTGATTGCTGCACCAATCAATGTCTTTTTGACGAAAAAAGTGCCTGGTAAATTAGAAAAGATTGATTTTGATTTAGAAGATATGGATGAAGAAAGTGAAGAAGAAATTGCTTTTGGTGTCGGAAAGGTAGAGGATTTTAAACAGCATCAAATGGTCGATTTCTATGCTTGTGTGGAATGCGGCCGTTGTACGGATGTTTGTCCGGCATCCGGAACAGGGAAAATGCTTTCGCCGATGGATATTATGATTAAGGTTCGAGATCATTTAACCGAAAAAGGCGCAGCGGTTACTGGGAAATCCGCGTGGGTTCCTTCCTATGCCTTTTCCGGAGCTGCCGGCAATCAGGCTTCTGCAAGCAAGGAAGCAGCTGCATCGGTGCAAAGCATGAGCTTGATCGGCGATGTCATTACCGAAGAAGAATTAGCTGGATGTACAACATGCCGAAACTGTGAGGATGCTTGTCCTGTCAATAATGAACATGTCGGTACAATTATCGATATGCGCCGTTATTTGGTGATGACAGAGGGGAAAATGGATTCTGAAATCCAGCGTGCTGTTATGAATATTGAACGTCAGGGCAATCCATGGGGCTTATCGAAGAAGGACCGGATCAAATGGCGCGACGAGGACGAATCGGCTTATATTCCGACAGTGAAAGAGCTGAAGAAGGAGGATAAATCCTTTGAGTATTTATTCTGGGTCAGCTCGATGGGCTCCTTTGACAGCCGCAGCCAGAAAATTGCGCTCAGCTTTGCTAAATTAATGAACCAGGCTGGCGTCAGCTTTGCCATTTTAGGAAACACCGAAGCGAATTCTGGTGATACAGCAAGACGAATTGGGAATGAGTTTTTATTCCAGGAAATTGCCGAGAAAAATATCAAGCAATTTACCAAGAATGACGTCACAAAAATTGTCACGATTGACCCGCACGCGTACAATATATTTAAGAATGAATATCCTGACTTTGGGTTTGAAGCAGAGGTCTACCATCATACGCAGCTGCTCTATGACCTTGTCATGTCAGGGAAGCTGAAGCCGCAGAAAGCAATCAATGAAAGATTGACCTATCACGATTCCTGTTATTTAGGAAGATATAACGGCGTTTACGATCCGCCACGGGAAATTTTGAAGGCTATTCCAGGCTTAGAGCTGGTAGAAATGGACCGCAGCCGCGAGAACGGGATGTGCTGTGGTGCAGGCGGCGGCTTGATGTGGACGGAGGAAACGACTGGAAACCGGATTAATGTGGCTCGTACAGAGCAGGCACTACAGGTGCAGCCATCGATGATTTCCAGCGCCTGTCCATACTGCTTAACGATGCTGAGTGATGGAACAAAAGCGAAAGAAGTAGAAGAGGATATTGGTACCATGGATGTGGCTGAAATTCTGGCACTATCTGTTTTAGAAGAAAAGGAAGAAAAAACAGCATAAAGGTATAGAGAGGATTGACGTCCTCTCTATATTTTCTACTGTCTATTGAACGAGCGTTCGTTCGAATAAATAAGGGAGGCTATATCGTATGAGAAAATCGGTTATTGTTTCAGGGGCACGGACCCCTTTCGGGAAATTTGGAGGGGCTTTAACGCCGTTAACCGCAGTAAATCTGGGAGCAAAAGCAATTAAAGCAGCATTGGAACGGGCAGACCTTAACGGTGCAGATGTAGAAGAGGTAATTATGGGAACCGTTCTGCAAGGCGGACAGGGGCAAATTCCATCCAGGCAGGCTGCTGTAGAAGCAGGTATTCCTTGGGAAGTAAAAACGGAAACAATCAATAAGGTATGTGCCTCTGGACTGCGCAGTGTGACGCTGGCTGATCAATTGATTCGCTTAGGGGAAGAGGATGTCATTGTAGCTGGCGGAATGGAAAGCATGAGTAATGCACCGTACTTCTTACCTGATGCCAGATGGGGAAATCGCATGGGTGATAAAGCGGTGAAGGATTTAATGATTCATGATGGTCTTACCTGTACCTTTACAGGAAATCACATGGGGAGCTATGGTAATGACACAGCTGCTTCCTTTGAAGTAACACGTGAACGCCAAGATGAATGGGCAGCCCGGAGTCAGCAGCTGGCAGTAGAAGCGATCGAATCAGGGAAGTTTGCGGATGAGATTGTTCCTGTAGAAATTCCTGTCCGTAAAGGAGAACCGATTGTGGTCAGCGATGACGAAACACCAAGAAAAGGTACGACGGTGGAAAAACTGGCTGCACTTCGACCTGCATTTGATAAGGACGGCACCATTACAGCGGGAAATGCACCTGGTGTTAACGATGGGGCAAGTGCTGTCGTCGTAATGTCTGATGAAAAAGCAAAGGAATTAAATAAAACACCGCTGGCAACAATTTTAGGTCATGCAGAAGTAGCAGTGGAGGCAAAAGACTTCCCGCAAACACCGGGCTTAGTAATCAATCGTCTGCTAGAAAAAACAGGTGTATCCAAGGAAGAAATTGATCTTTATGAAATCAATGAAGCATTTGCAGTAGTTGCACTGGCAAGCGGGCAAATTGCGGATATTGATGAGGAAAAAATCAATGTCAATGGAGGGGCAGTAGCACTGGGGCATCCAATTGGCGCAAGCGGTAACCGGATTATCTTAACTTTGATACATGAATTAAAACGCCGCGGCGGAGGAAAAGGCATTGCAGCGATTTGCAGCGGCGGCGGTCAAGGAGACGCAGTTTTAATTGAAGTACCGTCAAGTGAAGCGTGAGTTTAAACGATAAGTTTAAAACCCTTTGAAAAGGAGCGTATAATCATGACTGTAAAAGAAGTAATGGTAATCGGAGCAGGGCAAATGGGTGCAGGTATCGCACTCGTTTTTGCCCGTTCTGGCTATGAGGTAAAGCTGTATGATGCGGATATCGGGGCATTGAAAAGAGGAAAGCAGTATATTGAAAAGATATTTGAGAAGGATGTTGCAAAAGGGAAAATGGAAGCGGATACAAAGGAGCGGGCATTGAATCGCCTGCAGCTTGTTGTTGATTTGGATGCGGATCCAATTACAGCAGATTTTATTATTGAAGCAGTGGTAGAGCAGCTGGAAGTGAAAAAAGACGTGTTCCGCAGGCTGGATGAACTTGCGCCGTCGCATAGTCTTTTTGCAACCAATACCTCCTCCTTGCCGATTACAGAAATTGCAGCTGTTACTGGCAGGGCAGAACAATTTATCGGCATGCATTTTATGAACCCTGTTCCTGTTATGAAGCTGGTTGAAATTATTCGGGGCTTAGAAACGAGTGATGCGACGTATCAGACGGTACAGCAATTAACGGAAGCATTAGGCAAACAGGATGTGGAAGTGAAGGATTTTCCAGGGTTTGTTTCCAACCGTATCTTGATGCCAATGATTAACGAAGCCGTCTATACCGTCTTTGAAGGAATTGCCAGTATAGAAGATGTGGACCAGGTGATGAAGCTGGGGATGAATCATCCGATGGGCCCGCTGCAATTGGCAGATTTCATTGGCTTGGACACCTGCTTATCGATTATGGAAATTCTTCATGAAGGCTTTGGAGACAGTAAATATCGGCCGTGTCCGCTCCTGAGACAGTATGTGCAGGCAGGAAGACTTGGGAAGAAGGCGGGTAAAGGGTTCTACTCATATACTGATTAAGAGAAGGACTTCAAAAATTCCCCAAATGATAAGTGGCGAATCTTTGCGTTAACGTGTTTTTCCGCAGCGGTCGCACTAACCTAGCAGCATTTTGCTTGTTCCATCGTGAATCGTGGGAATCTTTTTGAAAATGTATTGAAAGTGAAAGGGGTGTGCATGTTGATTATCACACAAACAGAAGAACAAAAAATGTTAGTGAAAATGGTTCAGGACTTTGCCCGCGATGAAATTGCAAACGAAGTCGAGCGGATGGAAGAACAAGACCGGTTTCCTGAAGAAATTATCAAGAAGGTGGGGGAGCTCGGCTTAATGGGAATTCCCATCCCGGAGAAGTACGGAGGAGCGGGCATGGATTTCAGCTCCTATATCCGGGTGATTCATGAATTGTCGAAGGTCAGTGCAACCGTCGGTGTTATTTTATCGGTACACACGTCCGTCGGTACCAATCCAATCCTTTATTTCGGAACAGAGGAGCAGAAACAAAAATATATTCCGAGACTTGCTTCTGGAGAATATTTAGGCGCGTTTGCTCTGACAGAAGCGAATTCAGGATCAGATGCAAGCGGGTTAAAAACAACTGCTAAGCTGGTAGATGATACGTATGTATTGAATGGCTCCAAAGTATTTATTACTAATGGAGAATATGCAGATACCTTTATTACGTTTGCCAGAACAGGTGAAGCGAAAGATGACATCAGTGCTTTTATTGTGGAAAAGGATAGTCCCGGTCTGTCGATTGGGAAAAATGAAAAGAAGATGGGCTTAAAGGGTTCGAGTACGGTGGAATTAACCTTTGAGCAATGCCGTATCCCGAAGGAGAACCTGCTTGGCACGGAAGGGGAAGGCTTTAAAATTGCGATGGCTAACTTAAACATCGGAAGGATTGGGATTGCGGCGCAGGGACTGGGTATTGCCGAAGCAGCCTTAGATTATTCCGTTGCTTATGCGAAGGAAAGAGAACAATTTGGCAAGCCGATTGCAGCCAATCAGGGAATTGCTTTTAAGCTGGCTGAGATGGCAACCAATGTAGAAGCGGCGAAACTATTAACCTATCAGGCAGCCAAACGGATTGAAATGAATCAATCCTGTATCAAGGAAACATCGATGGCAAAGCTGACAGCGACGAAAACGGCCATGCAAAATGCCATTGAAGCGGTCCAAATTTACGGAGGGTACGGCTATACAAAGGAATATCCGGTGGAAAGACTGTTTCGTGATGCCAAAGTGACGGAAATCTATGAAGGAACAAATGAAATACAGCATATTGTGATATCCAAAGAGCTTTTGAAGGGGAGATAGAGATGGATTTTCAATTAACGGAAGAACAGGAAATGCTGCGGAAGATGGTCCGGGATTTTGCTGAAAATGAAGTGGAGCCGACAGCTGCAGAAAGAGATGAAGAAGAGCGGTTTGACAGAGCAATTTTTGATCAGATGGCAGCGCTGGGATTAACAGGTATCCCTTGGCCGGAAGAATATGGCGGAATCGGCTCGGATTACCTGAGCTATTGTATAGCGGTAGAGGAATTATCACGTGTCTGTGCTTCGACTGGAGTTACCCTTTCTGCCCACGTATCCCTGGCAAGCTGGCCAATCTATAAATATGGAAATGAAGCGCAGAAGCAGCATTTCCTCCAGCGTCTTGCAACGGGAGAAGCGCTGGGAGCCTATGCTTTATCCGAACCGGGCGCCGGAAGCGATGTTGTTTCGATGAAAACAACTGCCAAAAAGGATGGCGGCGATTATATACTGAATGGCAGCAAAGTATGGATTACCAATGGCGGCGTTGCTGATATTTATATCGTTTTTGCAAAAACAGATGCGGATCAAAAACATAAAGGCATCACTGCATTTATTGTTGAAAAAGGAACAGAAGGATTTACCTTTGGCAAGAAGGAAAAGAAGCTGGGTATTCGTTCTTCGCCGACGACAGAGTTGATTTTTGAAAATTGCAGGATTCCAGCTGAAAATGTGCTGGGTGAAGAAGGAGAAGGCTTTAAAATCGCCATGACGACCTTAGATGGAGGCAGAAATGGGATTGCTGCACAAGCTTTAGGAATCGCACAGGGCGCCCTGGATGCAGCGGCAGCGTATGCGAAGGAAAGAGAACAATTCGGCAAACCAATCGCAGCAAACCAGGGAATTTCTTTTAAACTGGCGGATATGGCTACGGAGATTGAAGCAGCCCGGCTATTAACCTATCAGGCAGCATGGCTGGAATCAGAAGGAAAGCCATATGGAAAGGCATCCGCCATGTCCAAATTATTTGCAGGAGATGCCGCGATGCGTACTACTGTCGAAGCAGTGCAAATTTTCGGCGGCTATGGATATACAAAAGACTATCCGGTAGAACGCTACATGCGTGATGCTAAAATTACGCAAATTTATGAGGGGACGAATGAAATTCAGCGGCTTGTTATCGGGCGGATGGTAACAAAATAAAGCACAATCTCTTTTAAAAGGAGGCTGAAAAAATGAGTGAAGATCAAATCCGCTCTTCTGTAAAAGACCAGGAGCTTGTGATGCGGCGCCGGAAGCAGATTATTGAAGGCGCCATGCGGCTGTTTCAGGAGAAAGGCTTTCACCGTACAACGACCAGAGAAATCGCGAAAGAATCCGGGTTCAGCATTGGCACGTTATATGAATATATCAGAACAAAAGAGGATGTGCTGTTTCTTGTCTGTGAATTCGTGCATGACCGGGTCCGAGATCAGCTGGAAGAAACGATTTCTGTGGGAAATCCGACGATGGAAAGCCTGCGGCAGGCGATTCGGCAATATCTTTATTTTATGGACACGATTCAGCCTGAAATTTTAATGCTCTATCAGGAAACAAAATCATTAAATAAAGAAAAACGTCAATTTGTCTTGGAGCAGGAGCAGAAGGTTGTCGGAATGATGGAGGAATTGTTGAACGTTTGTTTAAAAGAAAAACGGAGTACGAAAGAAATTCATTTCCTGGCTAATCATATTGTCGTCAGCGGGCATATGTGGTGTTTCCGCCGCTGGCTCATTCAAAAGGAATTTACCCTCGATGAGTATGTCGAGCTGCAGATGAAGCAAGTGGATTGCTGGCTGTAACTATAGGGAGGATTAGGGATTTTGCTATGTTAAGAGCTGACTAAAAGAGGGGGATAAGCATGACAGAAGAACGTTATTCGCCAAAGCATCCTATTCGTTTTGTAACGGCATCGAGCCTGTTTGATGGACATGATGCTTCCATTAATATTATGCGTCGCATTTTGCAGGCGAGCGGTGCGGAGGTTATTCATCTTGGACATAACCGTTCGGTAGAAGAAGTTGTCTATGCAGCAATCCAGGAGGACGCGCAGGGGATTGCTATCTCATCGTATCAGGGCGGGCATGTGGAATATTTTAAATATATGATTGACCTGTTGAAAGAACTGGATGCGGCTCATATTCAAGTATTAGGTGGCGGAGGAGGGACGATTCTCCCCCGTGAAATCAAAGAGCTTCATGATTATGGAGTAGCTCAGGTTTTTTCTCCCGAGGATGGGAGAAAGTATGGTCTGCAGGGGATGATTGACCGGATGCTGGAAAAATGTGATTTTCTTCCGCCGATTGATATAGAAAAAGATATGGAACGGTTAAAAGAAGGAGACCGTTTAGCAATCGGTAAATTCATTACCTTGATGGAAAACGGGGAGGAAGAAACGAAAAAGCAGGTATTAAAAAAACTTTCAGAGCAGCAACAACAGAAAATCCCTGTTCTCGGAATTACAGGAACAGGCGGAGCAGGGAAAAGCTCGCTGACAGATGAACTTATCCGCCGCTTTTTAAATGAAATTCCAGAGCGGAAAGTAGCTATCTTATCTATCGATCCATCCAAGCGAAAAACAGGCGGGGCATTGCTTGGTGACCGTATCCGTATGAACGCGATTTTTTCAGAGCGGGTGTATATGCGCTCGCTGGCGACCAGAAATTCCGGAACAGAGCTTTCTGATTCCATTCAGGATGCGATAAATGTCGTGCATGCATCAGACTATGATCTGATTATTGTCGAAACGAGCGGGATTGGGCAGGGTGATGCAGCGGTAACAGATATTACGGATTTATCCATGTATGTCATGACAGCGGAGTTTGGGGCACCGACGCAATTAGAAAAAATAGATATGATCGATTATGCCGATTTTATTGTGATTAATAAATTTGAGCAAAAGGGATCGGAGGATGCGCTGAATCAAGTCCGGAAACAATACGAACGCAGTCATATGCTATTCCATGAGGATAAAAGCCAATTTCCTGTTTTCGGCACAATAGCAAGCCAGTTTAATGATGAAGGAACGAACGCTTTATTTGCGTCCCTAATCGATCGAATAAATGCCGATTATCAGTGGGAAGGTGAGGTCTCCTTTCCGCGCCATGTTATCTCCGAAAAGCAAAATCAAATCATTACGAATGAGCGCAGGCATTATTTACGGGAGATTGCTTCCTATGTCCGGAATTATGATAAACGCGCCGGGAAGCAGCAGGAAATTGCTTCTAAACTTTATCGGTTAACCGGAGCCAAGGAGGACACAGAGGAAGCTATTGCAGCTTCATTGAATCAAACCATTATGAGCTATGAACAGCAATTAGATGGGAATTCCAGACAATTACTGGAGAATTGGGAGACTTTAAAAGAAAGCTATCTTGGGGATACCTTTACGTTTAAAGTAAGAGATAAAGAGATTACGATGGATTTAACAACAGAGTCTCTCTCGGGATTAAAGATTCCAAAAGTAGTGCTGCCGAAATACCAGGATTGGGGAGACCGTCTTTATTGGTTAATGCGGGAAAACGTTCCCGGAGCCTTTCCTTATACGGCAGGTGTATTCCCATTTAAACGAAAAGGAGAGGACCCGACGAGACAATTTGCCGGTGAGGGTACACCGGAACGGACCAACCGCCGCTTCCATTATCTGTCTAAAGGGGAGGAAGCAAAACGGCTCTCTACAGCATTTGATTCGGTGACTTTATATGGAGAAGATCCTGCAGAACGTCCGGATATTTACGGGAAGGTAGGCAACAGCGGCGTAAACATTTGTACATTAGAGGACATGAAAAAGCTCTACAGCGGTTTCGATTTAACAGACCCTTTAACGTCTGTCTCGATGACAATCAATGGTCCGGCGCCTATTATTTTAGCGATGTATTTTAATACGGCCATTGACCAGCAGGTGGATAAGTTTACCGAGGAGGAAGGACGTCCGCCGACAAGGGAGGAATTTGATCAAATTCAGGCAGAAACTGTCTCTGTCATCAGAGGAACTGTGCAGGCAGATATTTTAAAGGAGGATCAGGGACAGAATACCTGTATTTTTTCAACCGAATTTGCTCTGCGGATGATGGGGGATATTCAAGCATATTTTATAGAGAATAAGGTACGTAATTATTATTCTGTTTCCATATCCGGTTATCATATTGCAGAGGCTGGCGCAAACCCGATCACCCAGCTGGCGTTCACGTTAGCAAACGGATTTACCTATGTGGAATATTATTTAAGCCGCGGAATGGATATTAATAAATTTGCACCGAATCTCTCCTTCTTCTTCTCAAATGGTCTAGACCCGGAATATACCGTGATAGGCCGGGTAGCGAGAAGAATCTGGGCAATTACCATGAAGGAAAAGTACGGTGCTAATGAACGCAGCCAAAAGCTGAAGTACCATGTGCAGACCTCAGGGCGGTCCCTGCACGCGCAGGAGATTGATTTTAATGATATCCGTACTACATTGCAAGCGTTATTAGCTATCCAGGATAATACGAATTCCCTGCATACCAATGCTTATGATGAAGCAATCACGACCCCGACAGAAGAATCTGTCCGCCGGGCGATGGCGATTCAGATGATTATTAATAAAGAGTTTGGACTCGCGAAAAATGAGAATTCCTTACAAGGGTCCTTTATTGTTGAAGAGTTAACAGATCTTGTGCAGGAAGCGGTTCTGCAGGAATTTGAACAGATGAATGACCGCGGCGGTGTTCTGGGTGCGATGGAACGCCAATATCAGCGCGGGAAAATTCAGGAGGAATCGCTTTATTATGAGGGAAAGAAGCATTCGGGAGCATTGCCGATCGTAGGGGTGAATACGTATTTAAATCCCAACCCGCCTTCAGAGGAAGACATTGATTCCATGGAGCTTGCCCGGGCAACAGAAGAGGAAAAAATGCATCAAATTAATGAACTGCGTCGTTTTCAATCAGAGCATAAAGATCATGTAGAAGAAGCTCTAAAACGATTAAAACAGACAGCAGTAACAGACGGAAACATCTTCCAAGAACTGCTGCACACTGTCCGCCACGCAAGCCTTGGAGAAATCACCAGAGCACTCTATGAAGTCGGCGGGCAATACAGACGGAACATGTAATATCCAGAAACCCGTCTCGGCATTTGTAATACCAGCTCGTGCTCCTTTAGAAGCAGAAGAAATGGTATGTTTAAATCCAGCGTAGATCTGAACAACTTTCACTGGATAATTGCAATCAAATGTGTTTATAATGTAAAATAGATTTATTGTGAAGAATTGGGGATGTTCATCCAAGTCATTGGTTGATATAAGTGAATAATTATGTTGGCAATACTAGCTAGCGACGGTTTTGATGGGGCGAGTAACCGCAATGGTTTTCGGTGGGACGAGTAATCGCAGTCCCAGTCCCGGAGGAAAAATACGGAGACTCCTGGTCGGCTAAGAACGGTCACGTCCTGTGACCAACGACCGACACTAGGACGTCCTGTCCGTCGTGGGAAAGCGCGGAGGGAAGACCCCGCAGAAAAAAAGCGTACTTCTTTTTTTCTACCCGCAGGGCATAAGTGCGACTATGCTTCTGTCTACGCCTGCCGGCTTGCCATTCAGCAAGTCTTCTTTTCACCCGCGGGGCATAAGTGCGACTATGCTTCTGTCTGCACCTGACGGCTTGCCAATCAGCAAGTCTTCTTTAAAGGAGATGAGCTCGGGGCCTACGGAAAGCGTAGTGCTTTTCCGTAGCGGTCACTATGAGTCATGATAACATCTATTTATAAACCATAGATTTTGGTGTCGATCTCAAAATAGCATATATAATAATCATTGATAGCATAGATGGGTATGATTATTTTCTAAAAGGAGTGCATGAGCGTGAGTTTGAAAGAATTAACACAAGAGCAAATTGACGATTTATCCATGATTGAATTAGGTTCCCTCATTCTAAAAGAAAAAAATAAAGCAATCCCTTTTCAAGATTTATTTTCTCAAATAGCAGAGTTAAAAAACTTATCCGAAGAACAGAAAGAAAATTTGATTGCACAATTCTATACAGACATGAATGTTGACGGACGTTATTTAACATTAGGTTCCGGTGTATGGGGACTAAAAAGCTGGTATTCGGTCGAACAGGGAGAAGAAGAAATTACGGAAGAACCGAAAAAGCGTAAGAAAAAGAAGAAAGCTGCAGTGCAAGACACAGAAGATATCCATGATGATTTAGACATAACTGATGAAGACATCGATGATATGCTGGATGATTTCGATGATGACGTAGAAGATGCGGATCTGGAAGAAATTGAAGATGAAGTAGACGACGTTATCGGCAAGGACGATCTCGATGAATTAGATTACGATAATGAAGACGATCGTTAATCATTAATGTACAAAGTTGATAAGCTGGGGCAAGTTGATCATCATTCGACTTGCTCCAGCTTTTTGTAATAAAGCGGGAAAACGTGATAGGAAAAAAACATGTTTTTTCAGTGCTTGACATTTACATAGACTAACAGTAGAATCTTTATTGGGCTCTTTGAATATAATTACAAAGCGTTTCCCCTGAGAGATGAGAGGGGAAACGCTTTTCTTGTTAGATAGAGAAATAAATTGAAATAGTTTTGTGTGATAGCTTTTACCATCTATGTAAATGCTACGGACAGGACAATCATTCCAAAGAACGGCCAATTTTATCACGGAGAAGCCCACGTAAACCTCCCGCCTCAAAATAAATGTATTTGGGCGAGAGATAACGGGCGCTAACTCCCTGAATCACTTAATCAATGCACAACATAAAATAAAGAAAGAAGGATGAGAACAAGTGACAAAGTATATTTTTGTAACTGGCGGCGTAGTATCATCGCTTGGAAAAGGGATTACAGCAGCTTCATTAGGACGTTTATTAAAAAACCGCGGATTAAAAGTAACGATTCAAAAATTTGATCCGTACATCAACGTAGACCCTGGGACAATGAGTCCTTATCAGCATGGGGAAGTATTCGTGACCGAAGATGGCGCTGAAACAGATTTAGACCTTGGACATTATGAACGCTTTATTGATATCAACTTAAACAAATACAGCAATATTACAACAGGGAAAGTATATTCCAGTGTCATCCGCAAAGAGCGTCACGGCGATTACCTTGGCGGAACAGTACAGGTTATTCCGCATATTACCAATGAAATCAAAGACCAGGTATTCCGTGCAGGTGAAGCTACTGGCGCAGATGTTGTTATTACAGAAATCGGCGGAACTGTCGGCGATATTGAGTCACTGCCATTCTTAGAAGCTATCCGCCAAATTAAAAGTGATGTTGGCCGGAATAGTGTGATGTACATCCATTGTACGCTTGTTCCTTATATTAAAGCTGCAGGCGAAGTAAAAACGAAGCCGACACAGCATAGTGTAAAAGAGCTCCGTTCTCTTGGAATCCAGCCAGATGTGATTGTATTACGTACCGAAATGGCAATTACTAAGGAAATGAAAGAAAAGATTGCTTTATTCTGTGACATCAATGAAAAATCGGTTATTGAAATGATGGATGCAGATACGCTGTATCAAGTTCCTATTGCTTTACAGGAGCAAAATATGGATCAGATTGTTTGCAACCATTTTGGGTTAGATTGCCAAGATGCAGACATGGACGACTGGAAGGAACTCATTAATAAGGTTCGTAACCTGTCTAAAAAAGTCGAGATTGGTCTGGTCGGGAAATATGTAGAACTTCCTGATGCTTATCTTTCTGTTGTTGAATCCTTAAAGCATGCCGGGTATGATTTTGATGCGAATGTCAATATTCATTGGATCAACTCTGAATTATTATCAGAAGCAGAGATTGAAACAGCATTATCGAAAGTAGACGGGGTTATCGTTCCTGGCGGATTCGGTGACCGTGGTATCGATGGGAAAATCCATGCGATTCGTTACGCGCGTGAAAACAAAATCCCGTTCTTTGGAATTTGCTTAGGCATGCAGCTGGCTACTGTGGAGTTTGCCAGAAATGTAGCAGGCTTAGAAGGCGCACATTCTGCAGAAATTAATCCGGGAACGCCATACCCGATTATTGACCTGCTTCCAGAGCAAAAGGATATTGAAGACTTAGGCGGTACATTGCGTCTTGGATTATATCCATGCCATTTAACAGAAGGCACGAAAACAAAAGAAGCGTATGACGGTGCAGAGGTAGTGGAAGAAAGACATCGCCATCGTTATGAATTTAATAATGTGTATCGGGAGCAAATGGCAGAAAAAGGGCTTGTTTTCTCTGGGACTAGCCCGGATGGACGCCTTGTAGAGACAATTGAAATCCAGGATCATCCTTGGTTTATTGCATGCCAATTCCATCCGGAGTTCACTTCTCGTCCAACCAGATCGCAAGGATTGTTCAAAGGATTTATCGGCGCGGCTGTGGAAAATAAAAAATAAATGATAAAAGCAAAAAGGAGATATTCATCTATCACAGATGAGTATCTTTTTTTGTATTCACGCTGAGTTAACAGCAAGTATAAGTACTTTAATCGCTTATCAAAATAAAAATATAGGAACAATTTCCTCGACAACTATGCTAAAGTATGGTTAAAGTATTTTCCGTGGGCAGAAATACATCACAGAAGCAATTGCACCTATACTATCCCATAGTGCCGGAGAAAAAACGGCTGATTCACCATTGTGTTATGTAAATCTTATCCCCTGTTTTTTGGAAGAATAAGGTTTATTGAAAATAGCGAAAGGAGCTGGATCTCATGGAGACAATGGCTGCTTTGGCTGGCAAAAGGCCGGGAGGAATGATGAGCGGTGGTGTATAATTTTCACCTGTGAATACACATCTAAACGAATGGTGGAAACTGCCATCGGGTGCTGCGGTTTTAGCCGTAAAATGATTCTTGTTAAAATAGGGGGTAAAAAAAACAAATCCATATAAATAAGCAGGAATTTAAATAAATATATCGAATTTTAAATTTAAAACAAAAATTAAATATATCGGAGGGTAAGTATGACACAATCAATCCTCATTGTTGATGACCAAATAGGAATTCGCATGTTGCTTCAAGAAGTTTTTCAAACAGCCGGTTATCGTACTTCACTTGCAAAGAACGGAAAAGAAGCGGTTGAACATTTATCAGAGTCCCCTTGCGATTTGGTAGTTCTGGATTATCATATCCCTGTTTACAACGGAAAGGCTGTCATGCAAAAAATAAAGCAGATGAGGGTAGAAGCAAAAACTATCATCATTACTGGTTTGCCGGAAGTTGCAAAACAGGAACTGGGGGAAAACTTACCTGAGGAAATTATTTCGAAGCCATTCAATGTTGCAAAACTATGTCATGTTGTGGAAGAAATTTTGAAGAAAAACGAATGAATCACTGCTACTTTGTTGCGATAAAGTCTTGAAATTGGTATTCTTATATTGTAATGAATGTTGTCAGAAATTCATGCGGACAATTTGAAGGAGGAACTTGGTATGCCTTTAGTATCAATGAAAGAAATGCTCGAAAAAGGAAAAGAAAATGGATATGCAGTAGGTCAGTTTAATATTAACAACCTGGAATATATCCAAGGTATTCTCCAAGCAGCTCAAGAAGAAAAGTCACCAGTAATTCTTGGTGTTTCTGAGGGTGCTGGAAAATATATGGGCGGCTATAATGTCGTAGTTGCTATGGTAAAATCTTTAATGGATTCATATGGTACAACTGTGCCTGTTGCCATTCATTTAGATCACGGATCCAGCTTTAAAAGCTGTGCAGAAGCAATCCATGCAGGATTTACTTCTGTCATGATAGACGGATCGCACTCGCCGATCGAAGAAAATATCGAAGTAACAAAGAAAGTGGTTGAACTTGCTCATATCCATGGTGTATCTGTTGAGGCAGAGGTTGGTACTGTAGGTGGAGAAGAAGATGGTGTTATTGGCGGAATCAACTATGCAGATAAAGAAGAATGTCTGCGTCTTGTGACAGAAGCAGGAGTAGATTGCTTAGCGCCGGCACTAGGTTCCGTTCATGGCCCATACCAAGGAGAGCCTAACTTAGGATTCACAGAAATGAAAGAAATCCTGGAGTTAGTTAATGTGCCATTAGTACTTCACGGCGGTACAGGAATTCCTACAAAAGATATTCAAAAAGCAATTTCTTTAGGAACTGCTAAAATCAATGTGAATACAGAGAATCAAATTTCCCAGACTAAAGCAATTCGTGAAACATTAGCACAAAAACCGGATTTATATGATCCGCGTAAATATTTAGGACCAGGTACTGCAGCGATTAAAGAAACCGTAATCGGTAAAATGCGTGAATTTGGTTCTTCTAATAATGCATAATTGATTTCATTAAAAATATGTGTTAAAAAGAGCAGATAAGAAAACTTTTTAATCACATCAATAAAAATATATCAGGCAAAAGCTGTACCGATGGTGCAGCTTTTGCTGCAAAATCTCAGGGAGGTAATTTGAATGAAATTTTTCATTGATACAGCTAATATTGAAGATATCAAAGAAGCGAATAAGCTTGGAATACTGGCTGGTGTTACAACCAACCCAAGCCTTGTAGCAAAAGAAGGGGTTTCTTTTCATGACCGCTTGCGTGAAATCACAGAAGAAGTTTCTGGATCAGTCAGTGCAGAAGTAATTGCTGAGGACGCAGAAGGCATGATAGAAGAAGGGAAAGAGCTGGCAGCCATCGCACCAAATATTACGGTAAAAGTACCGATGACCCTTGAAGGATTGAAAGCGGTTAAGGTGTTCAGCGATTTAAATATCAAAACCAATGTGACATTGATTTTTAATGCGAATCAGGCATTGCTTGCAGCACGTGCTGGAGCAACCTATGTATCTCCTTTCTTGGGAAGATTAGATGATATTGGACAGGATGGAATGGAATTGATAGCTAATGTAGCAGCTATTTTTGACCGTCATCAGATTCAGACTGAAATCATTGCTGCATCTATCCGTCATCCAATTCATGTTACAGATGCTGCATTAAACGGAGCGCATATTGCAACCATTCCATTCAACGTTCTGTCATCCTTAGTCAAGCATCCATTAACGGATCAGGGAATTGAAAAATTCTTAGCAGACTGGAATAATCAAAAATAATTGCATAGAGTTGGAAAAAAGACAGACAATAAGAAAAGGGTAAAGATGATATGCATCTGAATAAACAAAAACAACTTGTGGATCATAACTTCCATAGGAACGAGGTTTTTACATGCAAAAGTTATTAATTGAGGGTGGGCATGAATTATCTGGAGAAGTTCACATCAGCGGTGCAAAAAATAGTGCAGTAGCTTTATTGCCTGCAGCTATTCTTGCAGATTCTACAGTAACGATTGAAGGGTTGCCGGATATTTCGGATGTAGATACGTTAGGTCAGCTGTTAGAAGAAATTGGCGGAACAGTATCCCGGGACGGTCAGGATATGACGATCCATCCAGAGAAAATGATTGCCATGCCATTGCCGAACGGAAGAGTCAAAAAATTACGTGCATCCTATTATTTCATGGGTGCCATGCTTGGAAAATTTAATAAAGCAGTTATTGGTTTGCCTGGAGGCTGCTACCTGGGGCCGCGCCCAATAGACCAGCATATTAAAGGATTTGAAGCATTAGGTGCTGAGGTAACAAATGAGCAGGGTGCGATTTATTTACGTGCCAAAGAGCTGCGCGGTGCACGCATTTATTTGGATGTCGTCAGTGTTGGGGCTACCATTAATATTATGCTGGCCGCGGTAAAGGCAAAAGGACAAACAATCATTGAAAATGCTGCAAAAGAGCCCGAGATTATTGATGTTGCAACGCTATTAACCAATATGGGTGCCAAAATCAAAGGTGTTGGAACAGATGTGATTCGTATCGACGGGGTTCCTTCCTTACATGGTTGTACGCATACCATTATTCCTGACCGTATTGAAGCGGGTACGTATGCTATTGCAGCCGCTGCAATGGGGAAAGAAGTGATTATTGACAATGTTATTCCGCAGCATATGGAATCATTGATTGCGAAACTGCGGGAAATGAATGTAAATATTGAATCACACAATGACCAATTATATGTTGCCAGAACAAAATCATTAAGCAGTGTGGATATCAAGACATTGGTTTATCCCGGCTTTCCGACTGACCTGCAGCAGCCGCTTACAACACTATTGACACAGGCGGGGTATTCTGGTGTGATTATCGATACCATTTATTCTGCACGATTAAAGCATATTGATGAGCTCCGCCGGATGAATGCGGAAATAAAAGTGGAGGGCGGATCCGTGATTGTTTCTGGCCCGACTCAATTAGAAGGTGCAAAGGTAAAAGCCAGTGACCTTCGTGCCGGAGCAGCTCTGGTAATTGCCGGACTGCTTGCAAATGGCGTAACGGAGATTACCGGTTTGGATCATATTGATCGTGGCTATGAGAATTTGACGGACAAGCTTTCTTCTCTCGGAGCAACCATTTGGCGGGAAGAAATGACTGAATCAGAAATTTATCAAGATCAGAATACGTAAAAGAGACGGTTAAAAAGCGGAATAAAAGGACACATCGAATTTTACAGCGCGGGGCTCCATCCCTGCAGCTGCTGTAATTTAAGCCGGCAAGTCCTTTTATTTGCTTTTTAAACATCCTCTAAAAGAGAAGCCGCTTCCTTCTCTTTTATTATATAGCATGTTTTGAGGGTATTCAGGCAGCCTGTCAAATACTTCTTATCGATGTATCGTTTTCCTGAATATTTTTAAACGCAGTGATAGAAAAGATACACCTATCCTCAAATAACTTCTATTGTCGAAAAAGCCTGCAAGATGAGTATATTTTCGATAACTTCAGAATCATAGATAAAAGTCATAGTTAACCTGATAAAATTCCTCTATTTTTGACAAAAAAGTCTATTGAATCTTTATTCGTAAAAGAGTATGATAATAGATGTTTAGTCAAACCAAGCAATTTGATAAAAGTCTGACAGGGAAATAGAAAGGGAAGTTTCATTTTACAGAGATACCGTACTCTTACCAAAAGACGCAACTCTGATGACCCGTCTTCCTGAAAAGTACTGTCAGTCCGATAAATAACATGGATTGTGTCTGTTATCTCCAGACATCTGCGGCAATATCACAGCTTCTAACTGCTTCTGTCAGCCGGAGCAGGTCTTCTTAGTACTCCTTCCATATCATTATAAGGAAATCCGTTTTGCATACCATGACGAAAATGGTACTTTTACAGTCAAGACGATGATAGATGAAAAAGGAAGTTAGAAAGATTTGAAAATAATACCAGATACATATCGTTTCCGAAAAATGGGAAACGAATGATAAGCTGTCAACGAATCAATCATCCGTTTTTTCTCCATTTGATTGAAATCTTTAGTGGATGAAATTCTAATGAAGCGTATACACAATAAGACGGCAACAGGTAAACAAACGATCAGCTATGGCGAAAGATAGAAATGATGTACTCCATCAAATCGTTCATCATAAAATACAGAAGCTGTATGAAAAGATGGGACAATGTTTATTCGTCCTATTAAAAATATATAAAAGAACCTAGAACAGGCGTGGTGATTTAATGGCAACACTGACAATCTCTAGTTTAGAGACAATGACGTTAAAAGAGATTTATGCACTTGCGAAAGATTATAAAATTTCATATTATGCAAAGCTGACAAAGAAAGAGCTAATTTTTGCAATATTAAAAGCGCAGGCTGAAAAAGATGGATTTTTATTTATGGATGGAATCTTAGAAATTATTCCTTCTGAAGGATTTGGATTCCTTCGTCCGATTAATTATTCTCCAAGTGCAGAGGACATCTATATCTCTGCTTCCCAAATCCGTCGTTTTGATTTGAGAAATGGAGATAAAGTATCTGGAAAAGTACGTCCGCCGAAGGAAAATGAACGTTATTACGGTCTGTTGCATGTCGATGCAGTGAATGATGAAGACCCCGATTCTTCCAAAGAACGTGTTCATTTTCCAGCTTTAACAGCACTTTACCCAAATCGGCCAATCAGGTTAGAAACAGAAACAAACCAGTTATCTACACGTATTATGGATTTAATGACACCAGTCGGTTTTGGACAGCGCGGTTTGATTGTCGCACCGCCAAAAGCTGGGAAAACGATGCTGATTAAAGAGATTGCAAACAGCATCTCTCAAAACCATCCGCATGCCAAACTGATTATTCTGCTGGTGGATGAGCGTCCAGAGGAAGTAACCGATATTGAACGTTCTGTAGGTCCGGACGTTGATGTCGTTTCTTCTACTTTTGATGAAGTTCCTGAGAGCCATATCAAAGTGTCTGAGCTTGTGTTAGAACGAGCCATGCGTCTTGTCGAGCACAAGCGTGATGTCATCGTTCTGATGGATAGTATTACACGCTTGGCCCGAGCATATAACTTAGTTATTCCTCCAAGCGGACGTACCTTATCCGGCGGTATCGATCCGGCAGCCTTCCACCGTCCAAAACGATTCTTTGGTGCGGCAAGAAATATTGAAGAAGGCGGCAGCTTTACCATTTTAGCGACAGCGCTGGTAGACACCGGTTCACGTATGGATGATGTGATTTATGAAGAATTTAAAGGAACAGGGAATATGGAACTGCACCTGAATCGTCATCTTGCAGACCGCCGAATCTTCCCTGCTATCGATATTCTGCGTTCAGGAACCCGGAAAGAAGAGCTCCTGGTAGATAAAGCACATTTAGATAAAATGTGGCTGCTGCGGAAAACCATGCAGGATTCCAATGATTTCTTAGACCGCTTCTTAAAACGGATGAAGAATTCTAAGAATAACGAAGAATTCCTGCAGCTGATGGACGAAGAAATGAAACGAAAAGGAATGAATCGTCAATAGAACCAGATTCATCTTGTCTTTTGTTAATAACTTCTATTGCATTTCATTCTATACACTGTTATAATCTTTCTATGTGAGTTTAGGTAGGGTGCATTGCATCGCGAACGACTCTTCGAATAACTCTGTTTCCAAGGGACTCAGGGCAAAAAGGAGTAGAAGAACATGAAAAAGGAAATTCATCCAGAGTACAGAAAAGTAGTTTTTCTTGATACTAGCACGAATTACAAGTTCTTAAGCGGATCTACAAAAGAATCAGACGAAACAATTGAGTGGGAAGATGGAAACACATACCCTCTATTAAAAGTTGAAATCAGCTCTGATTCACATCCATTCTACACTGGTAAGCAAAAAGCTGACAAAGTCGGCGGCCGTGTGGATCGCTTTAAGAAAAAATATAACCTTAACTAATTTTCTGATGAACCGTCTACCGGTTACGAAGAATTTTTATAAGGAATGGAACTGGAAAGGACAGGCAAAATGTCTCATTTTGCCTGTTTTTTTACTTTTAATGCGATAAAATATGAAAAATAAGTTTTTTTCATTTATCATATAATAGAAGATAGTTGAGAGTGCTGCCTGAGCTTCTCATTAAAAATAGTTATACTTATTCGCGAGAGGAGTTTCTCCAAATGCATATAATGAAGCGAAATGGCTGGGTAGAATTAATTTGCGGAAGCATGTTTTCCGGAAAATCAGAAGAATTAATACGTCGTGTCAGAAGAGCAACGTATGCGCATCTAGATGTATGTGTATTTAAACCGGCTATTGATAACCGTTATGATGAAACAGCAGTTGTTTCTCATGATGGCAGAACTACTATTGCAAAATCAATCAAGGATGCGGCTGAAATTTTAGAGGAAATAAAGCCCGATGTAGAGATTGTGGCGATTGATGAAGTACAATTTTTCAATAACAATGTCATTGATGTCATCGAGGAGCTTGTTCGCCGGGATATCCGTGTCATTGTTGCCGGCCTGGATATGGATTTTCGAGGAGTGCCTTTTGAACCCGTACCACAGCTGATGGCTTTATCTGAATCGGTGACGAAATTAAATGCCATCTGTCCATTATGCGGTTCGCCTGCCAGCAGAACGCAGCGGCTGATTGATGGAAAACCTGCTTCCTACGATGACCCTGTCATTCTGGTAGGAGCTTCAGAATCCTATGAACCGCGCTGCCGTCATCATCATGAAGTACCTAATAAACCAGAGGTAAATGTAGCACAGCATGTTGTAAAACAAGCAAATAGTTAATACGAAAACTGCCGATTCTATATATTCGGCAGTTTTTTATATAATGAAACCTCATTTTGTTGAGATTCCTCCTCGCCACCTTGCAGGATTAGGTTAGAGTTGGGGGAAGGCGCATTGATTACTCTCTTCCATAGAATGGCTTTTGCGATTACTTACCCAATTAAAACCATTGGCAGTTGAGTGAATCGTGTTGTATCTACAGATTTAGCTGAATTAATTGGGATCGTAGCAGAAGAAGATGATATTATTTATCGTATCAGTGGTGTTGGAG
Source organism: Oceanobacillus sp. FSL W7-1281 (assembly GCF_037969835.1). Taxonomy (GTDB): domain Bacteria; phylum Bacillota; class Bacilli; order Bacillales; family Amphibacillaceae; genus Oceanobacillus; species Oceanobacillus oncorhynchi. Next base: position 4,296,029 of record NZ_CP150214.1, on the reverse strand, counting down.
GATCAGAATTTGTATATTCAAAGACTGTTGATATAGTAAAAATAGGAGATATTTCAGTAAGAAAATTTGTATTGGAAATCGGCGCTATGAATTACGGTTTTGAGTTGGATGGAATCATTGGTTTAGACCTGTTACGGCAAATGAAGGCCATTATTAATATAGATGAATTAACATTAATGTCAAATAGTTAATAGTAATACAATATTATTTTACTATCCCACTTTAAGAGTAAATGAATAAAATAATTCACAAATCGGGCTAATTAATCAATTTCAGGTCGTTGCACACATGGAAAGAACGGGCGAATACACTGGATATAGGATGAGAGGAGGTTAACGGATGTCTTTTCACTATCCCTATTCGCCCGGCTGGCACCCTTACCGTCAAAATCAGGGAGGGTATACCCGGCAAAAGGAATATCAGAGCCAACGGAGCAATAGCACACGGGACGCAGGTGTGGAAACGCAAATACAAGGTGATAACTATGGATCAGGCTATGGACTTCCTGTTCAGGATACAGCCAGCCAAAGACCGGGAAGCAGTCTATATAAAGCCCATTCCACTTCTTATCATGGCGCCTCACCAGATATGCAATACATGATGCAGATGATGATGGATGTAAGAAGCCAATTGGAGCAGCTCAACTACTTGATTGCACAGAACAATCGACTGCTGCATAATACAGGCGGAGGGAAAGAAAGATTTATTTAAAAGTAAATAGTAATATGCTCGGTAATATATTATATAAGATACGTTTCCTACAAAAGAAATCCAAATTAGCTTGGGTTTCTTTTTGGATAAATCGGTTTTCTTCAGCACAATTTCTTTCAAAAAGAAATTGTGAAAGTTATCGTAATTTTTGCACAAGTGCTATTACACTATTCCTTCTCATGATACAATATAAATATACTATGTATCATTCTGGAGGTGAATACATTGAAATGGGAAGAAGTGCGCGACGCATTTCCGGAACAATGGGTTTTAATTGAAGTAGTTCAGGCGCATACTAATGAGCACAGTGAACGCATTTTAGAAGACATGGACCCTTTGAAAAAATTCTCCAACTCTCCAGAGGCAATGAAAATTTGTCAGGAGATTCACCGATACAATTTAGGAAGAGAGGTATATGTGCTTCATACAAGCCGGAAAAATCCCAATATCATGCAGAAAAAAGAAATAAGTATCAGATAAAGGTTAAAAAAATAAACTTTTCTTTTTAGAAAGATACGGAATTGGAAGGGAAAATAAGCGGATGCTGTATATTAAATTAAATAAAGAAGAAATCAAGAAAGAATGCCTATAGACAGGTCATGTATAAAACGTGCCGAGTTTATGGGTATTTTTTTGTTTATCGGCAACCCTGCCATTACTTCTCATCTGGTGTGCAATTGACCCGGATGCTCCCTTATAATATAATAAGACTGTTATGGAGAAAGAGGTGTATTCTTGTGTTAGATCGTTTGCAAGCACTAGAAGATCGGTATAATAAATTAAATGAAATGTTAAGTGACCCGGAAGTAATCAGTGATACAAAAAAGCTGCGTGAGTATTCGAAAGAGCAGGCTGGACTGGAGGACGTTGTCCAGGCTCACCGTGAGTATAGAGAAGTTACATCACAACTGGCAGATGCGAAAGAAATGCTGGAAGATGAATCAGATAATGAAATGCTGGAAATGGCGAAGATGGAAGTATCTGAATTATCGTCCAGAAAAGAAGAGTTGGAGGAACAAATGAAGATTCTCTTGCTTCCTAAAGACCCGAATGATGATAAGAACGTTATTATGGAAATTCGCGGTGCTGCCGGGGGAGATGAAGCTGCTTTATTTGCAGGTGATTTATATCGGATGTACTCTCGTTATGCAGAAGCGCAGGGCTGGAAAATTGATGTGATGGAGGCTAGCTCCACAGGCGTTGGCGGTTATAAAGAAATCATCTTTATGATCAATGGATCAGACGTTTATTCGAAACTGAAGTATGAAAATGGCGCCCATCGCGTACAGCGTGTTCCGGAAACAGAGTCTGGCGGACGGATTCATACATCCACTGCAACTGTTGCGGTGCTGCCTGAAGCGGAAGAGGTAGAGATAGATGTCCATGAGAAGGATATTCGTGTGGATACCTTTGCTTCCAGCGGACCGGGGGGACAAAGCGTAAATACGACGATGTCAGCAGTACGTTTAACGCATGAGCCTACTGGGATTGTGGTATCGATTCAGGATGAAAAATCACAGATTAAGAATAAAGAAAAAGCAATGAAAGTATTACGGGCTCGTATTTATGATAAATTCCAGCAGGAAGCACAAGCAGAATATGATGAAAATCGTAAATCAGCGGTTGGTACAGGAGACCGCTCAGAGCGTATCCGTACGTATAACTATCCACAGAACCGTGTGACAGACCATCGGATCGGTTTGACCATTCAAAAGCTGGACCAGATTATGCAGGGCAAGCTGGATGAGTTTATCGATGCGCTTGTCATGGAAGAGCAAGCGAAAAAATTAGAGCAGATTGGGGAATAATCAATGACCCAAACAAAAATTCATGAAGTCCTTCACCGGGCTTCTCTTTTTTTAGAAAAGGCAAATAGAGAACCAAAAGTGGCAGAAATATTAATCAGACATCATTTAGGGTTATCCAGACAGGAATGGCTGCTTGCTTTGCGTGACCCCATATCTGAAGAAAAACAAATACAGATTGAAGCAGATATAAAAAAGCATGCTGAAACTGGAATTCCCGTCCAGCATTTGACGGAATCTGAGGAATTTTATGGACGCATCTTTCAAGTGAATAAGCATGTGTTAATTCCCAGACCGGAAACGGAAGAGCTGGTGCTTGCTATAAAGGATTACCTTGCTGCGCAAACCGGACCTGTACGGGTGGTTGATATAGGTACAGGAAGCGGCGTTATTGCGATTACGTTGGCATTAGAATTAAATCATGCAGAAGTCTTTGCTACCGATATTTCAGCTGAGGCGCTTCAAATAGCCAAGCAGAATGCCGATCAATGGGAGGCAGATGTATCATTTCTGGAGGGAGATTTTTTATCTCCGGTTATTCATGAAACCACGCCATTTGATGTGATTGTTTCCAACCCGCCGTATATTGCGAAATCAGAAGCAGCTGCGCTTAGTGATACCGTCCGTGATTTTGACCCGGAGCTGGCGCTTTTTGCAGAAGAGGATGGATTGGCAGCATATCATATGATTATCGAACAAGTGAAACAGCTGCCCTTGAAAAAAGATACACTGTTGGCTTTTGAAATTGGCCATACGCAGGGGGAATCTGTAAAGAAACGGATACAGCAGGTTATTCCAGGCAGCCATGTGGAAATCAAACAAGATATCAACGGAAAAGATCGAATGGTATTTGCGAGCCATTTAAACTGATGTCTGCATAGCCAGAATAATGAAAAAGTATACCCGGTTTTCAAATATATATTTCTATCAAACTTGTATAAGCAGAAATCTCCTTGTCCAAACTATCTCATAGATAGATGGAAGGGAGATTTTTTTATGAAAAAATTATGGATGGCAATGGCACTTATATTTTTATTATTATCGATTATTCCAGTAGTTAGTATAGCAAAAGAATTGCAAAATAAAGAGCTTGACTATCAGGTTATCCCGGACGAAGCGATCCGGCTGCGTATTCTGGCAAATAGTGACAGCGAGAAGGACCAAGATGTAAAACATAAGGTCCGTGATGAAGTGAATGAAGTCATCACAGAATGGGTGAAGGACATTGATGATATTGAAGAGGCAAGACAGCTGATCGATGACCGGCTTCCGGAATTAGAAGAAGTAGTCAGAGATACACTGGAGAAAGAAAATAGCGATGATGACTTTGAACTGGAATTTGCGGAGGATGTATCATTTCCTGCGAAATTATATGGAGACTACCTTTATCCGGCAGGGGAATATGAAGCGATTTTAGTAACGATAGGAGAAGGTTCTGGCGCCAACTGGTGGTGTGTCCTATTCCCGCCATTATGCTTTTTAGATTTCTTTAACGGCACCTCTGTAGCGGATGGAGATGCAGCAGAAGCAGAAGAGGAAGAAGAGGTCGAAGTAGAATTCTTTTTATTTAAATGGTTAGGCTTGTCATAGATTTGTTCATAGAGGCATACGATGATAGTAAAGCGTAGCTTAAGTTTAATCAAGAAAAAGAATGGAGGATGGAAAAATGCAAATCTACCAAGTTAAAGAAGCAAAACTAGAGCTGATAGAGAAATTTATGGAAAAGAACGGAACGCTTTTCGGCAAAAAATTAACAAAGGAGAGCTATGTTGTAGAAATCAACGGAAGCATGGAAGGCTGCTTTAATCTGGATATGGTAGATGAATCAACGTATTGGCTGAAGCAATTATATTTAAATAAAGAGCATGTAGAAAAATTATTTGTTGTATTTGAATCTGTTCTCGTCATATCTAGAAAAAATAACGTAAAATGTGTATATGTGCATAATCAAAGCCCGGTTGTGGATATCTTATTAGAGTCTTTACAATTCAAAAGAGAAAGCGATGTCACATTTAAAAATATAAATTCAGAAAAAACAGGGAATTGGTGGGCGTATCAGGTATCCTAATTTCTTAAAAAGGAGAGAAGCTTGATATAACTAGCATAGTTTATTTCGTAATTTGTCAAGTGAAAATTATACACACTATTCACAATAGGGTGTGTATAATTAGGGGATATATGTGAATTATCGTCATTTTGTGGATAAAAACTGTGAATAATGTGCATAAGTTTGTAAAAATACTGCTTTTTTGCGTTTCCGTTGTGTATCGACTAAAATAGAAACGTATAAAGTGAAACTTCATGCAGTGGGAGTTTTACAAAAGCCCTTCGGTGGGAAGAGTAATCGAAGCAATATTGTCAGGTTAATAGCCGCTACGGAAAAATACTGCGCTTTCCCATAGCAGTCTCCGTATTTTTCCTCCGCCAGACAGTTTTTTGCTACCTATCTGTAACAAATATAATATTCAATAAAATTTATTAACCTGACAACATTGGTAATCGATCTCCCAGCCTGTTACACTGCGGGAAATGAGGAAAAGTTATGCACACGAAAGTATGGAAAAAGAATGGAACCACTATCATAGACAAAGAGATTCAAGAGGCAGCAAATCTGTTAAAAGAAGGAGAGGTTGTCGCCTTTCCTACAGAAACGGTATACGGATTGGGCGCAGACGCGACGAACGAAGCAGCTGTCCGAAAAATATTTGAAGCAAAGGGACGCCCGCAGGATAATCCATTGATTGCCCATGTTGCGTCAGCGGAGCAGTTAAAAGAGCTTGTCACATATATTCCAGATTATGTGTATCCATTGATGGAGGCTTTTTCACCGGGCCCTTTAACATATATTTTACCAGCAAATGATTTCTGTGCGGAGAATGTAAAAGCGGGTTTATCCACAATCGGGGTGCGAATCCCGAGTCACCCTATTGCGCTTGCTTTATTACAGGCAGCAGGAAAACCTGTTGCGGCTCCCAGTGCAAATGTGTCCGGAAAACCCAGCCCGACTCAAGCGGCACATGTATATGAGGATTTAAACGGAAAAATCAGCGGACTGATTGATGGCGGGCAGACTGGTGTCGGATTGGAATCAACGGTCATTGACTGCACGGGAGAAATACCGGTTATTTTACGGCCCGGCGGAGTGACAAAGGAACAATTAGAGGCGGAAGCGGGCACTGTGATGATCGACCCTGGCCTTGTTACATCCTCCGCGGACCGTCCCAAAGCTCCTGGAATGAAATATAAACACTATGCACCAGAGGTTCCGCTTTATTTATTTGAAGGAAATCTTCAGGCTTTTAGTGCATTTGTGGATAAGGAAAAGCAGGCAGGGAACAGAATAGGCGTCCTGGCATCCAATCAAAGTGCTGAAATTTTTCCAGACGGCACAAAAGTGCATCTGCTTGGCGGGACGATAGAAGAAATCGCTTCTTCCTTATATGATGGATTGCGGTTCTTTAAGCATGCCAATGTGGATAAGATTGTTTGCGAGACATTTCCGGAGCAAGGAATTGGTCAAGCAGTCATGAATCGTCTGCGAAAGGCGGCAGATCAAATTATAAAAGAATAATCTTTTTAATAGTAGAGATATCCACATTGGTCGTCACGAATATTTCTGAAAACATTCATATAATCCTGTTTGGAAGCATAAAGTGTACAAGCATGCTTCAAAGGGGGACGTATGAATGTTTTTTTCTACCGAATTACTTTCACTGGCCTTGCTTGCCGTTGGTTTAAGTATGGACGCATTCTCTATCAGTTTGGGCTTAGGAATGAATAAAATGCGATTGAAACGGATTGCTATTATTGGCCTGGTAATCGGCAGTCTCCACATGCTTTTCCCGATGGCAGGCATGCTGCTTGGACATGCGTTATCAGAACAAGTCGGACAATGGGCAGCGCTGGCATCGGGAATCCTGCTGTTCTTTATCGGCGCCCATATGTTTTTCTCCGCCTTTCATACATCCGAGGAGTACAGATGGCAGCCGGTCGGCCTCGGATTGTGGATGCTTGCGTTCAGCGTCAGCCTCGATAGCTTTACAGTTGGGTTCAGCCTTGGTATTTCTGGCGTCACGATTATTTTTACGCTCCTTATTTTTGGGGCTGTAAGCTGTCTTTTTACATGGATTGGCTTATTATTAGGCAGACGGCTGCAGGGCTTCCTTGGGATATACAGTGAAATTTTTGGAGGGATTATTCTTTCATGCTTTGGGCTTTATATGTTATTCAGCTGAGCGTAAATGATGAATCGAAATAAAAAGTGCTGGCGGCCGAATTTTCAGAACGGGGATAGGGATAAAACGATATATTCCATATCAATCACAGATGAAAAAAGCACACGCCACCCTATTACAAAAAGGCTAAAACCCCGAATTGCACAGGTTTTAACCTTTTTAACCCCTAGTTATGGCTTGATGGGACTAAATTATTCGACGTCTTCTTTTGGAAGCGCCCATATGGACACACTGCCTCCATTGACAGGGAAAACGGCAAAGCCATCTTCTTCAATGGAGATATGCTCGGTTCTTGTTCCGGTCAGGTCGACCCAGACTTCTCCTGCACGATCTTTTCCTGCATACATTCTTTTCTCGCCATCATCTCCGTTTGAGATAATGACGGCACAGCCTGATCGTTCTATTTCCGGGGAGCCGCGGCGAACCCAGCCAATCGTGCTAGGGTGATCGAAGTAGTCTTCCTGTTCACCGTACGCTTTATGATAGCGAGCATAGAGAAGCGGATCAATGGCTTCTTTTTTATCCTCGATTGGATTTTCTCCTCCAATCCCAAAATAATCACCGTAAAAAATGCATGGGTATCCGCCTTCCCGCAGTAAAATAAGGGCATAAGCACTTTGTTTAAACCAATCCTCGACCCAGGATTCAAGTGCTTCATCAGGCTGTGTATCATGGTTATCCACGAAGGTCACAGCATGATGCGGATAGGATTGAACCAGTGTATCGTCAAAAATGGCTGTCAAATCAAAATCGTTGCCGGCTTTAGAAGCTTCATGCAGCTTATCATGCAGCGCGACATCAAATAAATCGATATGGTAATCAACTTGTTCTAAAAATTGCTGGCATGCTTCCAAATCATGCTTCCAGAACTCGCCGACGAAATAAAATTCCTCGCCGTACGTTTGGGCAATCTCTTTTGCAAACACGTTAATAAAATCGTGATTAATGTGTTTCATTGCGTCTAAGCGAAAACCATTGCAATGTAGCGTATCTACTAGCCATTTGCCCCAGCGGATCATTTCTTCCCGGACTTCTGGATGATGGTAGTCGATATTCGCAAACATTAAATAATCGTAATTGCTGAATTCATCATCTACCGCTTCGTTCCATGTTTTATTATCGCCTACAATTCGGAATATACCTGTTCTGTCCTCCTTCGCGTCGTAGTCTGTCCCATTAAAATGCTCGAACCTCCATTTGAAAGAAGAATACGTGTCACCACGTCCAGGGAAGGTGAATTTTGTCCAACCTTCTATATCAAAGGGTTCTGAAATCTCTTTTGTTCTGTCATTCGAATCTACTTCAATCACTTGAAATACTTCTGTTTCATCTGCTCCGGCTTTATGATTCATCACGATATCCGTATACACATGGATATCTTCATCATGACACGCTTTTATCGCCTCCTGCAGCTCTTTTTTTGTGCCGTATTTTGTAGCGGTGCTCCCTTTTTGATCAAATTCCCCCAAGTCGTATACATCATAGGGAGCGTAGCCATTATCTTCAGGTGACATGCCCTTTGTAACAGGCGGAATCCAAACAGCGTCGATGCCTCTGTTTTTTAATTCAGGAGCTGTTTCCTTCAGCCGGTTCCAATGGAGAGCGTCTGCTTCTACATGCCATTCGAAAAATTGAATCATAGTGTGATTTCGCTTCATATTATTTCTCCTCGTTTCTATTAATAAACCTATTAAAGAAAGGGTGTATCTTCCCTTTGTCCCAGCTGCGTAATTGTTCTTTTCATGCGAGCTGTTCATTTTTATAATTTATTTCTACCATACTAAGTAGTAGATACACCTTATGAAGAGAAACGAAACCTCATATCTCTTTTAAAGGGCAGTCTGCGTTTTTGATTTAATCATGATATGATGTAAAAAAGAATACGTTTGATAAATATTACCGTGATAAGAACAGGAGGATTCATCTTATGAATGTATTATTTGTATGTACGGGAAATACGTGCCGCAGTCCAATGGCAGAAGCCTTGTTGAAGCAGCGCGCACAATCAGATATACAGGTGAAATCTTGCGGAATCAGTGCGATGCCGGGAGCGCCGGCGAGCAGTCAGACAGAAGAGGTCCTGAGACAGGAAGGGATTGAAATCAATCATCAATCCGCCCCAATCAGCGCCGCATTGGTACAATGGGCCGATGTGATCCTGACTATGACCGCTTCCCATAAAGAAAGAATCTGGTCCGAATATCCCGAAGAAAGAAAAAAAACATATACACTTAAAGAATTTGCACTACATGCCGATATAAAAATATGGGAGCAAATAGAAAAAGCCTATGCGAATTTAGAAGAAAAAAGAAAGCGCTGCGTCAAGCAGTTTGATTCTAAAATGGATCCGATAGAACAGCGCCAGCGGCTGTATGAAATAGGTCAGGAAGAGATGGAAACAATTCGTGATTTAAAAAGACAGCTGACGCATTCTGATATTGCCGATCCTTTTGGCGGGTCAACAGCGCATTATTTGAAGACAAAACAAGAAATTGAAGCCTGTCTTGATCGTTGGCTGTCATCTTAAAAAGACAGCAATGAAGAAGGCAGTGGATGGCAGTCTGTGAAAACTCCGTGGAATCTTTGCAGTGAAAGGGAAAGCGAAAAAATTTGCTTTTTCTTGAAAGCGCTTGTGCCGGAGTTTTTGCATGTTTTGCTTGCTGTATTTTCATCAGATTTCCGCTGTACAGCATGCAAGTCTTATAACCGCAGCGATGAAAATTTTAATTGGGGGAGTGGAAGTTTAATGGGGAATAGGTATCGGTTTAGTCTTAGGTTAAAGCTGGTTGTGTTTACTACTTTTTTAGCGCTTATTACATACTCAACAAGCGCATTTTTTATTTATGTTGTATATGACTATGTGCAATCCCGGGTCAATATATCTCAGCAGGTTTTTGTTATCAGCACGCTGCTGGCCGGGGTGGTGTGGTCCGGGATTCTAGCTTTTTTTGCTGCGAGATGGATTACAAAGCCTTTGCAGAAACTGGAGAAAATTACAGGGGAAGCAGCCAAAGGAAATTTAGAGATGCGGGTGGAAATCCCGAAATCGGATGATGAAATCAAATCGTTATCTGTTGCGGTAAACAGTATGCTGCAGAGTTTAAATAAAATGGTAATAAATATTGACCAGCATTTTGAGGAAACAAATACAACCGTCCATCAATTGAAGGAAGCTTCGAATACGGCTACAAAGCATGCTGCTGCGATTGGTGATTCGATCAGCGAAATTTCAGATGGTGCCGAGAATTCATCACGTGCGACACAGGAGACGGTCGGATCGATTGAAATTGCAACAGAGCTTGCGAACGAAGTACAAAATAAAGCAGAGACCTCCAAAAAGCAGTCCCATGCTATGATTCATATGCTGGAGGAAGGCCAGAACATGGTGAAACAATTAGTTGCCGGAATCGAGCGTATTGCTGTAGAGCAGGAAGTTTCAATGGAAGATGTCAATCATTTGCGCCAAAGCACGATGGAAGTGGAAGGAATCATTACTTTAGTCGGTGAGATTGCAGAACAAACCAACTTACTGGCATTAAATGCCTCCATTGAGGCTGCACGGGCTGGGGAGCATGGAAAAGGCTTTGCGGTGGTTGCAGAGGAAGTGAGGAAGCTAGCCGACCAAAGCGGAAAGGCAGTGAACGATATTTCCGAGCTCCTGCTTTCCATCCAGACAGATGTGAAGCAATTAGCAGAAAAAATGAATACCAATGCGGCATCCGCGCGGAAAGAAGTCGGTCGTGGAGAGGACACGAATCGTACGATTACGGAAATGGGGACAACAGTTACAGAGACCGCCACGCAGGTCGATACGATTTATGAATTGGTGGAGCAGCAGCTGCAATCGATTCAAAATACAGCCAATCAATCGCAGGAAGTAGCAGCGATTGCCGAGGAAACATCTGCTGGTACACAGGAGGTCAATGCTGCGGTTCAAGAGCAGATTGGAACAATGGAACAAGTGGACCAATTAGCAGGCCAGATGGAGGAGCATGCCGGAAATCTAAGAGAACAGATTAAGCAATTTAATGTGAAGCAAGAAACGGATTCTGGCAGCGTGATATCCATAGAGCCTTCTGACAGCAGCAGGGGCGGTTTAGAGGAAAACAGGCATCAAGATGTATCGTAATTTTAAAAAAATCATGGTATGCTATAAATGATTCTATTATTTGCTGTGTTAAACGAAGACGCAGAAGGATGATAAGCAGTAAGGGTGTGTCATGATGATAACAAAAGACTTAGAACAATTTATTGATCAATGGCTGGCGACAAACAGCCTGCAAAAAGACGAAATCGTTGTTATTGGCTGCTCTACAAGTGAGGTAGCCGGTCAGCCAATCGGGACAAGCGGGAGTACGGAAATTGCTAAAAGTATTTACGAGCAGATGACAAAGCTTCAGAAGCAAACTGGAGTCCATCTTGCATTTCAATGTTGTGAGCACTTAAACCGATCTCTTGTCGTAGATCAACAGACAGCTGTGCAGTATGGTCTGGAGGAAGTTGCTGTGGTGCCTGTTCCAGAAGCAGGTGGATCAATGGCGAGCTATGTCTATAGGCAACTGGAGCATCCTGTTGTTGTGGAGAATATTCGTGCCCATGCCGGGATAGATATTGGCGAAACCATGATAGGCATGCATTTGAAGCCAGTAGCGGTTCCCTTGAAATTGGAACAGCGTACGATTGGCCACGCCAGAGTCAGGGCAGCTCGGACCCGTCCGAAATTGATTGGCGGCCACCGGGCATATTACGGAGAAAACGCAGTGAGATAAGTCATTCTTTTTCGTTTGAACAACAAATAATAATAAATTTTTACCCTATATAGGAGGCTGTGCAGTAATGATGGAATATGTAAAACAAGCAGATAATGAAGTTTTTCAGGCGATGTTGCAAGAGAAGGAGCGTCAGCAAAATAAGATTGAGCTGATTGCTTCAGAAAACTTTGTATCCAAGGCGGTTATGGATGCAATGGGGTCCATACTTACGAATAAATATGCGGAAGGTTACCCGGATAAACGCTATTATGGCGGCTGTGAGTATGTTGATATTGTAGAGGACCTTGCCAGAGAACGTGCGAAGGAAATATTCGGCGCGGATCATGCCAATGTACAGCCTCATTCCGGTTCCCAAGCGAATATGGCCGTATATTTTACTTTTCTGGAGCCAGGAGATACCGTATTAGGAATGAATTTAAATCACGGCGGACATTTAACGCATGGAAGCCCGGTCAACTTCAGCGGCGGGTTGTACAACTTTGTTGACTATGGTGTGGATAAAGAGACAGAGCAGCTGGATTATGATGCTGTCCTGGAAAAAGCAAAAGAAGTCAAACCGAAACTGATTGTTGCTGGTGCAAGTGCGTATTCCCGAAGCATCGACTTTAAAAAGTTCAGAGAGATTGCAGATGCTGTCGGTGCTTATCTAATGGTGGATATGGCACATATCGCCGGATTGGTTGCGACAGGTCACCATGAAAATCCGGTTCCATATTCTGATTTTGTGACAACCACAACGCATAAAACATTACGCGGTCCACGCGGCGGAATGATTCTTTGTAAAGAAGAATATGCGAAGAAAATTGATAAAGCCATCTTCCCTGGAATCCAAGGCGGACCTTTAATGCATATTATTGCAGCAAAAGCGGTTTCGTTCAAAGAAGTATTATCCGATGATTTCAAAGCATATTCCGGAAATATCATTGAGAATGCAAAAGCACTTGGAGAAGCACTGCAAAAAGAAGGCATCCGTATTGTTTCAGGCGGAACAGACAATCATTTATTATTATTAGATGTTACGCCATTAAATCTGACAGGAAAAGTAGCAGAAAAAGCATTAGATGACGTGGGCGTAACTACAAATAAAAATACCATCCCTTTTGATACCGAAAGCCCATTTGTTACAAGCGGCGTACGTATTGGAACAGCAGCAGTAACCACACGCGGATTCGGAATCGAAGAAATGAACGAAATAGCAGCAATTATCTCACTTACCTTAAAAAATTACGAAGACGAAGAAAAACTAAACGAAGCAAAAGAACGCGTACAAGCATTAACAGAAAAATTCCCGCTTTATAAATAAGATATCCCCACTGTGGATAAACTTTATACGTTTAAAGCAGGACAATAGAAATCCACAGAGTTAGGTGCTCTGTGGATTTCTATATTTATTTTTTTCTGTTGGTTAGTATAGAAATATTCTCTAAATTTAAAAGATGCATAAGGTGAATTATTAAATTATATACTTTTCTTTTATAATAGACGTGAATAATCTTTAGTCAGATATTATAACTAGCGGAAGAAATACACGGAGACTCCTGTGGGAAAGCGCGGAGGGAAGACCCCGCAGAAAAAAAGCGAACTTCTTTTTTTCGAGGAGGCTGAGCTCAAGCCCACGGAAAGCGGAGTGTATTTCTGGAGCGACAGCCAGGAAATCTTTTTTATTCCAAAGCATATCTATTATTTGATTTATAGTAAAACCAACTTGATTTCTTCAGGAATCAGCGAGATAATAAAAAACAAAATTATAATTTTTGCAATAAACTATTATTCATTCAGCAAAGAAAATTCACTTGAAAGCATACCTGATTTTCAGTACAATTTGAACGATATATAAATTTAAGGAGTGGTCACGTGAGTAATGTATTTGTATTTGATCATCCGTTAATTCAACATAAATTAACGTATATTCGCGATAAAAATACAGGAACAAAAGAATTTCGCGAGCTTGTAGACGAAGTAGCGATGTTAATGGCATTTGAAATTACAAGAGATTTACCAACATCTGATGTAGAAGTGGAAACACCAGTTACCACATCAAAATCAAAAGTATTAGCTGGTAAAAAACTTGGACTGGTGCCGATTCTTCGTGCAGGCTTAGGCATGGTTGACGGCGTACGCAAACTGATTCCGGCAGCAAAAGTTGGACATGTTGGTTTATATCGTGACCCAGAAACACTAAAACCGGTAGAATACTATGTTAAATTACCCAATGATATTAAAGAACGTGAACTGATTGTGATTGACCCGATGCTGGCAACAGGCGGTTCGGCAATTGATGCCATTGGTGCTTTGAAAAAACGCGGCGCGAAAAATATCCGCTTGATGTGTCTGGTAGCGGCACCAGAAGGCGTGAAGGCAGTACAAGAAGTACACCCGGATGTAGATATTTACTTAGCAGCACTAGATGAACGTCTGGATGACCATGGTTACATTGTTCCTGGCCTTGGAGATGCAGGAGATCGTCTATTCGGAACAAAATAAGAGAATGAAAAGCAGACTGGATATCATATCCAGTCTGCTTTTCATGTTAAAAAGAAGACTGTGGATAACACAGAATACCATAAAAGAACCGTGTGATAAATTTACCCCCGTTAAAAATTGTATAAAATGACCTTTATCCACGAAAACTACTCTACAAAGGTGGAGATGTTATGTGGAAAAAGGTGTTGTACTCTCTCGTAATCTGCTTGCTTTTGATGCAGCTGCAAACCATAACGGTGTATCATGCTGACAATCCCAAGCAGACTCTGATTATAGAAGTAGAGGGAGACCCGCATGAAGTAAAAGAAGAAATAGAAGCTTATCATCCATTTGTGGAGGTTGTAGCGGTATACGATATTGTTTTTGACGGACTTGCTGTCGAAGGAAAAGGAGAACAGCTGGCAGAGCTTGGCTCCATTGAGCAGGTGAAGACATTCCACCAGGTGCAGACATACGAAACCCTGCCTCAACAGACAAATAGCGCCGATGTAACGGAAGAAATGGATTCCTCTGCACCAGAACCGCAAGATTTGAATACAACTCCTTTTACAGGGGACGGTGTTAAAGTAGGTGTGATTGATACAGGAATTGACTATAACCACAATGATTTACAAAAGAATTATCAAGGCGGCTATGATCTGGTTGATTTCGATGATGATCCAATGGAAACCACACCGGAGGAAGGGCAGCCAACTGCACACGGGACCCATGTAGCAGGAATCATTGCAGGCAATGGGGAGATAAATGGGGTAGCTCCAGACGCAGAGATTTACTCCTATCGTGCTCTTGGGCCAGGCGGTTCAGGCTCCTCTGTTCAAGTGCTGGCTGCTATAGAAAAAGCAATCGAGGATGAGATGGATATTATCAACCTGTCCTTGGGCAATGATGTCAATGTTCCGGATTACCCGACGAGTATGGCTGTAAACCGTGCCAGCGAGCTTGGCATGATTGTTGTTATTGCAAATGGAAACAGCGGACCGGATGCATGGACAGTCGGATCGCCGGCAACAGCAGACAAGTCTGTATCTGTGGGAGCATCCACAACACCCCAAAAAGAGCCTGTGCTTGCAGATACGTTTGAGGAAAAGGAAATTCCTTTAATCGAAGCAAT
Organism: Oceanobacillus sp. FSL W7-1281; assembly: GCF_037969835.1. GTDB lineage: Bacteria > Bacillota > Bacilli > Bacillales > Amphibacillaceae > Oceanobacillus > Oceanobacillus oncorhynchi. The sequence goes on along the minus strand of NZ_CP150214.1, from coordinate 4,280,911 downwards.
CGGAGCTGAACCATGGGAGCTGGACCGCTCCTATGAGCTGGCGGATATGGACAATCTGGAGCAGGGAGAATCTCTACAAGGAAAAATAGCAGTTGCGAAACGAAAAGAGATTCCCTTTTTTGAATTGGCATTACAAGCAGAAAGTCTGGGTGCAGAAGCCTTGATTATTTATAATTCAGAACCTGGACCTTTGCAGGCATCGGTAGAGAATAACCGTCAGCCTGTAACAATTCCGGTTGCTTCTATCCAGCAAGAAGAAGGAGAATGGCTGCAGACGCAAATAAATCAAGGGAATTATTTTATAGATTCTATTCAAAAAGAATCGTTATTGACGATTGCACCCTTTAGTTCACGTGGGCCGGTGACTGTCCAATGGGCAATCAAGCCGGATATTTCTGCACCGGGAGCTGCCATATGGAGCACGGTTCCCGGAGGATATCAGGCAATGGACGGGACGAGTATGGCCGCTCCGCATGTGGCAGGGGCCTTTGCTGTTTTAAAGGAGGCGCATCCAGACTGGACGAATACACAGCTGATTGGCGCACTTAAAACAACAGCACAGCCTTTTGAAGAACAGGAAGTCCGGCTTAATGCTACTACGCAAGGGATGGGACTGATGCAGCTGGATGCGGCAGTAGATACCCCTGCCATTATTTCTGACCCGCAGCTGGAGTTTGGGAAGCTGAATCAGTATCAGGAAGCATTTACAGAAACAGTTACTATTGAAAATAAAACAGAGAAAGAACAAACGTATTATTTTGAAACGCCGGAGCGAAAAGATGGTCTAGTATGGAGCATCCCGCAATCCTTTACAATCGAACCGGGAGAACAAGAGGAAGTAACGATAGAGCTGTCAATGAACCGGGAGCGTCTGGAAGAAGGAGTGCATGAAGGCTGGCTGACACTGAAAGAAGATGAAAGAAGCTATGCTTTGCCGTACATCATTGTCAATCAGGAGGCAGATCAGCCTAAAACGGCAGGCTTTGAATTCTACTTGGAACCGTTTGAAAATGCGGATTATAAGTATCAATTCTTTGTAACAGAACCTGTTAAAAGCCTGGATGTCAGTTTATATCACCCAGAGACATTATTGTTTGAACGGAAACTGCTGGAAGAAGCAGAACTGGAGGAAGGGCGTCATGAGGGAGTTATCAGCAAAGAAGAAGCAGGAGCACCTGGTTATTACCTGGCATTAATCACAGCAGAGCTTGAAGACGGTGAATTTGAGCAGGTGGAAACGATGGTTTTTATAGAAGATGTTCAAAATGTCCCTCAGTAATAAGCTGCGGGCAAGGATTTCTGTAAAACACAGCACGCAAGAAGTACGGATAGGCTTTTTCCGCAGCGGTCGCATTAACCTGACAACATTGCTGCAATTACTCGTCCCATCGAAAACCGTCGCAGCGGACATCTCTTTGGCAAGAACACCGAGGTTGTAAAGACCTATTGGTGTTCTTGGTCTTTCTGAACATCCATGTATGATAATAAAATGTATTATTTTATCTCAGCTAAAATAAGATGATAAAATCTCTGATTTCTACCTTTTTTATCTAGTAAAAAAAAGCTTGTTCACAAAAATGTCAAATTGATTGGAAGTATTTGTGTGGAAGAGACCTTGTAAAACATTTCACAAACCCTTATACTATAGGAATACGCTTGATTTGAAGGGTTTTATGACGGTTTTAAAAATACCCAGTATATTGCTTGGTACACGTTGACAACTCTTACAGGCGTATTGTAAACTTACTTAGTGTGGAGAAAAGGAGAGAGCGGTAAAAGCCCATTAAAAATCGATGCTTTCTGAAAAATATGCGAAATGCATTTCTCTGCCTTCTATACATAGATGCAAATAGTATGTAACACCTCCGCATCTAAGACTACAAGTAGTATTACCCAGCAAGAAGTTCCCCAACTTGATTGAAAACGGATGCAAATCTATTTTCCTAACACAAGTATCTAAGTTGACGGGCATTAGGAGTGAAATAGCATTGATGTCTAATTTTGATAATATGATTATCCGTCAGCGGAAGTGGATGCTTTACTGGTTAGCAATTTTAGTTCTTTGCGCTGGATTCCTACCCTATACCCGAATTTTACTCGGTCTAATCTTAGGTAGTAGTGTTAGTCTTTATAACTTGTGGTTACTGCAATACAAGTCCAATCAACTTGGCGAAACAATTGCAGCAGGCAGGAAGGCTAGAAGCGGTTTAGGTACATTATCCAGGATGACAGCCGCCATTTTAGCTGTTGTCATCGCGATGCGATTTGAAGCGTATTTCCATTTATATGCTGTAATCTTTGGAATTGTATCTTCTTATGTGATTATGGCGCTGGATTTTATTTTCTATCAGATTATCGTATACAAACGAGGAGAAGATAGACCACTCTAGTATTCCATTTTTACTTACAAATAGTTTTAGTAAAGGGGTGATAATTTTGGATCACGAAAGTCCGATAGTACATGATGTCTTTGGGATACCAGGTGCGGATTTAAACCTTGCCAATCTTTTAATGACTGTTATTGTATCACTCATTGTGTTTGTTTTTTGTGTGTGGGGAAGCAAAAAACTGCAGATGAAGCCTACAGGCATACAGAACTTTATGGAATGGGCAGTAGAGTTTGTCAAAGGCATTATAAAAGACAATATGGATTGGAAAACAGGGAGACTATTTCTTCCGCTTGGTTTAACGCTTATTTTTTATATCTTAGTAAGTAACCTTGTGGGTGTAGCAACTGTGGGCGTGGTTGGACATGACTTATGGTGGAAATCTCCAACTGCAGATCCAGTGATGACATTGACACTATCTGTAATGGTTATTTTATTAACGCATTACTATGGTATAAAAATCCGGGGCACCAAGGCATACTTAAAAACATTCGTAAGTCCCGTGCCGCTTATGTTGCCATTTAAAATTGTTGAAGAATTCACAAATACTTTAACATTAGGTCTTCGTTTATTCGGTAACATTTATGCAGGTGAAATCTTATTAGGTCTACTTATTGGACTGGCAACATCATCTGTATTCGGATTTTTCGGAGCAGCGATCCCGACACTTGCGTGGATGGGCTTCAAACTCTTTATCGGTACAATTCAAGTTTATGTATTTGTTATGTTAACAATGGTGTACATGTCTCATAAAGTGAGCGAGGACCATTAAATAAAACTATTATATTTTTTTACACATAAAAAGGAGGAAATTATTCATGGGAGCTTTAGCAGCAGCAATCGCAATTGGACTGGCAGCATTAGGTGCTGGTCTTGGTAACGGTATGATCGTAAGTAAAACAGTAGAGGGAATCGCTCGTCAGCCAGAACTAAGAGGACCGCTTCAAGGAACAATGTTTATCGGGGTAGCACTTGTTGAGGCGATTCCGATCATCGCAGCAGTTATCGCATTTATGGTAATTGGCGGCTAATTTTTCAGAAATATAATGGCGAAGTTTATCTCAGGGAGAATCTTCGCCATTCCTTTATGCAACAGTGTTCATTCTAAAAGGTATACGACGTTTCGTATGTAATAAATGAAATAGAGCAGGCAGCCCGGCTGAGCAGCAGCGGTATGCGCTCTATTTTAGAACAAGGTCTTAGCGAAAGGAGTGGAATTCGTGCATTCATATACTGATTTATTGATAGTTGGAGCCCAAATCGGCGGCTTGCAATGGGTAGACATGCTCGTTCAGCTATTTTTCTTCCTTGTACTTCTGGCATTATTGAAAAAGTTCGCCTGGGGTCCATTGATGAATATGATGGAAAAGCGTGAGCAATACGTAGCGAATGAAATCGAAGAAGCTGAAAAAAGCAGAGCTGATGCAGAAAAAGCTTCTAAAGAAGCAGCTGAGCAGCTTAATCAAGTGAGAGCGGAAGCTCAAAAAATGATTGAAGATGCAAAAGCAGCAGGCAGCAAGCAAGAAGAACAGATTATTGCAGCTGCGAAGAAAGAAGCAGAGCGTCTGAAAGAAGCTGCCCAGGCAGATATCCAAAACGAGAAAGAAAGAGCTATCCAAGCGCTGCAGGATAAAGTGGCGTCTCTATCTGTATTAATTGCCAGCAAAGTGATTGAGAAAGAATTAACGGAGCAGGATCAAGAGAAATTAATCAACGAATACATTAAAGAGGTAGGAGAAGAGCGATGAGTAATGTAGTAGTTGCTAAACGATACGCAGATGCTCTTTTCAGACTTGGAGTAGAACAGCAAAAATTAGAACAGCTTACAGCAGACTTTAAAGTCGTGCAGCCTGTTTTTAAGAATGATAAAAAATTAGCTAAATTCCTGACGCATCCAAAGATTGATAATGCAAAAAAGAAACAGCTGGTAGTTGAAGGTTTTCAAGGGGTGGACCCGATTGTATTGAATACACTTCAATTATTGGTGGATCGCCATCGAATATCGATCATTCCAACCATTATCGATGAATTCATTTCTTTAGTAAATGATGCAAAAGGAATGGCAGATGCTACAGTTTATTCGACAAGAAATTTAACGGATGATGAAAAGAGTCATTTAGCACGCTCTTTTGCTGTCCGATTAGGAAAAAGTGCAGTTCAACTTAACAATATCGTCGATCCGTCGATTTTAGGCGGAATCAAAATCAGAGTTGGAAATACGATTTATGACGGTACGGTAAAAGGGAAGCTAAATCGAATCTCCCGTAGTATTGTATCTGCTAATAAATGATGATAGGGGTGAAATGGTATGAGCATTAATGCTGAAGAAATCAGTACGCTGATAAAAAAGCAAATTGAAAATTTTGATTCAGACATAGAAGTTACTGATGTAGGAACAGTTATTGAAATCGGGGACGGGATTGCACGTGCACACGGACTTGATAATGCAATGGCTGGAGAGCTGCTTGAATTCTCTAATGGAGTAATGGGCCTGGCTCAGAACTTAGAGGAAAGCAATGTAGGTATCGTTATTCTTGGACCTTACGAGGAAATCAAAGAAGGTGACGAAGTTCGTCGTACAGGCCGTATCATGCAAGTACCGGCTGGAGAGGAACTTTTAGGCCGCGTGGTGAACCCGTTAGGTCAGCCAATCGATGGACAAGGCGCAATCGAAACGTCAAAAATGCGTCCAATCGAAGCACAGGCACCAGGTGTAATGGATCGTAAATCCGTTGATGAGCCATTACAAACAGGTATAAAAGCGATTGACGCGCTTGTACCAATCGGACGCGGACAGCGTGAGTTGATCATCGGTGACCGTCAGACTGGTAAAACAACGGTAGCAGTAGATACAATTTTGAACCAGGCAGATCAGGATATGATTTGTATCTATGTTGCCATCGGTCAAAAAGAATCCACTGTCCGTTCGACAGTAGAAACATTCCGTAAACATGGTGCATTAGATTACACAATCGTTGTATCTGCAGGTGCATCTGACCCGGCTCCATTATTATACTTATCACCATATGCTGGTGTAGCGATGGGTGAAGAGTTCATGTATAACGGCAAACACGTGCTTGTTGTTTATGATGATTTATCAAAACAGGCAGTTGCTTACCGTGAACTTTCTCTGTTACTTCGTCGTCCGCCAGGCCGTGAAGCATTCCCGGGGGATGTATTCTATCTGCATTCACGCTTATTAGAACGTGCAGCTAAACTAAGTGACGCAAAAGGCGGCGGTTCGTTAACAGCACTACCTTTTGTTGAAACACAAGCAGGAGATATCTCTGCGTATATCCCTACCAACGTTATCTCGATTACAGATGGTCAGATTTTCTTACAATCCGACTTATTCTTCTCAGGGGTACGTCCGGCGATTAACCCTGGTTTATCTGTATCCCGTGTAGGTGGATCCGCACAAATCAAAGCGATGAAAAAAGTTGCTGGTACGCTTCGTCTTGACCTGGCATCATTCCGTGAGCTGGAAGCATTCTCGCAATTCGGTTCTGATCTTGACAAAGCAACACAAGCGAAACTTAACCGCGGTCAACGTACAGTGGAAGTATTGAAGCAGGGTCTTCATAAACCAATGGGCGTTGAAAAACAGGTTGCGATTATCTATGCCTTAACAAGAGGTTTCTTAGATGATATTCCTGTGGAAGATATTCAGCGTTTTGAAGAAGAAATGAATATTTGGATCGAGCATAACCAAAATGATATTTTCACAACAATTCGCGAAACTGGTGCTCTTCCAGATGATAAAGAATTCAGCGGAGCAATTGAAAGCTTCAAAAATACATTCTTGCCATCTAATCAATAAGATGTCTGCGATAAAAGTAAAAGGACCGAATAGCGAATAACTTCGGTCCGCATTCCTTATAGGAAAGTGTGGTGAAAAGCTTGGCATCACTGAGAGATTTAAAAGGAAGAATTGACTCAACGAAGAAAACAAAACAAATCACAGGGGCAATGGAGCTTGTATCGGCATCTAAAATGTCTAAGGCAGAACAAAATGCCCGCGGATTTGTTCCATACGCAGAGAAGCTGCAGGAAGTAGTTAGCAGTATTGCAAATTCCAATACAGACTTACAGCATCCGATGCTTACGAAGCGGGAAGTGAAGAAAACAGGCTATCTGATCATCACTTCTGACCGTGGTTTAGTTGGAGCGTATAATAGTCATATTTTAAAAAACCTTATAAATAAAATTGAACAGAATCATTCCTCAAAAGATGAATATACCCTTATTGTGATTGGGAGAAAAGGATATGACTTTTGCCGTAAACGCGGACTTCCAGTTGCCCAGAGTATATTAGGAATGTCAGACCATCCTTCATTTGCAGATGTGAAAGACCTTGCTTCTGAAGCTGTGCAAATGTATGCTGATGAGGAAATTGATGAACTTCATATTATTTATAATCATTATGTAAGTGCGATTTCTCAAGTAGTCACAAATAAACAGCTTCTGCCGATTGAAAATATAGAAGAACAAAGCGCTTCTGCCTCTGATTATGAATTTGATCCGAATCAGGAGGAGATTCTGGAAGTACTTTTACCTCAATATGCAGAGAGCTTGATTTTTGGCGCATTACTTGACGGAAAAGCAAGTGAGCATGCTGCAAGTATGACAGCAATGCGCAGTGCAACAGATAATGCAAATGAATTGATTGGTGATTTAGAACTTTCATATAACCGTGCACGTCAAGCAGCGATTACCCAAGAGATTACCGAAATCGTCGGCGGTGTAGCAGCGCTTGAATAGGCACGCAGGTAAGTTAAGTTAGGAGGGGAACAGATGACGAAAGGACGCGTAACACAGCTGATGGGACCGGTCGTTGACGTACGTTTTGAAGATGGTCAGCTCCCAGCTATAAACAATGCATTAGTAGTACGCAGTAAACAGTCAGGTGAAGATTTAACGCTTGAAGTAGCCCTTCACCTTGGTGATCATAGTGTTCGTACAATTGCAATGTCCTCAACAGATGGTTTCCAGCGCGGAGCAGAAGTAGAAGATTTAGGTCGACCGATTTCTGTCCCTGTTGGAGATGTTACATTAGGACGAGTATTTAATATTTTAGGTGAAAAAATTGATTTAGATGAGCCGCTTCCAGCAGGCACCCGCTTAGATCCAATTCACCGGGAAGCACCGGATTTTGAGAATCTGTCTACAGAAACAGAGATCCTGGAAACAGGTATCAAAGTTGTAGACTTGCTTGCCCCATATATCAAGGGTGGTAAGATCGGTCTGTTTGGCGGAGCCGGTGTAGGTAAAACCGTATTAATTCAAGAATTAATCAATAACATTGCTCAAGAGCATGGCGGTATTTCTGTATTTGCGGGTGTTGGAGAACGTACCCGTGAAGGAAATGACCTTTACTATGAAATGAGCGACTCTGGAGTTATTGCAAAAACAGCGATGGTATTTGGTCAGATGAACGAGCCGCCTGGTGCCCGTATGCGTGTGGCATTGACAGGTCTTACGATGGCTGAATATTTCCGTGATGAACAAGGTCAGGACGTATTATTGTTTATTGATAATATCTTCCGTTTTACCCAAGCAGGTATGGAGGTATCCGCACTTCTTGGACGTATGCCTTCAGCCGTAGGTTACCAGCCGACACTTGCTACAGAAATGGGACGATTACAGGAGCGTATCACTTCAACGGATAAAGGTTCTGTAACATCAATTCAAGCAATTTATGTACCGGCCGATGACTATACTGATCCAGCGCCGGCAACTACTTTCGCTCACTTGGACGCAACGACAAACTTAGATCGTAAGCTTTCTGAGCAAGGTATCTATCCTGCCGTGGATCCATTAGCATCAACTTCTCGTGCACTTGACCCGGAAGTGGTTGGCGAGGAGCATTATCGTGTTGCGGTAGAAGTACAGCAAACACTTCAAAAATACCGTGAATTGCAGGATATTATTGCAATTCTTGGTATGGACGAGTTAAGTGATGAGGACAAGCTGGTAGTTTCCCGCGCACGCCGTATTCAATTCTTCTTATCGCAAAACTTCCACGTTGCTGAGCAGTTCACTGGGCAGCCTGGCTCGTATGTTCCGGTAAAAGAAACGGTTCAAGGCTTCAAAGAAATTCTTGAAGGAAAGTACGATGACCTTCCAGAGGATGCCTTCCGTCTTGTTGGACGTATCGAAGAAGTAGTTGAAAAAGCAAAAGCTTCGGAATAATAGACAGCAGAGGATGATTCATAAATGAAAGACCAATGTATCATCCTTATGGCTTCGAGGCCAGCTGTAGGAGGGGTAAACATTGAGTACATTAGAAGTAAGTGTCGTCACTCCTGAAGGTCCGATTCTGGAAGATAGCTTTGATATGGTTGTCTGTAAAGCGGAAACTGGTGAAATTGGAATCCTGCCAAAGCATATTCCGCTTGTCTCGCCACTGCAGATTAGTATTGTCCGCTTGAAGAAATCAGGCGATACGAAGCAGGTTACAATCAGCGGAGGCTTTATGGAAGTACAGCCTGATAAAGTAACTATCCTGGCACAGTCTGCGGAAACTGCTGATCATATCGACGTTTTGCGTGCAAAGCAAGCAAAAGAACGTGCAGAGAAACGTCTTCAGGATAAAAGCGATACAGTAGATAGATATCGTGCTGAACTTGCATTAAAACGGGCAATTAATCGTCTGGAAATCGCAAATTCATAATATAAGTTTTAAATAAATAAACTCCCTGCCCAAATGATGGATAGGGAGTTTATTTTATCGCAGTGTAACTGACTGCAGGACTCCCTCTGAATAAAATTTTGTTTTAAGAAGGGAGCAAACAGTTGAATAATAAATAATTCATATTGGCTGTTATCGATATCAAAAGTACTTCTTACCAAGGAAATAAAACGAAATATGTTATAATTTCCCGGGAAATGATGCATTGAAAATATTATTCCACAATATAAGACAAAAAAATAATGTTTCAGCATATAAAGAAAGGAGTTTGTTATGTTTTCAGCAGGACAATTAGCTTTGCTCAGTATCTTCTCCCATATCATGTTTATTTATCTGACTTGGAAAGTAGTTACTGCCATCCGGATTGAAACGATATTTAAAAAAGGAAGATCAGCAGAAGCAAGAGTGTTTCTTCTGTTTATTACGATTATGATTGGAACAGGTGTAAGCAGGTTCTTTCTTGATATATTGCAATGGTCTGGTGATTTAATATATCTTTTTTCTTCCATACATGTATTGATATAAAAACTTCTGTCAAAACTGAGATTAATAGATTTGATAGGAGGTTTTTTTATGTTTCATAAAATTCTTTTTCATTCTAATTTCCCTTTTACCCAAGCAAGCCCCCTTCAGGCATTCCAAAATCGAGGTCAGCGAAACAAACAGGCTATTTGTTTTTTGCTGCTTATTTGCTTTTTTGTTAACCAGGCCTTCAGCCAGCCTTATCAGGAGGATGAAATGCAGGACTTAGGTGCATTTGCGATGTCGAACGATTGGAATATCGACTTTTGGGAGGTAACGATGAAGGAACAGATGGCAGCAGAAGAGGCACAACATCTTGTTCAGCAGCTGGAAGCAACGTATACGCTACAGGAGGATAAGGATGAAAACCGGATAAAGTATACTTTTGAGAGTCGTCACAAAGAGGACCCCTTTTACGTAATATATAATGTGATTCTTCCTGTGGATAAGGAAGAGCTGGCAGAGGTAATTGTTGTTATGCATGGGACTGATTGGAATAACCAAATAAGCCAAAAGTATCAAAAAGAGAAAAGAGCTGTACAAAAGAATTATTTAACAAAAGAGACACAACTATATACTTGTCTATCTATACAAGATAGTGATATAATGAATCACGATGTAATTTTAAATGAAGCAGCGACATATTTTAATATAGAGCATATTTCGACTAAAAATGACAATATAGAAAATTCTAGGATTGAAAAAAGTACATACGGGTATACAAAAACATGGGAGCAGTTTTATTTCATGGAAAATGACCCAAAAAATGTGCAAATTACCACTGTTGCAGATCGTCAAGGGGAAAAGAGTTTTATGATAGGAACACCTATCCTAATCAATGAATATTAATAATAGGGAAATTAGATTCTGAAGGGGATTTATGACATGGAAAAAATCATCGTTGGTGGCGGACGAAAGTTAGAAGGCACTGTGCGTGTTGAAGGTGCTAAAAACGCAGTCCTGCCTGTACTTGCTGCTAGCTTAATAGCTAGTGAAGGAAAAAGTATTATTAAAGAAGTACCAGTATTAGCAGACGTATACACAATTAATGAAGTGCTTCGCAACTTAAATGCCAATGTGGAATTTGATTCAACAGAAAAAACAGTAATGATTGATGCTTCTGCTAAGCTGGAGACAGAAGCCCCGTTTGAATATGTAAGAAAAATGCGTGCATCCGTGCTTGTGCTGGGACCATTATTAGCCCGCTATGGACACGCAAAGGTAGCTATGCCTGGAGGATGTGCAATTGGATCACGTCCAATTGACTTACATTTAAAAGGTTTTGAAGCTATGGGAGCAGAGATTCACGTTGGTAATGGTTTTGTAGAAGCTAAATCAAATGGCCGCCTGCATGGCGCGAAAATTTATTTAGATATGCCAAGTGTTGGTGCTACAGAAAATATCATGATGGCCGCTGCATTAGCAGATGGAAAAACAGTGATTGAAAACGCAGCGAAAGAACCTGAAATCGTTGACTTAGCTAACTACTTAAATAAAATGGGCGCAAGAATCGTTGGAGCTGGTACTGAAACCATCCGTATCCACGGTGTGGAAAAGCTTTACGGAACAGAGCATATCATGATTCCAGATCGTATTGAAGCAGGAACATTTATGGTTGCAGCAGCAATTACAAAAGGAAATATATTAATTGAAAATGCTGTGCGTGAACATTTAAGTTCAGTGGTTTCGAAATTGGAAGAGATGAACGTGCAAGTGATTGATGAAGACGGCGGATTACGGGTTATTGGTTCTGATGCGACGCAATCTACAGATATAAAAACATTGCCGCATCCAGGTTTCCCGACAGATATGCAATCACAAATGATGGCATTGATGTTATGTGCGAAGGGAACCAGTGTTATCACTGAAACCGTATTTGAGAACCGTTTTATGCATGTAGAAGAATTTCGCCGTATGAATGCGAATATTAAAATTGAAGGCCGCAGTGTGATTATCGAAGGTCTTTCTAAATTACAGGGTGCAGAAGTGGCAGCGACAGATTTACGCGCAGCAGCAGCACTTATTTTAGCAGGACTTGTAAGTGACGGTTATACACGGGTTACAGAGCTGAAGCACTTAGATCGCGGATATGTTGATATCGTAGGAAAATTAGCGAATCTTGGCGCAGACATTAGACGCGTTGATGAAAATGGTGTCGTATTACAGCCATTAGGCGTAGAAGAAAATGTCGAATTAAGTGAATTTGTAACGGAATAATACTATCGCAATCCTTTCAAAAAAGATGTATCTCATGGAGATGCGTCTTTTTTATTTTTCTGTAATTAACCCCTATAACAAGCGACAGTTTTTGATAGGACGACTAATCGCAGCAATGTTGTCAGGTTACATAGGTATAAAGAATGATTTTTTCAAATCTTATTAAATAGATATGGTTAGTAACAAGTTACGTTAAATCAGCAGTCTATTCGTTTTTCGAAATAAAATGTTAGAAAATGAAATGAGTGATAATTCATTTTTTTACAATATTTCTCTTCTCACTTTTCATGAAACATGCTATATTTGAGAAAATTACTAATATTTCGATTGGGTGATGAAAATGAAAATGTATATCTCTGTGGATATGGAAGGAATAACAGGACTTCCCGACGCCAGCTTTGTGGATTGGCGGAAACATAATTATGAAAGAGCCCGCAAAATAATGACGGATGAAGCAAATTACGTGATTCAAGCTGCCTTTGATGAAGGAGCAGAAGAAGTATTAGTGAACGACAGCCATTCCAAGATGAACAATTTACTTATTGATGAGATTCATCCGGATGCCTTATTAATAACGGGAGAGGTCAAGCCCTTTTCAATGATGCAAGGATTAAATGACAGCTATAGCGGTGTTTTCTTTGTAGGTTATCATGCAAGAGCAGGGCAGCGCGGGGTGATGTCACACTCAATGATACACGCTATCCGTAACTTTTATCTGAATGATCATTGTATCGGGGAGATGGGAATGAATGCATATCTTGCCGGATACTTTGGTGTACCTGTTTTATTTGTAGCAGGAGATGACCAGGCAGCGGCAGAAGCAGAGAAATTAATCCCGCATGTCACCACTGCTGTTGTAAAGGAAACAATCTCGAGATCCTCCGTAAAAAGTTTAACGCCTAAAAAAGCAGGTCTGTTGCTTAAAGAAAAAGTAAAGCTCGCTCTGGATAACCGCAAGCTTGTATCCCCATTGATTCCTCCAGAAAATCCAGAGCTGACGATCGAATTTAATAACAGCGGACAGGCAGAATGGGCCAATTTAATGCCCGGCACGCTATGGATTCCCGGCACAACCAAAGTGCGCTTCCAGGCAAAAGATATGAAGGAAGCCTATCAAGCGATGCTGGTTATGACGGAACTGGCCATGCAGACAACATTTTCCTAAAGCTTCTAAACCACCTCTTAAAGTGTAATGAATACAAGAAACAAACATATTTATCATTAGTAACAAGCTGATTTATTCTTTTTAATTAACAGGTTCGTTTTTCTTTTCTTTATATACGGAATGTTTTTTTATAAAAAGATATGATAGTGAGGTGAAAGGTATGCTGAAATACATTTTTAAGCGCTTACTTATTATGATTGTTACACTATGGGTTATCATTACCCTTACTTTTGTATTAATGGTAAATATACCAGGATCTCCTTTTAACACAGATCAGTCATCAAATGCAACGGTACAGGCTAACCTGGAGGCGCATTATAATTTAGATCAGCCTTACTACATACAATATTTGCTTTACATTAAATCCATTGTCACCTTTGAATTCGGACCTTCTATCAAGCAGCCTAATCAGACAGTAAATGACCTTTTATCACGGGGTTTTCCAATTTCCTTTGAACTGGGAATCATCACGATTGCCCTGGCAGTCGTTTCCGGCGTATTGATTGGAATAATTGCAGCGCTGCGGCATAACGGCTTTCTTGATTATCTAACTATGGGGATTGCTGTTTTAGGCATCTCGATACCAAACTTTATTTTAGCTACGATTCTTATTCAGCAGCTGGCGGTAAATTTGGAAATATTTCCGGCAGCCACCTGGAGAAGCCCCGCTCACATGGTGCTTCCTATCCTTGCGCTTGCGACAGGACCAATGGCAATTATTGCCCGTTTGACACGCTCTACAATGCTGGAGGTGCTGACACAGGATTATATTAAAATGGCAAAGGCAAAAGGACTGTCGCCTTGGAAGGTCATTTTCAAGCATGCGCTCCGGAACGCGTTAATGCCAGTTGTGACGATTATGGGAACCCTCTTTGCAGGGATCTTGACAGGAACCTTTGTGATTGAACAGATTTTTGCGATACCGGGAATGGGAAGATATTTTGTGGAAAGCATTAACCAGCGTGATTACCCGGTAATTATGGGGACCACTGTTTTTTACAGCGCTTTCTTGATTATTATGCTTTTCCTGGTGGACATTGTCTATGGAATACTTGATCCACGAATCAAGATGCATCAGAAAGGGGGCAGATCAAGATGAAACCAGAGAAAGAAATGGAGCATTTTGAGACACCGGCCGCTATCCCTGATGAATGGTTTTCGTGGAAAGAAAAGGATAAAGAAAAAATGGAGGAAGTGTCCCGTCCATCCTTATCGTATTGGCAGGATGCCTGGCGGCGTCTGGTGAAAAATAAGATGGCCATGCTTGGGCTGATCTTTCTCGTCTTACTGACGATTATGGCTATTTTCGGTCCGGTTATTTCTCCTTATGAAGTAAACAGACAAGACCTTCCGAATCAGTATCAGCCGCCTTCGATGGAGCATTGGTTTGGCACGGATAATGCAGGGAGAGATGTGTTTACACGGACGTGGTACGGCGCCCGTATTTCCTTATTTGTCGGTCTGGTAGCTGCCTTGATTGACGTCACCATCGGGATTATCTGGGGAGGAATCTCCGGTTACAAGGGCGGCCGTACGGATAATGTGATGATGCGTATGATTGAAGTGTTATATGGCTTGCCTTATCTATTAGTTGTTATTTTACTTTTAGTTGTACTCGGGCCGAGTCTTGGAACGATTATTCTGGCATTGACCATTACCGGCTGGGTAGGGATGGCCCGAATTGTGCGGGGACAGGTGCTGCAAATTAAAAACTATGAATTTGTCCTCGCTTCGAAATCATTTGGTACGAAAACATCGCGGATCATCCGGAAGAACCTCCTTCCGAATACGATGGGACCCATTATTGTTCAAATGACCTTAACCGTGCCGTCTGCAATATTTGCCGAAGCATTCTTAAGCTTTATCGGTCTTGGGATTCAAGCCCCGTTTGCCAGCTGGGGAGTAATGGCAAACGATTCATTAGGAGCGATTTTATCCGGAAACTGGTGGACTTTGTTCTTCCCGGCATTTTTTATCTCTTTTACGATGTTTGCCTTCAATGTCTTGGGAGACGGTCTGCAGGATGCACTTGATCCGAAATTAAGAAAGTAGGTGGGCAACTTGGAAAGAATACTCGAGGTAAACGACTTGCATGTGACCTTTACTACGTATGGAGGGACAGTCCAAGCTGTCCGGGGCGTCAATTTTCACTTGGATAAAGGAGAAACCTTAGCAATCGTCGGGGAATCCGGCTGTGGAAAAAGTGTTACCTCCAATGCCATTATGCGGCTGATTCCGGATCCGCCGGGGAAAATCACGAAAGGCTCCGTTATTTTTAAAGGGCAGGATCTGGCAGCATATTCGGAGAAGAAAATGCGGTCCATCCGCGGAGTAGATATTTCAATGATTTTTCAAGATCCAATGACAGCACTTAATCCAACCTTAACCATTGGCACACAGCTGATGGAGGGGTTAAAGGAACATAAGAAAATATCGGGGACACAAGCGAAGGCAAAAGCGGTTGAAATGATGAACCTGGTCGGAATTCCTAACCCAGAGGAACGTTTAAAACAATATCCGCATCAGTTTAGCGGGGGAATGCGTCAGCGGATTGTGATTGCAATTGCTCTAATCTGTGATCCGGATTTGCTGATAGCGGATGAGCCGACGACTGCACTGGATGTGACCATTCAAGCACAGATTTTGGAATTGTTTGCAACCATCCAGGAGCGGACTGGGGTATCGATTATTTTGATTACGCATGACCTGGGCGTGGTCGCAAAGATAGCAGACCGCATTGTTGTGATGTATGCTGGGAAAATTATTGAATCCGGCAGCAAACGGGAAATATTCTACGAATCGAAGCATCCATACACACAAGGGCTGCTCCATTCTGTTCCCAGATTAGATGCCAAGGAAGAATTAAAGCCGATTGCTGGTACACCACCTGATTTATTCTCACCTCCAAAGGGATGTCCTTTTACAGCGCGATGTCCATTTGCGATGGAGGTGTGTGATAAAGTTTACCCCGCTCCAGAAAAAATCAGCGATACACATTATGTGGATTGCTGGCTGCAAGATGAGCGGGCCAAGCGGCTGTTAGCTGCAAATGTCTTACAAACTTAAAAAGGGGGCAAAACAATGAGTAGAAAGAAGCTTTTATGGGTACTCCTGGTACTTTTTACAGCATTTGTTCTTGCTGCATGTACAGCGGGCGAGGATGCAGGAGAAGAGCCGGATGATGCGGACACGGATACAGCAGAAGAAGCGGATGGCGAGGAGGGCGGAGAGAATGCTGCTGCAGAAGAAACGCCGGATCTGGATGGAAAGACATTATATATCAACAACGGTCAAGAGCCGACCTCCCTCGATCCATCCATTGGCTTTGATCAGGTATCTTGGGATCCTTTGAATAATCTGATGGAAGGGTTGACACGTCTGGATGAGAATTCAGAAGCAGCAGAAGGGGTGGCAGAGAGCTGGGATATTTCTGAGGATGGATTGACGTATACATTCCATTTGCGGGAGGATGCCAATTGGTCTAATGGAGACCCTGTGGTTGCAGAAGATTTTGTCTTTGCCTGGAAGCATATGCTGGACCCTGATACAGCTTCTGCTGCCGCATTTTTAGCTTACTACATTGAAGGCGGAGAAGAATACAACAGCGGGGAAGGTTCGGCCGATGATGTCAATGTCACAGCCATTGATGATAAGACATTGGAAGTTGTTTTAATTCAGCCGACTGGATTCTTCCTGGATTTGCTTACCAACCCGGCATTTTTCCCAATCAACCATCAGGTTGCTGAAGAAACGCCAGACTGGCATGCTGAAGCAGATACGTTTGTAGCAAATGGTCCATACATGTTAGATTCATGGGATCATGATAACGAAATGATTTTTGCAAAGAATCCAGAATATTGGGATGCAGATGCTGTTAACCTGGATTATGTTCATTTTTCCATGGTTAACGATTCAAATACACAATACCAAATGTTCCAGACAGGCGAGCTGGATACAGCGAGCGTGCCTCCAGAGCTATCTGATGAATTGATAGATGGAGATAATGTATTTATCGGGGAATATGGCGGACTGGAATTCTTTCGTTTTAACCTGACAGAAGAACCGTTCCAAAATAAGAAAATCAGGCAGGCGTTTTCATACGCTATTAACCGCGATGATATTGCGGAATACGTCGTTAAACAAGGGGTAGAGCCTGCATACGGTTTTGTATCACCTGGCTTTACCGCACCGGATGGAAACGATTTCCGTGAAGAAAACGGCGATTTAGTAGCATTTGATCCGGAACGTGCCCAAGAGCTGCTCGCAGAAGGAATGAAAGAAGAAGGCTATGATGAGCTGCCGCCGATTGTACTATCCTTTAATACCAGCGACACTATTCAAGCGATTGCAGAAGCCATGCAAAATATGTTGAGTGAAAACTTAGGCGTGGAGGTCACACTGGAGAACCAGGAATGGAATGTGTTTGCAGAAGCGCAGCAAAATCTGGAACTGCAATTCTCAAGAAGCTCATTTATCAATGATTATGCTGATCCAGTCAACTTCTTAGAAAGCTTTGTCTCAGATTCTTATATGAACCGTACCGGGTTTGAAAGTGAAGAATATGACGAGCTGATTCAAAAAGGTAAAAGCGAAACAGATGAAGAGCAGCGCTATGAATATCTATACGAAGCAGAAAGAATGCTGGCTGAAGAAATGATTGCCATGCCAATCCGCTACTATAACGTGGTTGTTCTGGAAGCAGATGGCGTGGAGGGAATCCTTCGCCACCCGGTAGGATACTTTGATTTGAAATACGCAGATAAGACGGAGTAAGGTACAGGGGAACTGCGGTAAACAAGATAGGCTCATTCATATATGAGCCTGTCTCTGTTTTTAGAAAACTTGGTTGTCACTAAGCCCTTAGGTGACAACCTTAGTTACACTTATGCAGTAAGAAAGTTTATACTTTCTTAACTGCCAAAAAAGGAGGATATATAGATGCTTTCTTATCGTTTGAAAACTGGGGACACCATCGGAATGATTGCGCCGGCCGGTCCTGTAAAAAAAGAAAAACTGGAGCAATCCTTCTCCTTTTTTGAAAATATGGGTTTAAGGATAAAGCTTGGACAGCATGTCTATGATCAATATGGCTATTTAGCAGGAAAGGATACCCATCGGTTAGCAGATTTTCATCAGATGGTTTCCGACCGGAACATCAAAGCGATCATTTTTGCCAGAGGCGGATACGGTACGGGGCGTTTCATTGATAAATTAGATATGGAATTAATCAAAAAAAATCCCAAAATTATCTGGGGATACAGCGATATTACATTTTTACATACAGCTATCCGGCAAGCAACAGGCCTGATTACGTTCCATGGCCCGATGCCGGCATCGGATATGGTGAAAAAAGACTTCGATACGCTTTCCAGACAGCTGTTTAGACAGTTGTTCGGGCCGACCAATCTCATTTATTCGGAAAGCATTTCTCCGCTGACTGTCTATCGAGAAGGAGAAGCCACGGGCAGCATTGTCGGTGGAAATCTTTCTCTCCTGGTGCAGACAATCGGAACGCCCTATGAAATTGTAACAAAGGATAAGCTGCTGTTCATCGAGGATATTGGAGAGGAGCCGTATCGAGTTGACGGGATGATGAACCAGCTTCGTCTGGCTGGGAAACTAAAGGATGCTGCCGGTATCATTATTGGCGACTTTGCGGAAGCTGAACCGAAAGTCCAGCCCAGTCTGAGGATGGAGGAAGTCTGGAAGCATTATTTTAGAAATTATACCAAGCCGGTTGTTGCCGGTTTCCGAATTGGCCACTGTTTTCCGCATTTCTCTATTCCTTTGGGGGCAAAAGCAACGTTATCCAGCAGAACGAAAACACTTCAGCTGTCGCCGGGAGTCCGTTAATGAAAGAGAGAATTACCCACATAGAAAGGGCTGTTTAGCATGAAGATTGTTGATTTGGAACTTTATCATAGCTCGATTCCATTGCATACCCCATTTAAAACAGCGTTGCGCACAGTAACCATTGCGGAAAGTATAGTTGTGAAAATAACCTGCGATAATGGCATCACTGGCTGGGGAGAAGCCCCGCCGACACATGTTATTACAGGGGAAAGCCTGGCGAGCATCCATTATGCAATGGATAAAGTGCTCCGTCCGGTTATAATCGATGCATCATTATGTTCTTATGCAGCTATTTTTGCCCGTTTAGAGAAAGCAATCACAGGCAATACAAGCGCCAAGGCTGCAGTGGATATGGCATTGTATGATTGTCTTGCACAAGCAGCCGAACAGCCTTTATATCAATACCTGGGAGGCTATCGTTCGCAGATTGAAAATGATTATACGGTCAGCGTGAATGAGACGGAACTGATGGAGCAGGATGCAAAGTTATATAAAGAGAATGGGTTTCGGATTTTAAAGGTGAAAGTAGGCAAGGACCCAGCAGAAAAAGATATAGAACGGGTAGCTGCTATCAGGAAAGCTGCAGGAGAGGATGTGCTGATCCGGTTAGATGCCAACCAGGGCTGGACGGCGAAAGAGGCTGTGAAAGCTATTACACAAATGGAAGAGCTGGGATTAAATTTGGAATTGGTAGAGCAGCCTGTGCCGGCACATGATGTGGAGGCGCTCAAATATATTACCGAACGTACCACAACACCGATTATGGCTGACGAAGCGGTATTTTCCACACAGGATGCACGCCGTGTGCTGGAAATGGGGGCGGCAGATTTAATCAATATTAAATTGATGAAGTCCGGCGGAATCCATCAGGCTATAAAAATCGCGAACCTGGCTCAGGATTTTGGTGTCTCATGTATGGTCGGAAGCATGATAGAGACCAAGCTGGGCATTACCGCAGCAGCTCATTTTGCAGCCAGTCATCCGGCAGTGACCCGCTTTGATTTTGATGCGCCGCTGATGCTGTCCGATGATATTTTGGAAGGCGGTATCCAGTATCAGGGGAAGGGAAATCAAATTACGTTTTCAAATCAATCCGGACTCGGGATAAAATCAGTGAAGAAAGCTTATCTGCAAACAATCAAAAGGGAAGGGAGCTGGTAGAATGCAGCAGTTGTTGAAGGAGCTTCCGAAAACATTCCATGTAACAAATGTACAGGCTGCAACAATTTGGACCAATCCGCAGGCAGCCAGAGCAGAGGATAAAGATGGAACCTCCCATCCTACAGATATATTAAAATGGGTCAATTCCTTAACCTATGAGGAAAGCTTGGCACTATGTAATGAAAATCGCGTACAATCGCAAACGCTATATGGCGAGCCTGTTATCGTTTTAGAAGAAGAGGGAGACTGGGCGCATGTGATTGCTCCGTTCCAGCCGTCCAAAAAAGATTCCAGAGGCTATCCTGGATATATCCCTCTCCGGCAATTGACAAGCGTGGATAAAGAAGCATGGCTTCAGGATAAATATATTGTGGTGACGACAGACAATGCCTGGCTGGAAGACCCGGCGAAAGACACGCGCATCCAGCTGAGTTATTTAACGATACTGCCTTATTTAGGGGAGAGGGAAGCACATGTTTATGTACAAACACCATCCGGAAAGCAGCAGATCGCCAAAGAAAAAACAGTCACCGTGACAAAAGAGGACGGGATAAAACAGGGCAGCGGAGCAGATATTGTAACTGCAGCTCTTCCCTTCATCGGATTGGATTATTTCTGGGGAGGGATGAGCTCCTTCGGCTATGATTGTTCCGGTCTGGCCTATGCTGCACATAAAGCAAATGGTTACTGGATTGCCCGGGATGCGGGAGACCAGGCGAGGGCGGGAGAAGAAATTGCAAACGATGCCCTCAAGCCGGGAGATTTGCTTTTCTTTGCCTATCAGGAAGGGAAAGGAGCCATCCATCATGTCGGCATCTATAAGAGTGATGGCGAAATGCTGCATTCCCCGCAAACCGGAAAAGGGGTGGAAATCACGCCTTTAAAAGGGACCGAGTATGAAAAGGAGCTCTGCGCAGCAAGAAGATACTGGAGGTGAGGAGATGGAAGAGAAAATCCTGGAAGTAAAAAATCTAGTGAAATACTTTGATGTCGGGAGGTCAGATATTTTAAAAGCTGTTAATGATGTATCTTTTCATATTTTTAAAGGGGAAACGTATGGGCTGGTTGGCGAATCCGGCTGCGGAAAATCTACCATCGGCCGCACGATTCTAGGATTATATGAAAAAACAAGCGGGGATGTCTGGTTTAATTATGAAAATGTCCATGGGTTGACGGAAAAGGAACAATTCGCTCTCTACCGTAAGATGCAGATGATTTTTCAGGACCCCTATGCTTCGCTGAATCCCCGGTCTACCATTAGGGAAATTATCTCTGAGCCGCTGGAGGTACATGGGGTTTTTAAGAAGAAAAAAGATCTGATGAACCGGATATATGAACTGTTGGAAGAGGTAGGGCTCAGCCGGGATCATGTGAACCGCTATCCGCATGAGTTCAGCGGCGGACAGCGCCAGCGAATCGGAATTGCAAGAGCGCTCGCGCTAAACCCGGACTTTATTATTGCGGATGAGCCTATCTCTGCATTGGACGTTTCTGTGCAGGCGCAGGTCGTCAATCTGATGAAGCGGCTGCAGCGGGAAAAAGGGCTGACGTTCTTATTTATTGCCCATGACCTATCGATGGTAAAGCAATTTTCAGACCGGATCGGCGTAATGTATCTAGGGAATTTAGTAGAGGAAACAAGCGGAGAAGCGCTCTATGAAAATCCATTGCATCCTTATACCAAAGCCCTGCTATCAGCTATCCCGATCCCAGATCCGGATATAGAAGAAAAGAGAGAGCGGATTATTTTAGAAGGCGAATTGCCAAGCCCTATCAACCCGCCCTCTGGCTGTGTATTTCGAACAAGATGCCCCATGGCAATGGAGATATGCAAGGACGTCAAGCCGGTATGGCAAGAGATAGATCCCGGGCATCGTGTAGCCTGTCACCTCTATGATAAAAATTATCAAGACAGCCTGACAACAGGACCGCAGCGGACAAAAGAAATTGTCGAAGAAGAAATCCAATCATAGCAGGAGAAACCATGGAAACTCTTAAACAATAGAGCCCTTCTATGGTTTTTTGTGTGTATATCATAAAAGCGAAATTTTTTGATAAGTGAGATAATGGAAGCCTGTCCAAATTTCTTGTTGGATACGATGTTTTAATATAGACGATACCATAAATGTTTTTGGCGGAACGCCTGATTGCAATGGTTTTCGATGGGACGCGTAATGGAAGCAATGCTTTTAGATTAGTGAATTTTATTAATTTTGATACAGATAGTAATAAAACCTATCTAGCGTAGTGTTTTTCTGGGGTTGCGATTACTCACCCCACCAAAACCCGTCGCAGCGGCGTTTTAACCTGACAACATTGGTAATCGCGGTCCGAGAATGTCACGCACCAAGTTTTTAACCCTTATTCCGCAGGGTCGCAAAACCTCCCCGCTGAATAAAGCTTCCTTTTTAATTTTCCATTTGCATAACGTACTTCTTACATTTTTTCTTAAGAAAAGGTCTATTTTGCCGGCAAAATGTATAGATTTAATAGTAGGCATGATAGATATAAACAGCTTATCACTCTTAAGAAAAGGAGGAGGAACGTGTATAACAAAAAATATAAACGGAAAAACACAGCAATTCATAAGAAAATGAAGCAATTGAAGCAGAAAAACAGGATATCGAACCAGCCAATGCAGAAAATCGTACCTTTTTCTAATCGGAAATCAGTGCATTATAAGCCTCAGCGCCCGTCTCCTTGGAAGCAGATAGTCATCACGGTTTTTATGATTATGATAATTTTTATTCTTGCTGTCCCGACAGTAGTTGTGCAAATGTCAAAGACAGAGAATCAAATTAGCGCTGGCTCAGAGACGGTAGATAATAAGGAGGAAGCAAAGCCAGATGAAGAGAATGAGCCAGAAAGTCCTCCAGAAGAGACAGCATCCAGCGACGAAGCAGTAGAAGTCGGGGCTTCTCCATTCAATGTTTCTGTCATGCGCGTGAGTAATGAAGAAGTGGAAAATGTTCCGGTAGAGCAATATGTCGCTGGTGTGGTTTCTTCGGAGATGCCGGCAGAGTTTGAACTGGAGGCATTAAAAGCACAGGCGATTGCTGCAAGAACATTTACAGTTAACTTTTTATTAAATGGCGAGAAAAACGATAGCTATGACCTGACCGATTCGACACAGCATCAAGTATATAAAAGTGAACAGGAGCTCCAAGAACAGTGGGGAGCAGAATATCATGAAAAAATGAACAAAATAAATCAAGCGGTGAAAGAGACAGAAGGGCAGATTATTACTTACAATAGTGCGCCGATTACGGCTTCCTTCTTCTCCACCAGCAATGGATACACGGAAAATTCCGAGGATTATTGGGAAGGCGAGGTTGCCTATCTGCGCAGTGTAGAGAGTCCCTGGGATCAAGAATCACCAGAATTCACCCAGCAGACAACGCTGACTGTCGCAGAGGTATCCGAGGCTTTAGAAATCCCGCTTCAGGATGATAAGGCCATTCCGATGGAAATCAGCCATACAGACAGCGGCAGAGTAGATGAAATAACCGTAGCCGGAAACGCATTTACTGGCCCGGATTTCCGCGATAAATTGGGCTTAAGATCCAGTGACTTTACCATTGAACAGAGTGACAGCCATTTGATCTTTACAACACAAGGCTATGGGCATGGTGTCGGCATGAGTCAATACGGAGCAAATGGCATGGCGGCAGAAGGTAAAAACTATGAAGAAATCATTCATCACTATTACACAGATGTTGAAATCAGCCAGATAGGTGAAATAGCACCAACCCTCGTTTCTAACTGAGACGGGGGATTTTTTATCAAAAAAATAGGGTAAGCCTATCAATGTCTTTTCTATTCATGTGCAAAAAACTGCTTCATATGGTTTGAGAATCAGATGCTTTTGAAGCTGCTGCGATGAAGCTTTTCCTTCTATCTTAAACCAGGATAAAAGGGAAATAACCTATCTATGAAAACCTCTGCATAAACTACTTATTATGAAAATCAAAAAAATTTTTTCATAGCCATGTATATAATTCTCTTTTTCTGCTCACAATGGTTGCAGAGGTGATGAAAATGAAAGAGGAATTCAAAGGCCCAAAAAATAAATGGAGCCAAATTTTCCGCAAGAAATGGTTTTTCCCAGCAATGTATTTAAGTATCGCAGCTGTTTTATTAGCAGCAGTCGTTTGGTATCAAAATGCAGGATCTGATGTTTCAGAACCGGCTGATCAAAGAAATGGAGAGGAAGAATATCTTCCAGTAATGAATGAAGAAGATTCCGTTCCGGTAGTTGACCAGCAGGAATTGGTAGGAATGCCGCTTGAAAACACAGATGAAGCAGAAATCGTAACTAAATTTTTTGACTACAACGCAGAACAAGAAGACAGAGAAAATGCACTTGTACTTTACAACAATCGTTACTATCAAAGTACAGGAGTAGATATCGCAGCAGCAGATGCAGAATCATTTGATGTTTTGGCTTCTATCAGTGGAACAGTAGAAGAAGTGAAGGAAGACCCATTACTAGGCAACGTGGTTGTTTTATCTCATAGTGAAGATTTAAAAACGTATTATGCTAGTCTTGAAGATGTAGCTGTCACTGTCAGCGATAAGGTTGAACAAGGAGACAAGCTGGGAACAGCTGGAAAAAACTTGTTTGGTAAAGACAACGGAACACACGTGCATTTTGAAATCCGTAAAGACGGCAAAGAAGTGAATCCTGAAAGCTACTTTGAACAGCCGGCATCCAGCATTGTCGTAGAAGAGAGTGCGGAAGAGGATGAAGCAGTAAGTGATGAACCGACTTCAGGAGAAGATGTAACAGAGCCTGAAGAAGATACAGAAGACGCAGAAGAAGCAGAGCAAGAAGAAGTACCAAGTGATGAAGACGAAGAAGCAGATGAAGAAATTGATGTAGAATTGGACAATTCAGAAGAATAATAAAAAATGCTTGGGAAACCAAAAAAACCGGTGATGAATCCTTCATTGCCGGTTTTTTATTGGCTTTTTTGAACATCCTTTAAAGCAATACAGGAACGAACTTTTGAAAATACATCTTGTCCCGGAAATTATTTGTACAAATCTTAAGCATAAAGGAACGTTTTTTTTAATATGATGATATTACAAACCATGCAATCGAACTGTCTGAGGTGAAAAGACATGTGATTTAGAAGTATCCTTCATCTAAAGTGGAACCCTTTTTTTATATACCAATGACTACATAAAAATAGTCAACCGCTTATTATAGTATGTGTTCAAAAAAGTGCAATGAAAAGGACCGAGTCGGCTAAAAACGCAACGTTAGCGGAAAAGCAAGCTAACGTAGAATTTCGATGTGTCATTTTCAGAGGATTTTTTGAACATCCTTTTATAAGTCCTATCCCAAAACATACACCCTGTCCAAACGACACCTCGGAATTACAACTTAGGGGGGCGAACGGTGTGCATGATTACATCAAAGAAAGGACAATTAAAATAGGGAGGCATGTTGTAGAAACCAGAAAAACAGTCCGCACCATTGCAAAAGAATTTGGCGTATCCAAAAGTACGGTCCATAAGGATTTAACAGAGCGCCTGCCGGAAATCAATCCCAAACTGGCACTGGAAGTAAAAGAAATTTTAGAGTATCACAAAGCAATCCGCCATTTACGCGGGGGAGAAGCAACAAGAAAGAAGTATAAAACACCGCCAACGGAAGGGCCGTTAACTGAAACAAAAATCACACAAACATTCCTATCTTCCTCCAGCAGGCCAAAAGCACAGGGAAGCTAGGAAAATAGAGACAATCCAATTTTTAACAAAAAGTTGGATTGTTTTTTGTTGTCATTTCTTTGTACAAAGGAGAATCACGAATAGATCAAGGATGATTCCTATTAATGCAAATTAGGAGAAGATTTTATTTAAAGTAAATTATCAAATAACTTATTGACTGAACGAACGTTAGGTAATATAATAATCTAACAATCGTTAGGTGGTGAGGAATTGCAAAAAAAGTTAATTGATGCAGCACTGAAACAATATGCTTTAAATGGGTATCACGGCGCAACAATGAGGAAAATAGCCAATGAGGTTGGTATTAAGCCGGCATCTATTTATTTTTTTTACAAAAATAAAGAAGATTTATTTATAATGGCATTCAAGCAATTTTTGGATAACCATTTTGATAAAATGAAAAGTATTTTGAATGAGAAGCGGGAGGAGCCTGCTCAGAATATTTTTTCTGCCATGTTTGAAGGGATTGCAGACCACCATAAAGGAGATATGGAAGGAACGGATGCTTATATTTCATTAGTAACTTCTCCAATACCGGGGATCTCGCAATATTTATATGACCATATGAAGCGATATAATGAATGGCTTGTTGCCTCCTTAGATTCAATATTAAGAAATAGTTATCCGCAGATGCAGGCAGACGAAATTGACAGAATTATTAAACAGTTCGTTTTGATTGGTAACGGCGTCTTTTGGGGGATTAAATTATACGATGGGGCTGATTTTGAAGAGCAGATTATGCTGGCAAGCCAGCTGATGCAATCATTATTAGAGGAATTGCATTTTAAATACATGTAAACACCGATATTTTAATCAGTGCAAGGAACCCCAATGCTTTTTGAGAGGACGAGTAATTGCAACAACGGTTTTAATAGACCGAGTAATCGCAGGTCTCAATGCTGTCAGAGGCATGAATGATGAAATATCAAGCGAAGTATATACCGAGTTTTCTAAAAAATAAGTTATTAACTCAACTTTCGCACCTAAGAATAAGCAAATATTTCTTGCTATTCCAAGATGAACATGTTCTTCATTACCATGCTTGCATTTTGGTGAAATATCCGGCCTTTTTGGAATTGATGATGGTGCATAGCTCCGCTCCGGCCAACCACTCCGCTTTCCGTGGGGACGGCTTCAGCTAACTTGAAAAGAAAATCGCTTTTCAAGTGGATCTTCAGCTCGCCCTGTTCCCATAGGAGTCTGCGTGGTTGGCCTGCGCTCTGATAGGATTCTACAGCGAATGAAAGAAATAACATTTTAATGAGCTGGACGAAATAGCAGCTTTTGCCTGAACAACCCAATCATAACAGCATGAAATGACGAAGGAGGAATAAAAAATGGGGAATAAAACCAATATTGGAGATGATTATTCACTATCCAGAGTACCCAGATCGGCAAGACAGTCTCTTTGGAGTATTACGATTATTAGAGTAGGAGCATTAGCAACCATTTCCCAATTTATTTTAGGTGCATCGCTAGGTTATGGAATGACATTCTGGCAAGCTTTTTGGGCAACGATGCTGGGAAGTGTTATTTTACAGGTTATCAGCTTTCTTTTAGGGTATGCAGGTGCTAAAGAAGGTCTCTCCACCAGTTTGCTTTCAAGATGGACAGGGTTCGGCAGATACGGATCGAGCATTATCGGAGGCGTCATTGCTATTTCCTGTATCGGGTGGTTTGGGGTTCAAAACTCTGTGTTTGCCGATGGTCTGGTACAGGCTACCGGAGGAGCACTTCCGCATGCAGCTGCTGCTACGATTACAGGATTAGGAGTTACTGTACTCGTTATCTTCGGTTTTAAATTATTGAGTATCACAGCTACAATTACCGTACCATTATTTCTATTAGCAATGGCTGTCGGTGTTTATTATGTATTTAGTGAGCATTCTATCAATGGATTATTCTCTGCAGCTCCAGCTGGTGATCCTTTAACAATGGGGGCAGCTGCTACAATGGTTGCAGGCGGATTTATCATTGGAGCTGTTATTACACCAGATTTCACCCGATTTGCTAAAAGCGGTAAAGATGTATTCTGGATGGCTACCATCGGGGTACTGATTGGGGAACTTGGAATCAATATGATAGCTGTATTGATGGCACTTGCTGCCCGGACGAATGATGTAGTGAGTATTATGGTACAAGCATCCGGCTGGCTTGGAGCATTTGCTGTTGTTTTATCTACAGTTAAAATTAATAATTTGAATCTGTATTCTTCGTCTCTCGGCTTTACAAATATTTTTGATTCCGTATTTAAAATAAAGCTTAACCGTGCAAAGGTTACATTAGTGATTGGTATTATTGGAACGGTGCTTTCCGTGCTTGGAATGCTGGATTATTTTGTTGATTTCTTAGTGTTCCTCGGCGTACTTGTTCCGCCAATTGCGGGAATTATGGTGGTAGAGTACTTTATTTTAAAAACACACCGTAAAAGTTTGGATGAATCCAGAGAACAAGGGACGCTGCCCACAGATGTTGAAAAAATGCATCCTGTTACACTGATTGCCTGGGCAGCGGGTTTTGCTGCAGGGTATATCATCACAATTGGTATTCCATCCATTAACTCGCTATTGATTAGCGGAATCTTTTATTATATTGGGTCCCTTATCTTTAGAAAAAAGAAATAATACAAATCAAAACTTATATTCTGGAAACATGGAGGCTTAAAAAATGAGAAAAATAGGCAAACAAGAAATTGAAGATATCGCTGTTGGTGCAGCACTGCTTGGAACAGGAGGAGGCGGGGATCCATATATCGGAAAGCTGATGGCGCTGCAGGCAATCGAAGAAAATGGACCAGTAACTTTATTGGATATAGATGAAGTTCCAGAGGATGCTTTAGTTGTTCCCTCTTCCATGATGGGGGCTCCAACGGTCATGCTTGAAAAAGTTCCCAGTGGAGAAGAAGCGATCGAGGTTTTTGGGAAACTGGAAGAATTTCTTGGGGAAGACATTTATGCAACTTTTCCGATTGAAGCGGGAGGAGTAAACTCCATGCTGCCTTTTGCGCTCGCTGCAAGACGGGGATTGCCTGTTATTGATGCAGATGGAATGGGAAGAGCATTTCCTGAACTGCAGATGGTTACATTCTATTTAGATGGTATCCAGGCTACTCCGGCAGTAATCGGCGATGAAAAAGGGAATACAGCGCTGTTATCCACGATTGATAACGTCTGGACAGAACGCATTGCCCGCGCCTCTGCCATTCAAATGGGCGGCTCTGTAATGAATGCCATGTATTCCATGCGAGGTAAAAATCTAAAAGATAGCGGAATTGCCGGTATTTTAAAGTTGGAAGAGGAAATTGGAAAAACCATTCGCCTTGCTAAAGCAAATAATGTCAATGCGATTCAGGAAGTTTTGAAAACAGTGGGCGGGTTTGAATTATTCCGTGGAAAAGTAACAGATATCGATCGGAAAACAGAAACTGGTTTTGCGAGAGGTACAGCATCCTTTGAAGGAATCGGTGACTATAAAGAAGAAACGCTTCAGCTTCGTTTTCAAAATGAGCATCTTCTTGCTCAAACAGATCGGCGATTGCTTTGTGTGACACCGGATTTAATTGCCGTACTGGATGCAGAAACAGGTTTGCCAATTACTACAGAAGGAATCCGTTATGGTTCCAGATGTGTCGTTATTGGTATACCATGCCATGAAAAATGGAGAACGGAAAAAGGGATTGCAACAGTCGGACCCAAATATTTTGGCTACGATGTCGAATATACGCCGGTGGAAGAATTAGTTCGTAAAGGAGAGACGGAATAATGAGTACGTATCGTATTGGAATTGACGTAGGTGGAACACATACGGATGCTGTTTTGCTGGATCAGGATAATCAAGTGATTTCCGAAACAAAATCATCCACAACAGAGGACGTAGAAACTGGAATTTATACAGCGATGCATGAAGTGATTACAAAAGCAAATGTGTCTCCTGAACATATCCGTTATGCCATGCTTGGGACAACGCATTGTACAAACGCTATTGTAGAGCGGAAAGGGTTAAACAACATTGCTGCTGTTCGTATTGGTGCCCCGGCTACATTGGCAGTGAAACCGCTGGTAGGCGTGCCGGATGACCTTCGTGCGGCGCTTGGAAAGCATGTTTACCTTGTACGTGGCGGACATGAATTTGATGGCAGGGAAATCGTTGATTTAGATGAAGCACATTTATACAAAATTGCCAATGAAGTAAAAGGAGAGGTAGATTCTATTGCAATCACTTCTGTTTTTTCTCCTGTATCTACCGACCATGAGGAGAGAGCAAAGAAAATATTTCAAGAAGTATTAGGAGAAGACGTGGCCATTTCATTATCTGCTGAAATTGGTTCTGTCGGTCTGCTGGAACGTGAAAATGCAACAATCTTGAATGCTTCCGTAATCCGTGTAGCGAAAACAGCTGCAGACGGGTTCATCAATGCGTTAAAAAGTGAAAATATTGATGCAAAAGTATTTTTTGGACAAAATGACGGAACATTAATGTCTGTTGATTACGCGGTTCGTTACCCGATATTTACAGTTGCCTGTGGTCCGACAAACTCTTTGCGCGGCGCTTCCTATTTAGGGAACCTGTCTGATGCTATTGTTGTAGATGTTGGCGGTACAACCTCAGATGTTGGTGTGTTAATTCATTCTTTTCCGCGGGAATCTTCTCTGGAAGTAGAAATTGGAGGAGCAAGAACGAATTTCCGTATGCCTGACTTAATTTCTATCGGACTCGGCGGAGGAACAATTATCCATGCAGAAGAAAACGAAGCATTTTCAATTGGTCCGGACAGCGTCGGGTACCGTTTGCCTGAGAAAGCAATGATTTTCGGCGGTGATACACTGACAACAACAGATGTAGCAGTAGCGCTTGGTAAAGTTGATTTAGGTGATGCATCCAAAGTGGCTCATCTGGATAAGTCATGGCTGAATAAAGTTTATGAGAAGATGGTGGAGCTTGTAGAAGAGGCTATTGACAAAATGAAGACAACCGCGGATCCCATTCCTGTTATTCTTGTCGGCGGCGGGAGTATTTTATTACCAACTGAATTAAAAGGGGCTTCACGCGTCCTCCGACCAGAACACTCCGGTGTTGCTAATGCCATTGGTTCAGCGATTTCTCAGGTCAGCGGACAAGTAGAAAGAATCTACTTATTAGATGAGGTAGGACGGGAGCATGCACTGGAATCGGCAAAATCGGAGGCAAAAGCAACAGCAGTAAATGCAGGTGCAGATCCGGAGACTCTTGTGATTGTTGATGTAGAGGACGTTCCTTTAGCTTATCTCCCGGGAAATGCCACACGGGTTAGAGTGAAAGCAGCCGGAGAACTGCAGTGGAACGCATAGCCTAAAAAAATACAAAGAAGTGTTCAGGCAAAGTTGACATAGGAAATATCATGTCAACTTTGCCTTTTTAATTACTCCACTTTCACATTTTAAAGTAGTTTGTCCTCTGGATATTTTGGTGAAGCGTCTTAAAAAAATAAAAAAATCTTATTTTCATACAGTTAATTACCGGGTTTTGTGGTAAAATAGTATACTAGTAGCATTTTGTCTTAGGACGGTGCAAGATAGTAACGCTAGGAGGATTTAGATTCATGTTTTCCAGAGATATTGGGATTGATCTTGGTACCGCAAATGTGTTGATACATGTAAAAGGAAAAGGAATAGTTTTAAATGAACCATCTGTCGTTGCCATGGATCGAAATACGAACCGTGTGCTTGAAGTTGGAGAAGAAGCCCGCCGTATGGTTGGACGTACACCGGGTAATATAGAGGCGCTGCGCCCGTTAAAGGACGGCGTTATTGCTGATTTTGATGTCACAGAAGCCATGTTAAGATATTTTATAAATAAAATTAATGTCAAAGGT
Source organism: Oceanobacillus sp. FSL W7-1281 (assembly GCF_037969835.1). GTDB lineage: Bacteria > Bacillota > Bacilli > Bacillales > Amphibacillaceae > Oceanobacillus > Oceanobacillus oncorhynchi. Next base: position 4,249,328 of record NZ_CP150214.1, on the reverse strand, counting down.
GTTTTGTCAAAGCCGAGAATGCTTATTTGCTGCCCGACAAACATAACGAAAGTGGAACAAAAAGCCATTAAAGAAGCAGCAGAGAAGTCAGGCGGAAAGCGCATATACTTAGAAGAAGAGCCTAAAGTAGCTGCGATTGGCGCTGGAATGGATATTTATCAGCCAAGCGGAAACATGGTAGTAGATATCGGCGGCGGAACAACCGATGTAGCCGTGTTGTCCATGGGCGGCATTGTTACTTCGCAATCCGTTAAAATGGCTGGAGATAAGTTTGACTGGGATATTCTGCAATATATTAAAAAGGAATACAAACTGCTTATTGGTGAACGTACTGCAGAAGATATTAAAATCAATGTCGCTACGGTGTTCCCTGGATCACGTAAAGAATCCATGGATATCAGAGGCCGGGATATGGTATCTGGCTTACCGAGAACGATAACGATTGAATCAGAGGAAATTTCACAGGCGTTGATGGAATCTGTAGCACTTATTGTTCAGGCAGCTAAAGCAGTTCTGGAACAGACACCTCCCGAATTATCCGCAGATATCATTGACCGGGGCGTTATCCTGACTGGAGGCGGCGCACTGCTTCATGGAATTGACCAATTATTGGCGGAAGAATTAAAGGTTCCTATCTTTGTTGCAGAGGATCCGATGGATTGTGTTGCAAAGGGAACGGGAATCATGCTTGAAAATATTGATAAGCTTGAAAAAAGAAGTGTAAACTAATCATTATTAGAAGCTGGCAGAATGTGTTGCTTATTTTATTACCCTGCCAGCTCTAATCTTTTACATACAGAGGAGGAAGCTTTGTGTTAAGAGGTTTATATGGAGCGGCAAGTGGTATGATAACGCAGCAGCGGCAGCAGGAAGCATTGTCTAATAATATTGCCAATGCAAATACGCCAGGATACAAAGCCGATCAAACGGCAATTCGTGCTTTTCCGGAATTATTGATACAGCAAAGCGGCGGGAACACCATCCCGACCACGCAAGGAGGTTTCAATATTCCTTTATCCCGTCAATTGGGCGGTATGAATACAGGCGTATATGTTCAAGAAACGATTCCTCATTTTGCGCAAGGGGATATCAACGAATCGGGACTGCCGACAGATGTTGCGATCGAGCAGGGAAATGTTCCAGATGAAAATGGGGCTATCTTCTTTGCCGTTCAAAATGAAGATGGAGATGTACGTTATACGCGAAATGGTAATTTTACGATTGACGCAGAAGGTTTCCTTGTGACGAATCAGGGATACTATGTTTTAGATGAAGACGGGAATAACATTCAGACAGACGGAACGATAGAGACTATTACCCCAGAGGGCGTTATTCCGACAGCTGGCGGCGATGTGACAATTGGTATGCAGTATGCAGCGGATGCAAACACACTGACGAAAGAAGGAAATGATCTTTTTGAAGGGGATGCAGAGGCTGTACCGGCAGATGCAGCGTATGTATTGCACCAGGGGGCATTAGAACAATCGAATGTCAATACCGAACAATCCATGACGGATATGATGAATGCTTATCGGTTATTTGAGAGTAATCAGCGCGTTTTACGGGTATATGATGAGAGCCTCGGAAAAGCTGTTACAGAAGTTGGCCGATTAGGATAGGGGGAAATTGAACATGTCACGTATTATGAATCAATCAGCAGTAACCATGAACCAAATCCAGCACAAGCTTGATGTTATTGGCAATAATATTTCCAATAGCAACACAACTGGATATAAAAACAGACAAGTTGAATTTTCTTCCTTACTAAGCCAGCAAATTGATAATTTGAATGCTCCTGAAAATGCAGAAGGCAGACTGACTCCCGATGGAATACGTGTGGGAGCAGGGGCGGGTTTAGGTGCTATTAACCTGAACCAGCTGCAGGGAAGCATGATAGAGACAGACCGCAGCTTAGATGCTGCATTAACGGAAGAGAATATGTTTTTTCAAGTGAACCGCGTAGAAAATGGGCAGCAGGATACAGTCTATACGAGAGACGGTTCCTTTTTCCTTTCTCCAGTTGAAGGAGGGGGCGTTGCCTTGACAACTTCCGATGGTCACCCTATTATCGGGACAGAGGGACCGATTGAAATCCAAGACGGGTTTGATGCCATTGAATTAAATGATCAAGGTCAATTGTTGGTCACCAGAGACGGTGAACAGGCGGCAGAAGCTGAATTGGCTGTTGTGGAAGCTGTACGTCCCAGCGCTTTGGAAGCAGAAGGAGATAATTTCTTTACTGTTTCAGGAGCAGCGGATATAGACGAAATCATACAAGCATATGCTGGTGAGGGCGCTGTAATCCATCCGCAGTCATTGGAGCAATCAAATGTGGACATGTCGCAGCAGATGACAGATATGATGGCAGCACAGCGGCTTTATCAATTTAATTCACGTTCCATCACCATGGGCGACCAAATGCTTGGGTTAGTGAATACCATTCGTTCCTGATTCAGGTTGAGACGATGGCAGTTACATACCGTTAGTGTTCAAGAAGGATGCGTTGTTTGATTGCTCTTTTTGAACATCCATTTGTAAGGAGTTACTGAAATGACGAATAATCCATCTTCACAGAATACCTCACAGGAAGCTGAGCAAGAGACAGCAGCTGGTGAGGAACAAGCAGTACAACAGGATATTTCTAGAAAAACAGATAAAAAAGAAAAACAGCAGCGTAAACGTGAGGAGAAACGCAGCAGACCGCGTTTGCGTATTTTTCCGATTTGGCTGCGTATCATTGTTATCACAATTTTTGCTGCAGCAGCCTTCATCATTGGCCTAATGATTGGTTTTGCTGTACTTGGCGACGGATCTCCATTAGATGTTCTGCGCCTAGAGACCTGGCAGCATATTATCGACATTGTAAATAAAACAGAGTAAAACATATTCGAGGATGGACGAATATGTTTTTGCTATAGTTTAAATAGGTACGTTAAGCAAAATATTACTAAAACTGAATTTGTGCACAGATAAGAAAAAACAAGAACACTACTTGCTCTTTAAATCATCGGTGTTCTTGCCAAGAAGATCTCCACTACGACGGTTTTCGATGGAGCGAGTAATGCCAGCATTGTTATCAGGTTAATGAATTTTTAAATGTGATATTTGATACAACTAGATAGCCATTTGTTTTCTTATAACATTGACGAAATGATGATTGAGAACAGAGACTAGCGAATGCTTTTTGATGGGACGAGTAATCGCAATGGTTTTCGGTGGGGCGAGTAACCGCAGTCCCAGTCCCAGAAGAAAAACATGGAGACTCCTGGTCGGCTAAGAACGGTCACGTCCTGTGACCAACGACCGACACTAGGACGTCCTGTCCGTCGTGGGAAAGCGCGGAGGGAAGACCCCGCAGAAAAAAAGCGAACTTCTTTTTTCCTACCCTCGGGGCATAAGTGCGACTTTAGCTCTGTCTGCGCCTGTCGGCTTGCCAATCGCTCAGTCTTCTTTAAAGGAGGCTGAGCTCAAGCCCATGGAAAGCGTAGTGTTTTTCTGTAGCGGCAACTATTAATATTAATTTATATAGCGTAGTGTTTTTCCAGAGCGGCTGTTTTCAGCTATTTTATTAACATTCTTATTTTAAAAAAGGAGTCGAAAAAATATGGATATTCAACAAATCAAAGAAGTTCTTCCGCACCGTTATCCGTTTTTATTAGTGGATCAGGTGAAGGACATAGAAGAAGGCAAAAAAGTGACAGCCATCAAAAATGTCACAGCAAATGAACCATTTTTCCCCGGCCATTTCCCAGATTACCCGGTAATGCCTGGAGTTCTTATTTTAGAAGCATTGGCACAAACAGGCGCAATCGCTGTTTTAGGCATCGAAGAAAACAAAGGGAAAATCGGCTTTTTAGCAGGCGTGGATAAATGCCGCTTCAAACGTCAGGTGAAGCCAGGAGATCAGCTGGAGCTGGTGGTTGAGATTATTCGCATGAAGGGGCCAATCGGCAAAGGAAAAGGCGTTGCGACGGTTAACGGTGAGGTTGCATGTGAAGCAGAAATTACATTTGCAATCAAATAAAGGATTCGTCAGCAATATGTAATAAATTTCCTAAATGATTATGAATAAGAAATGTATGATTCCTCTTTTCTGGGTTAACCTAATTTCGAGCAATAGGTTAATATAGAAGGGAGGAATTTTTTATGAAAAAAGTATTATTAAAAGTTGGTGCTTCTGCTCTTGCTCTTACGCTGGTAACTGGATGCGGTACATCCAATAATGAAGAGCCGGCAGATGATAACCCGACCATTGATCATGAAGAAAGAGAAGATGAATTTAACGGTAACGACGATAATCGTAATGATGATCCCATGGATGAAGACAACTTTGACGAGAGAGAAGAAGACATGCCTCGTAATAACGAATAAGCCGCTCTAAATAATAAAGAAGAAGGCAATGACTTTTTGGTTATCCTCTTACAGTGAGAAGAGAAATAAAAATTCTCTCACGCTGATAGGAGTAAATCCCCCACGTCCATTACCTTCTTCTTATTATTTTTTAAGAAATGATGAAGCCTGCTTAATGAACATATTCTTCACTTTCCGTCACATCATCGGAAGTAAGACCGGATAATACATGAACACGTAAAATATAGCCGGCCAGCTTTTGTTCCTCATTCACTACAGCTAAAGGAAAGCTGGACTCCAATGCTTTCGGGATTAAATCATTGATATATTCATCTCCTGCGACAACCGTAATATCTTTCTTGATCAGATCGCTTAATTGTTTATGCTCTTTAATTCCCTGTATCGCATCATCAATCGTCACAATCCCTTGAAGCCGTCTGGAGCGGTCTACGACAAATACGCTGGAGATGCCATTTTCGCGCATTTCTTTGACAGCCACATTGATTCCATCCTTGATGGAAACAAGCGCATTCGGCTTGGTCATAATATGACTTGCCTGAAATACCTTGGAACGGTCGATATCTTTAATAAACTCAGAAATATAGTCATTGGCGGGGCTGGCGATAATCTCTTCAGGAGTCCCGACCTGCTCCACATGTCCATCCTTCATCACAGCTACGCGATCGCCGATTCGAAAGGCTTCATTCACATCGTGTGTAATAAAAATAATCGTCTTTTGCAGCCGTTCTTGAATGTCTAACAGCTCCAGCTGCATTTCCCGGCGAATCAGCGGGTCAAGTGCACTGAAAGGCTCATCCATTAATAAAATATCCGGGTCATTGGTGAGTGCTCTTGCTAAGCCGACACGCTGCTGCATACCGCCGGATAATTCATCCGGATATTTATCCTCATAGCCCTTTAACCCTACTGTTTCAATATTTTGCATTGCAATTTCCCTGCGTTTTTCTTTTGGGACATTCCGAATTTCTAATCCATACTCGACATTTGCCAAAATCGTCCGGTGGCTGAAGAGACCAAAGTGCTGGAAAACCATCGCAATTTTTTCCTGACGGACTTTTTTTAATTCGTCCCGGCTGCATTTGGTAATATCCTGCCCGTCAATCAGAATCGAACCGTCTGTCGGTTTATTCAGAAGGTTGAAGCAGCGGATTAAGGTGGATTTCCCGCTTCCCGACAGCCCCATGATAACGAAGACCTCTCCCTTTTGAATGTCAAAGGTTGCATCATAGACACCAACCGTATGATTTGTTTTCTTCAAAATTTCTTCCTTCGATAATCCTTCTTTGATCATAGGGATGACAGATTTCGGTTTGGAACCAAATATTTTAGAAACATTTTTTACTTGTATTTGTACAGACATTATTGATTACCTCCACGACGTTGTACTTTTTCTGCGATACCATTGGTAATACGATCAATAATAATCGCCAGAAATACGATACTGATACCAGCTTCAAAGCCGAGCGCAATATCGATCCGGTTAATCGATACCAGCACCTGCTCGCCCAGACCGGAAGCACCGACCATGGATGCAATAACAACCATGGCTAATGCCATCATGGTCGTCTGGTTGACACCGGCCATAATTGTCGGCAATGCTTGCGGCAGCTGAACTTTGGATAAGGTCTGCCATCTGGAAGAGCCAAACGAATGCGCTGACTCCACAACCTCTTTATCCACACCGCGGATAGCCAGGTCGGTTAAACGGATGACCGGCGGCAGGGAATAAATTAATGTAGCGAAGATAGCAGAAACATTACCCAGACCAAAGAAGAAAATAGCCGGGATGAGATATACAAAGCTCGGCATCGTCTGCATCGCATCAAGAATCGGACGCAAAATCATCGAGACCCATTTATTAAATGCCATTGCAACTCCAAGCGGAATTCCAATAATCAAGCAAATGATAACGGCAGTTAAAATGATGGAAATCGTAATCATCATTTCCTCCCACAGGCCAAAGCTCCCAATGAGAAAAATAAAGAGGCCGTATAAAACACCTGAGAAAAGCGATTTAAAATACCATCCAAGTAAAAAGATGATAACGATAAACAGCCACCATGGAATAATCATTAGAAAATCAGTGAGTCCGCTGATAGACCTCGAGGTGATGAAAAATATAAAATCAAATAAAACTTCTAAGTTATTGGCAAGAAAGCTGACAAATTCGTCAACATACTTTCCAGCTTCGAATGTAATGTCTGGAAATTGAATCATAAGCATGATAACTGCTAAGGAAGCAGTATTTACCTCTCTTTCTGTAATGTATTTTTTAGTTAAGGTAAAAACGAAATGACGGATTGTGAAAAAGAAAGAGCAGCTAACCTGGTGGCCAGCTACTCCACGTTATTGTTTATTTTTTTATTCCAATGAATCAACTACATCCTGTGCAGTATCTTCTGGAAGCCAGGCTGTCCAGATATCTTCGTGCTCCTGCATCCACCAGATAGCTGCTTCTTCTGCTGATGCGCCATTATCTTCCATATACTCTAACGCTTCTTCGGTTAATGCGCTGCTTGTTTCATATTGTTCTAAGAATTCCACAACTTCAGGTGCTTGTTCAAGAAAATCCGGATGAACGGAAATAACCACATCATTTGGCGGGAATTCGGTTCCTTTTGACTCTTCCCAAATTTCTTCATCATAAGGTGCTTCTTCTAGTAAAATCAAATCATATTTTGCAGTAATCGCTGTAGGTGACCAATAGTAGCCGACCCATCCTTCTCCAGCTTCATAAGCACGGGCTAAATCGGTAATAATAGCTGAATCAGAGCCTGGGCTAAAGTTATTAAAGGTCTCATCTAATTCATAGAAATCGAATTTATCATTAATGGCTTCCTCTACAGCCCATCCGCTCGGCGCATTAATAATACGTCCTTTATCCGGATCTTCCGGATCTTGGAATACTTCCGGATAATCCTTCAAGTCTTCTACGGTTTGTAAATCAGGTGCAAGCGGCTCAATTCCTCGTTCTGGATCACCCTCGATAACGTAGGCAGGAACATACAGCCCCTGATTGTTATCATCAAAATTCACAGATAAGGTTTCAATATCGCCCGCTTCTGTTAATTCCTCATAAATATCGCGGATATTATCTGTCCATACCTCCATATACACATTGATATCCCCATCACTTAACCCCTGTATGGTCGCTGCAGTTGAACCGGAAGTAATATCTGTATCATAGCCGTATCCTTCTTCCATGATTTGTGCCGCAATATAATTGTGTACATTAATACTGTCCCAGCCGGCATCAGCTAAAACAATCGTATCAATTTCTCCCTCGCTTGATGCATCGCTGCATGCAGTTAAAATAAGAACCGATGCAGTTATCAAAGCAAATAATAATTTCTTCATTTTTTCTCCCCCTTTTATTTTTGGAATTTTCAGGTATATATTTCGATGAAAATGAAAGCAAAATAGTGTGTAAAACAAAAAATTTTGCAGCGGGTTAATCAATCAAGCTATTTATTCAAAAGCTGAAAGAAAATGATGTATGAGGATGGAAATAAGCTATGATTCGATTTTTAATTATACCTTATAGTTATAAAATTAAACAAAGCGCTTAAAAGTGGATAAAGATGCATATTTCGATGTATAAAGAGGTGAAGGCAGGTTTAAGTGTGTTTATCTTTGTAATTGTCGAGAATGCTCTAAAATACGTATGCGTTTTCAAAATGATTGATAAAAATCAGTCGAATCTTGTCAGATTCATAGGAAAATAGAATGATGGAGGACTGCGATTACTCGTCCCATCAAAAGCGCTGGGACTGCGATTACTCGCCCCACCAAAATCATTGCTGGAATTATTATGCGGCAATAAGCAGATAAGACTTGCGTCTGACGTTCCGTGAGGGGATATGTTATAGAAAAAGTGTATTTAATAACTTCTCTCATCACCTGGCAGACAAACGTTGCTTGGGTATTTTGAAAGGGATATACTTAAATGAGGAATTTTTTGAAACGAATTGCGTGTCACTTTCGTACGAAACAAAGAGACAGAAAAAAGGTATAAAAACGAGAGCAGGCAAATGCCAGTTAAAATAAGGAAGGGGTATCTACATAACCATGAAAAAAAGTATTGGAGCAATTGGATTGATTTTGATGCTGTTTGTTTTAGCGGCGTGTACAGAGGATGACAATGAATCCGCTGAAGAAACACAGGAGGAGGTAATTACTTCTGTACAGACAGAGGAGGTCGAAGAAGGGGAATTGACGCGGGAAAGAACATTTAATGCCCGGCTGGAGCCTTCACAGACAACCCCGATTATGATTGAACAGCCTTTAGAAGTAGACACCTTAGAAGTAAATGTCGGCGACACGGTAGAAGAAGATGAGACAGTCGCTGAATTAACGCTTGATGGCAATACACAATCTGTGGACGCACCGGAAGCTGGGGAAGTCATTCAGATTCAGGCCGGGGAAGGCGAGAATATCGACCCGGAAGAGCCTTTTATGCTGATTGCGGATACAGATGAATGGAAAGCAGAAGGCAGTGCCTCCGAAAGCATGCTGAACCTTTTGAATATCGATGATGAAGTAGAAGTGACTGTGAGCGGAGAAGAGAAAACAGCTGCGATTACCAATATAGATCAGATTCCGGATGATACCGGATTATATCCGGTTACGGCAGCTTTTGAAACTGGAGATTCGTCCTTTATCTCCGGAGCTGTTGCAAAAATAACCGTCGAGGAAACCGTAGAATCGGATGCCTTATTAGTACCTACAGAAGCGGTTGTAGAGAGTGAAAGGGAGTCCTTTGTTTTTGTGGTAACGGATGAGGAAACGGTAGAGCAGCGCGAGGTTTCTGTTATTACGATGCAATCCCGGCAAACCGCAATCGAGGGAGATATCGAAGCTGGGGAAGAAATCGTCATAACAGGTCAATCCGGATTAGAAGACGGCGATGCTGTCGAAGTAGTGAAAGGGGAATAGATTTTGAAACAGCTTATAAAAACTTCAGTAAAACGGCCAATTGGCGTCATTATGATTGTATTAGCTGTTCTTGCTTTAGGGGTTATGTCCCTGCGAAATCTTGCGGTCGATCTTTTCCCTGAAATAGATTTGCCGGTAGCCGTCGTTGCTACCAATTATCAAGATGCAGCACCAGAAGATGTGCAGAATTTAATCAGCAGACCGCTGGAATCAGCAGTAAGTGCAGTAGAAGGAATCGATACGGTTCAATCTCAATCACAATCTGGGTCCTCCATGGTAATGATGATGTTTCAAAATGGAACAGATTTAGACCAGGCCCTGTTGGATGTGAGAGAACAGGTCGACCAAGTAAAAGGAATGTTACCTGATGGAGCAGGGGACCCGAATATTCTTCGCTTCAGCCCTGATTCACTTCCGGTTATGTACCTCGGGTTAACGGGCGATGATTTAGCCGAGCTGACCGAAATCGCAGACCAGCAAATTGTTCCTTTCTTTGAAAGACAAGAAGGGGTAGCCTCAGTCACGATTGAAGGCGGCTTAGAAAGAGAGATTCAAATTGAATTAGATGAAGCGAGCTTAGAACAATATGGCATCTCGCCTCAAAGTGTCATGGATACACTGGGAAGCGAGAACAGCTCTTCCTCCATCGGTACGGTAGAACAGGGAAATCAGGATTTACAGATTCGCGTCATTGGTGAATTTGACAACATAGAGGATATTGAAAATACACAGATTCAGTCAGAGGCAGGCGGCGTTGTCCGTATTTCGGATATTGCAGACGTGCAGGACGATTTTAAAGAGACTTCCTCCGAAACGATGGTGAACGGGGAGCATGCACTTGTCTTGTCTGTAATGAAGCAGACAGATGCGAATACGGTAGAGGTTGCATCGAATATTACAGATGCGATGCCGGGAATGATGGAAGATTTACCAGAAGGAATGGGTTTAAATACCATCATTGATACCTCTGAATTTATTGAAATGTCGATTGATTCGGTCATGAATAATATTTTAATTGGAGGGGCAATCGCCTTTCTTATTCTGCTCCTGTTTTTAAAGAGCATCCGTGCAACCATTGTGATTGGATTATCGATACCAATTGCGATTATCGCAACCTTTGTATTAATGTACTTTACGGGTCAGACCTTGAATGTACTTTCCCTGGGCGGATTGGCTTTAGGGATTGGAATGATGCTGGATAGCTCCATTATTATTTTAGAAAATATTTATTCCTACCGGCGCAGAGGCTACAGCCTGTTTGAGGCGGCAACCAAGGGATCGATTGAATTAGCACCGGCAGTTATTGCTTCAACAACGACGACATTAGTCGTATTTTTACCAATTGTTTTTGTAGAAGGAATGTCATCCGACTTATTTACACCATTAGCACTGGCTGTTTCCTTCTCCTTAGTCGCATCTTTAGTCGTTGCGATTACATTAGTACCAATGCTCTCCTCGAAGCTGTTGGCAAATGTCATGGAAGGATCGGGAAAAAGGTATTGGTTTGACAGGTTTTTAAATTGGTTGAAAACACGTTATGGAAAAGGATTAGAAAAAGTACTGAGATTTAGAAAAACAACCGTCCTGGTAACGATATTAGCGATTATCGGCAGCCTTTTTCTCATTCCGCGTATCGGGATGGAGTTTATGCCATCAGCCGACCAGGGACAAGCGCAGATCACGGTAGAGACACCGCCGGGAAGCAGCTTAGACTATACGATCGGCATGACAGAACAGGTGGATGACATTTTAGCAGACTATGAGGAATATATGGATGTCAGCTATGTAACCATCGGATCTGCTGACTTTACTGGCAGTATGAATGAATCAACCTATACGCTGCAATTAATACCTGCATCAGAGCGGGACCGGTCAACGGAACAGATTATGGTAGAGATCGATGAACGTGTGCAGCATATTGCAGGTGCTGATATTGCAGCCTCTGCGATGGATGGCGGTATGGAAATGGGAGACCCGATTACGATTCAATTAAATGGCCCTGAAAATGATACCCTGATTGATTTATCCGAACAGGTCCTTGCTGAAATGGAGGAGGTTGAAGGAGTAACCAATACAACCTCTACAGCAGAAGATGGCATTCCGCAAATGGAAATTCGGGTAGATGAGGACGCAGCCTCCAGCTATGGGCTGTCAGGGTCGCAAATCACCAGCCAGCTGGAAATGAAATTCTCCGGACAGGTGGTCGGCCAATATCGGGAAGAAGGACAGGAAATCGATATTACCATTGCCTATCCAGAAGATACTCGCACAAGTATTGAAGACCTGTTAGACAGCAGTATTCAATCCCCTTCAGGAGCAACGGTTCCGTTGGATGAACTTGTTGAGATCGAGCAGGCAGAAGGACCACAGACGCTCCTGAGAGAAAATCAGCAGGCACAAATGAATGTCAGCTCGGGAGTTGTCGGTCGCGATTTAGGAAGTGTCGTATCCGATATTGAAACGAAGCTAAGTCAAATGGACTTTCCTGAAGGCTACAGCTATAGCATTGGCGGCCAGGCAGAAGATATGGAAGAGGCCTTTATGGAGCTTGGCGTAGCGCTGATATTCTCGATTTTCTTAGTGTATATCGTACTCGCTGTACAATTTGAAAATCTCCTGCAGCCATTTATTATTATGTTTGCATTGCCGACAACCATTATTGGTGTTATTGGCGGACTGTTTGTGACAAATATATCCTTAAGCGTAGCCGGCTTTATCGGCATTATTATGCTTGCCGGAATAGTGGTTAATAACTCGATTGTACTTGTAGACTATATCAATATTCTGCGCAGAAGAGGAATGGACCAGATAGAAGCTATTATTGAAGCAGGACGCTCCAGACTGCGCCCAATCATGATGACATCCCTTACCACGATTCTGGCGATGGTTCCGTTAGGGCTGGGAATTGGTGAAGGGGCCGAGCTGCAGCAGCCATTAGCTGTAACGATAATCTTCGGTTTAACGATTTCCAGCATCTTTACCTTATTCTTTGTTCCTGTTATTTATCTGATCTTTGATAACATAACGAAGAAAGTAAGGGTAAGAAGGAAGCGGAAGAAAGCAGCGAAAAAGTAAACGTAAGTAATGAAAAATGAGGCAGCTCTTGGCAGAGAGACAATCATCTCATTTGCCGAACTGCCCTTTTCATGACATAAATAATTTTCCTTGATTAACAACAGGCTAGAATTCATTTCATGTCGAAAATCGGGTATGATAAAGACAAAGAAAAGCGAAAGAAGGTAGATAAAATGGTAATATCCCAAGTAATGCAGTTAATCACCGGTGTTTTTGAAGGATTATTGGGTATTCCAGTCTTTGGCGGTATTTATATCATGGGGTCGGGCTATACGCCATTATTCGTCATGCTGATTCTTCATATTATTACATTACTCCTCGCCAGCCGGGATAGAAGATGGATAGCGGGCAGTGTTTTAGGAATTGTAACAAGTATTATTGGCTTCATCCCACTTGTTGGCATGACATTGCATTGGATTACATGTATCGTATTGATTATTTCCGTATTTCAACCAAGAAGATATTAAAAAATAAGCCTCCTGCTACATTAAGAAAGCAGGAGGCTTATTTTTGATAGGAGTAATATATAGTTTATTCCGGCCACCAATGAAAGCCATTTCTTTCAAGCAATTCATCTGCAGCTTTTGGACCCATCGAACCAGATTCATAATTCGGGAAATCCGGTTTTGTATTTGCCCAGCTCGCTAAAAGACGATCAACAAATTCCCATGACAATGCAACTTCATCCCAGTGTGTAAAGTTCGTTGCATCACCAAGCATACTATCGTAAATAAGCTTTTCATATGCTTCCGGAGTATTGATACCAGATTCTGAATCTTGGTGATAAGCCAGCTGAATAGGCTCTGTTAAATTACCATTCCCTGTTTTCTTCGCATTCAAATGAAGTGTAATCCCTTCATTTGGCTGAATGTTAATAACGAGCAGGTTAGGATTTCGTAAATCATCTTTTTTATGATAAAGATTCATTGGAATATCTTTAAATTCCACAACAATTTTGGTTGATTTTTCTTTCATTCGTTTTCCTGTACGAATATAGAAAGGAACGCCGGCCCAGCGATAGTTGTCGATAACAAGCTTTGCAGCAACAAAGGTTTCTGTTGTAGAGTCTTTTAATGCTTCAGCTTCATCCTGATAACCATTGACTTTTTTTCCGTCGATTTCCCCGGGACCATATTGACCGCGGACAAAATACTTGTGAACCTTCTCTTCTTTGATGGTGCGCAGAGCACGCAATACCTTGATTTTTTCCGAACGAATTTCTTCGGTGCTGAGATTGATTGGCGGCTCCATCGCAAGCAGGGCAACCATTTGCAGCATATGGTTTTGAATCATATCCCTTGTTGCACCTGATGCATCGTAGTAGTGTGCGCGTTCTTCAACACCAAGTGTCTCACTGCTTGTTACTTGAATGTTATTGATAAATTGGTTATTCCATAAGTGCTCAAAGATTCCATTCGCAAAACGGATAACTTCGATATTTTGAACCATTTCTTTTCCTAGATAATGGTCGATTCGATAGATTTGATTTTCATCAAAAGCAGCTTGAAGCTCTTTATTCAGTTTTTTGGCAGAAGGTAAATCATGCCCAAAAGGTTTTTCAATCACTAAACGCGTCCATCCAGACGTTTCTTTTAAGCCATGGTCTTTCAGCTGATTGGCAATAGTCCCGAAAAAGTCAGGAGCCATCGCTAAATAAAACAGGCGATTGCCTTCCGTATGATATTCCCGTTCAAGAGATTCCACCATAAATTTTAAGTCAGTATAGGAATCTGTCGATGTAACATCAAATGATTTATAATAAAAATGAGAAGTGAATTCAGATACATCTTCATCCTCGGAAGTCAACCCTTGGATAGACTGCTCTACCTTCTCACGTATAATGTCATTATCCCATCCACGGCGGGCAAGCCCGATAACCGCGAAATTCTCGTCTAGTTTACCGCTCTTATAAAGGCGATAAATGGAAGGATATAATTTACGGTTCGCCAAATCTCCAGTTGCTCCAAAAATCACAATCGTTGCCTTTGGTTGTATAGTTTCACTCATGATTAGGTTCCTCAATTCTTTAGTTTCTGTAAAGATGTTAAAAAATGCGTGTAAGTATCCTCTAAAATGCTGATTTGAAAACAGATGGAAATGTCCAACAGACTAAATCCATCAAGGTTTTGACCGCGCCAATTTGGATTGAAAGGCACATTTTACAGGGAAGCTTTGGAACACGCACAAACACATTAAAAATTCCCTAAAGATAGAAGGGGATTAATCATTAACTTTACAGAATGAATGGTGGCTTTGTCAATTTATTTACCTCTAAAATGGAGTTAATAAATTAATTTTTCAGAATTTGTTTGGAGTGAACTGGATATAATGGAATTATTATAAAAAAAGAGGGGGGAGTATATACAACTGCTTAGCTTGATGGAATTTTTAAAAACCATCTGCAGTAAATATTTACCCAGTTTATCTGAAAAAAGACTGGCTTTATTTTAAAATGATTGGTAAAATATAGACAATTCAAAGAAAGGAAGTGGTCTATTGCTTACAGCACCAGTTATTCTCGAAGAAGAAGCAGACTACATGAAGCATGATCGGCTGACGAAAAAGCTGATTCAAGAGTTTTTTGAAGAGTTTATCGAAGCATTTTTCCCCAATCTCTATCCCTACATTGATTTCTCCAACGTGACCTTCCTCGAACAGGAAGTCTATCTGGATTACCTCAATGGCCGCAAGAAAGAAATAGACGTCCTCGCTGAAGTTAAGCTGAATCATGAAGACAAAATCCTGCATATTCATACGGAAGCACAATCGACCCGTGAAGCAAATTTTCCTGAAAGAATGTTTCTCTATTTTTCTTACCTTTACGCCAAACACCGCAAACCCATTCAACCCATCGCTGTTTTGAGTTATAATAGGGAAAAAGAAGAACCTACGCAATTCAGAATTAATACACCCATCCAAGACGTCCTTCAATTTAACTTTTTACAATTACACTTAATCAAGAAAAACTGGAGAGCTTATATTCAATCAGACAACCCGGCCGCAGCAGCCTTGCTCAGTCAGATGGGATATGAAGAGCATGAGCGGGTTCAGGTGAAGCTGGAGTTTCTGCGCATGATCACCCGGATGAAAATCAACCCGGCGCAAATGGAATTCCTGTATGGTTATTTCGAAACTTATCTAAAACTAAACAAAGAGGAGGAAGCGCAAATGATGGAGCAAATGGAGAACTTGCCGGAGGAGGAAAAAGACATGGTTTTGCAGCTGCCGAATTCTTATTTTGAGAGAGGATTGGAGAAAGGGAAGCAGGAAGGGAGACAAGAAGGAAAACAAGAAGGAAAACAAGAAATAGCTTTAGAATTGCTGGCAATAGGCATGCCAGTCAACCAAATAGCAGAGATCACAAAATTAAGTAAAGAAGAAATTAAAAAGCTGGTAGGCAAGTAAATAAAACGAAGAAACAAACAATTTTCATAAGACAAAAAAGGGAGACATTTAAAAATATACCGTCTCCCTTTTAGAATTGTACGAAGCAAAGCTTTTATCAACGAAGGATTGGTCACTTCAATGAAAATGAAAAAATTACGGCTTTGTCTTCTGCAGCTTCATCATAATCTGATTAATAACCTGGGAAAACATTAGACCAATCGCAATGCCTCCAGCCAGAAGCATCACTTGGGCTGAAAGCTGAATTGCCGTATTATAATCATTTTCAACAAAGTTTCGCATGGCATTATAGGCGACGCCTCCAGGCACGAGCGGGATAATGCCGGATACCGTGAAGATAATGATTGGCCTTTTTAGAATACGGGAACAAACTTGGCTGAGGATGGAGACAAGAATTGCCGCAAAGGTGGTTGCAGCAACGATATCGACATGAAATTCTCTGAGGGTGTAAAAGAGAATCCAGCCAAGCATTCCGACAAGACCGCATGGAATCAATGATTTTTTTGGTGCATTAAATAAAACACCAAAGCCTGCAGATGCAATAAAACTGGCAGCAAGTTGAACAATAATATCAAACATTTGTATTCTATCCTCCATTTAAGCATTCGCAGAGTGTGACGACTTCTGCGTCTGCCACACCGATGAGAGCTGCCTTGTTATTTTCGGATGACAGCAATTAAACTGGAAAAAACCCATAAACCATCGCAATTCCGGCTCCAATCGCTACAGCGGTAAGCAGTGACTCGATTCCCTTGGAAACACCGGAAACAAGATGACCTGCCATTAAATCGCGAATGGCATTCGTAATTGGGAGCCCGGGAACAAGCGGCATAACCGCGCCGATAATAATCATTTCCAGACTTCCGCCAAAGCCGAGCAAAAAACAGATCGCAGCTGTTAAACCAATGAACGATGATCCGATAAATTCTGCGAGGAAGCGGATTTCAATCATTTTATCAAATAGAATCATCGTCGAGTACCCGATACTTCCTGCAAGACAGGCTGGTAAAAAGTCAGCCCACGTACCGCCGAACATTAAGGAAAAACACCCGCTGACCAGTGTGGCTGCAAGCACTTGGAAGCTTAAAGAAAAGGTTGGTACATTTTTTTCTAACGTTTTTAATTTATGATAAGCTGTCTCCAAGGGAAGCTGATACGCGACAATTTCCCGGGAAAGCTGATTCACATCATCAATTTTATGTAGATCTGTAGCGCGTTTGGTAATCCGTAAGAAATAACTGCTTTCAGTATAATCGAGCGAGAAGTGCAGTCCGGTTAATGTAGCATAGCTTTGAGGGTTTTCTACCCCATAAGACTGTGCGATCCGGTCCATGGTATCCTCGACCCGATACGTCTCTGCTCCAGAAGCCAGCATAATCTTTCCGGCTAATAAACATATTTTTTCTACAGTAACAGATTGCTTGCTCAAAACATAACCTCCGCATCCGGTTCAAACTAAGTTCTATTATAGGTAAAGCAGTCCCCGAAAGAAAGGTATAAACCTAAACTTTTTTTGAGAAGTCTTCTTATCCTGGTGGATGTAAATGCAAAAAGAAAACCCGATGTGCAAGAAACACATCAGGATAGATTAGCTGACGATTAACAGAATAAAAACAATTGCAATAATAGGAACCGCATTTCCTAAAGCCATCGCCATAAATATAAATGGCTGGATCCGCTGTTTGAGCTCTTTTTCGACATTACCTGCAGGAGAACGCTGCGAGAAGATATAAAAAATATGAATAATCATTAAAAGGGCAATAATGACAATTGGAATCAGCGCATCCGACATGTCCAGCTGTTCACTTGGCGGGAAGATAAATCCCAGCACAATCATCGCAATTGGCAAGATTTCAAGAATAGAAAATTTGGTAAAAAAACGGTTTAAATGCTGCGGGAACTTTTCCGGCTCTGTCAGCATGTTATCCATGGTGGAACGGAATACAACAATCATTCCAAACACAGCGATAGCAGCTGCTAATACATAAAGATATAAAAACATATGAGGCACCTCCTTTTTACAAGCTGATATTCCTAATGAATGTACCACAGCCGCAGCCTTAAAAAAAGATGCGCTTTACCTATTTCTATTCCAGCAAAATCCCCGCCATGAAAGATTCCCAAAGAATAAACGGATAAATCATTGCGCAATATAGGAAGAGTCCTATATAATTTAAAGAAGTCCACAGGAAATGATGTCGAAATAAGGGAAAAATAAACATACAAATTTCGACATGGAACCTTTAAAGTCTGGCACTTGAAGCCAGATGAGCAAAAAGAAACGCAATGGGAACAGAATAGGAAAATCAACCTATCTTCAACCCTGCTGCTGACCAAATGAAAGCCATTCTTTTTAGGAGTATGTGACTTGTAATATTTAGGAGAATACTATGCTAAACTATGTAGATTTAACAATCGCCTTTTTAATTTCTGTCATCTCAGCTTTGCTGATTACCTATCCAGTGAAAAAGCTGGCAGTAAAAATAGGAGCAATGGATAAACCAAACCATCGAAAAATACATCAGAGTGTCACACCAAGATTAGGTGGATTAGCTATTTTTGCAGGTGCTTTATTAGGTATGCTGTATTTGCAGCCAAGACATGTCTTCATAGATGAAATTTTGATTGGCTCGCTTATCATTTTGATTACCGGAGCGCTGGATGATAAATATACGATACGCCCTTTAATTAAATTATCAGGACAAGTCATTGCCGCAAGTCTGCTGATTTATGCGGGTTTGATTATTGAACGAATCACCATTCCGCTTTTGGGCGTTGTGGAACTAGGCTTTTTAGGTCCGGTGCTGACCTTCTTTTGGATTATCGGAATCACCAATGCCATTAATTTAATTGACGGCTTGGACGGACTGGCCACGGGAGTGACAACAATTGCGATGATCAGTATCTTCGCCATGGCGATTGTGGACACGCAGGTGCTGGTTGCTTACTTATGCATTACCTTTATTGGCGCGAATATCGGCTTTTTATACCATAATTTTTACCCCGCCAAGATATATATGGGGGATACCGGATCTAACCTGCTGGGCTATATCATTGCAATTATTTCGATCTTAGGTCTGTTTAAAAACATTACCTTCTTTAGTTTTATTATTCCGATTGTGATTTTGGCAGTGCCTATTTTTGACACACTGGTAGCAATGATTCGCCGGCTTTATAATAAAGAAAGCATTATGACAGCAGACCGCCGCCATATTCATTATCAATTAATCGATGCCGGCTACAGCCACCGGAAAACAGTGGTGATTATCTATCTGTTCAGCGGCTTGTTCGGGGTGATCGGGATTCTCTTTTCCGAAGCGGATCTGGCCATTTCCCTTGTTTTCACAGCTGTGATGATATTTCTATTACATATTTTTGCGGAACTCGCCGGACTGGTTATGGGAGGGAGAAGACCTATTGTCACTATCCTCCGGCGGATAAAGTCATTTATATTTAAACCGTTTAAGAAAAAGAAGAAATCAAGAAAAAGCAGTGACTAATCGCATGTCACTGCTTTTTTGATGTTCCGCTATAATCAAGCTTCCTTATAAGCTCCAGTATTTAAAGCCTTCAGCTTCCAGCGCATCTCTGCCGTAAGCTCCCTTAATATCGATAAATACCTTCTCATCCGTCCGGTACATTGGATGGAAATCACTTACCTGGTATTCCTGATATTCCTGATGCGGTACAGCTAAAACAACCGCATCCAAATCGGTTAATTGATTATCCTGAACCAATTCAAATCCGAAAACCTCTTTGACTTCCTCAGGTTCTGCTTTTGGATCATGAACCAGCACATCGACACCGTATTCCGTTAATTCATCCACGATATCATTGACCTTCGTATTACGTACATCTGCAACATTTTCTTTAAATGTCAGTCCGAGAATGGCAACACGCGCGCCATCCACCTGCAGCTTCGACTTAATCATTTTCTTGATGATGCTGCTGGCAATATATCTGCCCATATCATCATTGATTTTTCTTCCCGCTAGGATAATCTGCGAATGATAGCCGAGCTGCTCTGCTTTATAGGTAAAGTAATAAGGATCCACGCCGATGCAGTGTCCGCCGACAAGACCAGGAGTGAACTTCAAAAAGTTCCATTTCGTGCCGGCCGCTTCCAGCACATCCTTCGTATCGATATCCATCTTATTGAAAACCATGGAAAGCTCATTCATAAAGGCGATATTGATATCCCGCTGTGAATTCTCAATCACCTTTGCCGCTTCTGCAACCTTGATCGATTTTGCTTCAAAGACACCAGCTTGAATAATGGAACCATATAAAGCGGAGATTTCCTTTAATGCTTCCTCATCTGAGCCGGACACAATCTTTTGGATAGTGACAAGGGTATTCACCTTATCGCCGGGATTGATTCGTTCCGGAGAGTAGCCTACTTTGAAATCCTTTCCGAAAGTCAATTGAGATTTTTCCTCTAAAATAGGAATGCAAACCTCTTCCGTTGTCCCCGGGTAAACCGTTGATTCATAAACAACAATGGAACCTTCCGTAAGGTGTTGTCCAACTGTCTCACTTGCTGAAATCACAGGTTTTAAATTCGGCGTTTTATCCGAATTAATCGGTGTCGGCACAGCGACGATATGAAAGGTACAATCGCTGATATCGCTCGGCGCACTTGTGAATTCCAGGGTAGTTTCCTTTAGCGCCTCACTGCCGACCTCTTCCGTTACATCAATGCCTTTTCGATATTGCGCAATCTTTGCTTCATTCAGGTCAAAACCGACCACATCATATTTTTTTGCTAATTCCACTGCAAGGGGCAGTCCTACATAACCCAGACCAATGACGGAAATCTTAGCTTTTCTATCTTGAATTTGTTGAAATAGATTCATTTATTTAGCCTGCCTTTTTAAATGTAAATTCATGTAACATCTACTTGTTCCATATTATACAATTATCTAAATTAGATGTATAGTAAATGGTAGTTAGACTTATTGTAACCTAAGCGATTTATTTCATTAAAATACACTGGAGGGATGCCGTATGACAGTAAAAAAAGCAATTATCCCCGCAGCAGGACTTGGAACAAGATTTTTACCGGCAACGAAGGCGCAGCCAAAAGAAATGCTTCCCATTGTAGATAAACCGACGATTCAATATATTATTGAGGAAGCAGTGGCCTCCGGAATAGAGGATATCATTATTATTTCTGGAAGAGGCAAGCGCGCGATTGAAGACCATTTTGATAAATCATATGAATTAGAAGAAAAATTAGAGCAGAAGCAGGATTGGGAGACATTAGAACAGGTCAGAAGCATCTCTAAACTCGCGAACATTCACTATATCCGCCAAAAGGAACCGCTTGGCCTCGGGCATGCCATCGGCTGTGCCAGTTCATTTATCGGCAATGAAGCCTTCGCTGTCTTGCTTGGCGATGATATTGTAGTATCCGAAAAACCATGCTTAAAGCAGCTGATTGATGTCCATGAGGAACACCATGCGGCTGTAATAGGCGCACATTCCGTTCCATGGGAGGATGTATCGAAATATGGAATCATCGACCCGAAAAACAAAGAAGAGACGGCAGGCAGAACCAGCTTTGTTCATGATTTAGTTGAAAAACCGGATGCGAAGGAAGCGCCGTCCAACTTGGCTATTATGGGAAGGTATATCCTGACACCGGAAATCTTTTCTATTTTACAGACGCTTGAACCAGGCAAGGATAATGAAATCCAGCTGACAGATGCGTTAAAGAAACTCAATCAGACACAGGATGTCGTTGCTTATAATTTTGAAGGTGATCGATATGACGTGGGCAATAAATTTGGTTTTATTGAAGCAACGATTGATTTTGCGCTGGGAAGACCGGATTTAAAAGCAGATGTGCTGGCGTATATGAAAAGGAAATTAGAAGAAGAGTAAGTAGAAGGGGGATGCGGGCTTTATAGTGGTCTGCATTCTTTATTATATGCAGATAAATTTAATAACTTCTTATTTTTAAACAAAACATTGGGACTTTTCTTAATATTTTGTGGTGGAATTATAAAAGCATAAGGCGGGCAAGCACGTATCTTATGCAATCAAAAACTTCCCCAAGTTGGCAGTAGCTAACTGAAAGGAGGTGAACCCCTTGGGGCAAAAAGAAAATCGCACAATGAAGAAAAAGCGAGAAAGGCAACAAAAAAGAATAGCTATAATCAAAGGTCTGACCACCCTTGCAAAAGATATAGTTGTTCTGATTAAGTTGTTCTTGTCGTAAATAAAAATATTTTTTCGTCCTCATTAATGAGGGCGTTTTTTCAAAAAAAAAAGCTGGGAACCACCCCAACTTTTTTATTCGCCCTTGAAGCGAAAATCGCACAATATTTCTTTACATCCTTATTATAGTAGCAATCAATGCTTTGTGTCAAATAATATTCATGCAAGCAAGCATCTATTTCTTAATAAGGGTGATATATATCTATTCCCTGTAGAGCGCTTTTTATTCATGTTATTTTAAAATAGCACAAGCTTAGTTTGCTGTCATTCTGCTAACTAGATTGAATCACAAATTTACAAGGAAAAAGAGAAAATACTTTTCAAGATCCAGTGCTCTTCGATGATGGCATTCATAAGCTATAAAGTCATCATCCAAAATAAGCCCTCCATCCCTTTGTTTCATTTTTTCTGCTTCAGCAACCGTCCTCAAGCCTTTTTTCACAAAATAGTCACTGTCGAAAATTTATTTATCCGCACCCCTATGTTATAATGCTTCTGGGTAAAATATCGACAAATTACTTTGCAGGGGAATGAAAAAAAATGGGGGAAAAGAAAAAAATATTTTTCTTTATATATCAGTTGGGGTCCGGCGGTGCGGCGAGAACGATGCTCAATTTATTAAATAACATGGATTTGGAGCAGTTTGAGCCGACATTGATTACCTTGAATTATGAAGGCGATTATGAAAAATACTTAAAAAAAGAAATCACCTTTATCAAGCTGCCGACCAGAAGACTGCGTTCGGGAATCATCCCTTTTTCCAAAATAATTAAAAAGGAAAAACCCGATATTGTCTTCAGTACCATTCCTAACTATAACCTCATTGCCATTGCAGCAAGACTGCTGTCCGGTCATAAAGCTAAAAATATTGTCCGGGAAGCAGCGTTACTAGGAACAGAAGGAAAAAGAAATACGAACCTGAAAATATATGGATTGGCCTATCGATTTTCGAAAAAAGTCGTTGCCCTTTCTGAAGGGGTAAGGCAGAATATCATTCAAAACTACAAAGTAAACCCGAAAAAGGTACAGGTTATTTATAACCCGGTCGATGTGGAAAATATAGAATCCTTGATGAAGCAAGGAGAAATTGCCGAGGAGTATCAATCTATATTTAATGACCCGAAAGAAAAAGTGATTATTACAGCAGGACGCTTGGTAGATGATAAGAACCAGGCGACATTGATTCAAGCTTTTGCTAAAGTACGTAAAAATATTTCAGCCAGCCTTGTCATTCTTGGTGAGGGAGAGCTGGAAGAGAAGCTGAAAAAGCAGGTAAAAGCATTGCATCTAGAGGACGCTGTATTTTTTGTAGGCTTTCAGGAAAATCCATATGTTTATTTTAATCAGGCGGATATTTTTGTATTGTCTTCCAAAAGAGAAGGTTTCGGGCATGTGCTGACAGAAGCGCTCGCCGCCAGAATTCCGATTATCTCCACCGATGCCAGACCAGGGGCAGCAGAGGTCCTGGATAATGGTAAATATGGTGTGATTACCCCTGTAGGGGATGCAGATGCACTTGCTGCACAAATGGAAGATGCTTTACATTGGGATGATGAAAAAAGAAACCAGGTCACGGAAAAAGGCTGGGAACGAGCGGTATCCTTCCGTGCAGAGAAAATCGTCAAAGAATATGAGAAGCTCTTTAAACAAACGATTGATCAATAACGATGAATAACCAATAGAGAGGACAGCTGCAATGAATGAAAAAAAACGTGTTGTTCATTTAACAACAGTACATCATCCTTATGATCCGAGAATTTATCATAAGGAATGTAAATCATTAAAAAAAGCTGGATTCGACGTATACTTAATTGCCAAAGAAACAGAAACAGGAATAGATAGAGAGAGCGGCATCAAGCATATCCCAATCAAAGATTACAAAAGCAGATGGGAACGCATGACCAAGGGCGCCTGGACACTTTATAAGCAGGCGAAAAAATTAAAAGCGGATGTGTATCATTTTCATGACCCGGAGCTGCTGCCAGTCGCATGGCTGCTTAAAAATCGCCGGAATCATGTGATATATGATATTCATGAAGACTACATCACGAGCATGCTGCAAAAAGAATATTTACCGAAGCCGCTTCGTAAATTTGCTGCCAAAGCATATAAGAAAATGGAGCAGTTTTTCACAAAAAAGATGGAACGAATCCTTGCTGAAAAGTATTATAAGGATATTTATCCGGACGGGGAATGTGTGTTAAATTATCCGATGGTAAACACCGCTTTTATAAAGCATCAGCGCAAAGGAAAAATAGAAGATAAATTGATTTATACGGGCAATGTAACAGATGTGCGCGGTGCATTTCTGCATGCAAAATTGCCTTTAATAGATGAGAAAATTACCATGAATTATATTGGTAAATGCTCCACAGAATTCGCAGATGAAATTTACCACATTGCTGGCAGCCAGTCAGACCGGATTCAAATCAATGGAGTGAACCAATACATTCCAAAAGAAGAAATTGAACAAGCCTATTTGAAGCATAATTGGCTGGCAGGGGTTGCGATTTTTCCGGAAACAGAGCATTATATGAAGAAAGAATTAACCAAGTTCTTTGAGTATATGAATGCTGGTATTCCAATTATTTGTTCCAACTTCCCTGTCTGGAAGCATTTTATCAATCAATATCGATGCGGTATCACAGTAGACCCCCATAATGACCAAGAAATAAAGGATGCGCTGGATTATTTAAGAAATCATCCGGATGCAGCGAAACAGATGGGCGAAAATGGGAAAAAAGCTGTCCAGGAACAATTGAATTGGAGAGCGGAAGAAGAAAAATTGATTGCCATTTACCAGCGTTTAGGAAACAAATAGGACGAAGTGAAGTAGGTGAACAACTTGGGAGATAGCAAACCGATAGTCTCTGTCATTACGCCAACCTATAACTCCGAGCAGTTTATTGCAGAAACCATTGAATCGGTGCAGGCACAAACTTTTTCGGATTGGGAAATGAATATTGTGGATGACTGCTCGACAGACCGGACGGCCGAAATTGTGAAAAGCTATGCCGAAAAAGACGCACGTATCCATTTAACCGTATTAGATACGAATCAAGGCTCTGCCATTTCACGCAACACAGCTATGGATCAGTCGAAAGGACGCTATATTGCCTTTTTAGACAGCGATGATTTATGGCTGCCGGAAAAGCTGGAAAAGCAGCTCGCCTTTATGCAGGACAACGGGGTTGCCTTTTCATTCACACAGTATGTGCGTATGAATGAAGACGGCACAGATACCGGTGCAATCAGCACAGCCCCTGCAACCGTGACGTATGAGGATTTAATGAAACGCTGCGTCATCGGCTGCCTGACCGTCATGTTAGATCGTGAAAGAATAGGCGAACGGCGCATGGTCAATATCCGTACCAGACAAGACTACGCTTTCTGGCTGGAAATCACCAGAAACGGCCACTTTGCCTATGGACTTTCAGAAGTGCTCGCAAGGTACCGCCTCGTAGGCAACTCCATTTCCAGCAACAAATGGAAAGCAGCCAAAAGAAACTGGTACGTATTCCGGGAAGTAGAACAGCAAACCCTTCCCAAAACCCTATACTACTTCTCCCACTACGTAACCCGCTCACTCCGGGATTTACTGAAATGGAATGCAAAGAAGTAGGGGATGTTTTATAGCTATAATAGGTTGAGTTATTAGACCGTATTCGTTCATTTTTTATAATGGAAATGAACAATCCATGACTAGAATATATAACTAGCGGAAGAAATACACGGAGACTCCTGCGGGAAAGCGCAATGGTCTTCGGTGGGGCGAGTAATCGCAGTCCCAGGGTGAAGACCCCGCAGAAAAAGCGAACTTCTTTTTCGAGGAGGCTGAGCGCAAGCCCGCGGAAAGCGTAGTGTATTTCTGGAGCGATCGCTATAAAGCAGCATCTAATTCAACTCATGCTATTTTTATAAAACAACACCATTTTAGTGTATAATAGCAACTAGGCTCAGGAATCCTTCTAATAAGGACCCCTGACAATTAAAAGATGGAAAAAATCACTTTCCTGACAGGACAACCGCAGTATGTCCATAAATAGAAAGTGTTGAAACAATTAGGCGGTGTCAAATTATAATGAAAAACTATATACAAGAGATTTTACGGAGAAAAGATTTACTCTTCTACCTCGTAAAATCCGGACTCAAAGCGGAGCACCGAAACAGCTACCTCGGTTACTTCTGGTGGCTGCTCGACCCGCTGTTAAACGTACTCGTATTTTATTTCTTAGTCGTTATTATCTTAGATCGCGGCGGCGAAAATTTTGGTCTATTCCTGGTTGTTGGTTTAGTTGTCTGGAGATGGGTATCGACAAGCATGAACTCAGCATCTAAATCGATTTTAAGGTACAGTTCGATTATTAATCAGGTCTATTTGCCAAAATCATTATTTCCGATATCCTTTACGCTGACGCAATTATTTAACTTTGGATTTGGCTTAATTGTCATTGCAGGATTTTTGATAGCATATGGTGTTTTCCCAGATTGGCATGTTATCTATTTGCCAGCGCTAATCCTGATACAGCTAACCTTCCACTTAATGCTGGGACTTGTATTAGGATACGCTACAATATTTATTCGGGATATCGATAATTTACTCAGCTATGTGACGAGACTCTTTTTCTACGCGTCACCAATCATTTGGGAAGGCGGACGCTTGCCTCCTGAATACAGTTTCTTTGTCGATATTAATCCGATTGCGATACTGGTAACATCCTACCGTGATATTTTAATGTTTCATCGGGCACCGGACTTTCTAGGCTTGAGCATCATTTTTGTTGGAAGCTTAGCAATATGTGTCTATATGATTTATTATTACAGTAAGAACGAACACAAGATTATTAAAGCATTGTAATCCATGATGCGCCTTTAGCAGAATGGAATGAATCAAGCACGCAGCACAGGATAAAAATTCCCTCTCTCTTTTTAGGGGAGAGGGTTTTACAGAATACTGGAGCATGACCTCATGGTTCAGATAAAAAGCTATCGTGCGATAAAAGAGGTTTTATTATGTCAAATCATGATAATGAAAAAATCGATAAACAGTCAAAAGAAGAGGTTGTTGTTTCGAAAAATATAGCCGTATCCTTTCATGATAACCGGCATGCTGATGATTTAAAATCCACCCTGACGAACCTTTTCAAGAAGAAAAAAAATAAGAAGAAATCGGAAAAGGTGTGGCCGTTAAAAGATATTACATTTACCGGCTATCAGGGAGAAATTTTAGGAATTATCGGTTCAAACGGTGCCGGAAAAACGACGTTGAGCAAAATCATTACCGGTATTCTTACACAGGATGAAGGAATAATGAACGTTGATGGAAATGTAACAGCTCTTTTCTCTTTCGGGATGGGCTTTAATAAAGAACTGACAGGAAGAGAAAATGTCTATTTAAATGGAATGATGCTCGGCATTAATAAGCAATTAATTAATGATTATATTGAAGATATTCATGAATTCTCGGAGATTGGGCAGTTTTTTGACCAGCCGATGAAATACTATTCCAGCGGGATGAAGGCGCGGCTTGGTTTCAGTGTCGCCTCTCACCTTCAGCCGGAAATCCTCATTTTGGATGAGGCATTGAACACAGGAGACGTGAAATTTGGCAGCAAGGCAGCAGCAAAGCTCAAGGAGCTGGTTGCGAATGCGAAAATGGTAGTGATTGTTACCCACAGTCTGCGTTATGCCCAAAAGAACTGTGACCGCTTGATTTGGCTGGACAATGGATATGTCAAAGAAATTGGAGATCCCAAAACCGTCATTGAGCATTATAAAGAAACGGTTCCCCCCGTTGCGCGTCAAAGAAGGCAAAAGCGCAGTCTGAATGTGACTAAGACAGAAACAAATGTCGGTAAGGAATCGATCGTAAAAGCAGAGAATGTCGGCATATCCTTCAAGCTGCAAAATAAAAAAGAAGACTACTGGGCATTAAAAAATGTCAGCTTCGATATTAAAGAAGGAGAAGTCGTCGGCATCATCGGGCATAATGGCGCCGGGAAAAGTACACTCTGTAAAGCCATTACAAACATACTCAGACCCGATGAGGGAACATTGACGGTAAATGGCCAGACATCCTCTCTGCTCGGCTACGGTACAGGTTTTAACGCACAATTAACTGGGACAGACAATATTTATTTAAATGCGATGCTGTTAGGAATCCCAAAAGAACGTGTCGATGAAAAATATGAGGAAATCATTGAATTCTCCGGTATCCGAAAAGCAATCGATAAGCCGGTAAAGCATTATTCAGCAGGGATGAAATCACGCCTCGGCTTTAGTATCGCAGCGATTTTAAAGCCCGATGTATTTATCGTCGATGAAGCCCTGTCAACAGGCGACCTTGCCTTTCAGGAAAAAGCCAGTGTCCGCATCCAAGAGATGATGGACCACGCCAAAGCAGTCATCATCGTATCCCACAGCATGGGCTTTGTCGAAAAAGTATGTACCAGAGGCATCTGGATGGAACAGGGCCAAGTGAAATTCGACGGCACCGCAGAAGAAGCCGTCGCAAAATACCGCGAAGCCATGGGCGTCCAAAAAAAGCCAGCAAAGAAAAAACCAAAAGTCATCAACGCCAAACAACCAGTCAAAGCAAACGCAGCAAAAACAAAAAGCGCAGAACAGAAATAAAGCAATGAATTAAGTAATTCTATAATTTAAAAAGAAATTCTTTTAATAATGAAATATAATTTTGGGTTAGAAATTTGGGGGTTAGAAATGACCACCAGCGGAGGAAAAACACGGAGACTCCTGCGGGAAAAGCGCCGTGTGAAGGCCCCGCAGAAAAAAGTGAACTTCTTTTTTCGAGGAGACTGAGGGCAAGCCCGCGGAAAGCGTAGTGTTTTTCCGCAGCGACGGCAAGGAAACTCCTTATACAGGTTCATTCTTTCCCTATAAATTCAACGGAATGAAAAATGGTGGTGTCATAATGGCAGGAGTTATTAAAAAAATCGTGGCAGAACCAGTAGATTGGTTTATCTACTCGGTTTTAGGAGAGAAACAGCGCAAATACCTCTTAAACATCTTAAGCAACCAGCAGAAAGACGCCATCAAACGCGTCTTGCTCGGCAAAAAAGAAGCAGAGAGACAGCGCCTGAAACAAATCAAGTTCCATTTATATAATCTGGGCTTTATCGAGAAAGGCTTAGCCGATTTAGAAGCCTATATACAGGAAGCAAACGATCCATCCTTAAAAAGAACAGCAGCCTGGGAAAAAGTACTCTGGCATGCCAATCAATATAATGAAAAGGATGCGGCGATTGCATTAGAATATCTTCCGCTTGCCGAAGAAGGCGAAGTGCAGCCGGACCAGCAGCGCCGTATCGCTATTATCAAAGCAGAGCTGCTGGATGAAACGGGCGAGCGTGAAACAGCCAGAAACGTCTTACAGGACGCTTTAAAAGCAGGAGAACACGCAGATATCTATCTGGCGTTAGCAAATTTAGAAGCGGATATCAAGGATCGATTTGTTTATATCAATAAAGCATTCTCTCTCTATGACCTGGATAACATTGCCACCGATGAAACAGGCCAATATGACGGCCTCCATACCATCAAAACACATGAAAATATTTCAGATGGACCGCTGATTTCTGTCATTATTCCTGCCTATAATGCCGGGGATGGAATCAGGGTAGCAATTGAATCGATTCTGGAGCAGACATGGCAGCATATCGAATTAATTATTGTCGATGACCATAGCCCGGATAACACATTAGCAATCGTACAGGAATATGCAGCAAAAGACAGCCGGATTAAAGTCATGCAGACCCCGCAAAACAGCGGTCCTTACATTGCACGCAATATTGCACTGGAAGCAGCGGCTGGCGAATTTGTGACCGTGAATGATTCAGATGATTGGTCGCATGCCTCCAAATTAGAGATTCAGGCGAAGCATCTATTAGCAAATACAGAGGTGGTTGCCAATACCTCCGAGCATGCGAGAATTACCGAAGAGATGACGTTGTACCGCAGGGGAACGCCAGGAAAATACATCTTCCCAAATATGTCATCGATTATGTTCCGCAGGGAGCCTGTATTAGAAAAAGTCGGATATTGGGACAGTGTCCGTTTTGCCGCAGATGGCGAGTTTAAACGCCGTTTGTTAAAAAGCTTTGGCACACGGACTTATGTTGACTTAGCTTCTGGTCCGTTATCCCTGCCAAGACAAGCTGTCACCTCCTTAACAGGAAGCTCCGCCTTTGGCTATAACGGCTTCTTTATGGGTGTGCGCAAGGAGTATGTGGAATCATTGGAGAATCATCATCAACGGGCAGAGGATGTCCGCTATGCTTATCCAATGACGGAACGGCCATATCCCGTGCCGGAGCCAATGTGGCCGGCCAAGGAAGAAAAAACAGAGGGCGTCCGGAAATTTGATGTCGTTATTGCCACAGATTTTCGGGCATTGAACGAAGCAGATTGGCACGTATTCAACGACTGCTTACAAGCGTCAGGGACCCGAATCGGCCTGGTGCAAATCAACGCCTATGATTTCGCGCTTCCGAAAAAAATCGACGAAGGCATTCGTCAAAAATTAGATGGAGATCGTCTGCAGATGCTTGTCTACGGAGAAAAGGTTGATGCCGAGAAGACCGTATGCATCAAGCCGACCGTGTACCAGTACCAACAGAAGTATCTGCCAACCTTGACGACAAAGCAGCTGGCAGTTGTGCTGACAGAAGCACCTGACAACCAGGCAGCTCTAAACAATGCCGCCAAGCATATCGAAGAATATTTTGGCCAGCTGGGAGCATGGTTCCCGGCGGATGAACAGATACAGCAGGAAATCAAAAATACTATTCCAGCAACGGAAATCAAACAGGCATATGCCGACCGTGTATGGGAAAAGAGTTGTCTAGAAAATGAAACAACCAATCGATAAAACCGAGCTTCACACACGTCTGCAGCACGCGGAAGAAGCGCTCGATACCAAAAGAAAAGAAGAAGCAGCATTAAAGGAGACTTATAGACGCTATAAGTCTGCCTTTTTGTTTGCAGAAACCTTAAAGCAAAAGGCTGCCGGCTGGAAGAAAAACAGTATTTCGCTGGCAAAAGCAGTCCCTTCCTATGCTCTGGGACGAAGAAATATCAAAAAGCTCTACAGTACTTCTTATAAGCAGAAGGACGCCAGTAACCAATTGAAGCCGGTCAAAAATTATTTATATGACCTCGGCTTTGAAGAACGCGCTCTCAGCGATTTACAGGCTATGCTGTATCAATCCAACAATAAGTATCTTGTCAAAGCAGCTGCATGGGAGCTGGGGTTTTGGTTTGCCAATAAACTGACTCCAAACAGTGCAGAGCAAGCCGTCACCTATCTGGAAATTGCGCTCGAGGGAGAGCAGAATATAGACGTGCGCCGTCGTATTATCATCCTGCTTGCCGAAGCTTATAAAATACTGGGGCAGCATGCAAAAGGGATACAGCTGATCAAAGAAGCACTGAAACAAGCGCAGCATCCCGATTTACTGCTGGCATTGGCCAACCTGTGCCGAAATCAGGAGGACCGCCTGTATTGGATCAATGAAGTGCTGCATGCGTATCAGCTGGAGCCGCTTTATATCAATAATGCAATCTCAGGCGCTTATCTCTATGATCAATTAGACACCCGCCCGATTCAGATAAAAGAGGAGCAGAATGAACAGCCTAAAATTACGGTCATCATTCCAGCATACAATTCGGAATCGGGCATTTCTGTTGCATTAAGATCATTGACAAAGCAAACGTGGACAAACCTGGAAATCATCGTTGTCGATGACTGCAGTCCGGATCAAACCGCAGTTGTGGTCAAAGAATGGATGCAGCAGGATGGCAGAATTAAGCTCTTACAAACCGAAACAAATTCAGGACCGTACGTAGCCAGAAATATCGCACTCCAGCAAGCAACAGGAGAATTCGTGACCATTAATGATGCGGACGACTGGTCTCATCCGCAAAAAATAGAAATCCAGGCACGCCATCTGCTGGAAAATCCGTCTGTTATCGCCAATACATCGGAGCATGCCAGGCTGACAGAGGGTTTATATCTGTATCGCAGGGGGATGCCGGGGAAATATATTTTTTCCAATATGTCATCCATTATGTTTCAGAGAATTCCAGTTTTAGAGAAGGTCGGCTATTGGGATGCGGTGCGCTTCGCCGCAGACAGTGAATTTAAAAAGCGGCTGGCGCTCACCTTTGGCGCAGAGCAGGTGAAGGATCTGCCGACTGGACCGCTTTCCTTCCCGATGCAATCCTCCGGTTCGTTAACGGGGAATTCCTCCTTTGGCTATAACGGCTTTCTTATGGGAGCGCGCAAGGAATATGCCGAGGCACATAACCGGATGCATCAGCAAGCAAAGGATGTATATTTTCCGTATCAGCAGCAGGAGCGTCCGTTTGCCGTGCCGAAGCCGATGCTTGAAAAAGGAGCCCGGCATCAGGTGGATGTTGCGTATATAGCAGATTTTCGCCAATATGATGCGGAGATAGGCAAGGAAATCAAATGGCTGAAGGAAAATGGCTTTACGGTTGGTTTGATCCAGCGCGGGATATATGATTTGAAGCAATCCAAGTTTATCCATCACAAGGTAAGGGACTTCGTAGATGGGGAGCAGGTATGCATGCTCGTTTACGGGGAAAAAGCAGAAGCACAGCTCACTATTATCAAAAATCCGCTTATCTTTCAGGAAAAACAGCGCTATGTGCCGGAGCTCAAGACAACCGCAGCCAAGGTCATTATTAATAAAATACCGAAGAAAAATAATCCGGAATACAATATGCGCCAATGCGCAATGAGGCTGCACCGCTATCTGGGACAGGCAGCCGCATGGTATCCGGCGAGCATAGAAATCAGAGAACAGCTGATTGAGGAACAGAGCCATACCATCCGCTATTATCCAGTGGCGGCATCCAATTGGATAGAGGAAGAGCAGGCCTTTAGAAAGATGCTGAAAGATAATTTTGTCGTTCCAGGCAAATGGAAGGAAGGAGGGTATGAAGATGCCAGAGGATAAATCGTATGAAGAACTGATTGATCAGCTTATCGAAAAAGAAGCGCAGGTAGATGATACCAAAGCAAGTATTGCCAAGACAGATAAACAAATTAAAAAAATCATGAAAAGCAATACGTATCAAAAAACAGCTTCTATTCGCAAACTCCTTCCTTCCGGGAAAGAAAAAGACAATTATATCGCTTATCTGGAAGAACAGCTTCTTCACTATCAATCGGAAACCGTTTTGTTGAAGGAGCAGTTAGCAGAACGCGAAAAAGCGCTCGAGCAATTTGATTATAATACCCTTTGGAGATATATCAAAGAAAAGAAAGACAAAGGAAAAATCATTGCGGAATTAGATAAACGCATCGAGCAGAAAAAATTAGAAGACCGTCATTTCCGGGGTTTGCTGGAGGCAGCTGCACGGCAGTTCCAGCAGGAAGAAACGGTCTTTAAACAGCGGATTTTCACAAAAGTATTAGCCGGAGCCAAAGGGCATGCTTCTGAATTCATGGCACGCGCAGGACTTACGGAAGACCCTGTCAGCCTGGCGGACGTCGCTTCCTATCGCGCCTGCATGAATATGCGTGTCAGACAATATCAGCTGTTAGGAACGCTCCCGGAATATGAATTAGACGATAAGCAGACAGCATATCGCTTTATGGAAAAACAAGCGATACGCACGCCTGGCAGCCCGGAGGATATCTACACGATAGAATCCCTGCCGGAGGAAGAAAATATTGTTATCAAGCCGGCAAATGGAGCTGGAGGACGTGGAGTTTACATTGTATATGCATCTAGTGATATAATAAGTGTAAAGACAGGCGAGAAATTGTCGAACTGGTCTTTACTGAAGCATCGCATGGAGAAGGATCTGCAGGAAAATAAAGTGGATCAGGATGCCTGGCGCATCGAAGAATTAATTCTAGAGGATACTGCTAATAAGGTATCCGGACGCGATGTGAAGTTTTATTGCTTCTATGGCAAGGTCGGCGTTATCCTGGAAATCATCCGCACGCCAGAGATGAAATACTGCTGGTGGGATGGACAGGGGAAACGTATCCAGACAGGAAAATATGAGGACAAAGCCTTCGAAGGCAAAGGAGTCTCCAAGGAAGAAATCGACATGGCAGAGAGAATCAGCAGTCTGATTCCCAGCCCCTTTATGCGAATCGATTTTCTGCGATCCGAAAATGGATTGGTTTTTGGAGAATTTACACCAAAACCGGGCAATTATGATGAATTCAATGATAAAATAGACACATATTTAGGAAATTTATTTATCGAAGCACAGGGGAAGTTAGATAGAGACCTGCTTCAGGGAAAAGTATTTAAAATATAAATGCAAAATAACGAATCAAAATGGATTAATCAGGAGGATCAGGCATGAGTGAGAATAATGCTGAATGGCTATCGCATTTATCATCAGAAGTTATTTCTGATGTACACGGAAGTTTATTAGACGCATACGTAATTGCGCTGGAAGGCTGGCGGAGAGGTCTGAAATTAAGGTGGCATGTTGAAGATTCAGAGAAATTCAGTGAAATGGTTACATGGTTCACCGAGAGACCTGGACAATTATTTTCATTAAGTTCAGATAGCAGGACACATTATTTCTTCCGTTCCAGAGGAGATAAAGTAACCAATGAAGCTGTATCTATTGGAAAAGACAAAGGAAGCTCCAAACAGCACTTAAGCGAGCACGGCGTTCCAGTGCCGCAGGGAGGGATATTCACCAGCGAGCACACGAAAGAAGAAGTTCTGGAATGCGGCAGCAAAATCGGATTTCCCGTTGTGCTGAAACCAAAGGACGGAAGCTTTGGCCGCGGCGTCTTTGTCAACATTACCAGCACAGAAGAATTAGAAGCATGCTATGACTACACCAAAGAGCTGGGAACGACGGACGACATCATTATCGAGCAATATATCGCCGGAAAAGATTACCGCCTATATGTTGTCGGAGATGAAGTTGTCGGAGCAATGCACCGCCAGCCGCCGAACGTTATCGGAGATGGTGCACATACGATAGAACAGTTGATTCAATTAAAAAATGCAGAGCGAGAAAAAAATCCGCGTTTAGTAAGCTGTCCAATTATCGTAAATGATGAATTAACAGATTTTATCGCGAGAAAGGGTCATACGCTTTCTTCCATTCCTGAAAAAGATGATTTGATCTATTTAAACTTTAAAGGAAATATCTCACTTGGCGGCGATCCAATTGATGTATTAGACAGGCTGTCCCAGGAAGTAAAGGACACAGCAGTAAAAGCGCTGCGGTCCGTTGCAGGATTGACACATGGAGCCGTCGATATCATTATCAATGAGAAAGATGACAAAGCCTATGTATTAGAATTAAACCCTACCGCACAGCTGGGCGGGCTATTATATCCAATCGAGGGCAAGTCAAGAGATATTCCCAAAGCAATCATGGACTTTTATTTTCCAGAAACAAAGGACAAGAATGTTGCACAAATCAATACATTCTTTGATTTCCATGATGTACTGGACCCGCTCCAAAATCGGGACGCAACCGTGACCACTGTCACCCCATGTCCGCAGCAAAAGGTCTATATGAAGAAATATATCGTGGTCGGCGATGTCTTAGATATCGGTTACCACCGCGGCCTTCGCAAGCAGGCATTTGAACGGGAATTGCATGGGTATATCATGACGAAGGAAATCGGCGATATCGAAATCGTTGTAGCCGGCACAGATCCGGAAATGGTAGAAGACTTTAAACACGGTATCTGGGAAGATGAAGAAAGAGCAACCGTGATGGAAGTACTAGAAGAAGATGTTGACGAAGCAGTGAAAGTCGGCTTTGAGATAAAAACAGATTTAAAAACACAAGTAGAAGAATTAAAATGGTACAAGCGTGAACTGGAAGAAACCGAGCTGGCCTTGAAAAAAGCTGAGCTGAAACGGAGAAAGTACTACGAAAGCGTCTCTTGGAAGGCAACCTCGCCAATCCGGGCGGTTGGGTCGATCTTTAAGAAGTTTAAGGGATAATGATGAGTTGAAAGAAGCTACAGGAGGATATGAATATGAAAGACAATCAGTTAGGGATAAGTCTTCCACATCTGAATAATGACATTGTACGAAATGCGCGAAAAACACGTCTGGACGCATTTTCTGTTGCATTAGAAGGATGGAGAAGAGGTCTGAAGCTAAAATGGTACACGAAGGATTCCGAGCACTTTGAGAATATGGTTATTTTTGGAGTGAACCCGCCCGGACGTTTATTTTCATTAACCTCAGAGAAGCAGACACATTACTTCTTTAGAACAAGAGGAGATCTGGTTTCCAGTGAAGCAGTAGAAATTGGATCAGAGAAGGATGATACCAAAATCTATCTCGGCAATGCAGGCGTGCCTGTACCAAAGGGAAAAGGCTTTGAAGCAGAGGCAACCAATGAAGAGATTATCGAATTTGCGGATACAGTCGGCTTTCCATTAGTTCTCAAACCAACCAATGCGAGCCTTGGAAATGGCGTTGTAACCAATATTAAAAATAGAGAACAATTAATCAAGGCGATTCATTATGTCCGCCGGGAATTAGAATATGAAGAAGTCGTGCTGGAGCAATATGTCAGCGGGAAAGAATACCGTGTTTATGTGGTAGGGGATGAAGTTGTTGCAGCATATAACCGTGTACCTGCGAACATCGTTGGTGACGGCGAACATACCATTGAACAGCTCATCGACATCAAGAATGCCGTGCGAAGAAAAAATGCCCGCTTAAACAGTTGTCTGATTCATATGGATGTTGAAATTCTGGAGTTTATTCAGGAAGCCGGCTACACATTGGAAAGTGTTCCAGAGAAGGACAAAGTAATTTACTTGCGGGAAAAAACGAATGTATCCTCCGGCGGTGACCCTGTTGATGTAACAGACAGCCTGCCTCAGGAATATAAGGAAATTGCCATCAATGCATTAAAAGCAATTGATGATTTTCCGCAAGGCGGCGTAGATATTATCGTCAATGACCGGGAAGACCTGAAAGGGGAAGCAGTTGTTATTGAATTAAATCCGACCGCACAAATTGGCGGCGCACTTTTCCCGATTGAAGGAAAAGCAAGAGATATTCCGAAAGCGATTATAGACTATTACTTCCCGGAAACCAAAGGGAAGGTAGACACCACAAAATCAAGAGTCTCTTTTAACTTAATCAATGTGTTGGAGCCGCTTGAAAATAGAGCAGCACTGGAAGTAGAAGTTGCTCCTGCGCCACTCGGAGAGCTTTATATCCGGAAATATATCGTGAACGGAAATGTACAGCGATATAATTACCATAAATGGCTGAAGAGACAAGCACTAGATCAAAACCTGCATGGCTATGTGAAAAGCATGGTATTTGATGAAATTGAAGTCGTTGTAGCTGGAACGGACGAGAAGGCAGTAGAAGCTTTTAAAGAAGTCATCAAAGGCTATCCGCAGGGATCGGAAGTAACCCGTATCAAAGAAGAGGACTATGACAGCTTTATTACGGTAGGCTTTGAAATTTCTGAGCAGTATAATACCAATAATATAAAATCCGTGCAGCATGCTTTAAGAAGCATGGATAAAGACTTGCAGGAATTTAGAAAGAAAAAAGACAGAGCGGATAAGGACGTCAAACATATTTTGAACAGTACTTCTTGGAAGGTCACAGAGTCTATACGTAAGGTCGGCTCGAAGGTGAAGAATAAAAAATAATTATTTATCTTGTTTCGTATCGGTAAAATAAGATGATAAATAATTGTGGAGGAATGTTTATGTCACAAATTAAATTAACAGCTACTGGTGATGTGCTGCTACACTCTAGAGTGTACGATATCAGCAAAAAAGATGGGAAATATGATTTTAAGGATAAAATGGCTCCTGCGAAAAAACTGCTGCAAGATGGAGATATCTCTGTTGTTAACTTAGAATCGATTGTAGCCGGAGAAGAATTAGGCCTTATCTCTTTCCCAGAATTTAATAACCCGGTAGAATTAGCGGAAAACTTAAAAGAATTCGGCACAGACATTGTCACAAATGCGAATAACCACAGTCTTGATTTAGGCGAGGAGGGCGTGCTTAAATCAATTGAAAATCTTGAAAAAATAGGGCTTCCTTACGTTGGTTCACATAAGTCAAAAGAAGACCAACAAAAATTCCGTATTATTGAGAAGGAAGGAATTAAGGTAGCGATTCTATCTTATACGGCTGTCACGTTAGGCAAGAATCCGCCTAAAAATAAACCGTATCTTCTAAATCGTATTGTGGCCGGCTCTACGAAGGAAGTAAGACGGGATATTGAGCGCTTGAAAAAAGAAGAAAGCCCGGACGTAGTCGTTGTTGCAGCGCACTTTGGAAGAGAATATGCGCTTAATCCGCCAGCTTCTCAGGTAGATATCGCTACTTCTTTATCAGATGCTGGTGCAGATATTGTTCTGGGACATCATCCGCACGTACTGCAGCCTGCACAATGGATATTGAATTCAAGAGGGAAAAAGACCTTTGTCATCTATTCTTTAGGAAACTTTTACAGCGGTCAAAAAGGATTGTATAGACAAATAGGAGGCGTATTGTCTCTGAATATCAGCAAAGATGAAAATGGTAAAGTGACAATTAACCAGCCGGAAATGGATCTGACCTTTGTGGATGCTAATCGCAAAAACAATTATCAAATGCACTTATTAAGTGATTATATAGCAAAAAATCCATACATTGAGACGGAGC
Organism: Oceanobacillus sp. FSL W7-1281; assembly: GCF_037969835.1. Classification (GTDB taxonomy): domain Bacteria; phylum Bacillota; class Bacilli; order Bacillales; family Amphibacillaceae; genus Oceanobacillus; species Oceanobacillus oncorhynchi. The sequence continues at coordinate 4,210,639 of NZ_CP150214.1, read as the reverse complement.
ATGACAAATTCGACAGTCTGGAAGTATACAGTGAATTAACAGAGCGGTTAACGCAGTGGATGCCGGAGTTTAAATTAAAATAGTAGATTAATAAAGCCATAAGCAGTCAGAAATACTAATTCCGATTGCTTATGGCTTTATTTTGTTATTTTTTCAGTTTTTCGGTAAACGCCCGGATAGGCTTCGTCATTTTCCAAGAGTTACTTTCTTCCATTTGCTGCAGGCGTTTCTTTAATTGTTTGTTTTGACGCTGAGTCAGATCCAGCGTCCGCTCATCTCTCTCATATTTTGCTAAGCGGTTCACGGCATGTTGATAGTCTGATTTTAATTTAGCATAGTCTTTGATATATTTATCCAAAGCAGCCTTTTCTTCCGAATTACTGATTTCACTGCTGTCAGTTTTTTCATTCGGAGATTCAATATGAAACCCGTGCATAATAGGACTTGAACGTTTCTTTTCAGTAATTGCTGCCGACTTGCTGAGGCGATTAGTATATCTCTCAAGTCGCTTTAGGAAATCACTGATTCTTTTTTGACTTGAACCAACAATAATAGAGATATCTCCATTGTTTAAAGGTTTTATATAGCCATGGACTTTAGCATGATATGCCAAACGGCGCACACGTCCGGAAAAAGCTTTTGTATATTCACAGCCGCTGACTACATAACGAGTAAGCTTCAATGCTCTTGTAGGTAATACAGGGATACCAACTTCTGTTGCGTTTCCATTCATGCAAGCATCGAAAATAAAATCAAAATCGAGAAAGAATTTTAGAGCATTATTTCGGTCATAATCAACCGTTTCAGGAAAATAAAAATCGATTAATTTCGATGGGACATCCTGTGCTTTCCCTTTCATTGGAAACAGATGCTGGGTAATATGTGCCCGTGTATTCAACTCAATAATCGCTGCTGTATCATTTTCTTCATCCACCATCATATCTACCCCGCATTGAGGTAAATCGTCAAAAGCATTTACCGCGTCAACGGCAATTTGCTTGATATTATCAGATAGCTCGTCTGTAACCTCGATGGAATCCCCGCCGGCTGATACATTATTTTTTGATTTAATATAGACTAATTCCCCATCTGGGATAACAGAGTTTAAATCATAACCTTCCCGGCGCAGCATGTTTCTCAGCTCATCATCGATTTTTATTTTACGATTTGTCAGCGATGGAAGCTTAGCACGCTCTTCATTCTTTTGATCGATTAATTGTTTGACTGTACTTTTGCCGTCGCCAATAACGTTTGCCTTTATTCGTTTTAAAGCTCCGATGACTTTACCGTCTAGCACATAAACACGATAATCTTCTCCAGCAAAATACTTTTCCAAAATAACATGAGGAGATTTTAATTTCACTCGAACATAATGTAATGCTTCAATCAATTCTTCCTCATTTTGAATACCAGCGATGACACCCGTTCCTCCAGTTCCTGCTAAAGGCTTTACCACAACAGGATATTGAATCTCTGCGGCATATTTTATAATTTCAGAATCACTGGTATCAGCATTAAAGTCTTTTCCACCAGGCGTGGATACATTGTTTTTCTCTAGTATTTCTTTAGTTGTCACTTTGTTTTTTGTTAATTCTTTCGTACGTTTAGAAACTAAATCGCCGCGAGTGGCACTAAAATGATGGCTTCTATTACCGTCCGTAATAATATAAGAAGGTTCAAATTTACCAGTACCTTCTTTTACGATACTAAAAGAAATGGTTAATCCTCTTCGCCAGGCTTCTAATATAATACTATAGGTACTCAGCATATAATTATTTGCTTTTTCCGGTATAGGGTGGTCTAAACTTTTTAGAAATCGATTTTCTGCCATAATCAATTCTCCTAACATAATTTCGCTTAAATAGTTATTTATCATTATAACATATTTCTTTCCCTGTCCTCTCAATAAACACCTATCAAATTCACTTATAAACAATGGAATTATTCCAAAAATAACATTTTCCTTATTTCTTGAAACGGAAGCATCCAGCCAGTACCCCTGCGACAAAATTTTTAACAATATAACTATCTATTTTCGGGATTAATTTATATAATATTAATAATCTGAATTACAATGGTTATAAAAAGAGTTCAAGCTTCGAACTTCTTAGAATAAGCTAAGTTGTTTTAGATTCGCATGCGAAAAATAATTTTCAGGGTATTTCTCATGCTGCTGAATGGTTAAAAGTTAAAAATCGGGTAAATTAAGTAAAAAGATTGAAATGATGTTCAAAGGATATATATTGTTGGGAGTTAGATAATCACTAGAAATAACAACAACAGGAAACGAGCTGATTTGGAAATGAAAGACGTGTTCTATTCCAATCAGTCATTAGACAAAAAAGAGGAGAATGGTTATGAAATCTCAAGAAGCAGAACTTTTACCTGCACTGAGCAAAAAAGTAGTGGAAGGGATAACGGGCTTCCAATTATGTTCATATTTAGTCGCATTAGAAGGCTGGAGAAGAGGACTGGAATTAAAATGGTATAGAGATGAAACAAGCCTTTGTAAATTGGATAGAATGAACAGCAGTACACATGGAAAGTTTTTTTCTTTAAGCAATGGAGATAACCTGCATTATTTCTTTCGCTCAAGAGGAGATAAAGTAGCAAATAAGGCAGTAAGGATTTGTCAGAATAAAGAAGAAACAAAAGCTTTTCTTGAACAGAGCAATGTGCCTATCCCTGTAGGAAAGACACTGGAAACAGATGAAGACATGATTGCTTATGCAAATGAGATTGGCTATCCTGTTATTATCAAGCCTCTAAATGGAAGCATGGGGAAAGGCGTCTATACGAATATATCCAATGAAAATGAGCTGGCTGGAATCATTAAAGAATTAAGGTCAAAATATGCTTATCGCCAGTATATTGTGGAGAAGCATTATGATGGCAATGAATATCGAATTTATGTGGTTGGCGATAAAGTTATTGGTGCAACGAACCGGATTCCTGCCAATGTGGTTGGAGATGGAATAAACACGATAGAAAAATTGATTGAAATAAAGAACGAGGAAAGAAAACAGAATCCATATTTAGCACCGAAACCGATAAAATTTGATTATGAAGTGGCCTACATGCTGGAAAGAGCCGGATACACGCTGGATGATATTCCCGGAAAAGGGGAGCAGGTTTTCCTGAGAGAAAAAAGTAATCTATCCTCTGGCGGGGATCCAATCGAAGCGACGGATGAACTTTCAGACGAAGTGAAGCAGATTGCTGTAAATGGGGTAAAGGCACTCCCTTCCATCCCTCATGCCGGAATAGATATTATTGTAGACCCCCGGGATAATCGAAAGGGCGTTGTCTTAGAAATAAACGGGACGGCGGAAATCGGTTTTCATTTATTCCCTTTAGAAGGAAAAGCAAGGGATGTTCCTGGTGCAATCATCGATTATTATTTCCCGGAAACAGCAGGGAAAAATAAAACGCATTTTTACTTTGATTATCTCAGCTTATTAGAACCTTTAAAGCAATGCGCTGCAGATGAAATAAAAGTTATCAAAACACCAATGCAGGAAATGTCTGCGAAAAAATATACCGTCAGCGGGAAAGTGAACCGGGTAGGGTATATGAATTATATCAAAAGGCAAGCGCTGAGAAATAATCTTTTTGGCTATGCGAAGAAAATAGATAACAATACGATTGAAGTCTATCTTATCAGTGAGAAAAAAGATGTGATGGATACATTCAAAAAATTTGTCAGCAAGGGTTCCAAAAAATCCATTGTGGAACAGATAGACGAACAGGATCTGACGTATGCAAACAAACCCAGAAAAACAGGTTTTCGAATAATAACTTAGTGAGAGAGAAGGATTTGCCATGCATGAAATCGGAATGATGACAAATTTTAATAAGCCGACCGAATTAGCGAAAATGACTGCTCTCATATCAAGAGCATATGGCATGGAGCTAATCTATATGCGGCCGAAGGATATAAATATAGAAGAGAAAAAGGTATATGGAAAAGTACTGGTAAATAACGAATGGGTGGATAAAAAAACAGATATTCCTCCATTCATTGATGCCGCTCCATATTGTTTTATGAGAAAAAATAAAGAGAAAATGGATTTGTTAAGAAAGACGACCTTTTTATCAGATAATCGCAGGAATGTTGTAACGAAGGAAATGCTGCAAAATACCTTGAGCAAGGATGAGCAATTTTCTCATTTAATGATTCCAACCCATAAAATCAAGACTTTCCAGGATATGAATAGCTACCTGCAGGATTATCAGAAGATTGTACTGAAGCCGGGGAAAGGACTGCGGGGCAAAGGCATCTATATTATTGAAAAGAAGGATAACGATTTATTTACAATCGGTTTTAATAAAGAAAAATGGGATGCTGATTTAAATGCTCTGAAGGAATTTTTTGAAAACACGGTAAGTGGAAAGAATTATATCCTCCAGAAGTACGTTACCTCCAGAACCCCGCAAGGAGATCCGTTTGACTGCCGGATCCATGTAGAAAAAGACGGGACAGGCAAGTGGGCTGTCGCCAAAATGTATGTGCGGATTGGTATTGGGCAGTCTGTCATATCCAATGTGAATCAGGGCGGAGGAATTAGCGATCCGAAAGAATTTCTCAAGGCAAACTTTAGTGAACAGCAGGAGGAAATCTATCAAGATTTATTACAGCTTGGAACACAAATTCCTGAGAAAATGGAGCAGCTGAGAGGCACACATATTATGTCCCTGGGTCTGGACATTGGAATAGATACGAACGGCAAATTATATTTATTTGAGGTAAATGACGGACCAAGTACCAAAGCAGTGATATCGGAAGTGGCCTTCTTAAGAAGTAATTACTATTTATATGTCTTAGAGAAACGATTAAATAGAAAAATAAAGGATTCCACGGATGAATTGGAAAATAACCAGCAGGAAATCCGTGAATTAAAAGAAATGCTTGCAGAAAAAGAGAAACAACTAAACAGCATATTAAATAGTAACTCGTGGAAGGTCACTGGCCTTATGAGAAAAGCAAGAAGAAAGATAACTAAGAAAAAGTAGCAGCGAATCGTTGATGGTTTCCCATCTCTTGTCATAAAGAGATGGGGAGATCCGTATTAGCTGATAAATCCAAATGAAATGGCAGACAGCAGAAATAATAGAATACTGTGAAGCGGTCTTTTCCTGTAAATTAAGGGAGAAGGGCCGCTTATTTAATGACGTTCTTTTATTACGAGGATGTTGATTTGTAAACTGTAGTAAAAAATGTATGAGAATAAAATTTGAATTATGATAAGATGTGTATAGAGAGCATGGAAAAAATAGAGTCATATATAGAGCAGATAATAAATAATTCAAATACATATAGCAGCCGCAGATTGAAATATACCTGTTCACATGTATGATGAGAAACAAGTGAATACAAAGATGAAGGAGAATGGTTATGAAATCTCAAGAAGCAGAACTTCTTCCCGACCTGTCCAAAAAAGTAGTGAAAGATATAACAGGCTTTCAATTAGACGCTTATGCAGTAGCTTTGGAAGGCTGGAGAAGAGGCTTAGAATTAAAGTGGTATAGTGATGAAACAAGCGTATGTAAATTGCACCGTATAAACAGCACCACACACGGGAAATTTTTCTCCCTGAGTGATGGAGAGAAAAAGCATTATTTCCTGCGCTCCAGAGGCGATAAAGTAGCCAATAAAACGATAGGTATTTGTCAAAACAAAGAAAAAACCAAATCCTATATGCGAAAACAGAATGTGCCAGTGCCGCTTGGCGCCGCTTTGGAAAGCGATGAAGAGATTATTAACTATGCGAATGAGATTGGCTATCCTGTCATTATCAAGCCGTTAAGCGGAAGCATGGGAGTAGGCGTATATACCAATATCTCTGATGAACAGACATTGATAACTATTCTGAAGGAAGTAAGAAAAAAATACGCCTACCGCCGATATTTAGTGGAAAAACACTATGAAGGCAATGAATACCGCATCTATGTCGTCGGAGATAAAGTGATTGGCGCCACAAACAGAGTTCCTGCAAATGTCACAGGGAATGGGACAGACACGATTGAAAAATTAATTGAAATCAAGAATGAGGAAAGAAAACAGAATCCATATCTGTCGCCGAAACCAATAAAGGTAGATTATGAAGTGACTTATATGCTGGAAAGAGCAGGCTATACAATAACTAGTGTTCCCAAAAAAGGCGAGCAAATATTTCTACGGGAAAAAAGTAACCTCTCTTCTGGCGGCGATCCGATTGAAGCAACCGATGAGCTTTCAGAAGAGGTAAAACAAATTGCTGTCGACTCGTTAAAAGCACTTCCTTCCATCCCGCATGCAGGAGTAGATATTATTGTAGAATCGAAGGATAATACAAAAGGGGTCGTATTAGAAGTGAATGCAACCGCGGAAATTGCCTTCCATCTATTTCCGCTGATTGGGAAAGCGAAAGACATTCCTGGAGCGCTCATTGATTACTATTTCCCGGAAACAGCAGACGCTGAAAGAACACATTTTTATTTTGATTACCTGAGCATCTTAGAACCGATAAAAACGGGAGCGATTGAGGAGATAAAGGTCGCTGAAACGCCATTGAATAAAAAATATGCAAAGAAATATACGGCAACTGGAAAATTAAACAGAGTTGGATATATGACAAAAATAAAAAGATTTGCATTGGAAAGAAACCTGTATGGCTATGCGAAAAAAATAGACGAAAACACCGTCGACATATTCCTTATAGGAGAATCAAAAGAAGAATTAGATGCATTTAAAGAATATGTCAAAAAAGGATCGAAAAAATCCGTCGTCAAAAATATCAGAGAAAAAGATCTTGAACTCTCTAGTAAACCTAGAAAAACAGGATTTAAGATTATAACATCATCCTGATGGAATAGAGGACGTATCTATGTAATACATCGTTGCAGTGATGTCATCATAAAATGAACTATTTGGAGGAGATATACCCTAAATAGTTCATTTTTCTTTTGGGGATAACAGATATATAGGGATTAAAAGGTTTTATTTTAAACCAATATTTTACTTATTTTGGATATTTATCTACTCGATTTAAATCAATACTAAGCAAAAAGCACATCCAACTAGCCAGTTAAAATTTTTGAAAAATACATAAAATCATGTCAAAAAGTGTCTTTTTTGGTACAGTATATGTACAAACTACAGTGTCAGTGTAGAAGCATAGATTCATAGAAGGTTTAAATAACGGATGGCGGAGGTATAAGTATGTCACAGATGAAATTAGTAGCTACAGGGGATGTTCTGCTGCATGACAGAGTATATGATAAATGTATAAAAAACGGGAAATATGACTTCCGGGATAAGATGGCTCCGGTAAAGGAATTATTACAGGCGGGAGATTTGTCGATTGTTAATTTAGAATCAATCGTAGCTGGCGAAGAATTCGGCCTGACGACGTATCCACGATTTAATAATCCGATTGAGATTGCAGAAAATTTAAAGGAATTTGGCACAGACATTGTCACCAATGCCAATAATCACAGCTTTGATTTTGGAGAAGAAGGGGTACAGAAATCCATTGCGAACCTTGAAAAAATAGGGTTGCCTTATGTAGGATCCCATAAGTCCAAAGCAGATAAGGACACGTTCCGGGTATTTGAGAGAAATGGAATAAAAGTAGGTGTGCTGGCGTATTCGACCGTTTCCAATAATAAGGATTTCCCTAAAGGAAAAAGATACTTATTAAATCGAATTATCGGCGGCTCGACCATTCCTGTCAGAAAAACAATTGAGCGCTTAAAAGAAGAAGAGAAGGTGGACGTGGTCGTTGCAGCCGTGCATTTTGGATCGGAATACGCACTGAATCCATCATCGTTTCAAGTGAACCTTGCTACATCTCTATCAGATGCAGGCGCAGATATTATCCTTGGCCATCATCCGCATGTTTTACAGCCGGCTCAGTGGATACTGAATTCCCGGGCAAACAAATCGCTGGCAATCTATTCTCTGGGAAATCTGTATACTGGTCAATTTGGTGTCTATCGCCAAATCGGAGGGGTGCTCTCTCTGGATATAAGCAAAAATGAAGATGGACAAGTTACAATCGGACAGCCTGAAATGGATTTAACCTTCGTCGATGATGTGAACAATACCGAGTTTCAAATGCACTTATTCCGGGATTATATCGAAGAAAATCGCCATATCAAAACAGACTTTGGCACATTTGACAGTTTAGAGATATATACCGAGCTAAAAAACAGATTAACACAATGGGTTCCAGACTTTAAACTCAGGTAAGCAAAGCAATATGTTTCCTTTCATAGGTTAGATTTCATCACTTTAATTGGAAAATTGTATTTGGATCAAAATATCTATAATCATAAATACACTCGATTTTATCAAACAACAGGAAGAAGGATTGTAGATGATAGTAGGCTATATGCGCAATTTAAAAAAACCGGATTCACTGGCTAGAACAACGTCACTCATTGCCAAGTCATATGGAATCGAATTGCTCTATATGAACCCGGCAGATGTCGATATAAAAAAGAAAAAAGTATATGGAAGATTACTGGTCAATAATAAGTGGGTAGATAAAGAGACGGATATTCCCCCTTTTATCGATGTTGTCCCATACTGTTTTAAAAAAGAAACGAAAGAAGTCATGGATTTCTTAAGAGAAACAACACTATTATCCGAGGATCGAAGAAATGTCATTACGAAAGAATATTTACAAGAGGTATTAAGTAAGGATGAGGCGTTTTCTCATTTAATGATACCTACGCATCCGATGGAGACGGTTGAAGATTTACATCATTACTTGAATCAGTACCAAAAAGTCGTGCTGAAGCCGGAAAGCGGGCTACGCGGTAAAAATATCTACTTTATAGAAAAGGTAGAAGCGAATGTACTACAAATCGGTTTTAATACAGAAAAATGGAAGATTCCTTTAAATGAACTGAAATCATTTTTCGATACTACGTTAAAAGGGAAAAATTACTTCCTTCAAAAATACGTTGTATCAAGAACGCCCCAGGGCGATCCATTTGACTGCCGGGTACATGTAGAGAAAAATGGCAGAGGCCGGTGGACAATCGCTAAGATTTATGTGCGGATCGGCATCGGACAGTCCGTTATTTCCAATGTGAACCAAGGCGGAGGCGTCAGTGATACGAGAGAATTTTTAAAAGCAAATTACGGGGATAAATGGCAGGAAATCTATCGATATTTAAAAAAACTCGGAAAAATAATCCCGGAAAAAATGGAAGAACTGCGAGGAAAGGATATTATGACGTTAGGGCTGGATGTTGGCATTGATCAAAGCGGCGAACACTTTTATTTGTTTGAAGTGAATGACAGTCCCAGCTCCAAAGCATTAAAATCCGATGTAGCCTATTTTAGAAGTAATTACTACTTATATGTGTTAAAAGAAAAATTAAATATTCATGTGAAGGATGCAAAGGAAGAGGTAGAATCCCTTTCGGACATAATCGCTCAAATGCAAAAAGAAATAAGAGAAAAAGACAGGGCACTCGCCGGCATGGAAAAACAAATAGTTCAAAAAGAGAAAGAACTCACCAGCAAAGAAAAACGGCTGAATAATATGCTGAATAGTACCTCCTGGAAAATGACAGGCATTTTGAGAAAAACTAAAAAAATATTTGTAAAGAAGTAGCCATATGAGTGTCACAATATAAAGAAAACTTAATAGAATTGAAATCGTTCAAAGCGTATGATATGTCCCTAAAACCCGGACAAGCAGCGAATTGTATTCTATTACATGCACTTTAAAATAAAACAAAAAGTAGAATAAGGGGACTGTTTTTATGAAAACACAACAAGTAGAACTCCTTCCTACACTGACAAAGGAAGCTGTAAATGATGTGACTGGCTATCAGCTATGCGGTTATTTAATCGCTTTAGAAGGATGGAGAAGAGGGTTAGAATTAAAATGGTACAGAGATGAATCCAGTCTTTGCAAACTGCATCGGATGTTCAGCAGCACGCACGGGAAATTCTACTCTTTAAGCAACGGAGATATGCTGCATTATTTCTATCGCTCCAGAGGAGATAAAGTAGCCAATAAATCAGTCACGATATGTCTGGATAAAGAAAAAACAAAAGCTTTTCTTGAAAAGGGGAATGTACCTGTCCCTAAAGGGAAGACATTAGAAACAGATGAAGCAATCATTGATTACGCGAATGAGATTGGTTACCCGGTTATTATCAAACCATTAAAGGGAAGCATGGGAAAAGGCGTCTACACCAATATTGATAATGTAGCGGAGCTCACTGCTGTTTTAAAAGAATTAAGAAAGAGCTATTCGTACCGCCAATATATCGTAGAAAAACACTACGACGGCAAGGAATACCGTGTATATGTTGTCGGCGATAAGGTCATTGGCGCAACGAACCGGATACCTGCCAATGTGATTGGAGATGGGATAAACCCCATTGAAAAACTGATTGAACTAAAAAATAACGAAAGAAAAAAGAATCCCTATTTAGCAACCAAGCCAATAGAAGTCGATTATGAAGTGAACACCATGTTGAAAAGAATCGGCTATACATTAGACAGTATTCCAGTAAAAGACGAGCAGGTCTTCTTAAGGGAAAAAAGCAATCTGTCTACTGGAGGAGATCCAATCGAGGCAACGGATGAATTGACAGATGAAGTGAAGCAGATTGCCGTCAATGCATTAAAGGCACTGCCATCTCTTCCGCACGCCGGATTAGACATTATTGTCAACCCAGAGGATAATCGGCAAGGCGTCGTGCTGGAAATCAACGGAACTGCAGAAATTGGGTTTCACCTGTTTCCATTAGAAGGAAAGGCAAGAGATGTCCCTGGTGCGATCATGGATTATTACTTCCCGGAAACAATCGGGAAAGAAAAATCTAACTTTTACTTTGATTACCTCTGCATGTTAGAACCGTTAAAAAAATATGCTGTGGATGAAATGAAGGTTATCCGGACACCGGCAATTAACATGTATGCCAAAAAATATACGGTAACCGGAAAAGTGAACCAGGTAGGATATCTGGGTTTTATCAAAAGACAAGCGCTGAAGAACGATCTCTTTGGGCATGCGAAAAAAATAAATAAAAATACGGTGGAAGTCTACCTGATCGGCGAGGAAAAAGAAGTGCTGGATACATTTAAAAAGACAGTAGAAAAAGGAAACAAAAAATCCTCTGTCGAGAAGGTAGAAGAACAGAATCTTGTCTATACCAATGAGCCAAGAAAGACCGGATTCCAGGTCATCACAAAGACAGCTCGCCGTTGAAACCGTCAGAAGAATAAAGAGGTAGTTAAATAGCCTGCCAGAGAAGGAGAGAAAAAGAATGGGAATAAAACCAATCTGGTCTTCTCTGGCAGATACATAAGGTGGGAGATTATGAGGGCAAAGGATTTAACGGGAAGAATATTAAATCGATCGAATCGAATGATTGTCTTGGAAGCACATAAAAGAGGGGTAGAGATCACCCCGATGCAGAATAAAAGGTTCAAAATGGCATACAATGGCAAGTCGTACCTCATCAGAAGAGGAATGATCGTAAACAGCTATAATACCTCGCTGGCCATCGAAGTGACGAACCGAAAAGAAATCACAAGCAGAATGCTGAGAGGGAAAGGCTTCCCGGCTCCGGAAAATATCGTGTTTTCGAATACAGATGTGGAACGGGCCTGGGCTTGGGCACAGCCGATTTTACCCGTTGTGATAAAGCCGTATAATGATGCGAAAGGTACAGATGTATACGTTAAAATTACGGAATATGATGAATTTGTGCGTTGCTTTCATAAAGTTGGCGAAAAACATAAAGAAGTACTCATCGAAGAATACATCAGCGGAAAAGAATATCGCTTTACCTATGTAAATAATGAAATTGTAGGGGTTGCACACCGAATCCCGGCCAATGTGACAGGAGATGGTGTATCGACTATCACTGAACTGGTAGAGAAGAAAAACAAGGAGCGGGAAAAACGAAAAAATCCCATTCATATCAAAATAAAATTAGATGAGGAAATTGAACGGGTATTATCCAAGTTGAATTATACATTTCAGACTATCCCGGCCGACGGTGAAATGGTATACTTGAGGTCGAATTCCAATGTGTCCACAGGCGGTGACGCCATTGATGTAACGGATGAGATCCTTTTTGAAATCAAAGAAACCGTTAGAAAAGCGGTTCGAGCTATCCCGGGAGCAAGAATATGCGGCGTGGATGTTCTGATTAACGGAGAGGATATTCATATTTTGGAAATGAATGTCGGTCCGTTAGGTCCAATGCTTACCATGCATCATTTTCCATGGGTTGGAAAAAAGAGAGATGTTATCGGAAAAGTAGTTGATGCTTTATTCCCGGAAACAGAAACTGTAAAAGAAGAATAAGAATAAAAAAGAAAGCATATGGCATGTTAAAAGAATGAAAAGGTGGGAATATCCATGTACGAAGTAGGTATTATGACTAATTTTAAAAAACCTACAAAACTGGCAACAATGACAGCATTAATAGCAAAATCATACGGCATTGAAATTATTTATATGTCACCCAATGACGTCCATATCGAAGAAAGGAAGATATACGGGAAAGTAATGGTTAATAATAAATGGGTTGATAAAAAAACAGATATTCCACCTTTTATTGACGCAGCTATATATTGCTTTAAAAAAGATAACAAAGAAGTCATGGACTTTTTAAAAGAGACGACATTTCTTTCGGATACAAGAGAAAACTTGATAAATAAAGAGAAATTACAAGGGATATTAAAGGAAGATCCGAAATTCGCTCATTTAATTATTCCTACACATAATGTAAAAACATTTGATGATGTCTATCCCAACTTAATGAAATATAATAAAGTCGTGATTAAGCCTGGAAATGGAATAAAGGGCAAGGATATCTACTCTATTGAAAAAATCGGAGAAGATCTCTTTACAATAGGCTATCAGCGAAATGAGTGGGACGTTCCATTAAATGATCTGCGAGAATTTTTTGATGAGGTCTTGCAGCAAAGGAATTATATTCTTCAAAAATACGTTGCATCGAAAACACCGCAGGGAGATCCTTTTGATATCAGAATACATGTCGAAAGAGACCGCTCCGGCAAATGGTCGATTGCAAAAATCTATGTACGGATCGGAATCGGTCAGTCTGTTGTCTCGAATGTGAGTCAAGGGGGCGGTGTCAGTGAACCTGTTGCCTTTTTAAAAGCATTCTATGGAGATAAATGGGAGACGATTTACAGTAATTTGGTGACGATAGGAAAGACGCTGCCGAAGAAAATGGAGAAGTTAAGAAAAACGCATATCATGTATTTAGGTATAGATATCGGCATTGAATCAAATGGCGATCTGTATTTATTTGAAACAAATGATGGACCGGGTACCAAGAACGTTATCTCCGAAGCAGCCTTCCATCGAAGCAATTATTATGCCTATGTCATGGAAGAAAAATTAAATTATCCAGTGAAGCAGCTGGTCGATGTGATTGAGGATGAACAACATAAGATTGCTCAATTGGAGATAGCAAATTCCCAATTAGAAACAGCAGTGAGCAAAGAAACAAAGAAAACAGCGAAAAAAGAAAAACAGATTCAGGATATGATAAACAGCACCTCATGGAAGGTAACCGGCTTCCTCAGAAAAGCGAAGAAGCTGGTGAAGAAAAGTTAAACAACGCAATGCAAAAAGGAACGATGCATGACACTGGTAAGTCATACATCGTTCCTTTTAATTATTCATCGGCTGTTTGCTGTTGAAGATAGTGATAATAATCGGCTTTCAGGTTAACAATTTCTGCTTCTCCAAACTCCACACCGGGAGCAGCATTAACCTCGAATATATAGATTTTTCCATCTTTATCAATCCCTATATCGATACCAAGGCAGGAGGTTTGCTTTTGATAGAGTGCTTCCAATTTCGGAGGAAGATATTCTGCGACATAGTCAAACTCTGCTTTAATATCCTTCCAATCCTCTGGATAGTGAAATTTAATAAATGGGAGCAGTTTTTGTACGCCGCCGCCTTGGGCCACATTCGAAACAACCTTATTATTGGAACCGATACGAATCAGAGGAATGGCTACAGCCCACTTTCCCTCTCCATTTTTTTCTAGCCGTATCCGGCAGTCAAAAGGGCTGCCCTCTGTCGTAAGGGATTGAATATATTGTTGTGCTAAATATACTTTGTCATCTATTAATTCTTCGATATAAGCTTTGAGTTCTTCCGCAGCCAGCATCTTTTCCGAATTATTGACGTACAGCTGATAGGAATCTTCATCAATCTGATGGACCAAATAGACCCCGATTCCTTTGTGGCCGACTTTGGGCTTAAGAATAGCTTGCTGATGCTTTTGGATAAATTGCATAAAAGAGTTGAAGTCAGTAATTTGAACCGTATCGGGAACATATTTTGCAAACGTTCCATCCTCAATCAAAGTATTGTAGAGCTTCATTTTGCTGCCAAATCCCTTCAGATTTAACAGCGTGCTTTCCTTTTTTAGGAAAGCAGCTACATCTTTATATTTATAGCAATAACTGTTCAAGTCAATATATGGAGGAACAGGGATTTCTATCTCACGCCATTTGTTATCATGCAGCGTGAAGCCGTTAATAACCTCGTTATCTACATCCACATTTTTCGGATGACTGTAGATAACCTCAATTTGATAGTACTTCGCGGCTTTTGCTAATAATTTTACATATTCGGGTGGTTTGGTGAAATTCCTCATATAACATATATACATGTCGCGCCTCCTGTAATCTTGGTGTTAAAAAGGATCATGTATTGGTGTATAGCGTTTCCTCATCATGTTGCTTAGTTAAGAAAATAGCATACGTACAGGCATAAGTAAAATTTAACTTCCAAAAAATGTTGTTAAAAATCAAATTTTCTGTTATCCTGTCTGTGATTCACATTTTTTATATAAGTCTGTCTATTTTTTGAATGAAAAAGTAGGCAAAATATAATAGCAGTTACATACGATATAACATTTTTAAATCATACATATAATTAAAATATAGGCACATAGACTTATCTTTCGGTTATTCAATCCGCTGTGAATCAGTTCTTTTGGCAGAAATGCTTTTATTTTTGTGATATTTTTACTAAATAAGTAGCTATTTTATGCCGATAAAGAGAAGGAAAGTAAAATTAAATAGGAGGTGCGGCAGTTTGAGGAAAAAATGGATTCCTCTTCTAGTCATTGCTTTATTGATTATTTCACCATTTTCCACTGCGGGTGAAGTGTACGCGATGAGTAATAATCAATCGAAGGAAAGTCAGCAGAGCGATGATCATACAGAAGAGGAAGACAACAACAGAATAGACGCGGAACAGGACGCTTCGGACAATGAAGCAGAGTCAGAAGAAGTAATATTCGAACTGGGTGATAAAGAGGAAGCAATTCAAGAACTGAAAGAAGATTTAACAGAGCTTGGATTTGCTGCATTAGAAGACCCGACAGAATATTTCGGCTTACATACAGAAGAATCTGTAAAGGTATTTCAAGCTTTTCATGACATAGAAGAGACAGGAATCGCAGATGAAGAAACACTGCAAATGATAGAAGAGTTGTTATTGGAAGATTCCTTTGATCGTGAAGCGCATCTGGAGTTCAGTAAGCCAGAAGAATTTGAGACAGAAGCAGAAGAAGTCGAGCAAGATGATGAGGCAGAAGAAGAGCAAAATGCTGAGGGAGAAGAAGGCTCTGAAACAGAAGAAGGCGCAGAATCTGAGGAAGAGCAGGGCTCTGAAACAGAGGAAGGCGCAGAATCTGAGGAAGAGCAGGGCTCTGAAACAGAAGAAGGCGCAGAATCTGAGGAAGAGCAGGGCTCTGAAACAGAAGAAGGCGCAGAATCTGAGGAAGAGCAGGGCTCTGAAACAGAGGAAGGCGCAGAGTCTGAGGAAGAGCAAGGCTCTGAAACAGAAGAAGGCGCAGAATCTGAGGAAGAGCAAGGCTCTGAAACAGAAGAAGGCGCAGAATCTGAGGAAGAGCAGGGCTCTGAAACAGAAGAAGGCACAGAATCGGAGGAAGAGCAAGAATCTGAGACAGAAGAAAATGCTGAAGCGGAGGAAGAAGACCAAGAAATTGGTGAGCAACGTTTGAACGAAGTAGAAACGTTTGCTGCCCAAAGTACGTATCAGCAGGGAGATAGACATTCAGAAATCGTTAAGTTTAAGAAAAAATTAAACGCAATTGGTTTTGGATATATCACAGAAACGACGCTCTTTGGCAGTTTCATGGAAACGCAGGTAACGCGATTCCAAGAATACTATGGTCTTCCGGCTAATGGAAAGATGGACCGGGCCACGAGAGAAAAGCTCGACAGTGTCTATAACAGCTCATTCCAGCAAGGAAAACGTCATGATGATATTCCAAATATCAAGCAGAAGCTGAATAATCTAGGATATGGTTATATAAGTGTTACGACGCTCTTTGGAACCTTTATGGAACAAAAAATAGAGCAATTTCAAAGAGATCATGGCCTTCGTGTCAGCGGAATTGCAGATGAAGTAACGTTAGCCAAGTTGAATGAACTTGCTCCGCAGGATACGTACCAGCGTGGAGACAGACATGAGGACATGATTCAATTCAAGCAGCAATTGAACGCGGTCGGTTTTGGCTATATCACAGAGACCACACTCTTTGGAAGTTTCATGGAAACACAGGTTGAAAGATTCCAAGAATACTATGGACTTTCCGTTAACGGTCAAATCGACGAAGCAACGAAAGAAAAGCTGGACAGCGTTTATAACAGCCCATTCCAGCAAGGAAAACGTCATGATGATATTCCCGATATAAAACGGGATTTAAATAATCTCGGCTACGGATATATAAGTATCACGACACTCTTTGGCAGCTTTATGGAGCAAAAAGTAGAGGAATTCCAAAGAGATCATGGTTTACGAGTGAACGGAATCATAGATGAAGTAACATTAGATAAAATGAATGAATTGGCTCCGCAGGGTACGTACCAGCGTGGAGATAGACACGCGGATATTGTGACGTATAAGGAGCAATTAAACGGTACTGGTTTTGGCTATATCACAGAGACGACACTATTCGGAAGTTTCATGGAAACACAGGTTAAAAGATTCCAAGAATACTATGGGCTTTCCGTTAACGGTCAAATCGATGAAGCAACGAAAGAAAAGCTGGACAGTGTCTATAACAGTCCATTCCAGCAAGGGAAACGTCACGATGATATTCCGGATATCAAACGGGATTTAAATAATCTTGGCTACGGATATATCAGTATCACGACGCTGTTTGGCAGCTTCATGGAGCAAAAAGTAGAGGAATTCCAAAGAGATCATGGTTTACGAGTGAACGGAATCATAGATGAGATAACGTTAGCGAAATTAAATGAGGCAGCGCCACAGGACACGTACCAGCGCGGAGACAGACACGCAGATATTGTGACGTATAAAGAGCAATTAAATGCGGTTGGCTTTGGCTATATTACAGAGACGACACTCTTTGGAAGTTTCATGGAAACACAAGTAAAGAGATTCCAAGAATACTATGGACTTAACGTCAATGGAACAATCGATAATGCTACAAAAATAAAGCTGAACAGTGTCTATAACAGTCCATTTCAGCAAGGGAAACGTCACAATGACATCCCGGATATTAAACAAAAATTAAACGGTCTGGGCTATGGTTATATCAGTATTACCACGTTGTTTGGCAGCTATATGGAGCAAAAAGTAGAACAGTTCCAAAGAGACAATGGCTTACGAGTAAATGGAATTATTGATGAAGTTACTTTAAGCCGAATCAATCAAGCGTTTGATCAGCAATCGAATGTAAAAATCTTTCTTGATCCCGGTCATGGAGCGCATGACCCAGGCGGTCAAGGCTACGGTTTAAACGAGAAAGACGTTGTATTGGACATTGCACTGGAAACAGAGCGGATACTTACGAGTAAGTATCAGGGTGTTGAAGTAGAAATGTCGAGAAGATCAGATGTTTTTGTTGAATTAACCGAACGGGCAAACCATGCGAATAGATGGGGTGCTGATTATTTTGTGAGTTTCCATAACAACGCCTTTAATGGGTCAACAGGCGGATTTGAATCGTATATCTACAATGGGGGCGTTTCTCAGGAAACAAGAAATAGACAAAATGATATTCATTCGTATATTTCTTCCCGTTTAAATGTTTCCGACAGAGGACAAAAGTCAGCGAACTTTAATGTTCTGCGGAACACAGATATGCCGGCAATTCTTATTGAATACCTGTTTATCGATAATTTCACAGAAAACGCATTGCTGAAAAGTGACAGCTATAAAAAGCAGCTGGCACAATATACAGCAGATGCCATTGCACAATCTTATAATCTGAAAAGAAGATAAGAAACAGCATTTTTCCAAGAATAATAAAAAAGAGGATTTTCCACTGTTAAATCAGTGGAAAATCCTCTTTTTTTAGTGTAATCGTTTTGGAATAGAAATCGAGTAGATGGACTCAATCAACTGATTCAGTTTTCCTTCAACCCGGTGTAACAAGTAGAAGGTTACCGCAGCAGGAAACCCAATATCGGTTAATAGAGAAATCCATGCCTCCATCGCATTCACCACCTTTGATTTTTAAACAAATTTTAAGAACAAGCTTTCAGACGAATAACAGAAGAATTTTCTAGAATAAAAGACAATGCCGTGAGGATAGTCTCCTCACGGGCCAAAGTCTTGTTACGATAAAAGGATTATAATTCAATATCTTCCACAATACGTTCCACGATACGGGCACTGTGGATTTCAGTTAATCCGCCGCTTGCGGAATATAGGGCATCCTGCTGAAGAATGGTATCCATTGCTTGCTGAACAGCTGCTGGATCTGCTGGTTCCACAGGATGATCGAGTGTGTAGGTTACCACACGGCCTTCTTCATTTACAAATTTCAATTCAAGCTTGCGCATAGGTTGTCACCTCCTTTCTTTACTGAATCCACTTTTAAGCCTCTCTTTCATGAATTTCGGAAACATCCCGACGGCTGATTGCGTAAAGGGTATGCTGCTGAACAGATGCGAATGCATTTGCTGTTAATAAGAGCTGTTCAGCAGTAGCGTCTGGTTTCACATAATTGAATCGTTTTTGCTTTAGGACAAACTCGCCGGTAATCGGGTCCACACCTTCATTCAGCGTAAGCTGCAAAACCGATTCGGTTAATTCTGCGACTGCCATGGTCATCACCTCCTTTCACACTTATATTCAATTCTCAGAGACAAAAAGGGGCATGTTTATAAAAAGATTTTATGTTTTGATAAAAAAATTACTTGTTTAAAAAGGGAAGAATGATCCTATAAAACGCTCTATATCACACTTTATAGCAGAGTCCCTCCAGAGAATGTCGAAAAATGTCGTTAAAAAGGTCAAATAAGTTATAAATTACCGTTTGTAGCTTTAAACGGTAGCATATTTATTAAAAAACGACAGTTTACCCGGACAAACTAGGATTTTACTCCGAGAAAATCCTAGTTTGACAATATGACATAATTTTTAACTTCTGCTAGATTAAAAGCAATCTATTGAAAGGGGGAGTAAAAAAATGACAAAGAAGAAATGGGAACTGGAGGATTTTATTGAACAGAATCAGCGTAGGGTGTACTACCAAATGGCAAGGCTGCAAATTAATGATAAGGATGGGGAATATTTTCAAGAAGGACTTGTAGCCATGTGGAGAGCGTATGAAAACTATAATCCGGATAAAGGACCATTAGCGACATACATGAATTTTGAAATTCGAAATCGTTTGGTGAATGTATTTCATAAATCCATTTTGGAAAGGAAATACATAGAGCAGCTAGGGCATCAGCAAGAAGTAGAGACGCAGGCAGGAAATTATATGGATGGGAAAAAGAAAAAAATACTCTCTAAAAATGAAGAGGGAACGAATCCGCAGGAAAAACTGGATCAGGAAAGTGAAACCGATTTCTCTGAATTCACATCGATACTGACGGAAAAGCAAAAAGTCTGGTTTAACTGTGCAATTATAGAAGGACTATCCAATCAGGAAATTGCAGAAAAAGAACAGGTAAGCTTGGAAGCAGTAAAAAGCTGGGCAAAGAGCGCCAAACGTAAACTTCGGAAAAAGGATTGGGATAGAGGCTAAAAGGAAATCAACACACCCATTATAAATGGAAGGGCTATAATTATTATTTTGGACGATTATAGTCCTTTCTATCAAAGAAAAGAAATTTAGAAGAGTTATATTCATATAGCAGGGAGGAAATTCCTAAGTGAAATTTTCAATTAATCTTACTTAAAAAAAACTGCAAAAATCAGGACTTTTGGCGCTAATAAAACAATCTAGTAAAATAGTGAACCTTTCGTGAACGTTTTACCGCGGTAAAACGATTTCAATTTAAAAAAAATGACTTAAGAAAAGATTAGGTATTGCCGATATATAGATAGAAAGCTAGAATTAAATATAGGAGGTGGAAAGATTTGAGAAGAAAGTGGTTTCCTTTCTTTTTGGTGATTTTATTGGTAACTTCTCCATTTGCTTCCGTCAGTGAAGTATATGCGATGAGTCATTCATCTAAAGAAGATGAGCAAAATAATGAGCCAGAAGACAGGGATAAAGAATCAGATGTTGATGAACAGGATTCTTCCACGGACGAAGCGGTGTCAGAAGAAATAAAGCTTAAACTAGGGGATGACGATGAACAAATTCTAGATCTGAAAGAAGATTTAACAGAGCTTGGATTTGCAGCATTAGAAAAACCTACAACTTATTATGGCCTACATACAGAGGAAGCTGTAAAAGCATTTCAAAAGTTTTATGACATAGAAGACACGGGAGTTGCAGATGAAGACACACTACTACAAATAGAATACATTTTAGCAGACGATTCATTCGACCGTGAAGAGCACCTGGAGTTCAGTAAACCTGAAGAATTTGTGACGGAAGAGGAAGAAGTCGAAGAACTGCCGGCAGCCGATGCGGAAGAAGACGCTGAAGCCGAAGCAGGGGAAAGTTCTGAAGAAGCGACAGAGGAAGAAACTGAAGCGGACGCAGAAGAAAATGCTGGAGAAGCGTCGGAAGAAGACGCTGAAGTCGAAGCAGAGGAACGTTCTGAAGAAGCGACAGAGGAAGAAGTTGAAGCGGACACAGAAGAAAATGCTGGAGAAGCGTCGGAAGAAGACGCAGAAGCGGACGCAGAAGAAAGTTCTGAAGAAGCGGCAGAAGAAGTTGAAGCAGATACAGAAGAAAATGCTGAGGAAGCAACAGAAGAAGAAACTGAAGCGGACACAGAAGAAAACGCTGGAGAAGCGTCTGAAGCCGAAGAACGTTCTGAGGAAGCGACAGAGGAAGAAACTGAAGCAGATTCTGGAGCAGACGCAGAGGAAAATACTGAATTAGAAGAAGAACAAGAAATCAGCATACAAAGCTTTGCTGGATTGACAGTATTTTCTGCTAATAGTATCTACCGAAAAGGAGACAGCCATCCGATAATTGCTGAATATAAAAAGAAATTAAATGCAATCGGTTTTGGGAATATCACAGAGACAAACAACATAGGGGAATTTGCAGAAACTCAATTAAAGAGATTTCAAGAATATTATGGACTAATTTCTAATGGAAACCTATATCCATTGACAAGGGAAAAAATAGACAGCGTCTATAACAGTCCATTACAAAGAGGAAAAAGCAACAATGCTTCTAAAAAATTAAAAGAAGATTTAATAGCGTTGGGTTATCTATCCTTAACGAGTGCAAATAATTCATTTGGTTCTCAGACAGAAGCAGCATTAAAAGCTTTCCAAAGAGATAACAATCTGAGAGTGAATGGGATAGGTGATGAAGTAACGCTAGCGAAGTTAGCAGAGCTAGCTCCAAAGGATATCTACCGAAAAGGAGACAGCCATCCGATAATTGCTGAATATAAAAAGAAATTAAATGCAATCGGTTTTGGGAATATCACAGAGACAAACAACATAGGGGAATTTGCAGAAACTCAATTAAAGAGATTTCAAGAATATTATGGACTAATTTCTAATGGAAACCTATACCCATTGACAAGGGAAAAAATAGACAGCGTCTATAACAGTCCATTACAAAGAGGAAAAAGTAACAATGCTTCTAAAAAATTAAAAGAAGATTTAATAGCGTTGGGTTATCTATCCTTAACGAGTGCAAATAATTCATTTGGTTCTCAGACAGAAGCAGCATTAAAAGCCTTCCAAAGAGACAACAATCTGAGAGTGAATGGGATAGGTGATGAAGTAACGCTAGCGAAGTTAGCAGAGCTAGCTCCAAAGGATATCTACCGAAAAGGAGACAGCCATCCAGAAATAGCTGAATATAAAAAGAAGCTGAATGCAATAGGATTTGGTTATATCACAGAGACAAATCTTTTGGGATCTTTCATGGAAAGACAAATAAAGAGTTTCCAGGAATATTATGGACTGATTTCCAATGGGTACCTTTATCCATTAACGAGAGAAAAAATAAATAGTGTATATAATAGTCCATTACAAAGAGGGAAAAGCAACAGTGCCTCTAAAAGCTTGAAAGAAGATTTAATAGCGTTGGGTTATCTATCCTTAACGAGTGCAAATAATTCATTTGGTTCTCAGACAGAAGCAGCATTAAAAGCCTTCCAAAGAGACAACAATCTGAGAGTGAATGGGATAGGTGATGAAGTAACGCTAGCGAAGTTAGCAGAGCTAGCTCCAAAGGATATCTACCGAAAAGGAGACAGCCATCCAGAAATAGCTGAATATAAAAAGAAGCTGAATGCAATAGGATTTGGTTATATCACAGAGACAAATCTTTTGGGATCTTTCATGGAAAGACAAATAAAGAGTTTCCAGGAATATTATGGACTGATTTCCAATGGGTACCTTTATCCATTAACGAGAGAAAAAATAAATAGTGTATATAATAGTCCATTACAAAGAGGGAAAAGCAACAGTGCCTCTAAAAGCTTGAAAGAAGATTTAATAGCGTTGGGTTATCTATCCTTAACGAGTGCAAATAATTCATTTGGTTCTCAGACAGAAGCAGCATTAAAAGCCTTTCAAAGAGATAACAATCTACGAGTGAATGGTATTGGTGATGAAAGAACCCTGGCAGCTTTGGATGAAGCAATCAGCAATCGCTGGGTTGTTAACCATGAAACGTATGACGTAACATTCAATCAGGCATTGAACACCCAAATGAACCAATTACAGCAGACCGATATGTATCGAAATGATCCTGCATATGTGCATAAGAATTATGTGGACGGTTCAAACAGAACAACTGCAAATGTAAATGTCCGCTCATCTGCAAGCAGTTCGAGTCACATTTATGGGCAGATAAGCAGGGGAACACAGGTTACAATTCTTGGTTCGACAGGTGATTGGTACAGAATCAGTTACAATGCTTGGAGAAATCCAACTAGAAGTGATGTAAGCAGTTATCTGAATCCAGAGAACAATGATATTTTCCAGCATTTGGATTTAACCAGCAGTGTTGGTGTCACTGCTTCAGATTTGAACAGTGATATTTTAAGCGGCAAAGGCATTCTTGCCGGCAGAGGACAAGCCTTTATCACAGCTGGCAAACAGCAGAGTGTCAATGAAATCTATTTGATTTCACATGCATTATTAGAAACTGGTAATGGAAGTTCTGCATTAGCAAGAGGGATCGAAGTAGGATTGAATAGCAGCGGAAACCCTGTTGTTGTTACTTCATCCAATCGAAGCAGCCTTCGAAATATCAGAACCACATACAATATGTATGGTATCGGTGCGGTAGACGGCAATGCGCATAACGGCGGAGCTATCAGAGCTTACAATGAAGGCTGGTTCTCACCAGAACAGGCTATCGTTGGCGGTGCCCGATTTATTGGAAACAGCTACATTCATAATCAATATAACCAAAACACGTTATATAAAATGAGATGGAACCCTGCAAACCCTGGATATCCGCAATATGCAACAGATATTGGCTGGGCAGTGAAACAAGTTCCAAGCATCAAGAGATTATATGATATGCTGAATAACCCGGTATTCAAATTTAATATTGCACAATATCGTTAATAAGTTTATAACGCCCGAGTTTCTTTCACTGGAAAGCAATTCGGGTGTTTTTTTGCTTTTATATATAACAGTCCTCGTCGAATTATGGTATGATAAACGAAAGAAAGGGTAATAGAATACAAAGGGAAGTTTACTAGAATATAATAAGTAGGTGAACAACTATGTGGAGTGCTGCTGAATTGCTGATCGCGTTTATTATCGCACTATTGACAGCAATCATCACGACACCAATCATTATATGGGTCTCTAAAAAATGCAATCTAGTAGATCAGCCTGATCAGAGAAAACAACATCAAAAAGCTGTGGCAAGCATTGGCGGTCTAGGCATCTTCTTTGGTATCGCCGCAGGATTCTTCTATCTGCAGCCAGAACATCCGCAAATGACAGCGATTATTATTGGTGGTATCATTATGTTATTGACAGGACTTCTGGATGACATTGTGGATCTTAGGCCTGGCACGAAGCTGTTAGGGCAAATAGGAGCTGCTTCGGTTGTAGCTTATTCTGGATTAGTTATTGAGAAATTGACATTACCTTTTATGGGAACGGTTTTCTTAGGAGAGTATGTTGGGATAGCTCTTACGATTTTTTGGATTGTTGCTGCTGCAAATGCCATTAATCTGATTGATGGATTAGACGGTCTGGCTGGCGGCGTATCAACCATTGCTTTTATCAGCATTTTGGTGATGGCCATCATGGATTCTCGAATGATTGTCATTGGATTATGTGTTCTGTTAATTGGCGGAACACTAGGATTTTTAGCATTCAATTTTCATCCGGCGAAAATCTTTATGGGAGACACGGGGGCGTTATTTTTAGGATATTCGATTGCGATTATATCCATGCTCGGCTTATTCAAAAATGTAGCCTTCTTCAGCTTTGTTATCCCGATTATCGTGATTGCACTTCCGGTATTTGATACACTGCTCGCCATCATCCGAAGAATTAGCAATAAACAAGGTATTTCGGTAGCGGATCGAAATCATATTCACTATCTATTACTAAAAAACGGCTACTCACATAGACAATCCGTATGGATTATCTACGCGTTCAGCATGTTCTTCGGTGCGATGGGGATCGTCGTTAATAACGCACAGCTGATGACGTCCTTAGCTGTCTTCTGCTTTGTTATTCTGGGGATACATCTTTTCTCGGTGGTATGTGGAATCCGATCGAGAGGAAGTATTGTTTCTCTATTTCATAAAAAAGAAGAATTGCATAAAAGAAGGTTAAAATAAGATAAGCAGGTCTCTCTATTCTTGGATGGTACAAGAATAGGGAGGCCTTTTTCATGTATAGGATGGCGAAATACGTACAGACAGCAAAAAAACTCTTTCCCAATAAAACTGGGAAAGAGTTTCGTTTTTATAAAGGATTTCCATATTCGTCCGTTTCTTCTTGAGGCACTTCTTCCTGATAAGAATCGCCTTGTTCCTCATAAGAGTCTTCCTCTTCATACATTCCTTCTTCTACCGGTTCTTCCGTATTAGGATCTCCGTAAGGCTCTTCTCCCTCAGCAGAGGAACCAGAGATTTCTAAGTGATCTTGAAGTATCCTTTTTGTCTCTTCTAATGCCGGCTCGTCAAGCAGCCAATAATAAGTAGAACCAGGCTGATAATCGCTGCCTTCTAAGGTCATGTCTTCAATATCAAGACCGCCGGTAGCGTACTTAATAAAAGTCATCATCTCATTGAACGTCATATTCGTATTCATATTGCTGCCGACAGCGGCAATCAAATCATCAAACTGAAATACCGATCCAAGCGAGGTTGCTTTATCCGCTACGGCATTGACAACTTCCATTTGCCGTTTTCCGCGCTCTATATCATTATCCAGCTTACGGGTCCGAGCAAACGCTAATGCTTCTTCGCCATCAACTGTTTGTTCTCCAGGAAGCAAATGGATAGCATCTCGTTTATCCATGGAATCTGACTCTTCCAGTTCATATGGCACATCAATATCAATACCGCCAATAGCGTCGACAACATCAACAAAGGCATGGAAATTAACACGGACATAATAGTCGACTGGAATATCCATTAAATTTTCAACCGTTTCAATCGTTGCTTTTGGTCCGCCATAGGCATGAGCATGTGTGATTTTATCTTCGCGACCTACTTCAGGAACATATAGAAGGGTATCACGAGGAATACTTACTAATTTAACGCTGCCTTCTTCTCTATTAAAAGTCGCTAACATAAGTGTATCAGATCGAGAGGTTTCTGCATTATCCCGATGTTCATTTTCATCGACTCCAATAATAAGGATAGACACGTTGTCGATATTCGGGTCCACTTCAAAATCCCGTAAATCCGAACCTTCACGACCGTCATCCTCATAAGAATCAGAGACTGCATTATTTGCTTTAACATATAAATAACTTCCATAACCAACAACACTGACTAAAGCTAAGCCTATAATAACTAAGGTAATTAAGACACCTTTACGGAGTTTACGCTTTTTTCGCGTCACCCGGCGGCCTCGCATATTCTTTTGTTTTACCATTACAAATCTCCTTTTTTTACAAGAAATATCGACGGATTTCTTGATAAAGCCCATTTAATTTTACTATGGAATGAACTATTAGTAAATTTACAATTGCATTACATATTTATGATGATGTAACAGGGGGAATCACATAAGTACAGCTGAGACACGCTGAAACGGCGCCAGCTTTATTTATATGACAGAGTGTCTATTTTCAGCTGTCGTCTCTTAAATTATCCTTAATCAACGTAGAAGAGATGCCATCTGTCCGAGGGAGGTAAACCACTTCACAAAAAGAGCGCAGGGCATCGAATTTTCCTTTCCAATCATTCCCCATAACAAATGTATCGACGTGATAGGTTAAAATATCATCTTTTTTTTGCTCCCAGGAGATTTCAGGGATAACCTTATCGACATAACGTACAGATTCAAGAATGATTTTCCGGTCTTCATAGGAATAAAAAGACTGCTTATGCTTGAGTATATTAAAATCATCGGTGGATAATCCTACAATAAGATAATCACCCATTTCTTTTGCACGCTTTAATAAATTCACATGGCCTACATGCAGTAAATCAAACGTTCCATAAGTGAGAATAGTACGTATCATTTCCACCTCCTAAAACCGTATTAACGTAATAGTAACATAAGAAAAGAACCAGGAATAAATCTGAGGACAAAAAATATGTTTTTTTGCTATAAAAAAAGGTAGGTGGTGGAAAAAGTGTGTTGATCTGTTTTGAAAGCATGATGATTGTATCATTAAAAAGATGAATTTATAGTTGTATTCATGAATAGAAGTTTTTGATATAGGAATGCCAGGAATTTTACAGTGGAATGAACCGAGCTAAATTCCTGGCATGATAAATAGTTTAGAAAAAAATATATAGAACAGGACTGCCTAAGCTAATTCTTTGGGAGTGCGTTTAACTAAATAAACATAATAGTCCGTGCGTAATTGCGCTACTTCTTTATGAAGTAAGGAAGAATCAGGGGCACTGATGGATTCAAAGAGCACAAGGTTCTGATCTTTATCGATTCCAACATCAAGACCAAGCGTTGCTAACTCTTTTTTTCGTGTTTTTTCTATCTTATTTGCAACGTTTAATGCAAACGAATCAAGGTGCTCATCCACTGCAGGGGCATCCTCAGTAAATTTTAATGTTAAAAACATACCTGCATCAAAGGTGACGCCGCTTTGTTGATTGTTGGGAGAAACTTGTTTTTCCGTACCAACGCGAATATATTTTTTCACAATGACCCACTCGCCCACTTTATTTTTCTCTAAATGAACACGGCAATTAAAGGGCTCGCCCTGTTCCGTTCTGGAAGGTATGTATGGCTGGACAATACATTTACGTTTGGAAATAATAGATTGAAAGAACGCGAAGACTTCTTTCAATGTCATGTTCGCAGTGGAATCCTGATGACTGACCAGGAAGGAATCTTTATCTTCCTGTACGATTTTATAAATGTTTTCTCCGGATTGACTGTAGACAGGCTTCACAACGACTTCTCCATATTTTATTAAGAAGCCTTTAATAATAGAGAAACTTTTACAACGTAAGGTTGGAATGGCATACTTCTGAAGCTGCGGATCCTTTGTTAACATTTCCTGGACACTTTCCTTGGAGATTTTATTTCTCCCATCCTCGGTTAAGTAGGCGCGATCTTGTAAATAGGCTATTTTTTGTTTGGATTTTAAGCAGAATGCAGAAACATCCATAATCTTTGGAATAGACATCTCGACATTTTCCCACGTATCTTCCTTTAAAACCATCCCGGAGGTCATATGGTCATCTTCGTTGATATCGCTTGGGTTCATATACAGAATCTCGATTCCTTTGGATTGTGCTTCGATGGATATCTCTTTTGCCAGATCGGTTGGTTCTTTGAAAGGTTGCATTAATCCTACTAACATGGAATCAATTCTCCTCCTAATTATTCGTATTTCTAATTATCTAGTTTCAATTTTAACACATTCTATTGTGTTATGAAGTACCATTTTTTGAAAAGACATGAACATGACCGGTTTGTCAAGCAGGAAGAAAATCCCATCTGCTGTCGAGACATGTTTCTGGAATCAGAACAAATAAAAAATCTGCACCTGCTGTTTGTCTGGAACAGGCGGGTACAGATTTTTCCTCGATAACTATCGAATTTTAATAAAAACGTTTAAAGCTGTCGAAATGAGAGCTCCAGTAAGGGTTATCGAGTGATGTGATGGTAACACCAGTAGATGAACCTGCATGAAGGAACTGATTATTTCCTACATAGATTCCCATATGGGATGGACCAGATTTATACGTTCCAGAGAAGAATACTAAATCTCCTACTTGCGGATTGCTAATTGTCTGTGCTCTATCATAATAGCCTGCAACACTGGTACGAGGAATATTTTTACCTGCCTGATTATAAGCGTAATAGATGAACCCGCTGCAATCAAACCCGCCAGGAGAACTTCCTCCCCATACATAAGGGTCGCCTTGCTGGCTTTTTCCAACAGAGATAAGGGTATCTACATTATAACCTGCACTAGATGATGAGCTGCTGGAAGAGCTGTTGGATGATCCAGAGCTGCTATTTGAACTGCTGCTGTTAGAAGAACTGGAACTAGAGCTGCTGGAACCATTTACTTTTAATGTCTGGCCGGCAATAATCAAATCAGATGACAGGTTATTGAGAGATTTTAATTTAGATACAGTCGTTCCATGCTGGCTTGCGATTTTAGAAAGGCTGTCGCCAGATTTCACCTTATAGGTGCTGGAAGAACTGGAGCTTGAGCTGGAAGAGCTTGATCCAGAACTTGAATTGGAATTAGAGCTGCTAGAATTACTAGAGCTTGAACTGCTGGAACCACTTTTGCTGACAGTTAATTTATTTCCAGGGTAGATTAATGTCGTAGATAGATTATTCCACTTCATTAAGTTATTTAAAGAAATACCGTGTCGAGAGGCAATACCGCTTAATGTATCACCGGATTTCACTGTATATGTACTTCCGCTGGAACTGCTTGAGCTTGAATTCGAGCTGGAGCTGGAACTAGAAGAAGAACCAGAGCTAGAATTTGAACTTGAAGACCCAGTTGTTTGTAAAACCTGATTCGGGAAAATAAGATCCGAAGAAAGGTTATTGAGAGATTTTAATTTGGACACGGTTGTTCCTTGACTTTGGGCGATTTTCCATAGGTTGTCGCCGCTTTTTACTTTGTAAGATGCTGCATCAGCACTGTCTGTTGCTACAAAGGCAGATGCAATTGCTGCAGATGCAGTAACAGAGAAGATGATTTTTTTGTTAGCCATGTGTGCGTTTCCTCCTTAGATTTTAATGATTGGGGTTTTAGAGATGTGTTTGAATATGATTTGTAAGGAGACCAAAGAGGAGTGCATCAAGAAAATAACTGTATGTGACAGGTATACTTTCTATTAGCTTTGTTCGTACGTTATATTAATGAAGAAATAAATCCATAAACGATGTACGCAACAATCCTGGTATAAGTACAAATCCCATATTCCATAAACGAACAAGATGTATTTTACTCCCAGATGTTTGTTTATTGTGATTGATAGAATGTAGTTTGTTAGTTTTAAAGAAGTATTACTAGTTTATTCCATTACGGCATAGTACAAATAAGTAATCTAGCACATCTGTCTATGAAAAATAATCCAATAAATACATCTTTATAGAATTATATCGTTTTATAGATAATAATGGTAGGTTATATAGAGAAATGTAACATGTTTGTAATGTTTTAAAAAATAAGGTCGATAGAACTGTTTTGATAACACTTTCATTTAAATCTCAGGTATATAACTGTGTTGAAAGTATTGTTAATAATAACAGAAATAGTCATATTGATATAGAAAAAGTAATTAATTACATAATCATTCTTGGCAAATAATGTTAATGAACATTGAACAGACGTTTACTTGTAACTTTCCATTGAATTTATTTCGATAAATCATATCAT
Source organism: Oceanobacillus sp. FSL W7-1281 (assembly GCF_037969835.1). Lineage (GTDB taxonomy): Bacteria > Bacillota > Bacilli > Bacillales > Amphibacillaceae > Oceanobacillus > Oceanobacillus oncorhynchi. The sequence continues at coordinate 4,180,206 of NZ_CP150214.1, read as the reverse complement.
TTCCCGGGAAATAACAACAAAATATACATTTATTAAAGAGATAGCGTTATAATAGAAGAAATAGATTAATGATTAATTGGAGGAATAGATGGTGGAACAATCAATATTGCTTATAAAAAACATTCAAGAAGCGTATCTGCCGAAAGGAGTTATAAAAAACGCATCCGTTATATCAGAGAACGGAAAAATAACACAGATTCTGACACAGGAAGAAGCAGCTGATGTCTCTTTTTCTGGAAAAGTTATCGATGCAGAGAACAAATTAAAATTGCTGCCGGGGTTTATTGATGGACACATTCATGGTGGCTATGGCGTGGATGTGATGGATGCGACACCAGAAACGTTACAGACACTTGCAGAAAAGCTGCCATCAGAAGGGACAACCAGCTATCTCGCTACGACCATTACCCAATCAGATGAAGAAATCTCTAATGCTTTAAAAAATGTTGCAGCTTGGACAGCTGATGGACAAAAGCCAGGAGCGGATTTAGTTGGTGTTCATTTAGAAGGCCCTTTTGTAGAAGTTTCCAAAGCAGGAGCACAGCCGAAGCAATATATTACAGAACCTGATCTTGCTAAATTTCTAACATGGCAGGATGATGCAAACGGACAAATTCGGACAATTACTATGGCTCCTGAGCATGATAAAACAGGAGAGTTTATAAAAACACTTGATCAATCTGGTGTGAATGTATCTGCAGGCCATACGGATGCTTCCTTTCAGCAAATAAAGGATGCTACGAAATTAGGTGTTAGACAGCTGACGCATCTATGTAATGCAATGAATGGCATTCATCATCGTGATATCGGAGCGGTGGGAGCTTCTTTTCAGTTGGAGGATTTACGTGCTGAGTTGATTTCAGACGGTATTCATGTTGTGTCAGAGATGCTGCAGCTTATTTATGATAATGTTGGACCTGATCGAATTATTATGATTACCGATGCAATGCGGGCAAAAGGGTTGGATGAAGGAGAGTATGAGCTTGGTGGACAGCCTGTTTTTGTGAAAAATGGGGAGGCTACCTTGGAGAATAGTTCTTTGGCTGGCAGTATCTTGAAAATGATCGATGCGGTGAAGGTGATGCTGAAACTAGATGGAGTTACTTTACAGGATATCGTGAAGATGACTGCAGTTAATCCGGCGAAACAAGTTGGGATTTTTGATAGAAAAGGCAGTGTTGAGGTTGGTAAGTATGCGGATTTTGTTTTGTTAGATGAGGAGATGGATGTTGCATATACGGTTTGTAGAGGTGAAGTGGCATTTCAAAAAGTAGAATAAGGAGTTCTTTTGAGTTAGAGGAAGCAAAGCATTCACTAAAAAAAATAATGAGTGCTTTGTTTTTTTCAAAAATATAGATGATTTATTGATAGATTTGATGTTTTTGTATTAAGTTAGATACTTATATCAAAGGGTTTTCTACTAATTATGATTTGTATGATATTAATCGAAGAGAAGATGTAATTAAATTGTAACAAAACGTTTAAACTTGACATAAGGATAAAAGCGAACGCTTTCTTTATTGATGAACAAAAATTTACAAAATAGATATGGTAAAATACATTTAGTATGATATAATTCGACTTATGGCAAAAAGCACCTAACAAATACGTGTGTTTCTCGTATGATATGAGTAAATAGCTAGTGAAAAATACATGTTATTCATACCAAATCTGTTATATAATGGGTATTCGCTCTTTTGCAAGCAATTATCCAAATAATTATAAGATAGTAAGATTTCAAAAAAACGATTTTAATAAAGTAATGGAGGTAAAGGAATGGAAGAAACAATATCTTTAAAGGAGATAGCTGAAGTTATTAAGAAACGGCTGGTGCTTATACTGGCATTCATTTTAGGAATGGCTTTTATCGCAGCAATAGTTAGTTACTTTGTGATAACCCCGCAATATGAAAGCAGTTCGCAGTTTATTGTTAACCAAACGCAGCAAGAGGAAGATCAGTTCACACAATCGGATTTAAGAACAAATGTTGAAATTATAAATACATATAATGTGATTATTAGTAGTCCGGCAATTTTAAATCCGGTTATTGATGAACTAGGATTAGATTTAACAACAGTACAGCTAGCAGATAAAATTAATGTCAGCAGTGAAGAAGATTCTCAAGTTGTTACTGTAACAGCAACAGATGAGGACCCAGTTCAAGCTGTGAATATTGCTAATACAACAGTAGAAATATTCCAAGAAGAGATTCCTTCTATTATGAATGTAGATAATGTTGCTATATTGACTCAAGCTGAATTAGCAGAGAATCCATCACCAGTTGCACCAAATCCAATATTAAACATTGCGATTGGGATTGTACTTGGAGGTATGCTAGGTGTAGGGATTGCATTTATATTAGAGTACCTAGATAACACAATCAGAACTGAACAAGATATTTCAAAACAATTGGGAGTACCAGTTCTTGGCGTAATCTCTCATGTCGATGAAAGTGATATTCAAGGACATCAGCATCCAAATTTAGAACAAACAGAAACAACAGGACGGAGGGGTTTAAATGGCGCGAAAAAAACAGTTTAACGTAGGAAATAAAATGCGGCATTTAATTGCGAATACTAACCCTCGTTCTCCTATTTCTGAACAATATCGTACTGTTAGAACGAATTTGCAATTTGCATCTGTTGATAATGAAATATCAAGTATGCTTTTAACCTCTGCTGGACCATCGGAAGGGAAATCCATGACAACTGCGAACTTAGCTGTTGTGTATGCACAGCAAGGAAAAAAAGTATTATTAGTTGACGCTGATTTACGTAAGCCGACGATTCACTATACTTTTCGTTTAGATAATTTGCGTGGACTTAGTAATATATTAGTTGGTGAGACAACTTTAGAAGAGGCTGCGGAAGCTTCGGATATTACTAATTTAGATGTGATTTCCTGTGGTCCCATACCACCAAATCCTTCTGAATTATTAGGATCAAGAAGAATGCAATCCTTTGTTGAAGTTGCAAAACAAAAATATGATATGGTTATTTTTGATATGCCACCAGTACTAGCTGTAACAGACGCACAAATTTTATCGAATTATGTAGAAGGGACGATTTTAGTAGTTCGTAGTAAAAAAACAGAAAATGATGCAGCAAAGCAAGCAATAGAAGCATTAGAATCTGTCCATGCGAATGTTCTTGGCGTGGTTCTAAATGATCGTGATAAAAAAGAAGCAAATTATTATTATTACTATGGCAGTTAAAATATAAAAAGAGCTCTTAAATATAAGTGCTCTTTTTATTGAAACTGAGATTAGTATTCGCGATAAATATATATGTATAAGGAATATTGTGAAAACTTCGTTGTCGTTAAGGAATGAATAAGCTATACTATTAATTAATAGAACGAAGCTAAGAACAGTACAATGTTTCGTTTTTAATGTTGGGAGAGGAAAAGGTTGATAGATATACACACGCATATTTTACCAGGTGTAGATGATGGGGCGAAATCAGAAGAAGATAGTATTTCCATGGCTAAACAGGCTGTCGGACAAGGCATCCGTACAATTATTGCCACGCCACATCACTATAACGGATCCTGTTTCAATGATAAAGCATCCATTATTCGTAATGTCTCTATATTAAATGAATTATTCAAGAATGAAGGTATTCCTTTGGAGGTATTGCCTGGTCAAGAGACAAGAATCTATGGTGAACTCCTTGAAGGTATAGATAATGATGAAATCCTTCCTTTAAATGAAACTAAATTTCTTTTTATTGAATTCCCTTCTGCCAGCGTACCTCAATATGCAAAGCAGATGCTCTTTGACATTCAAATGAAGGGGCTCACTCCTGTTATTGTTCACCCGGAACGAAATATGGAGCTATTAGAAAACACAAACCTACTATACGATTTTGTGAAAAACGGTGCATTAAGCCAAATAACTGCAGGAAGTCTAATTGGCAAATTCGGCAAGGAGATAAAGAAGTATACGGAGCAGTTGATTGAATGTAATCAAGCCCATTTTATCGCATCCGACGCTCATAATATCAAATCCCGAAAGTTTGTTATGGATGAAGCTTTCGAGACAGTCAAAAAAACTTATGGTTCTGACTTTGTCTATTTATTTCAAGAAAATAGCGAACTGTTAGTTAATAATAAAAATGTGAATCGTATGGAACCTAGTTTACCAAAGAAAAAGAAATTTTTGGGTCTATTTTAAATAGAAAATGTAATCAATTTCTATACAAACATGATCTTGAAAGGAAGGGAGATTCTCCCATGACATATGAAAAAAGATTGGCTCTTTTGATACTATTGGATTCGCTTATTGTAACGTCGTCCGTATTTATTGCTTTTTGGATGGTTTACCCGTCCTACCCAGATAGTTTTTTAGTAGATGAACTTTTGGTAAGTGCGATATCATTTTTAATTTTTCACCATATTTTTGCCTTTGTTTTTAAGTTATATAATAAAGTTTGGTCTTATGCAAGTATAAGAGAATTGGTTGCCATTGTAAAAGCTGTGACACTGACAATTATTTCCGTTGGTATAATACAGTTTTTTGTCAATGATCAAATTTTCCGGAGAGCGTTAGTTATTACATGGCTTTTGCATATTGTCCTTATTGGAGGGTCTCGTTTTGTTTGGCGATTAACAAGGGATCGCTATGTGAGTAAAAAAACTGATAATCAAAAGCGAACACTAATTATTGGTGCAGGAGCTGCAGGGGTAATGATTACTCGCCAGTTGCAAAATGAAAGCGAAAAGGCTGAACTCTATCCTGTCGGTTTTATTGATGATGATTTAACCAAACAAAAGATGGAAATACTTAGTTTGCCAGTTATCGGAATGTCAAAGGATATTTCGGAGATTGTAGAAAATATGCAGGTAGAACATATAGTGATTGCTATTCCTTCATTACATAATGGCGCATTGAAGAAATTAATTAATCAATGCAATGAAACAGGTGTCTCTGTGCAATTGCTTCCGAGGATTGAAGATTTAATGACAGGGAAAATCTCTGTCAGTAATCTAAAAAATGTAGAAGTAGAGGACTTATTGGGAAGAGCACCTGTTAAATTAGATATTGGTGCAATCTCTGAATATGTGACTGGAACAACGGTTATGGTGACAGGAGCAGGAGGATCAATTGGTTCGGAAATTTGCCGTCAACTGATGCGTTTCTCGCCAAAAAAGCTATTGCTGATCGGCCATGGTGAGTTTAGTATTTATAATATTGATATGGAATTAAAAACAACCTTAGAACAAATAGATACAGAAATTATTCCTATTATCGGCGATATTCAAGATAGAGAACGTATTTTTAATATTGTTCAAGAGCATCAGCCTGCGATTATTTATCATGCAGCAGCGCATAAGCATGTTCCTTTGATGGAATACAACCCGCATGAGGCTGTGAAAAACAACATTATTGGCACAAAAAATGTCGCGGAAGCTGCGGATACATTTGGAGTGTCAAAATTTGTGATGGTTTCCACTGACAAGGCTGTAAACCCAACCAATGTAATGGGAGCAAGCAAGCGCATCGCAGAGATGATTGTACAAGGACTTGCGCAACAAAGTACAACGAAATTTGTCGCTGTACGATTTGGAAATGTACTTGGTAGCCGAGGAAGTGTAATTCCGTTGTTTAAAAAACAAATTGCCCAAGGTGGACCAATTACAGTAACCCATGAAGACATGACAAGATACTTTATGACAATTCCTGAAGCATCCCGTCTAGTGATTCAGGCTGGAACACTTGCCAAAGGTGGGGAAATTTTTGTGCTAGATATGGGGGAACCTGTCAAAATATCTGATTTAGCCAAGAATTTAATCAAATTATCGGGTTTTACAGAAAAAGAAATTCCGGTTAAATATTCTGGCTTGCGCCCAGGCGAAAAAATGTATGAAGAGCTTCTCAATGAAGATGAAGTATTCCCTGATCAAGTCTATGAAAAAATCTATGTTGGTCGTACGGTGGAAGTAGATAGACAACTAATTGTAGATTTATTAGAGAAACATGAGGATTATAATAATATCGAGCTGAAAGAAGAAATGATGAAAATTGTTTTTGCGGAAAGACGCGAACTTGAAGCTATGAAAGCATAATTTCATCATTATCAGTCTAGGAGCGTGTGAAATGAAAACTATAAAAAAAGCAATTATACCAGCGGCAGGTTTAGGAACAAGGTTTTTACCTGCAACGAAAGCAATGCCAAAGGAAATGCTACCAATCGTTGATAAGCCAACTATCCAATATATAATTGAAGAAGCAATTGAATCGGGAATTGAAGATATTATTATCGTTACTGGTAAAGGGAAGCGTGCAATTGAGGATCACTTTGATCATAACTTTGAATTAGAAGATACATTGGTGAAAAAAGAAAAATTCGATATCTTAGAGAAAGTAAACTACGCATCCAATGTCGACTTGCATTATATTCGTCAAAAAGAACCAAAAGGATTGGGACATGCTGTTTGGAGTGCAAGGAAATTTATTGGAAATGATCCTTTTGCGGTTTTACTTGGAGACGATATTGTCCAAGCAGAAACACCAGGACTCCGACAATTAATTGATCAATATGAAGAAACACAAAGTTCCATTGTAGGTGTTCAGAAAGTTCCAGATGAAGATACTTCTCGCTACGGTATTGTTGATCCGAGAACTTCTGAAGGTCGGCGCTATATGGTGAATAACTTTGTTGAAAAACCAGTAGCAGGTACAGCACCTTCTAATTTGGCAATTATGGGCAGATATGTTTTTAATCCGGAAATATTTGAATTCCTTGATAAACAACAAATAGGAGCAGGCGGAGAGATTCAATTAACAGATGCAATTCAGATGTTAAATGAGATTCAGCCTGTTTATGCTTATGATTTTGAAGGCCGACGGTATGACGTTGGGGAGAAGTTAGGATTTGTAAAGACGACAGTTGAGTTGGCGTTAGAGAATGAGGAAATTAAAGATGAGTTATATCAATTCTTATTAGATACTGTAAAGAACATAAAATTGAAATAAAAAGCGATAATTAAAATAAGCAATTTGAAATAACTACATAAAGGAATAACAGTTTAAGAAAGGAAGTTTTAAACCATGTCTGAACGTATTTTTCTTTCTTCACCACATATGAGTGAAGAGGGTTATGAACAACAATATGTGCAAGAAGCATTTGATACAAATTGGATTGCGCCTCTAGGCACCAACGTAAATGAATTTGAAAAAGAATTAGCAGAAAAAGTTGGAATCAAATCAGCTGCAGCGTTATCTTCAGGAACAGCGGCAATTCACCTTGCTTTAAAAGCTGCTGGAGTTGAAGAAGGGGATATCGTATTCTGTTCTACTTTAACTTTTTCTGCTACAGCTAATCCTATTATGTATCAACATGCTACTCCTGTTTTTATTGATAGTAATGAAAAAACATGGAATATGGATCCAGAAGCCTTAGAAGAGGCATTTAAAAAATATCCGGAAGTGAAAGCAGTTATTGTTGTTCATTTGTATGGTTTGTCTGCCGATATGGATAGAGTTATGGATATTTGCAAAAAGCATGATGTGGCATTAATAGAGGATGCTGCGGAGTCATTAGGCGGTTATTATAAAGATAAGCATACAGGTACGTTTGGAGATTATGGGATTTTTTCGTTCAATGGGAATAAAATTATTACAACTTCTGGCGGTGGGATGTTAGTTTCTAATAATGAAGAAAAAGTGGCAAAGGCTCGTTTTTGGGCTACGCAATCGCGAGACCAAGCTCGTCATTATCAGCATAGTGAAATAGGTTACAATTATAGAATGAGTAATGTTACTGCAGGGATTGGCAGAGGGCAACTCAAAGTATTAGATAAACGAGTAGAAAAGAAAAAAAATATATATGAGTTTTATAAACGAGAGTTGGGACATTTGGAAGGTATTGAATTTATGCCGGTAAATGAATGGGACAGTCCCAATTACTGGTTGAGTTCTATTCAATTAACTGGAAAAGTGAGACCATTGGATATTTTTGAAGCTTTAGAAAAAGAAAACATTGAATCTCGACCAGTATGGAAACCAATGCATATGCAACCATTTTTTGAACGGTATGATTTTGTTGGTCGAGGAATATCTGAAAAATTGTTTAAGAATGGTGTTTGTTTGCCTAGTGATACGAAGATGACGAGTGAGGATTTACAGAGAGTTTGTAAAGTTATAAAGGATATTTATACTGAAAGGCTTGGTGTATAAATGTATTTAAGTTTTAAAAGAATAATAGATTTTATAATCTCTTTAATATTACTAGTAATACTTTCTCCATTATTCATTATAACAGCCGTTTTAATTAAAGTAGATTCCCGTGGACCTATAATTTTTAAACAGCCTAGGATAGGAAGAAAAGGAAAGACATTTAAAGTATGGAAATTCAGAACAATGATTGATAATGCTGAGAGTATGGGCGGAGGATTGACCACTGCTGAAAAGGACCCAAGAATAACCAACATAGGAAATCTTTTACGGAAGATTAGTATTGATGAAATACCTCAATTAGTTAATATATTAAAAGGTGATATGAGTTTTATTGGTCCGAGACCAGCTCCAGTTGTTCACTTAAAAAAATATAATGATTATGACAAAATTAGGTTAAAGGTGTTACCAGGTATAACGGGTTGGGCCCAAGTTAATGGTCGAAATAAGTTAACATGGCCGGAAAGAATTGAAAAAGACGTATGGTACGTAAGAAATATTTCATTTTTATTAGATATAAAAATTTTATTAAAAACTATAAAAGTAGTTTTATTATCAGAAGGTATATATTCAGGAAGAAATGATTCTAAGGTTAATAGAAAAAAGTAATAGGCTATTTTAACTTTAAAGGAGATTAATATGATTGAGAATGAGCGTATATATTTAAGATTAATGGAAGAAGAAGATATACCCTATAAAGTTAGTTGGATAAATAACCCTGATTTTCGAGGCACACTCAATTTTGATTACCCTGTGTCTAAAGTAGGGACTAGAAAATGGCTAAATAGTGTTTCTGGAAGTCCAAACAGAAGAGATTTCTTTGTATGTAATAAAGAAAATGATGAACCGATTGGCTTTGGGGGTCTATTAAATATTGACTATAAAAATTCAAAGGCTGAATCCTATATGGGGATTGGAGACTTAAGTTCTCAAGGTAAAGGATACGGTTATGATATTAGAAAACTTATTTTGGACTATGCGTTTAATGAATTAAATTTAAATAAAATATATGCATATGTTTGGGAAAAAAATACTCCGATGATAAATTTAAATAAAAAAGTTGGTTTCCAAATTGAAGGTTTATTACGTGAAGATATTCTTTCACATGGTGAATTAAGAAATAGATATATAATGGGAATAACGAAAAGAGAATACAAAAATTTATAATACTATTATCGGATAGCTGTTTAAATCAGAGTTATAATAATTGAAGTTAATAACAATAATTAGGGTGCATCAGAATAATTAAATTTTTAAGAAAGGTATAAATTAGATCTGCATATGAAAAAAATTAATTTAGCAAAAACACCAACTCCTATACAATTCTATAATTCTTTTGAGTCAAATAATATTTATATTAAAAGAGACGATTTAACAGATTTAGCATTAGGCGGGAATAAGGTAAGAAAACTTGAATATTTCTTAGCTGATGCTGAAGAAAAAAAAGCTGATTGTATAGTTACTTATGGTTCTCCCCAATCAAATCATTGTAGATTAACGGCAGCTGCAGCGAGTAGACAGGGAGTAAAAACCGTTTTAATTTTATCAAAATCCGATAAACCAGAGTTTAACGGGAATTATTTTTTATTTGATTTATTTGATGTGGAGGTCGTATGGGTAGATACAGATAATGTGCCACAAAAAATAGAAGAAACGCTCTTGGACCTAAAAAACAAAGGCTATAATCCTTATTTTATTCAAGGTGGAGGACATGGAAATTTAGGAACTCATGCATATAAAGTGGCTTTTGATGAGATTATAGAACAGCAAAGTAAAAAAGATATTGAATTTGACTATATCTTTCATGCTTCAGGTACTGGAACAACACAAGCAGGACTAATTGCTGGAAAAACGATCGTAAATTCAAAAATAAAAATTGTCGGTATAAGTGTTGCAAGAAATAGCAATAGAGGGAAAGAAGTCATCCATGAAAGTTTAAAAGAATATTTTAATGAATTCCATCATTCAATAGATTCTTTTAATGATCAAATTATATTTAATGATTCATATATTGGTGATGGATATGCTCATATATATCCAGAAATAATTGATAATATAAAAACAGTTGCAAAAAAATCAGGTGTTTTATTAGATCCAGTTTATACTGGAAAAGCTTTTTATGGAATGCTTAGTTATATCGATTTAAATAAAATCAAAGATAGCAATGTTCTATTTATACATACTGGAGGAACTCCATTATTATTTAATTATGCAAACATGTTTAAAGAGGAGTAGACCAATGAATTTATTAGTAACAAGTGCAGGCAGAAGAGTTAAAGTAATTGAATATCTTAAAAGTACTTTAAGTGAAATAGATGGAAACGTGATTGCAACAGACTGTGATTTAAAGGCGCCGAGTTTATATTTTGCAGATAAATATGAAATAGTCCCTCGAATTGATGATACTAACTATATTGCATATTTATTGGAACTTTGTGAAAAGTACAATATAGATGGTATCTTTTCTTTGATTGATCCAGAACTAGAGGTATTAGCAATAAATAAAGATAAATTTGATCAAAAAGGTATTAAACTTATCCTTTCTCCACTTGAAATGATTGAAAATAGTTTTGATAAACAAAAAACGTTTAACTATTTAAGAGAGCTTTCTATTCCAGTAGTTCCAACTACGGATGACTGTGAAGAGGCAATTTCATTAATAAATAATAAAAAATACGAATTTCCTATTGTTGTAAAACCTAGAAAAGGTAGCGCAAGTAATGGAATATATATAGTAAATAGCGTACAAGAATTAAAAAATATTTTTACTAATTCAATAGACATGGTTATTCAGCCATTCTATAAAGACAAGGAATTTGGTATTGACGTTTATATAGATATGGAGAGCGGAGAACTGATAGACATGTTTATTAAAGAAAAAGCTGTTATGAGATCTGGTGAGACCGATAAATCAATTTCAATACACAATGAAAAAATAGAAAAGCTGGTAAATGAATTCGTATTAAAAACCAATTTTTCTGGTCCACTAGACATCGACTGCTTTGAAAAAAATGGTGAATATTATATTTCAGAAATTAATCCTCGTTTTGGTGGTGGGTATCCACACGCATATGAAATGGGTTGTAATTTCATGAGGTATATTGTAAAAAATATTAATAAAGAAAAAAATCCTAAGTATCAAGGATTTAAATATGACCCTAATTATGTAATGATGAAATATGATAATATAAAAATCGTCAAAGGTTAATAATCGGTAAATATGATATAAAGCATATAACAATCTGATGTTTCATCCAAATGATTACAGAGTTAAGAAATAGAAGGAACTGTAGAGACAAGGAGTGTAACGATGTTTTTTTTGCCTTATATGAGAGAGAAAAAAATGAGACCAAAAGTTAAGAATGAAAAAAATTTGTATAATAAATTGGATGTAAATAATATTTCTGAATACCAATTGGAAAAGTTTAACGATTTATGGCAAAACATACAATCAAATGCTGTATATTACAATAGTCTTGTGAAAAATAATACAGTTCCTAAAAATATTAATAGTTTTAAAGATTTTCAAACTCTCCCTATTATTAACCGTTCATTTGCTAATCAATACATGGATAATTTAATTAACAAATCAAAAACACCAGACTCATGGGGGACTACAGGTGGGTCAACTGGAAACCCGCTACAGTTTCCTAGCTGGGACTCAGAAACAGAAGATTGTGAGCCTGGTGTGTGGTACTCTAGGGATTTTTATGATATTAAAAGGTCTGACCGTATGTTTAGATTATGGGGGCACTCACATACACTGGGGACTGGGTTATCAAAATATAAAAATATATTTATGTATAAAATTGGTTTGCCTTTGATAGGTTTCAAACGTTTTTCTGCATATGATTTATCAGATGAAAAATTAAAAGTAGCTGGTGAAGAAATAATTAAATTTAAATCAAAGTATATTATTGGTTACAGTAAGGCTTTAAATATGCTTGCAAAAGCAAACGAAGATAAAAAAGAAGAATTTCATAAGCTTAAATTAAAGGCGGTTATTGGAGCAGCAGAAGGATTTGAGAAAAAGGAAGATACAGATTATATTAGTGAAATATTTGGTTGTCCTGTAGCTTTACAATACGCAGCAATGGAAACCAAATATTTAGCTCATACTCATCCTGAGGGCGGGTATAAAGTACTTTGGAAAAATAATTTAATTGAGTGTGTAGATGAGGATGGTAATCCTTCGCAAAGTGGTAGAATATTAGTTACCTCACTATATCCAAGAGCATTTCCGTTAATTAGATATGAAGTTGGTGATATCATTATAGATACGAATAAAAATGATGAGAGTGTCTATAGTTTCAAAGAAATTAAAGGAAGAGACAATGATTATTTAATGATAGACAAAGATACACCTATACACTCTGAGTCAATAACACATGCAATTAAGTTTTCTGAAAAGGTAACAGCTTATCAAATACGATATACAGAAGATTTTACTTATACTATTTACCTTAAATCGAATTTGAATTTAACTGAAAAAGATAAAAAAGAAATTAAAGATAGATTGTCAAAGATAGATGAAAGGTTATCGAAAATTGAAGTAAAACAAACTGATAATTTGAAACAGACGATTGCTGGGAAAACTAAGTGGTTAATGAAAGAATGAATTTATATTAGATATGTATTTTATTTCATTTTAGCAAGAAAAAATCTGTAATAAAGTTTATTAGGAGTTAATATATGGATAAAGTGAGTGTTATAGTTCCGGTATATAATGCCGAGGATTATTTACCTAAAAGTATTGAGAGTTTAATGAATCAGACTCATGAGAACATTGAAATAATCTTAGTAGATGATGGCTCGAAAGATCATTCGTTATCAATATGTGAAAGTTATGCAAATCAAGATAGCAGAATTAAGGTACACAGTATAAAAAATTCTGGAGTATCAGCTGCAAGGAATTTAGGAATTGATGTTGCGACAGGTGAATATATAACTTTTGTTGATAGCGATGATTGGGCAGAAACGAATATGTTGGAACATGCAGTTGCAAACATAAAACAAACTGGATCTGATTTAGTTATTTGGTCGTACTTAAAAAATTATTACAATAAAGAGGTAAAGTTATCACTTATACCTGGAGGGGATCAAATATTTGAAGATGATAAAAGTCTTCTTTATTTAAAGACAATATATGGTAGGTATAGCGAACAAGAAGTAACAGAGGGTGTTTCGGTTGGTACTACATGGTGTAAGCTGTATAAAACAGATTTCATTAGAAAAAATAATCTTAAGTTTAACCCTGTTTTAACCAGAGCCCAGGATACAATTTTTTCAATCCATGCATTTAGTTATGCAAAAAAAATTAGTTTTTTTGATGAAAGTTTATATCACTATAGAATTAGTAACTCATCAACTACTTCAGGTACACGTTTTATTACGGATACACACAGTCCTTTTAATACGCTTTTAAATGAGTATAGCTCTTTTATTCAAGGAAAAGACAACTTTGAGAAATTACAAGTAGCTTTTAATGCACGAACTATTCAAGTATTACTATGGCATTTGGAGCATTATTACTTTCATGAACGATACTCAAAAGGAATCTGGAATAGGAGAAAAGAAATAAAGAATTTAATTATTGCCGAACCATACAAAACGGCATTGTCAGATGTTGATGTTAGATTGCTTCCTAAGAAAGAAAAAGTAATGTCAAAATTGCTTAAACGTAAGCGTGTTTTAACTTTTTATTATATAGTTCTTCTACATAGTAAGTTGGAAAAGATTAGAAAAAGAAGATTTGATTAGAAATAAAAACTGAAATGAGGTACCTTGATTGAGAATTAATGTATATGTAATAGGAGTTATAATAATGTTGTTTGCTTTTTTACAGCCGGATTACTTTACTTCTATTGCGGTTCTTCATTCAATATTTAATTTAATAAGGGTAATTGGTATTATCATAGCTGTTATAATTTGTATTAAGAAGAGGCAATTTTTATATGTTACTGCAATTGTATCTATATACTACTGTGTTTATTCCTATGCAACGTATGTACATGATGGAAGTTATAATGTGCTTATTAGCCACGCAGTTCTTACTTTAGGATTTGTAATGTGGGTGGAATTATTATTAAGAAATTATCCAGATGTTGGATTACATTCATTGAATTTCATATATTCTATTTTAGTATATGGTAATATCATTTTCTTTCTAATCTTTCCAGATGGATATATCGGTTCGGGAAACACAGCTCGATACTTTGTAGGTGTATCTAATCAATTTGCGGCTACATTAATTCCTGCAGTTATTATTAGCATAGTTTACTCATTAGCTAGATTTAATAAAATTATATTAAGCACTAAATTATTAATAGTTGCTGTACTATTTTCATTTGTATATTTTTGGTCAGCTACCTCTATAGTTGGAATATCCCTTATAATTATGTATTTAATATTCATTCATAAAGGATGGCTTAAGCATTTAATAAATTATAAAGTCGTAGCTTTTAGTATGCTTTTTTTGTTTTTAACAATTGTCTATTCAAATAATTTAGGCATCTTTTCATTTGTGATTGAAGATATATTAGGTAAAGATTTAACATTATCCACTAGAACAGTAATTTGGGATGAAGCAAAAGCAATGGTTAGTGAATCTTCATATTACGGATATGGTGCTATTGAAAGTGGTCGATATATTTATTTTAATGAAATGAATCAGAAAGATGCTCACAATATGGTTCTTCAAATATTGTTACAGAGCGGATTTCTTGGACTTTCAGTAATCATTTTATTAATTGCATTTATGTTTAAAAGATTATCAAAATATAAATCTCATCCTGTATCAAAATTTATACTTTTTTCTCTTTTGGTTGCAAGTACCATGATGCTTACAGAACAATATGCGTTTAGATTTATATATATAGTGTTGCTACTTGGAATCTATGCACCTAATATAATCCAAGCAAAATATAAAAATAAAATTAAGACAATACATTTTAAATAATAAAAGAACATTACTTATAGTTTCATAATTAATAATGTTTATATAATAGAATATGGGACAGTTTTAATTTCGTTTGAATCATGTTAGAGAGAGGAATTTTAATTAATATTTCCTCATAGGAGGACTAGATGAAGAAAAGAATTAAAAATATTGCAAGTTCTAATTTCCTACAAAATGTTGTTGTTATGGTAACCGGAACCGCCGGTGCGCAAGCGATTGTTTTAGCTTTTTCTCCAATTATTACAAGGTTGTATGGTCCTGAAGCATTTGGAGTTATGGGAACTTTTAATGCAATGATTAATATAATAGGACCTGTCGCTGCTTTAACTTATCCAATAGCTATAGTGCTCCCGAAGAGTGATTATAACGCGAAAAATTTAATTCGACTTTCTTTGATAATAACTGGAACTATATCTTTGATTTCCCTTATAATAATATTTTTATTTAATGAACAAATAGTAAATATTTTTAATCTAAAAGAGATATCCTCTTTTCTTTATTTAATACCTTTTGTAATCATTTTTGCCGGTCTAGTACAAGTATCTGAACAGTGGTTGATTAGAACAAAGCAATTCAAAATTAACGCAAAAGTGACATTTTGGCAGTCGGTTATAATAAACGGAGGTAAAGCTGGTATAGGACTATTTTATCCATTTGCATCTGTATTAGTTATATTGACTTTTTTAGCAAATGGATTAAGAGCAGCTATGATGATTTTTTTCTCTCGAAGATCTAGTTATAAAGATGAAACTATAGAGAAAGAGGAGAAAAAAACCTCAAAACAATTAGCCAAAGAATATTATGATTTCCCCACGTACCGTGCTCCGGAGGTTTTCTTAAATGCTATATCAAATGGACTTCCTGTGTTAATGTTAACGAGTTTTTTTGGAGTAGCTGCAGCTGGATTTTATACAATTGGGAGAACCATTTTATCTTTACCATCTCAATTAATTGGAAAAGCTGTTGGTGATGTTTTTTATCCAAGAATAGCTGAAGCAGCGAAAAAAGGAGAAAATGTAACAGCGCTTATTAAGAAAGCAACATTAGCATTAGGAGGAGTTTGCATTCTTCCTTTTAGCATAGTTATATTATTCGGGCCAACATTGTACAGTTTTGTATTCGGAAGCGACTGGGTAATAGCAGGTGAGTATGCAAGATGGATTGCATTATGGTCATTTTTTGGTTTAATGAATAGACCAAGTGTGCGGGCTTTGCCAGTATTAAATGCTCAAAGATTTCATTTGATTTACACTATTATTATGTTAGTAACAAGATTGGGGGCATTGACAATTGGGTATGTAGTGTTTTCTAGTGACTTAGTTGCTGTAGCACTTTTTGGGATAGTAGGTGCAATATTAAATTTAGGATTAATATCAATAACTATTAAAATCAGTAATCAGAAAAAGCTAGGATGTTCCTGAATTTAATTATATTAGCTTAAATACTAACAGGCAATAAAAAATAAATGGACGGCGGTAAAAAATGAGTGATTTCATATATTCAAAGAAAAATGTTGAGAACGGAAAATTAACAAAGGAAATTCAAAAAATATATCACGATGATAAACCTTTAGTTAAGGAATTTCATGGTGGCTGGGGTTCTTTAGCAGTAAGCCAAAGTCTATATAATGGCTTTCAACCTTATGAAACAAAAGATCACCTTTTTGTTGTTATTGGTGGACCTGTCTTATATTTTCAAGACAATACATTTCTGAAGGAAATATATGGGGATATAGGCAGTATAGCTATATATAATCGTTGGGTTCAAGGCGAAATTAAATGGGATGAAGATCTTAGTGGGCCATTTGCTATTTTAATAGTAGACAAGGAGTCTTATGAAGTACAAGTTATTACTGATTTAATGTCATTTATTCCAATTTTTATTTACCAAAACCCTAAAAATACAATCCTATCAACTCATGTTGATATTTTAGCAAATGTATCGAATCAAAAAGATAATATTGATATAGTTTCACATGCTGATTTTATACTTAATAGTATCGTTACTTTCCCTTATACAGTATATAATAATATACATCAAATTAATCCAGCTTCAATTCATTATTTAAGTAACGAACCAATTGAAACTAATGCTTATTGGGAACCTAAAGAAGAAAATAAGTATCGTTCTATTAATCAAGCTGCTGAAGAACTTAGAAGTAGTTTAAAAGAATATATAAGTAGAATTACCAGTGAAGTAAGCAATATTGCACAATTTATTAGTGGTGGCGAGGACTCACGAACACTTTCTGCTTTACTTCAGGGGAATTCTAGAGATGCTTTTATTTTCCTTGACCACATGAACAGAGAAGGAAAAGTAGCTAAAAAAGCTGCCAATGCATATGGTGCTAATTTCAATTTAAATACACGTACTAAAACACATTATTTAGAAATTTTAGCAGCATGTTCTGATTTAGTTGGAAGTGGCTCTCAATATCATCATGCGCATACTTTTGGGTTTCATAAGACTTGTAGCTTAAATGAATACTCGGCTGTTTTTGGCGGATTGTTTTCAGATGCTTTATTAAAAGGGATTCGAGTTAAAAAAATACGCGGTTCGAAGCGTTTTCCGTTTATCCCAGATATAAAAAATAGTAATTATTCACCCGGAAAGTCTTTGGAGAATACTCTTTTTACGTCTGATATACTAGAAAAACTAACTAAAAGAAGACAAATTCATTTAGAGTATGTAAAAAGTTTTAGG
The DNA here is from genome assembly GCF_037969835.1 of Oceanobacillus sp. FSL W7-1281. Taxonomy (GTDB): domain Bacteria; phylum Bacillota; class Bacilli; order Bacillales; family Amphibacillaceae; genus Oceanobacillus; species Oceanobacillus oncorhynchi. Next base: position 4,162,369 of record NZ_CP150214.1, on the reverse strand, counting down.
AAGGAATCTGCGGCAGAATGGTTCGAGCTTTGGCCAAGTTCAATGAATATGAATATACCTAACCTCCATGCTAATCGACGTCTTTTTAGGAGTTATGAACCTTTTATGGCTAATGATATTGTAAAATTGAGTGCTGCGGTTCCTCAGAATTGGAAACTTAATCGTAAGCTATTTCACAAATCTGCAAAACCGTTTTTAAAACCTACTAAATGGTTAATTCATGGAGATGGACGGTTACCTTATTTTTCTTGGTATTTTAATGCGTTTATACAATTTGTCTTTTGGACTTCTAGACAAGTCGGGAAAAGAACAGGTTATATTAAGGGAAACCAAGGCCCATGGGGAGAATGGAATGTAGTTTTAAATAGTAGTGATTGGGAATGTTTTCTAGATAAATACTCTGATAAATCTAATGAAATAAACATTTTATTTAATAACAAAGATATAAAAGAAATAATGAACACTGATAAATTAACTATCATGCAGAAAGTTAATTTGATGCAAGTATTATATCAAATAAATAATCGATTTGAGTAATTTTAAAAGTTTAAGAAATATGCTTTACTTAGATACTAGAGAAAATTAATAGATATATTCAGTTTTTAGATAGTATAAAATTATTTATACACAAAATTCTAATTAACTGAAAATGAAAAAACATTTAATGCTAGTTAGAATGTAAATAAAATTAAATTGTCAGGCTTGTTGAGTAACTTACTATATGGAGATAAAATTCTTTGAAGTAAGTTACAAAAGTTCTTTAAGACTAATTTGCAATAAAATACATTATCCAATAATTGATACATTCTATATAGATTTATAATATTTTCTTATAAATAACAATTCTAGATGACTTTGAAGAGAAATCGATAATGTTAAAGGGATAGATGAGGGGAATTTAAATGGATAAATTAAAGATAATATTAAAGGGAATAAAATATAACATTATTGCGTTAAAGTACTTAATTAAAGAAGAAAGAATAAGTTCTTCTAGAGAAAAATTAATGGCAAAACTTTGGTGTCTATTACATGGATTTACTAGTTCAAAGTATGAATTGTACAACTTTAAATCAGATAATTATAAGTTATATTTATCTGATTTTGCGAGAAGAAAAACTGAAAGAATAAATGGAAAATATGCATTAATTATCAATGATAAAAATATCTTTACTAAAATATTTCAAAACGATAAATTAGTTGCACAGATTTTTGGGGAAATAAAGAATGGAAATATCATTATGAATAATATAGTTAAGTCTTTTGATGACTTCTATAATTTATTAAAAGTAAATAAATCGTTATTTATTAAAAAGCAAAGTGGCGGAGGCGGGAAAGGCATATTTAAATTAAGTATAGAAGACGAAGTTATATATTTAAATAATAAAGAAATAGATATTGCAGATTGTAAAAATTTTATAAATTCCCTTTCTAAACACTTAATAGTTGAAGAATTGACTCAAGCAGAATATTCTCAAAAAATTTATTCAGGAACTATCAACAGTATAAGGGTTATAACGATGAGAGATCCCAAAACTAATGATGTATTTATTCCAATTGCTGTACATAAGTTTGGAAGTGATTTAACTAAACCTGTAGATAATGTATGGAAAGGTGGGATGACTTCTTTGGTGAATTTATCTACTGGACAATTAGGAAAACCTGCGTACCACAAAAATAATAACCATAAAATTGAATGGATATCAACACACCCTGATACCGAGGAGCCTATAGAAGGAGTAATTATACCAGAATGGGATAAAGTTAAAGAAATAGTGTTAGGAGCTGCTAGAAGTCAGGAAAATTTAAAATATGTTGGCTGGGATGTAGTAGTCACTAAGAAAGGCGTAAAATTAATTGAAGGTAATAATTATAGTGAGGTTAGTATACTGCAAATTCATCAACCTTTACTGAAAGATGATAAGGTTAAAAAATTTTATGAATTTCATAAGATAATATAATACATGTTTAAATGACATTGAATTTGAATTAAATAGTATCATTCAATCTCAGCAAATATAGGTGTTTTTTTACCACAGCTTTAGTTGTTGCTCTTTACTAATGTGTTAATTACTATTGGTTGCTGGAAGGACGGCCCCCAGCGGAACTTAGAATAGATTGTTCGTGGTACCCTATTGTTGCGGAGGAAATTATAATGGCTTGTTTTTTATACGTTATAAATTCACTATCACTGACACAAAACAATGGTCAAAGGTGGTGGCGGTGTTGCTCTATTTATGATTCGTGGACTTAAACTATGAATCAATGGGATATATGTGCATATTCAATTTTAGTTACAGGCGAACGGGTAGCACAAATTGACTCGATATAAATATTGGTGAATCTGTAAATATGAAATAATCAGTATATATTGTCTTACTAGACTCAATAGTCTCTCTATTTAGCAAATCAAGTTTTAGATAAATTTTTCTTGATTTGTAGTTCTATTCGTATTAAGTTGTTAAAAGTAGTTTATAAAGTCGAAATTAATTATAAGGGAGTTATTACTATATGAAAAACCTAGCAGTAGCCGGAACAGGCTACGTCGGCCTCGTAACCGGCGTGTGCATGGCAGAAAATGGACATAACGTAACTTGCGTTGATATAGACGAACAAAAAGTAAAAACAATGCGCGAAGGAATTTCTCCTATTTATGAAGCAGGATTAGAAGAATTAATGCGTAAAAATATTGAAGCTGGCAGACTAAATTTTACTACGGACTATCCATCTGCATATAAAGAAGTGGATGCTGTATTTATTGGGGTAGGCACACCAGAAAAAGAAGATGGATCAGCTAACTTGCAATATGTAGAAACAGTAGCAAAACAAATTGCTGAGTCTGTGGCAAAAGATTGTTTGGTTGTAGTCAAATCAACTGTACCAATTGGCACGAATGATAAAATAGAAGAACTTGTCAATGATTCGCTTGTTAATGATGTGAGAGTTGAAGTAGCGTCTAACCCTGAATTCCTTGCCCAAGGATCAGCAGTAAGAGATACATTAGAGGCAGCTCGCATCGTTATCGGTACGGAGAGTGAATGGGCAGAGAATCTTTTAACAGAGATTTATACACCGTTTAACCTGCCAATTGTATCTGTCAATCGTCGTTCTGCTGAGATGATTAAATATGCTTCTAATGACTTTCTTGCTTTAAAAATCTCTTACATGAATGATATTGCAAACCTATGTGAATTGGTTGGTGCAGATATTCAAGATGTTGCTGAAGGAATGAGTTATGATGAACGCATTGGCAGCAAATTTTTAAACGCTGGTATTGGTTATGGGGGGTCTTGTTTCCCGAAAGACACTAGTGCTTTAGAGTATCTTGCAAGACAATATGGATATGACTTGAGAACAATGCAAGCAACGATTGAGATAAATTCTGAGCAAAAATTGAAATTGTATGATAAAGCGAAGCAGCGGTTAGAAACGTTTGAAGGCATCAAAGTAGCAGTACTTGGCTTAACATTTAAACCAGGTACAGATGACCTTCGTGAAGCTGCGTCACTTGCAAATGTCCCATTGCTATTAGAACAAGGGGCAGATATCTATGCATATGATCCAATCGGGGTGGATAACTTTAAGCAGTTTTATTCAGAAGGAAGTCATAGGCAGGGGAACATCACATACGTAGATAGTCCGGAAGATGCTTTAGAAGGAGCAGCTGCATGTCTCATCTTCACAGAGTGGGGAGAGATAAAAGCTGTTACCCCGAATCAGTATAAGGATTTAATGCAGATTCCGTTGGTGTTTGATGGTAGAAATATTTATGATGTTCAGGAAATGGCTGATAATGGAGTGGAGTATCATTCTATTGGGAGACCGGTTAAGAATATAAATTAATTAGTGCATTTTGATTTAACTAGCATATTTATTAGCAGCAGTTTACGGTTGGGCATATAGATATTATTATGAATTGAAGAGTTGATAAGTAGGAGGGCCCTTGATATTTAGAATGAGGAATATCAAGGGTCGTTTCTATACTTATAATATGTGTATATGTTGATCTCTCATTTTACATTCATTGTTTATGTAGTAAGTAGAACAAACATTAAACTTACTGAATTAAAAGTAATTTGAGAAAGCACTTATTTTGGGCTGCTTTTATATGGATCAATCTTATGAACTGGAGTGTGGGATCATTTCTTATCACCTGCTAAAATATGTTAAATAATAGTCATGATATAATCCTTTATTGCATCTAGGTGTGTTTTTTCAAATAGATAGTCTTACTAAACTAGCTATTAAGATAAAGAGAGTCACTGCATTTTGAGACAACATAATAGAAGTAAAAAAGAGTCTGTATGATTACGGCCAAGGAAATGTACCACTTGTGCCATATTTTTTACCAGTGATTGCCACAGAACTTACCACCTGTTGCCACCGCATTTACCAATTGGGAGATTTAAGATAACGTAGGCTTTTGATGTTCAACAATCGCGCCCGATTGAGGCAGAACCAAAGAGTCCATATTTGCAATATCCAACGTTTTTATCAACATTGATTATGGCTAATCAGTCATAACTTCAAATAGGCAACCATCTAAATTGGTCCAAAACAACCCACGGGAAGCAAATGGGTGATCTGTGCGTCGATTTTCTGTTTCAAACGGGCTGTTCCCAAAGGCTACATTCCCTTTACGAAGTTGTTCATGAATCTGGTCAAAAGTATGTCCATCAACACTGAAAGCCAAATGCTGTTGTGGAGTATCATCCTCGATTGTCATAAAGAAAACAGAAAGATCGTCTTTAACTTGCACTTCTGCAAACTTATTGTCTATCCCTTCATAACCATTAAGTTTTAGGCCCATATTCTCTGCAAATTCGTGTGCAGCTTTATCATTATTTTTAGCGAATACCACTGTGTGGTTAAGTGTAATTGTCAATTTAAAGTCTCCTTATATATTTTTAAAAATTATTGTCCATCTGAGTTTTTCTCTTCGTCATCAACTATTTTCAAAAGCTCTGCCCGTGTTTTTTCGAGCAGGTTTTGTAGTTGTTCCTTCTTTTCGGGCTTTTCTATAGCTTGACGGCCCACCTTGAAAAATTCATGGAATAAACCCTGAATGTCAGATCTTAAAGTCTGAATTTCGTCCAGGTCCACATTTTCAAGCACATTCATTCTTGAGTTAACAGGATCTTCATCTTGGTTTTTTTCAAAAAGGCTTGCCCCTCATCTGTAAGATGATAAACTTTTTTCCGACCTTCTTTGATTACATTAACTAAATCTTGATCCTCAAGCATCTGTAGAATAGGATAAACGGAAGCGGGACTAGGCGAATAAAGCCCCTTAAACTTTTCCTCAAGCTCTTTGATTAATCCATATCCATGTCTTGATTGTTCTTGTAACAATTTTAATAAGACAATCTTGAGATCATCACGCCCGAAGAAACGTTCACCACTAGTATCCTCACCAGATTCTTTGCCTGCGAAGATATGAGGTCTGCCTTGCCCGTCAAAGTTACCGTTTCCTATCCCAACTTCCGCGTCGAATCTGTTGCCTCTAAAGACACCATGATGATAAAAATGACACTCTGTCCTTTTAAAAAAGGATATTGAGCCATATCAGGTCTTTTGTACACATTCAAAACCTCCTGTTAATTTTATTTTAAGTTAACGATATATCGTTAACTTAAAATAAACGTTATATCGTTAACTGTCAAGTTGGTGAATATACTTTCTTCAGTTCATTTTACCTATAACACGCTTTACTTAGAATAATGCCCTCTCTTATTCAGGTCCTACAATGAAAAATAAGCGCTTATCCTTATTTAAGGATAGCGCCTGTTTGTTGGAAAACTGAACCGTCAATATTTTAACGAATGTATACTCTACGCCCCAGCCATGTTCGACTTGGCGTTTCTCTATGCTCTAACGACATTCTCGTCCGAGCAAAATAACTTAAATGGACTCGAAAAAAAGCAGTCATTGACTAGACACACTAACCTAGAAAGTCACGGTATTGAACTAACGTTACCTGTTAGCGTGACACTCCTTTAAAAGACTGAGATCCACCAACTACAAATGATGCAATCTTTTTGGCTACTTCTTCCTTTTTTAAGGTATGTTTACCAAGATACAATTGCAATCCACCTTCATGAATGATTTGTGATAAGATTGGCACGAACATATCCTTTTCAATATCTGAATACTTATGATCCAAACTTTTTGATAAAAAACTCTTTAATTCATTTAGTATTTTTTCCTTCATTTGAGGTAAGGCCCATTTACCATAGCTGCTGCGACATTCAATACCCTCAATTCAGACTCATTCAAAGCCAAATCATCAGAAACGGAATAATAGACAGGTTGCTGAGGAGTATCTATTTTACCCAATAAATAATCAATGGATACCTGAAAGAATTCCGCAATTTTATAGAGTGTCTCTAATGAAGGTTCGTTTCTGCCCTGTTCATAATAACCATACCCGCTTGCTGACACATTCAATTTCTTAGCTACCTCTTCTTGACTATATCCGTGTTCAATACGAAGGTCTACTATTCTTTCGCTAAATACATTCATGTATAGATCCTCTCATAACTATCAGTAAAATTACACCTTTACTTGATTCTATTGAAATAACCAGATTCTCTTAATTCGTTTCACTCCCTCACTATCTCCAAAAACTCATTCAATTTCCTCCGAGCTTCCGGACTCAACGTTTTCACTGTATTCATAAGCAGAATTAAATCATCCGGCATCTCTTCTAATTCCGATGCGAAAAAGCTTGAAAGATTGGTATCAAGCGCTTTTAATATGTTTTCTAGCATTTCTATATCTGGTTTTGAGTGGCCATTTTCAAATTTACTTATATATGATTGTGAAACGCTAACTTTATCAGCAAGTTCTTGTGTAGAAATATTTTTTGACTTTCGAAGTGCTCTTAACTGTATGCCGATTTTATTATTATCCATCATACAAAGCCCCTTTGTAACTGCTAAAATAAAGTATCATTTATTACTAGATGAGAATGGTCGTTTTTCTATCTTCAAATGGTTAATATCTAGCACTCTATTAATCCTGTTTCATTCTTGCATCAGCTTCAAAAACTCCAATAACTTTCTCCGTGGTTCTGGCTTAAGCTCCTTAACAATATGCAAAAGCTGCGCTACATCTTCATACATCTCTTCATCCTTAGGTTGATATTCCTCGCCACGAATTAAATAGTCGATAGAAACATCAAAAATATCTGCCAGCTTAATAACAGTCTCAAACGAAGGTCTTCTATCTTCTCTTTCATAAGAACCATATACGTTGTCGGTAAAACCAAGTTTTGAACTAATCTCTGTTTTAGAATAATCATATTTATCTCTTAGATTTTCTAAACGTAAGCCAAACCCTTTCATGCTAACACCTCTATCTTATTTTGCAGAAAATGTAACACAAAGTGAGGGGATGAATTGCTAAAAAACACAAAATGTGTTGACAATTAAAGAATATACAATTATTATAAGTTAATAACACACGAATTGTGTGGTTTATAAAAAGATACTTGAAACTGTACAAGAACGATAAATATTATTCCATATGCTGAATAGTATCGTCGAAAAAATCCAGTATGCTCTCAAAGGTCAGACCATGAGACATACTACCATTAACAGGAGAAGACCAATGAAACCACTATTTGAAAAAATACCGCAGCGAGATTCCATACGTGAAATTATAATGCATCAATTTACGAAAATGATTAAAGAAGGGGAGCTGTCCATAGGTGATAAAATCCCTCCTGAACGAAGACTGGCAGAGCAGTTTGGGGTAGGGAGGTCGACGATACGAGAAGCCATTAAAAGCATGACCTCCATGGGACTGCTTGAAGCTAGATTAGGAGAAGGCACCTTTGTACGGAAAGTGGATTCAGATGATATTAAACAACAGCTGCAATGGGGGTTATACCTTGATCCGGTTCCTTTTAATGAACTGATTGAATTAAGAAAGGTGTTGGAACTGGAAACGGTGAAGCGGGCTGCGTTAAACCGGACGACAGCTGAAATTATGGAATTAGAATCCTGGATAGAAGAGATGAAACAGGAGGGAAAGGTAGACCATAATAAACAAAACGATTTAATGTTTCATATGACCATCGCTAAGGCGAGTAATAACAAGATGATTTATAATCTGCTGGATTTAATCCGAATGTCGCTAGAAGAATGGTTTGAAAATGTACTGAAGCATCCCGAGCATGTAAAGAACTCGATTGCGGAGCATCAATTGATATTAGAAGCGATTATACAACAGGATGTTGCGCAGGCGGTAAAAGTGATGGAAGCACATTTGGAACGCGGAGAACAGAGGTTATTTGAGCAAATTAATCAAAATAAGGATGGCTAAGTAATCAATCTATGATTTATATCCTTAAAGGGGGTGATGCAAAGCTATATTGTCTGGAAAATAAAAAAATGCAAGAGGGAGGGAAATACGTTTCATGAAAAAACTCATTTTTATTTTAGGGCTGTTTACTGTTCTCGTCATGTATGGCTGCGGAGGTTCCGGCAATGAGACGAATGCGGAAGAAGAAGTAGTAGAAATCAGTATTGGGCATGTTGGGGCGCCGGTCAGTCCGCAACAGGGGGCAGCAGATATTTTTACGGAATTAGTAGAAGAGAAAACAGGCGGCTCCGTCGAAATTAAAATCTATAATTCATCCCAGCTCGGTGACGAAAGAGAGCTTGTGGAAGGGGTGCAGATGGGAACAATCGATGGAGGGATTATTTCCGCAGGCTTGTTTGCTTCCAGCTACAATGTAATGGAAGCGTTTGAAGTACCGTTCTTATTTGAAGATACCGAGCATACGTTGACGGTTAATAATGGAGAGATTGGCAGAGAAGTCTTGGATAATCTCGAAGCAAACGCAGGATTGAAAGCCCTTTCTTTGTGGGAGCATGGATTTAGGCAGGTTACGAACTCAAGAGTTCCTATTGAAACACCAGAGGATTTACAGGGGCTTAAAATAAGAAGTCCGGAAGTACAATCGTACAGCGTTGCTTTACAGGAATTTGGAGCGAACCCGATTCCGCTGTCTTTTTCAGAGTTATATGTAGCGATGGACAGGGGAGTAGTAGACGGTCAGCATAATCCGTTAATGCATATTGAAGGACAGCGGTTCTATGAAGTACAGGATTATCTGACAGTCATGGATTTTGCTTACACACCTAATGTACTGGCGTTGAGTGATTCAATATGGGAGCAGCTGTCTGAGGAACAGCAGAATGCATTGGATAAGGCGGCATTAGAAACGGCAGAGCTTTGGGCAGAAGCAGCAGCTGAAGAAAATGAAGAAATCCTAAACGAATTAGAAGACAAAATAGAAATTATTCATAAGGAAGATTTGGATTGGGAGGCGTTTAAACAAGTTGTAGAAGATGTTTATCCAGTCTATGAAGAAGAGTATGGCAACGAATTTGTTCAATTCTTAGAAGAAGTACAAGCTGCAGCAAATTAGATAGACATGATCTTATCAGAAAATAAATTGCTAGAAAGGATGTATCACATAATGAATGAAACAAGAGTACAGTATGCAACTGGAGAAATTGGTAAAACCGTAGCGGGGAGATTATTGCCGGGAACGGATTTAATTACTGGGATTGAAGAAATCTGTAAAGCGAATGATATTACGTATGCGTCTATTGCCAATTGCTTTGGCAGTTTTCAAGAAGCGGCCTATATGTATCTCGTTCCGAAAGAAGAATCTGTCGTCGGTGCCGGGTATGGCGAATTATTTGTGGCAGACGGTCCAGTCGAGTTTTTAAACGGTACGGGCGTTGTTTGTCAGCGGGACGGAGATTATGATACGCATTTTCACGCTACAATGTGTGATAAAGAAGGAAAGGTATTCGGCGGTCACATGGTGAAGGATAAAACACCGGTCCTGACAACCGTTGATCTGATCATTAATGAAGTGAAGCATGTGCATATGTATCGTGATTATGATAAAGAGACAGAATTAATTCAATTTAACCCGAAAGCAAAAGAATAGATGGCTAAAATAACGCATTAAAAAAGACATAGCCATCTGAACCAAGAACATCTCCGACAATGTTGTTCAGATGGCTATGCAAATCAATTATAAGGAGATTATACGATATGAATAAGAAAAATTCAATTGGTTTCATCGGTTTAGGTGTCATGGGATTCCCTATGGCCAGCAATTTATTACGGGCAGGTAAAGAACTAGTCGTTTTTGACATTAATGCCGAACAAGCAGCACGGCTTCCCTATCAGGAGCGTGTGACCATCGCTTCCTCGAAGGAAGAATTAGCAAAACAGGTTGATATGGTGCTGCTTATGCTGCCAAACAGTCCGCATGTGAAGGAAGCAGTGACTGGCGAGGACGGATTAATAGAGAGTTTGCCGGCTGGAGCTTTACTCATTGATATGAGCAGTATCTCTTCCACGGTTACAAAGGAAATCAATAAAAAGCTGGAGGAAAAGAACATCGACATGCTCGATGCGCCTGTCAGCGGCGGCCAGAATGGAGCCATTAATGGAACATTGACCTTTATGGTTGGAGGGGAAAAAGCGAATTACGATAAAGCACTTGAATTGCTGCAAATCATGGGAGAAAAAATTATTCATTGCGGAGAAGTTGGAAGCGGTCAGACAGTGAAGATTGTTAACCAGCTGATGTCAGCAGTAAACCTGGTCAGTATGTCGGAAGGATTTACGTTAGGCGTCAAGGGAGGCGTCGATCCGGAAATTATGCGTGAGGTTATTTTGAATGGCTCCGGAAGATGCTGGGCGCTGGAGGATAGAATGCCGGTTATTTTAGATCGGAATTTTGAACCGGGCTTTACGGTCGATTTGCATACAAAAGATATTTCCTTAGCACTGGAAGTAGGGAAAGAACTGCAGGTACCGTTATACGTCACCTCGCTCGTCCATGAACTATTTAAAACATTGCAGGCGAAAGGGGAAGGCAGGAAGGATAATTCAGCGGTGATTACGTTATACGAAGCGTTAGCAGAAACGGAAGTAATCAAACAGAATAAGGCGGTAATACAATGACTTCGGCCGTCGTTTTATTTGTATCTTTTCTTATCTTTTTACTGCTGGGAATACCGGTCGCTTTTGGGCTCGCAGGAGCCTCTATCCTATCCTTGCTGATGATAGATTCTGGTATGATGACACAGGTTTTTTCAAAGATGTTTTCCGGTGCGAATTCCTGGCTGCTTCTAGCTATTCCATTTTTTATCCTTGCCGGAAATATCATGGAAAAGGGCGGTGTAACCAGACGTCTGGTAGATTTTGCAGATGCACTTGTAGGATTTTTGCCAGGCGGTCTTTCAGCAACGAATGTGACGGCCAGTATGTTTTTCGGGGGAGTCTCTGGCTCTGCTGTAGCTGATACATCTGCCACAGGAACGATACTGATACCGGCAATGGTCAGGCAGGGCTACAGCTCCAAGTATTCAGCAGCCATTACCGCTGCTTCTTCGCCTATTGGGATTATTATACCGCCGAGTATCCCGATGATATTATGGGGCTTCACTGCTGGTCTTTCAGTAGCTGATTTATTTTTGGCAGGTATTGGAGCGGGGATTTTAGTCGGTATTGCTTTATTAGCAGCGTCTACGGTGGTTTCGATAAAAAGAGGATATAAGTCATCGATTCCTTTCTCATTTAAAAATGTATTTGGGAAAGGGAAAGAAGGTATTTTAGCTTTGGTCACACCAGCAATTATCATTGTTGGAATTATTACCGGAGTTGTTACTCCAACGGAAGCGGCTGTTGTTGCTGTTCTTTATTCAATGATACTTGGTTTCTTCGTTTACAGAGAGTTAAAAATCAAGCATCTGAAGGATATTATTATTAATTCTGGCAAAATGACTGCCACGGTTATGATGATTATTATTAGCGCATCCGCATTTTCTTACTTGTTGACCATTAACGATGTACCGAGCAGTTTAGCTGGTTTTGTGATTGACATGAATCTGTCACCCTTTTTGCTGATGCTCATGTTTATTTTGTTATTCCTGTTTTTAGGAATGTTCTTAGATGCCAATGCAGCTATTATTATGACGGTTCCTGTGATTGCTCCGGTAATTGTCGCGTCTGGAATCGATCCGATTCATGCCAGCGTTGTATTAATTGCAACATTAGGGGTAGGATTGCTGACTCCTCCTGTAGGTTTATGCACGTATGTAGCAGCCGGGATTGCGAATTTGAGGTTTGACGAACTGATGCGAGATCTTGTTCCGTTTGTCATCGTGTTATTAACATGCGTTATTCTTATGCTCGTATTTCCGCAAATTATTACATTTATACCGAGCTTATTAAATGGTTAGAAAAGAGGTGGAACTACATGTTGATTTCAAAGGTAAGTAAAGGCTTGGACAGACTGTGCATGCTCTTGTTAGTTGTCATTACAGCAGTGATGACAGGCAGCCTGGTCATCATGATTTTTGGAAGGAATTTCTTTAACACGTCCTTTGCATCCTTGGAGGAAATCTCAAGATATACGTTTGTATGGCTGACCTTTATCGGTGCAGCGATTGCTTTTAAAAGAAAAGAGCATATGGGGATGGATTTTATCGTCAGTAAATTAAGAGGAAAAGCAGCAAAATATGTGGAAGCCCTGCAGGATATTTTTGCGCTGATTCTATTTGCTTTGTTTATCTATTATGGAGCCGAGTTAGCGGTACTTAATATGAATGTAGTCAGCCTTCAATCAGGGATTCCCATGGGGTATGTCTATTTTATCATTCCGATATCCGGTTTCATTATGGCAGTACATGCCATAGATCATATGATAAAAAGATCGAATAAGAAAGATAGTCATTATGAGATAGTAAATAATGAAGCGTCTTCTATATAGGAGATAGTATATTCCTGACGGAGGGATTGACAAATGCAGTTAGAAGAAAGACTCTTAAGCTTTTATGGGGATGATTTTACAGGTTCAACCGATGCGATGGAAGCATTGACACTTAGCGGTTTACGAACTATTTTATTTTTGGAACCGCCTACCAAAGAATTGCTTGATGAAAAGTTTGCAGATGTACCATGTATCGGAGTTGCCGGAACCAGCCGAACAATGAGCCCAGAGCAGATGGAGAAAGATTTGAAGCCAATATTAAAACAAATCCAAGAACTCGGTGCATCGATTAATCATTATAAAATATGCTCTACCTTTGATTCTTCCCCGACGGTGGGGAATATAGGGAAGGTACTGGAAATGATTTTAGAAATAAATCATACACAAGACTTTGTCCCTATCATTGCAGGAGCAACACCATTACAGCGCTATACCGTGTTCGGCAATCATTTTGCCAGCATGGATAGTAAAACGTTTCGTCTGGATGAGCACCCTGTGATGTCGAGGCATCCAATTACACCGATGCAGGAAGCAGATTTAATCAAACATTTGAGTAAACAAACGAGTTATCCGATTGATTTGGTAGATGTTTTATCCATGGATGATCATTTTACCGAGCTTGAAGCAACGGTGGAGAGAATCGTTACAAAGCAAAAACCAAAGGGACTTCTATTTGATATGCTGACAAGCAATCATTTAACGAAAATAGGAAAGTTTATTTACGAAGAATCGAAAGAGAAGCCACTATTTGTCATAGGCTCCTCTGGGGTGGAATATGCGTTGACGAATTATTGGAGTCATCTGGAAGGGTTACAAGAGCAAGCTGGTGATAAGGATAAGGAAACAAAGGCAGAAAAAGAACCGGTACTTGTTGTTTCCGGAAGCTGTTCGCCGATTACTTCTGAACAAATCAAACATGCTTTAGACAATGGGTTCATTGGTTTAAACATTTCTCCAGTGAAATTGATTGATCCAAAAACGAGTTTGTTTTATTTCCATGACCTTTTAAAAGCTGTTACGGAATTAATCAATGAAGGGGAGAATGTCATCGTTTATTCGGCACTTGGAACGGATGATTCATCCATTGAGGAAACGAGAGAATATTTGCAATCTGTCGGAGCAGAGCCTGCCAGCAGCGGACAGTTTCTGGGCGAGCGGTTTGGGAAATTAATCAAAGAGACAGTAGAAAATACGTCCTTAAACCGCATCGTTATTGCTGGAGGAGATACATCAAGCTATGCGACACAGGAAATGGGTATTTATGCATTAGAAATGATACGCAGTGTCGCTCCAGGTGCGCCTCTCTGTAAATCGTATTCAAATACGCAACGATTTGATGGACTGGAGATAGCCTTAAAGGGAGGCCAGCTGGGTCAAGTCGATTACTTTTCTAAAGTGCATCTGGGAAGCAGCATAACTGTATAGAGGAGATGATTGGGGGCGGATCAATGGATATAGAATCAAAAATCATTCATACCGGAAATGAATTACTGCAGAAGCATCTCACATGGGGAAATTCCGGAAATATGAGTGTTCGTAAAAACAAAAATCAAATGATTATAACCGGTTCAGGGACAAATATGGGCAATCTGACAGAAGGTGATTGTGTTCATGTTAATATCGAAACACAGGAATGGGAAGGGACGAGGAAGCCTTCTAAGGAAATACCAATGCATCGCGCAATATATAGGAATCGGCCTGATGCCAATGTGGTTATTCACGCATCACCATTTTGGTCAACGCTCGTTGCTTGTTCGGAAGAGGTCATAGAATCAAAGCTATTTATTGAATCGATGTATTATCTTGAGAAAATAGAGGAAGTCGCATATTTTCATCCGGGCAGTACAGCTTTAGGGGAAGAAGTTGGAGAAGCAGCTAAGAAAGCGAATGTGCTATTTTTGAAAAATCATGGGATTATTGTTTTTGATGATAGTCTGGAAGAAGTGGTGATGCGGTTGGAAACGTTGGAGTTTACGTGTCGGATGATGGTGATGGCTAAGGGTTCGGGGGTGGCATTGAGTGTGTTGTCCGATGATATCGTAAAGGACTTTTTGGAGAATTCGGGGTATAAGAAGAGAGATAAGTAATGAAAAGGAGCTATTCATTCTAGTGGTTTTTGGCCGGGTTGGGTAGCAGGGGGGGTATGAAGTATGAGAAGGCGGATTAGGGTTTGTTTTAGTTGATGGGTAGGAAAAATATTTTTTAAGACACCTGGATTGAAGAGATTTGATTCAGGTGTTTTTGCTATGGAGAGAAAAGAAATACATAGTGGTCTGAATTCATTTCATATTCAAGTTATTTTCCTATCAGTAGGAAAAATATAAGTTTGTAAGCGAATTCAGGTAGATATAAGATAAAAGTAAGAAAAGAGAAAGGGGAGGTTAATTATGAAAAATATATTTTTAGTTTGTGGATCAGGAGCTTCAAGTGGATTTATGGCAGCTAAAATGCGAAAAGCTGCAAAGAAAAAGGGAGAAGAGGTAACTGTTAAAGCTGCAAGTGAATCTCAATTAGATAATGTAATTGACCAAATAGATTATCTATTAATTGGACCTCATTTGGCATATAAAGAGGACGAAATTAAAGAGAAAACAAAAGGGAAAAACGTTAAGGTTGCCATCATTCCTCAAATAATCTATGGATCATTAGATGGAGAGAAGGCTTTGGATTTAGTTCTCAGTTTGGAAGAGAGTGAATAAATAATGATGGAAAAAATAATGAACTTTATGAGTAATAAATTTGCCCCTCGAGTAAATAGGATTGTTGCAAATCCGTGGGTGTCTGCTATTCAAAGTTCAATGCTTACTGGTTTGCCATTAGTATTTGTAGGCTCTTTAATTACTATTATTTCTATATTAAATAATTTCTTTGAATGGATGCCCGACTTGTCATTAATGAGTACATTCTCGTTTGGAATGTTTGGCTTAATTATTGCTTTTTTTATTCCCTACTTTGTGATGGAGAATAAAGGTTATTCTAATAATAAACTGGTTTCTGGAGCAACATCATTAGTTTTATATTTATTGCTTTTGTTCCCGGAAATTAATGATGGGCAAATTACATTTAGCTTGTCACGCTTTGGTATTGAAGGAATGCTGGTAGCTCTTGTTACAGGTTTATTTGTAGCAGTTATAATGAATTTCATGGCATCGAAATCATTTTTTGATGAAGATTCCGCTATTCCTGATTTTGTAGTTAGCTGGTTTGATAATCTTCTACCAATTACATTTATTCTTTTTGTTGGCTGGTTGGCTACAATTCAATTTGGGATAGATTTATTCCAAGTTATCCAAGCTATTTTTCAACCAATTGCTGGTATTGTTTCAACGTATCCTGGGTTTGTTTTATCCGTGTTTATTCCAGTATTTTTATACTCATTTGGGATTTCAGCATGGGCAGTTTTCCCAGTATTTTATCCGATGTACATGGCAAACTTGGCAGATAATATGGACGCTGTAGCAAGTGGTGGAGTTGCAACTAATATTGCTACCCAAGAAACACTATATGCTTTAATTTCTATCGGAGGGGTAGGTACAACATTAGCGTTAGCAATAATGATGGCATTCATAAGTAAATCACAACAATTAAAGGCGATTGGTAAGGCAGTGATTGTTCCATCTGTTTTTAATATTAACGAACCAGTGGTATTTGGAGCACCAATTGCATTTAATCCATACTTAATGGTTCCTATGTGGATAAATGGTTTACTTGTTCCAACTATTGTATACGGTATTATGTCATGGGGCTGGGTCGCTGTTCCTTCGTCAACTTTCTTGTTGTGGTATATGCCTTATCCGATTGCTTCCTATTTTGCTACGCAAGATGTAATGGCAATATTCTGGTGTATTGTGATATTGATCATAACGTGGGCCGTATACTATCCATTCTTTAAAGTATATGACAACTCTTTACTAGTAAAAGAGAAGGAAGAAAATAATCAATAATAAAGGGAGAAATTTGGTTATGTCAGAAAATGATTATAATGAAGAAATTGATGAGTTAACGCAAGTATCTATGAATATCTTAATGCATGCTGGAAATGCACGTGATAATTTAGTTAAAGCGTTTGAAAGCATTCATAATGAAAATTTTGAGGAAGCAAAGGACTCTTTAAAAAAAGCTAGGGAAGAAATTACAACTTCTCACGGAATTCAAACGAATACTTTACAAAAAGAAGCATCAGGAGAACAAATTAGATATTCAACGTTATTTGCTCATGCACAAGATACAATGATGACTGCGCAAAGTGAAATATTGATTGCCGAAAATTTATTGAAAATTTTCGAGAAAATAATGAAAAAAATTTAGGAGGGTTTATAGTGTTAAAAAATTATCAGATACCAAAAGATTTTCTATGGGGCGGAGCGATTGCGGCAAATCAAGCAGAAGGTGCGCATGATATAGGAGGAAAAGGTAAGAGTATAGCAGATGTCCATAAATATTACCCTAATAAATCTAATTCAGAGATTCAAATGGAACAACAGAATGGTATGACAGTATCTCAAATTGAAGATAATTTGGCTGATAAAGAAGGTTATTATCCTAAAAGGCATGGTATCGACTTTTACCATACGTATTATGACGATTTAGCGCTACTCGCTGAAATGGGATTTAAAAATTTTAGAACTTCCATTGATTGGACAAGAATCTTCCCTACAGGTGAGGAGGAAGAGCCGAATGAAGAAGGACTTAAATTCTACGATAAGCTGATTGATAGAATTATTGAATTAGGTATGGAACCAATTATTTCAATATTACACTATGAAACACCAATTAATATATCTTTAAAATATGGTGGTTGGCACAATCGGAAAGTGGCAGATTTGTTTTATAAATACGGTAAAGTAGTATTGGATCGTTATAAAGACAAAGTGAAATATTGGATTGTTATTAATCAAATTAATTTAGTTGGTTTTGAGCCATTTAATTCTACGGCTATACCTTACGATGCCGTTGATGATTATGAAGAAGCAACATTTCAAGCAATTCATAACCAATTTGTTGCCAGTGCAAAGTTGAAAAAATATGCTGAAGTTGTTAATCCTGAAATGCAGATTGGGACAATGGTTTCTGATGTAACTGTTTATCCAGCTTCATCTAAACCAGATGATGTTGAGCTGGCATTTAAGAAAAATCGTATGGAGTATTATTATACGGATGTGCAGTTTTTTGGAGAGTATCCTCAATATGCATTAAATTATTTTAAAGAGAATAATATTCATATCGATATAACTGAAGAAGATAAACAAATATTAAAAGAAAACACAATGGATTATTTAGCGATTTCTTATTACTATACAGACACAGCGGATGCTTCGAAAAATACACTGAAGCAAACATCAACAACTCCTAACCCTAATGTAGAATCAAGTCCATGGGGATGGGCAATTGATCCGCAGGGATTGTATATTTCTCTTTCAACTTACTGGGATCGTTATAAAAAACCGCTCATGATAGCTGAAAATGGTTTAGGTATGTACGATGAGATGGAAGATGGGAAGATTCATGATGATTACCGAATTGAATATCTTTCTGCTCATTTATCTGCCATGAAAGAAGCAATGTATGATGGAGCTGATATCTTTGCGTATTGTGCCTGGGGCCCAATTGACATTGTAAGTTGTTCATCTGCCCAAATGAATAAACGTTATGGGTTTATACATGTAGATTTGGATAACGAAGGTAAGGGTTCAGGAAAAAGGATGAAGAAAGATAGCTTTGACTGGTATAAAAAAGTGATTAAAACGAATGGAGCAGAGTTATAATAAATTGTAAAATAAAAGTAGGTTATTGTTTTCAATAATCTGCTTTTATTTAATTCAAGGAGATTGAATGAAAGTGAATAAAAAGCAGAGAGAATTATTGGATATATTGAGCGAAAAAAATGATGAGTGGGTTAATTCTAAAGATCTGGCAGAATACTTTAATTGTTCAACTCGAACAATTAGAAACTATGTCTCAACAATTAACAGCGAATTATCGCATGTAATTGAATCAAGTAATATTGGTTATAAGCTTAATAAAAATGCTTTACGCAAAGATCAACAGAATTTAAGTGAATCGAAGTTAAAACTCAATGACCGTAAATCAAGAATATTCTTAGAAATGCTTAAAAATTCATCTAGTGGAATTGATTTGTTTGAACTAAGTGAAAAACTATTTATTTCAGAATCGACGTTAAAAAATGATATTCAAGAGTTGAAACAAAGTCTTCCATCACAAACTCTTAGAATTACAATTAAAGGTGATTTAGTAAAACTTGAAGGATCGGAGCATTCAAAAAGAAAATATATGGTAGATCTATTATATGATGAGGGTAATTCTGTTTATGATGAACTAAAATCAAGTATTGAACAAATGATAGAAGATATATCTTTAGATGAGATTAAAAATATTATTCGCTCTACCTTATCAAACCTTAATATATTTATTAATCAGTACTCACTTAATAATATTGTCTTACATTTTGCAATCAGCATGGA